>JBFHIJ010000049.1:0-25462 GCA_041596515.1 Chlorobiota bacterium
GGCATCTTGAGATTTTTAAATATGTGGGCGAGGAGAGAGTCGAACTCCCGACCCCCTGCTTGTAAGGCAGGTGCTCTAGACCAACTGAGCTACTCGCCCGCAAACTTTTCTAATAAGAAAAGCACGGCATTTTTAGATTTTCAAAGGGTGGGCGAGGAGAGAGTCGAACTCCCGACCCCCTGCTTGTAAGGCAGGTGCTCTAGACCAACTGAGCTACTCGCCCCTTATCCAATCAAAGAGAGTGCAAATATATGATATTTTAAGTTTTTGTGCAAGAAAAATATGCACATTAAGCATTTTCTAAAGACATTTTTTCGATTGTAAACTTAAAAGTAGTTCCTTTTGCCAATTCGCTTTCGACCCAAATCCTACCACCATGCTTTTCTACAAATTCCTTACATAAAATAAGGCCTAAGCCGGTACCTTTCTCCTGACCTGTTCCTATTGTCGTGTGTGAAATATCTATGCGGAAAAGCTTTTGAATGTCCTCAGGGCTCATGCCAACGCCTGTATCTTTGACATAGAATTCAGTAAAGTCACCTTTATCTTCAGCACCTACATATATCGAACCGCCATTAGGAGTAAATTTAATAGCATTGGAAGTAAGATTTCTTATTATAGTGCTAAGTAGATTAGAATCCGCTACTAATTCCATTCCTTCAGGTATTTCATTTATTAGTTGAATAGATTTATTAGTCGCATTTTCAGCAAGCAAATCAAAATTATTTTGGACTACAAAGAGAGGAGTAACTATGTCAGGATTGAACTGAATAGACCCTCTTTGAGATCTGGACCAAGTAAGAAGATTTTCCAGAAGATCAAATATCCTCTGGGCAGTAATTTTCATAGAAGCGATTAACTCCTGCTTGTCATCTTCGTCCAGCATAGAGTAGTTATCATGGAGCATATCCGATAAGTTTTTCATAGAAGCAAAAGGGTTTTTTAAATCATGTGCAATAATAGAGAAAAACTTGTCCTTTGTTACATTTAGTTGTTGAAGCTTTTCTTCTGAATCAAGAAGTTTTTGGTTCAAGTGCATTAGCTTATTAGCGTCATGAATAATTTTACCGCGTGACTCTTCCATCTCTCTATTGATTTCTTTCAGCTCTAATTGTTGTGATTTAGTAATATCAGTATATTCTTTAATTCTTTTAGTTCTTCTTCTATTTAATATCAAAGAAATGGCAAGAGCAATAGACATTAAAATCCCAAAAATAGAAATAAAATAGAATGTCCTTCTTTGAAAATGTAGCTGTTTATGTAGAATATCAATATCAGTACGAGATTTATTTAATTCGAAAGAGAGTTGATTTTTTCGTTCTTTAATGTTTATTTCATTGTCGTGATGTGTTTTATAGATACTGATATATTGCTGCATCGCTAAGTCTGAGTTTTTATAATCTCCCATGGCTCTTAAAATAGTACTTTTAAGTTCGTAAGCATCCGCAGTGAAAAGATCATTTATCCCTTTTTGTAGACTAATGCTCTTTGAAACTTCAGCCAATGCAAGTTGGAAGTTATTGAATTTGTAATGATATTCTGCTTTTGTATAATGAAGATAAGAAGCTATAATATATTGCTCTGAACTTTCCAAATTATCTGAAGCTTTCGCTAAATATACAAGTGATGAATCCTGCACAGAGAGCTGTATATAATTAGAAGCAATATTATTACAAAGATGGGTAATATAAGATTTATTATCTATAGAGTCAGCGATTCTTAGTGCTTGTTTCCAATTGAGAATAGCAATGTCTAATTTATTCTGATAAGAATAAATAGTTCCTAAAGTCGTCAAAAACTGCATTCTGAATAACTTGTCTTTGTCCGATAGTGTTGAAAGATATGTATGGTTTATCTTTAAAGCTGCATCATACTCATTGAGTGACATTAAGATTGAAGAATGATTAGATATTATATTTACTTTTAGTTGGTCATCTATATCCATAGATGCTACCGGTAAGGAAAGTGTTGAATTATGGTATGCTAGTTGAAAATTACCAAAATAATATTCAGCCCTTGCTAATATATAATATCCCATTGGGATTAGTAATGAATCTTCAGTTTTAGTAGCTTTTATAAAGAAATCTTTAGCCAACTTATTTCCTAAAGGTGGGTCTATCTCTAACGTACTCTCAATTTTATATAATTTATCTTCGAAATTACTATGGGTAATATTATTCGCCCCATTCTTTGAATCTTGTCCAAATGAAGGAGTGAGTATTAAAAGTAAATATAAAAATAATAAGTATAAATGTTTCATAAGAGTTCAAATATGATTAAAGAATTCAAAAATACGAAAAAGGATCCATTAAATAAAAAGACATTTAATTTTATCTATACAGTAATAACATAAAAGTTCAAATAATTACAAAAAAAAAGCCACATACCTTATATATGTGACTTGTAAGATTATATTAGTTTTATATAATATTTTATTTGTAAGCAAATTCTTTCATCACTTCTCTGGCGATTACTATATGTTGTATTTCTGAAGTACCTTCGTATATCTCTGTAACTTTTGCATCTCTGTGCATTCTTTCTACTTGGTATTCTCGGGTATAACCGTTTCCGCCATGTATTTGTATAGCTTCGCGAGTAACTTCCATGGCAGTAGTCGAGGCGAATAGCTTTGCTTCCGAAGATTCTTTTATAGGTATCTCGCCTTTATCCATCAAATATGCAGCTTTATGAACTAATAATCGAGCGGCATCTATTTTCATTGCCATCTGAGCTAATTTTTGTTGTATTAATTGGTGTTCTATTATTGGAACTCCCATAGTTTTTCTCTCGATTGCATATTTAGCGGATGCTTCATAAGCTCCCTGAGCAATACCCAGAGCTTGCGAAGCGATGCCAATTCTTCCGCCATTGAGTCCTTTCATTGCGATATAAAATCCATCACCTACGGCTCCTATGATGTTTTCTTTAGGAATTTTTACATCAAGCAGGCTTATCGCTACGGTATCGCTGGAACGCATACCCATTTTATCTTCTTTTTTACCTATTTCAAATCCCGGCGTGCCTTTTTCAATTATGAAACTGGCAATTCCTTTATGCTGCAGTTCAGGATTTGTTTGTGCAAAGACGATGTAAGTGTCTGCATTTTGACCGCTGGATACCCAAATTTTACTGCCATTCAAAATCCATGAATCCCCTTCTAACTTTGCACTTGTCTGCAAGCCTCGGGCATCCGAGCCTGCATTTGGCTCACTTAGGCAATAAGAGCCCAGATGCTTACCCTCTGCTAAAGGTCTGAGGTATTTTTCTTTTTGCTGATCAGTGCCATATTTTTCAATGATCCAGCAAACTAGGGAGTTCTGTACTGAAGTGATAATTCCAATAGACGAGTCTACTTTTGAGAACTCCTCCATCGCAAGGCTATAGCTGATATAATCCATACCGCTGCCACCCCAGTCAGGTGACACCATCATGCCCATGAAGCCAAGTTCACCCATCTTCTTTATTATTTCGTAAGGGAATTCAGAATTTATATCTCTTTCAATTGCAGACGGAGCTATATATTCTTTTGCAAACTTTCTCGCCATGTCGCGGATTTGCAGTTGCATTTCGTTGAAATCTATTATACTCATGTCTCACCAAATTTATTGAAACTTTTTGCTAAAATATCTGTATATATTAATAGTATAAACAATATTACGGATAAGTAGTTTAATAATTTTTTAGCAGAGATTAATTCTTTTTATTGATGCATATATTTAATATGTTTGCACAAACTATAGTCTAATAAATTTCGGGGATATAAGATGAAAAGGTTTTTTACGTGGAGTGTTGTTCTGATATTTTGCACTGCAATGGCGGCAATGGCTCAACCCAAATTAGAATTTATTGGTGGCGATACTTATGACTGGGGTGAAGTCTCCCCAAAAGATAATCCTCTCAAAGCCAAAGTTATATTAAAAAATTCAGGTGATCAAGTACTTATTATTAGCAAAGTAAAACCTACTTGCGGATGTACTATAGCTCCAATAAGCAAAGACACTTTGAAGCCTAACGAAACTTCAGAAATGAACATACAACTCAATATGAAAACTTATCAGGGAAGTGTGACAAAAACTATTAAAGTACAGTCCAACGACCCTAAGCAAGAAAGTGCTAGATTTTACTTAAAATGTTACGTAAAACAACCGCTTTTAGCTAATCCAAAATTTTTGAATTTCAGAAGTTTAGAGGTTGGCCAGTTAGCAGTTACCCATACAACCATTTCTAACACCACTGACAAACCAATAAAAATTACTGAAGTGAAGTTCTCAAGAGAAGTTGAAAATTTGAAAGTAAACGTAGACAAAGGAATGGTAATTCCACCTAAAGGTAAAATCAAAGTAGAAGCTACTTTTACTCCTCCAAATGATGATAGGCTAACAACTACTCTCAAAATAAAAACAGATAATCAAGAGCAGCCTTATTTTAATGTGTCTGTTTGGGGGCATCATAATAAAGCAAAATCGAAGACTAAATAAATTACTTATTTGGTATTCTTTTTTCGTCTCAACAAATAAAGATAATAATCATTTATATAACATACCGCAGTAAGCTTATCCAAACTTACTGCGGTATTTTTTTTAATAAATTCTGATTCCTAATATATATATACTCAGATATACAAATACTTACCACCTTAAGTTAATCCCGGATTTGTCATTAGATGTCATCATAGTGCTGTAAATGACCGTAGAACCAAGGAGCATACATACTTCCTCTGTAAGAAAATATTACGTAATTGGCTATTGAACAATGGGTTTCACCCCCTTACCATTTACTGACTTTAGAGCTGTTATTATTTTTTAAAATGACATTTTTGGGTTAAAGGTAAAAGAAGGCATTGACAATATGTTGTATGTTTTATTTAGAGATGCGATGCTTTGAGTCACACATAGCAAATTTAGAAATCTATTCTGCAGTGTCTTAATCTCTCTACATCTAATGATTTTGTTGATGCTATCAGGAATGTGACCAAGTAAAAGCTGCATATTCAGATTAAAAAGATAATATAGTTTATATCTATATCGGGGTTTACTAATAAGAACATATATCTATAAAAAGTGCTGTCACTATGCTTTATTGATATTTGCTTGATAATATATATTTATAATTTATACATATATTTAAATATTCACTGAAACTTTTTGCATTCTTATCTGTTAATTAGTCTAAACACGATTACAATTTTAATTAGAGGTACTTATGAAAAAGTTTATTCTACTTATTTTTATCGCTTTATTGCTACCCGGATTAGTACAATCAAATGATATAGTGAAAAACACTATAAAAAAAGATTTGATTAAAGAATTTAAGCTCGGTAATTATCAAACGGGCAGAAAGTTTTTAATTGCAATACCTCCTAACGAATCCAATTCATTTGGATGGGGGGATGCTTCTTTAGAAATTTATATTTCATCTGCAGAAGATGTTAATCTTAAAATGTTAGTTTTGGGTAAATATTCTGAAACATTCCTTAAAGCAGATTCTGTCTATGTAGTTAATGAAAAAGATGGGCTGGCTAAAACTGAGGCAGAATGTCGTGAATATAACCAAGTAACCCGTAAGACAGTTACAATAGAAGCTGATAAAGCTATATCAGTGTATGTTGTTAACTCTAAAATCACTACTACTGAGGGATACATGGCAATTCCTATTGACCAATGGGGAACTAAATATGTTCATTGCTCATATTATGACAACTACGAGAGTAGTACTAATAATTTTGCCGGTGGATTTTTAACATTAGCAAGCGAGGATAATACTCTTGTAAATGTTGCACTGCGAGGCATTGGTAGTGAGGATATAGCGACTATAAAAGGAGACGATTCTAAATCAATTGGCGATATTATCTCGTTCAAGTTAAATGCAGGAGAAGTATACCAGATAGAAGGAAATGGGCTAACTCGTGGGCAATTCGACCTCACAGGAACAGAAATAACTGCAACTAAACCTATAGGTGTAATATCCTATCACCAGAGAACAGTTCTTCCAATTTTTACTTCTTCCAGTAGAGATCATTTAAGTGAGATGATTCCACCGGTGCAAGCACTAAGTACCAAATATGCATCTATATCGCTCCCAAGAGGTGGTTCGAACAAGGGAGATTTATTTAGGATAGTGGCTGTGGAAGACAATACTAACTATGCAGTCAGTTGGCATGATTTGGATTCAAAACAAATGTTAGGCAATAAAATTGGAATTTTAAATAATGCCGGAGATTTTCATGAAATGTCAGAGGTTCTAACAAGTGACCCATCTACCAAGTCAATTACCGGCACTTCTGTATTCGACTCAGACAAACCTGTCCTTCTAATGCAATACGCTTACTCTGCCGGATGGGACGGTTCTTCCTTTGATCCTTTTATGTTGGTAGTGCCTCCTGTTGACCAATATGTAACACACACTATAGTGCAAGCTCCCGCAAATAAAACTTTTGATGAGAATTATCTTCATATTATAGCAAAAGACATCTCTGGCGACTCAGAGATGTCAGGATTAAAATCCTTGACTTTCGATGATAAAAACATTGCAGAGTTAGTACCAGATTTCACTTCAAACCGAATACCGGGAACTGATTTGTATTGGGTCAAATTTGCAATTTCCAGTGGTTCACATCAATTATGTGGAGATGGTACAGTAATATTTGGAGCATATACTTTTGGTTTTGCATCTGTAGACAGCTATGGATGGACTGCTGCAATGAGCTCCAAAAATCTTTCTCATAAAGACACTTATCCACCTCAAGTATCGCTTGTCAGTAACTCTGATGCCAGCACTTTAGCTTACAGAGTAACTGAAAAATACAAAGAGGGAGAAATTGAAGATGGATTTATACAAATGCCAAGTAAAGTATGGCAAGAGCCTGCGATGCTGTTGACTAACAAATATGGCTTTAACTCATCTAACTTTAAAATGCCATATACTGATGAAACATGGAAATACGGACCACACGACGATTATATTTTCTACTTAGAAGTAGATAACAAATTAGAAGATGCAGTAGCGTATTTCTGCGTTTATGACTATGTAGGAAATATGACTATAGACAGTATCAAATATAGTGCAGAAAAGCTGGTTTTGATTAATTCTAATGAGCTATCTTTTGGGACTATCCTTTATAATACAGATAAAACACATACTTTAGAGTTTGTTAATAACTGCGGTGAAAATATTGATATTTCTTCGATATCGCTTTCTTCTAACGAAGAGTTCTCGATTCTCTCTGGCGATATACAAACTACATTAGCTCAGGACGCAACACACAATCTTAAAGTTAGATACTATCCTACTGAAATCAGCAAGTCAGACACAGACACTCTTACTATTGTTACTTCTAAACTTACTTATAAGTGGGTTTTGAGAGGTGCTGCAGATGACGGAGTCAGCATTTTAGATGATTATACAAAAGAAGAGTTAATCGCGTTAGCACCTAACCCTGTTGGCAATTCAGAATCTACTTTGTCATTTATGCTACCTAAATCAGGTATGACTAGCGTAAAACTATACGATATTAATGGAAGATTAGTTAAAACACTCTTTAATGGCGAAGCAATCGATGGACTTAACGAAGTTAATATAAACAGTACAAATATAGTTTCCGGCTCTTACAATGTTGTAGTTGAGCAAGGTGAGTTTATGTTGACAACGATAGTTATTATCAAAAAGTAGTTAAATAAATATCTTATAAGGTATACGTACACAATGGAGTATTCCGATAAGGAATGCTCCATTGTTTTTAGTGTCAAGTTTATTCCTCACTAAACAATAGTGTCAATATGTCTACACTATTAACGCTAAATCAATATATTTTTAAGCTTTTTGTATATAATTGGAACTATTTTGTACTTCATGTGTTACTATAAATAACATTAGTCATATATATTCAAAACAGAGAGTTTATTATGAAAAAGTTTATTTTACTTATTTTATGCATAGCTATAATACCGATAGTATCAAGTGGCAGTGATACTAAGAAAGCTATCAAAGCCAATTTAGTAAAGCAATTTAAAATGGGCAATTTCCAAGAAGGTAAGAAATTTATTGTAGCCATTCCCCCGAATGAAACGGCAAGCTATGGTTGGAGTGATTCTGCGATAGAAATCTATATTTCAACGGCATCAGATACCGATTTAGAGTTAGACGTTTTAGGTACGAAAAGTACAACATCTATTAAAGCAGGAGATGTACTTGTATTAAATGAGGGTAAAGGATTGACGAAAACATCTGCGGAATGTCGCGAACCTAACATGGCAACCAATAAAACTATTACTATCGAAGCAAGCAGCCCTGTTAGCGTTTATGTGATAAATTCTAAAAATCTTTCATCTGATGGCTATATGGCAATTCCTGTAGATAACTGGGATACAGAATACCTGCATTGCTCGTATTATGACAATTATGAAAACAAACAAAACACTTTCGCAGGTGGTTTCTTAGTCTTGGGATCAGAAGCCAACACTCTTGTAGATGTAACTCTTAGAGGCATTGGTAATTCAGACATAGCGACTCTCAGAGATTCAGATAAATCAATCGGCGACCATGTAAACTTTAGTGTAGGCGAAGGTGAAGTTTACCAAATTTCAGCGGACGGCTTAACTCGTGGTCAGTTTGACTTATCCGGTAGTCTAATCACTGCAGATAAACCAATTGGTGTGATTTCTTACCACCAGAGAACAGTTCTTCCAATTTTCACTTCTTCCAGCAGAGATCATTTATCTGAGATGATGCCGCCAATTAATACATTGAGCAAGAAATACGCATCGATAGCACTAGATAGAAATAACTCCAAAAAAGGTGATATGTTTAGAATAGTCGCCGTGGAAGACAATACCACATACTCTGCCAAATGGTTCGACTTTGATACTCAGCAGCAATTAGGTTCAAAAACCGGAACAATTTCTCAGGCTGGTGAATTTGTAGAAATGTCGGAGGTGTTAAATGCATCAGCATTAGATTCATCAATAACCGGCACTTCCATTTTTGAAGCAGACAAACCTATACTTCTAATGCAATACTCTTACTCTGGCGGTTGGGACGATTCAATATATGATCCTTTTATGTGGATAGTAACTGCCGAAGAGCAGTATGTAACACGCGCGATTGTTCAAGCTCCCTCAAACAAATCTTTTGGAGAAAATTATATTAATATAATAGCTAAAGATCTGTCAGGGGATCAAAGTCTGCCTAATTTAGAATCTTTAACATTCGATAATACAAAAATTATTGATAAAGTTCCTTCATTTACTAAAAACAACATACCGGGAACTGATTTGTACTGGGCTCGTTTCACTATTCAGCCAGGGGCTCACAAAATATCAGGCAATGGAGACGCAGTATTTGGTGCATACATTTATGGCTATAAATCTGTTGACTCCTATGGATGGCCGGCTGCAATGGGGACTAAAGCAATGGACGAAATAGATACCACTTGCCCTGATATCTCTTATGACAATGTTTCTCCTAACCCTAAGATTTGGGAAATCCATGTAAAGGAACAACAAGATGATTCGGAATTAGTAGAAAAAGGCACAGTACATCAAAAAGATTCTAAAGTTTGGTTCGAACCACTGACTCTAATAAAAGATGAGTATGGTCTTACTTCTACTAACTTCAAAGATCCTTATACTGACTTTACTTGGGAATTTGGCGGTCATGATGACTATATTGTCAAGTTAGAAGTGGAAGATGAGTATCAGTTCGCAGAAGCTAACTTTTATGTCGCTGATTATACCGGCAATATTGCTCTGGGCAATATAAAATACTATCCTAATTTGCTGACTTTAACTAACGAAGAAAGCGTTGACTTTGGAACAGTAGAAATCAATACAAAGAAAGCTAACGTCCTCACCTTTGAAAATACCAGTGAAGTTGATTTTACATTGCACTCTATCAAACTATCAAATAATGAAATATTCCAAATACAAACAGAAGAATTACCAACTTCTATAGCTCAAAATCAATCTATAGCTCTAACAATCAATTACTTGCCTACTAGTGTGACTGAAAAAGAGACGGACACACTTACGATTACAACTGACAACATCACTCATAAATGGATACTATCTGGTAATACGATTAAAAGTGAAGAGTCACTCGAATTAGCAAGTAGTACTGAGTTGGATTATGGTACTGTCTATACTAATGAGACTGCAACTCATAACTTTATCCTAAACAACACAGGCGAGATAAATTGTGAGATAGAATCTATATCTTTAAAAGATGGAACGCTTTTCAAATTTAGCGACGATATTCAAACACCTTTAGTAATATTGCCGGGCGAATCTTTCAATTTTGATATTGTTTATTCTCCTTTGGTAAAATCTGACTTAGACAATGATTCTTTAGTTGTTCAAACAAATAAGTATTTTTATGCTTGGCGTCTATCCGGTAAAGCAGAAGTGGATGTAAGTGTAAATGATAAAGACTTAGGCAACGATTTAATAAAAGTAAATCCTAACCCGATTACTACATATGGAAGTATCACTCTTACATTACCTAAAGAAGCTCATTGCACTGCATCACTTTATAGTAGCAATGGCACATTAGTTAAAACTGTATTTGATGGACTTGGCAGAAAAGGTGAAAACATTATTGATCTGCAAACGACTAACGTTGCGTCCGGAACTTACACTTTGCTTGTAGAGCTGGGTAATCTCAGACAGTCAACACAAGTAATTATTTCTAAATAAGACCTTGTGCACAAGTAAATACGTAAGTAGCCAAATGACAATAAGTGGGTAAATGATAAAGACTCAATGAGCTGTGAACCTAATAGGTATACTGATGCTTTTAGAGAACCGCTACAAAAAAGAATGGGGTAGGTTCAGTGGTTTTAAAAAGAGAAGTCGGAGCGTGAAATGATTACGCTCCGACTTCTCGATAAAATCTGTAATACCTACTATTTATTTAGGCATATCTTTTGTGAAGTCAATTTCAGAGCCCATAACACTATGAGGAATTAAAAATACTATAACTACAGTGGCAGCAGCAATAAGAGCCCACCATTTTCTGTCAGGGTGTTTTCTCATTTGCCACAATGCAATAATCCACATAATAAGCCCGGCAAGTGTTTTGTTATCTGTCAGGTCATGTCCGAAAGGCCAGCCTGTCCAGTATGCATCAAAAGCATATTTCTGAATAATCGGCCCCATCACCATACCGCCAATGGTAAGCATGATGATAGTTATTATGCTGAGGTTAATTATATTATCTCTGTGAAAAAGAGCTTCCATAGCTGTTCTCATGGAGAAAAGAAATGCTGAGAATATAAAGAAGATATGTACCAAGAGCCAACCAAGAGGCACTACGCCTTTATAGCGAGTAATAACAGGCTCATCATGTAATTTATACTCTTTTCCGTTAGAGTCATACAAGTTTATTATATATTCTATTTTTCCGGCAGCAGGCTGATTTGGCAAAATAGCGACCAAAGAGTCACTCCTCTTTACCATATCTTTAGTAGTCCATTCATCATGGCTTTTTAAGCGTTTGTAGGTTACTTTACCTGTGACTCCCTCAGGAGCATAAATAGGAACTTGCTGGTCAGTACTGCCTTCCCATGTTCGTAACAGATCATAGTCTATCTCTGTTCCATTGATAGTAATTTCGTCAGAAATTGGATAGGTTGGCCCTGTAGTTCTCTGCCAAATAACGAAGATAACAGTTATTACAAAGGTTAAAACCCATAGCAGAGTAGTTTGTAGTTTTTTGTTCATTAGAAAAACTCCGATATATTTTATTAGTTTTTATCAAATATTGCAATAGTAGACTGAGCAACATTGTCATTTTTTAGTTCAACATAAATAAAAGCTTCGTTACCCCAGAGGGAATGTGCTAATATTGATTTTAAATAATTTCTAATATACTCCTTGTCCTGCTCAAACATCGCATCATTACCGATATTGTGGCTTCGGCAGAAGACGGAGAAATCATTAAGAATATTGTCATTAATATACGCATTTTTGTAGAATAATTTATAATCTTTACCATAAGTTTCTTTTTGGAGGTCTCCAAATCTATACAAAAACGTATAAATATACTGATGGAAAAGCCTTTTTTGGTTCAAAACATTGGTAAGTAAAGTGACTGTATCTTTTTTTACCATTTTGTCCGGCATTATTCCCATATCACCTATGATAGATTTGCCGGTCTTAGTATAAAACACAGGTAATTTTCCGTTTGGCGTTTGATTTATTGTTTCTTGTAGCTTTTCAAACTCCTCTTCTCCCATGCTTAGTTTTAGTGCAGGATCTAATAGAGCTTCACCGTTTTTGTCATTATGCAGACTTCTTCCGGTTGGGGTCAAGTACTCAGCCACGGTTATTTTAAAAGCAGTGCTGTCGCTCATTCTCCATGTATTTTGAATAGTAGCTTTGCCGAAAGTTATTTCGCCGACTACTGTGCCTCTTTCGTTATCCTGAATTGCACCTGTGAGAATTTCTGAAGCAGAAGCCGAATTCGCATTAACGATAACAGCTAGTGGTATATCTGAAGCTATGCCATTCTTTTCACAGATATATGTTTTAGATATCTGTGGATTATTTGATTTTACTTTTAATATAGTATCTTTATCGTGCAAAAACTCAGCAGCTATGTTGCTCGCAGATTCCACCCGACCTCCGGGGTTATCTCTTAAATCAAGAATAAATGCTTGCGGCGACAAGTCCATTAATTGTTTAAGTTTCTCGATAACTATATCATCAGTATTGTCTGCAAACTTACTGATTTTCAAATATGCTATTTGGGTGTGAGGTATAAAGAATGCAGCAGGAACTCCGGGCACATCTGTATCTCTTCTTGGCAAGGTAAGCTGTTTCAAATCTGTTTTCCATCCTTTTTGCAGAATAATAGAAACAGTTGAATGATGGTCACCTGTGATTAGGTCATTTAGCTTTTTGTAGCTTAGTCCGCTTGTATTTTTTCCATCTATAAATAATATTCTGTCTGCTATTTCTATTCCAGCGGAATCTGCAGGGCTGTTAGGAATAACATAAGACACCGTAGCAGTGTCATTCACATTAATAACAGTAGCACCAATGCCATAAGATTTGCCGGTCTGATTTTGACTAATGTTAGTAAATGTAGCTTTATCATAGTATCCAGAATTTGGATCTATCGCTTTTAGTAATGCATCATATGCTTTGTCGGATACATTCTGAATATCAAAAGTATCTTTATGATTCTTAAAAGCAGTTTCAAGGATATATTTGAATTTATTAGTTTGAAATAGAATTTGCTGCTCAGAACTAAGAGTATCAGCAATTACATTAGAATAAATAAGCATAAGAAAAAAGACATAACGCATATTCTTCACATAGTTTAGTATCACAATTATAAAAAGAACGATAAAGTACAAAAAATGTTCATGATTTACATAAAAAAAGCCACGATAGATATTTTTATCATCGTGGCCTTTTTGAATTAATTGAATCAGTTTACTATTTACTTATCATCAGCTTCTCGGTTTTTGTGATATGACCGGAGCGCAATTGTAAGATATAAGCACCTGAGTTATATTTATTTACATCTAAGGTCGCATTATATAATCCTGATGGTACAGTAGCATCAAATAGGGTTTCTATTTTTTTACCTTGCATATCATAGATTTCAAATACAGTTTTAGCTGTGTAGCCCGTTGTAAATGTCAGCTCAGTAGTAGTGCTAACAGGATTTGGAGCTACTTTGTCGATAGAAGTAATAAATTTACCTTGACTTATAAGTATGCCTTCGTTAAAACATATACCATTCATAGCAAGATAAATTGGAGTGGAAAAGTCAGTTTCGCAACCATCATATACAGCTTTGATATTAAATGGCGATACCAACTCAGAACCCAACAATGCTTGATACTCGACAAGTAAAAATGAATCATCAAAAGCAGTCGCTAAGTTCCCTGAGCCCTCGACAGTATAAATACCATTACCGAGAGAGACAGGCTGACTCCACGTAAAGCCATCCGGCTTAGTAGTAAGTACTTTTGTAATGCTTACAAGATTGCTATTGACAGATAGTTTAAGTTTAAAATTAGTAATAGCACCGTATTTTAATTTTGGTATTTTTGCTTTAATTCCAAATAGATTTTTATTGCCACCAATCGGTACCACAGTTAATGTATCAATTGTAGCATAAAATACCGGGTTAACGGCTGTGCCACTTATTTGCACATGATATTCGTTATTGTCGCTATCTGAAATAGTTAGTACATCATCAAACGTACCTTCCGAATCAGGATTGAAATAAACATCTATTAGCATCGAATCCAAAGGGTTAATTGTATAATCCAAGTCTGGGTGCGCAGTATAAAACGGTACTAAATTTTGAAGTGTTACAGATGATATCGTAACGGATTCGTTATCAGATGGATTAACTACTGACACAGTTATCGGTATATCATCACACACTAGCACATTCCCAAAATTTATACTTGGAGGAACTAATAGACCAGCCACCTCGCAAGTAAAGTCATGACTTTGCTTAATGGAAGGATTTTCATCAGCACTTGCTAAAGCATCAGAGATGATATCGAAAGTAACATTACGTGAGCCTCTGAGAGTAGGCGTAAATGCTAACTCTAAAGATTCGGTAGCTCCTTCTGTAATATCCAAATCAGTAACATTTGAAATCCAAGTATAATCCGTAGCACCATTGCTTATAGTTATATCATATATTTTTAGATTTTCAGCAGAACCTGAATTGGTAATTTCTAAATATGCAGTACCGGTTTTACCTTGCTCTGCTATGTCAGGGCATATCCAATTTAATGTATATGCAGGTAGAACTCCCGTTCCCGATAGCTTAAATGTATTAGTTTCAGGTGCGTTTTCTACCTGAAATTCATATACACTTTCATAATATATCTCTGCAGTTGGTCTAAAGCTAACATCAATTTTGTAATCGCCATTAGCAGGTATTGTAAAACCTGCAGGCGGGTTAGTAAGAACAATGCCACTGCTCGGATTTGTATTCGTGAAGCTTAATACTTTCAAATCAATATTACTATGATTCTCAAGTATAACTTTATCATCATTGATGGAAGAGAGACGCTTTTTGCCCCAGTCGATATCATTTACAACAACATCAGTAATTACAACATTTGCTTTTAGTTGTGCGTAGTTATCAGGGCATTCACTATGCAGATTAAAGTTAATATAAGCAGTTTTGTTGCCAGCTACCGTAGAGTAACAAGTTATGTCCGTTGACCAGCATTCTCCGGGTAATACTGAAAATGTACCTGATTTAGATAAGTTAAAATCAAGTGCATCAGCACCTTCTATAACCGGAGTAATAAGCAAAGAATCGTTAGATAAGTTTTCAAAAACACAAACATTGCTCTGAACTTTATTTACCGAAGCAGCTACTTCTAAGAAGTCTACTGTTTTTGCATCAAACTCACACTGCCCGTTTCCTTTCACATCTATTGGAGTCGGATCTAAGCAGTCAACTCCTAATAGGAGCTGAGCCGTGCGTTCGCCTCTTTCTTGAGGTGTAAATAGTACTGAGACATCTATGCTTTTGCCTGGCTCAATAGTCGCACCAAGCAAAGAAGGAGTAATAGAAAACTCACCAAGCGGATCGTTTGCAATCGCTTCTGACTCAATAGTGACAGGTATAGAGCCATTATTTTTTATAGCACCTGCAAGTAAGCGAAGTGCAGAATTTCCTAACCCACAATCACCTACATCAAGCGACAATGCGTTAAATTCGATAAGTGGAGAAACAACTGTTATATTAGAGTTGTTTTCGTAATATTCATTAGAAGATTTGGATCTTGACTTAAAGATTACACCATCTGACTTACCTTGAGAAATTAGTTCTTGCCCATTTCTCGAGATTGTATCTTTAAATGCAGTAGCATAGTAAGTATCAAAGTATTCATAAGTAGGCGGATAAGGTATGCCACTTTCGCTTCCGGCTTTAACATCTTTAAGTACTAAATCAGATTTATTATAAATAGCAGTAAATGTTTTTGGTGTATTAGTCAAAGGAAGGCTTAACTGTCCAAAATCAAAAATACCTATATATTCTCCTTCAACGTATATTAAGTCACCTACAACTGCTACTTTTGTTCCCCACATATTAAGATTTTTATTTTGACCGCCGCTCATAATGCCTAAGACATTTCCGTCTATTGCATTACCTGTGCCATCATGTTTTGCTATAAATAAATATTTTTTATCATTGACTAGATAATTAGGAGTCTTCGTGCCAAAGGAGCAGTTGTCCATAGCTGACCCCGTTACATAAGTAATTCCATTATCAAAATAGACTGCAGTAGCAGAGTCATTTCGGGTTCCTCCATTTGCTCCTACCCAATTCAAATATCCATTGGTAGGGTTTATAGAAACAACAAAATAATCTTTTTGGCCCTTGCTGTTTTTTAAAACAGCTCCACTGCCAAAAGCGGCAGTATTTTCAAAACTTCCCACAGCGTATAGCTGATTAGTTATGTGCATTCCGGTAGCTCTATCGTCGCCGGTACCTTGAATTAAGAATGTCCAGTCCCATGACTTTAACTTATCGGCTCTTAATCTATATTGCCCTTCTTCCGGTGCCTGCCATTTATATTCAAGGCCACTGGCAGAAGTAGTAATAGTATCCCAAGCATTTCCATTATCTGTACTGTATGATAAAATCACTTTGTCGGATTTGTTGATACCTGACCATAAAATATTGATAGAATCACATAAAGAGAATGATTCTCCTCCAACAGGTGCATCAATGATTAAATTCTCTGCTCCGGCAACAACAGGCACAGATTTTTCACAAGGATAACCTTCTAAAATCAGATTAGTATTTCTGACTTTAATAGTACTCTGTTTAAAAACCACTTTTATTCGTTCGGTATTGCCTTCTTTAATGGTAAAAGGTAGAGTTCGTCCTTCCCAGTCTACAGAATAATTTGCAGTCCAAGCTGTAAATCTGGCACCGGATACATCAAAGTCTGAATATTGAGGAGTAAAATCCACATATCCTGTAATTGTTTCATTTGCCTGAGCCATACCTAAATTATAAGAACTTCGTGCATTTAGCAAACGAGGAACTGACTTTTCAGGCAATATAAACGGTCTTTCTATCACTCTGCCATCAACATTGCTCAGCCTTAGGTATTCAAATTTTGCGTTTCTATAGCGAGATGCATCATCACACCCGTGTGGTGATATCCAAGACAGATAACAAAACAATTGGTTCTGCAATTTTTCAGCAATTTTATTATATAGCTCATCCAATTCTTGTTTGGTATCTACTCTCCAGCTTTCTCCACCGGTATACCTTGCAACCGAATTCAAATCACCATTGCGAGGAGTATTCAAAGTAATGGAATAAACCTGAATATTAGCAAGCTGCATTGCATTTATGATTTCATCTGTTTTGGGTTGCTCTGTAGGCTCGCCATCAGTTAAAAAGATTGCAACTTTACGAACATCATCAGGCCTTGATTTAAAAAGTTCTGCAGCTCCTGTAGTAGCATCTAAAAAAGGATCGTCGAATAATGTCTTGCCAATTATTTGAATTTTATCTAATGAATCCAATAAGTCTTGACGTTGATTAGTAAATGGACAGGTAAGTTTGCAGGTACCTCCAAAATTTGTAATCGCTACGGTAGTTCTACCAACAAAATTTATCTTATTGACAAAACTAGTAACTGCATAATTTACCCAATCCCATCTCAATTCTACAGGATTTTTAGAAACTGTGTCTTTCATGGACTCACTTCTGTCCAGGATTAGTAAGACACTTACTTCTTTATTGCCTTCTTCGCAAAAGATTTTCAAACTAGGATCCATAGATACACCATCTTCAAAGACGTTAAAGTCGTCTACAGTCAAATCTTCGATAGAATATCCTGAGTCATCTAAAGCCTGAAAATATGCTTTTATTTCCGGGAAGTTAGAGCCATCAATTGCAGAAATTGAATATCTATCTGCACGTAATACTCCCCCCACAAACAACAGTATAAATGCATAAATTGTAAATCTTTTAAACATATTGACCTCTATATAATGTTATTTTATTGCATGTTTGTTTACGTATACTTACGTATTTGGCTTATAATGCTAATACTTATAAAAATATACAATTATTGCCATTTTTAAAACTATATTTCTGAAATATCTTTGCACAAGTAGGCACAACAATAGTCTTTTTACATCTATTGTCATTATTGTAAACTTTGGCTTATATTATAAATAACACGTAATGCTCTTTTTTGTTACTGAAATTTAGGATATATTTATATATGTATAATTTGGTAGAAGAAAGAGTATAATATGTATTTAGAAAATATTATTGACAAACTGAATTTACGTCCCCATCCCGAAGGCGGGTACTTCACAGAAACTTATCGCTCTAAGTGTATTATTGATACCAGTGGTGGAGAACGTAATATTGCTACCGGCATTCATTACTTGCTAAACGGAAATGAAAAGTCTCATTTGCACCGAATCAAATCAGATGAAATGTGGCATTTTTATCTGGGCAGTCCTTTGAGGTTAGTTATGTTGGATACTAACAATAATAAATATGAAGAAATTATCTTAAGCAATACCTTTGAGGATAACAGTTACTTACAGTTTATAGTTCCGGCAGGGATGTGGATGGCTGCTGAAGTTATAGATAAAAGCTCATATAGCCTTGTGGGATGCACCGTAAGTCCGGGGTTTGACTTCCACGATTTTGAGATGGCAAACATTGATGTATTGGATGGAATAGATAAAGGAATTCAATTTAAACTTGAAAAATATATATTTAAAATCTAAAAAATATTACAATTTCCAATACCTTTGCTTATAGAAATGCTAATTCCTGTTTGCCATCTAAGCCAATTATTATTTGAGGATTGGCTCATTATTGGGAATTGAATTCCAGTGGATAGGCTAGCATAAAGATTATGCCCTAGATTGACATCATAACCAATATTTATTCCCGGTATCAGATTGAAGCCTCTTAGTCCTGATATCTCTCTATAGGGGAATTCTCTTTCTGTACTACCGTCTGAAAAGGGGAGTTCAGCCGGTGAGATTACCCGTTCAATATGTGTAGAATTATCACTTAATTTAAACAAAAATCCAAGAGCCAGTTCAGCAAACAAATGTGATTCAAATAGTCTTTTTTTACCTGCAAATTCGAAGTCCAAATATCTTAGATCTGAGTTGTAGGCAAATTCTACTACTTGAATTATATTGTTAATTCGTGGGTATTCCTGCAAGGAAGTAAATTTGCCACCTGCTTTGATATAAGAAATCGATGTATTGAAAGCAATATCGCCTTTCCACCAATACTCTGCTTGAAGTCCAAGCTTAAATCCGTTGCCGGAGCCTCCTTCGTATGGACAACAGACTGTCTCATTTTCGAAAAGGATAAATTCTCCCTGGTGCTGATAATAAGCAAAATCAGCAATCACCCCGGCAAAGAGATTGGGACCCTGAGCAGGTTCTCTATAAGAATATTGCCAGTCAAAGCCCTGAGAGTAAAGCTTTCCTGCGCATAAAACAAATAATATCAAAAAGAGTATATTTTTCATCGGCTAATCAAAAAACTTTTTATTTCTGTGTAAATTCCGGCTCTATATTCCAAATAATAAGTACCAACAGGAAGGTTAGATATATCTAATTTACGTTCGTAAATTCCTTTAGGCATTAAAGTGCTTGACTCTCTAACTAAGGTTTCTCCAAAAGTATTATAAATTCTGAATTCTATATATGTTTTTGCTGCTACATTGAATTCCATATTTAAATCTCGATCCGCCGGCAAAGGAGATAGTTTCCTAATAGCAAAAAGAGAGCTGGAGCTTGGAGATACGATATATTCTATGCCACATATCGAATCAAGTTTAAAAGTTGCGTTATGTATATTAGTTTCAGGAATATCTAAAATATTACTACAATTACTGTTTCCAAATTTTGGATTAGAGAACCTGATAGGAGTTTCTACCGCATCACCCAGATAAGTTTCAAAGTTTAGCTTAATTATTGTATCTTTTTCGGCGAAAGTATCTTCTCCTACTTGAGAAATATCAATATGCAGATTGCCCGGACTAAATTCCATAATTATTGGGTTTGGTACAAATTCAGAAGCTGTTCCAAGCAGCAAATAACCTCTATATCTTAATATCGATGGATTGTAAAACAAAGTGTCCCTATACGTCCCTGCAAGTGAAGCAGGCGATTTAGGATTACCTTCCAATGTCATTTTTCCCAATACTATAGGAACCGTAATCACTCTGCCCGGTTTAGCTTTTATGTCAGGCAATGTAAGAGTTGCCTGCACAGGCGGAATACTTACTGCACGCATAGGCACTCGTATTGTATCTCTTGGAAAATTCTCATTAGACATTATCAGCAAATCAGTATAATATTCGGCATACTCCTCTGATTCAAAATGAATGTTAATCACTTTTGACTCGTTTGGCGCTACAGTGATGCTTCTGGTATCAATATTAAATCTTGTGTTCGGATATTCAGGGTCTAAAGCAAAGTCGACCTGTAACTCATAGTTGCCCGAATTAAATAGAGTATACAGAGTGTCCTGAGCAGAAGGGCAGTCAATTCTATTAAGAACAACGTTCCCCATATTGATAGTATCTGTGATAATATTTAACTTTGGAGCTACACATCTACCTTTTATATAAAGCTTACGAAATTCCACAGATTCCGGAGTTCCGTAGATACCTCTATCTGATATATCGCTTTCAATGGTATATGATAGAATAAACTCACCGGGCTGCTCAAAGGATAAGTTAAAAGCAAAAGAAGCTATATCTCCAACCTGCAGATGCTTCCCGGACTCTAAAGGTTGGATAATATCATCCCACGAAAAATCAGGAGACTGAGGAGTCTCTTTATTTAGCGCTAAATCCTTTTTACCAAAAGGCAAGTTGCCATCATTATATAGCTTACCTTTTACCAATATTTTTTGAGAAATGGGAACATCATCCAAAGTAATGGTATCGTTGCTAACTTGATAGTTCGTATTGATAAAATCTATTTTCTGCTGAACACCTTGCCCCTTCGCCTGCACCCAAATTGTATCTTGCACTCCGGGCTCTCTATTATAATAAAGTTCAAGCCTTAAAGAATCAGCCTCTAAGTCTTTCGGAGAGTATGAAATATCCCAAGTAACTATATTGGAAGGTCTAATTTCTATTTCCGAAGTTGCTGCAAATCTATCTTGTATAAAAAATTCATCGGTGGTCTTTTTATCAGAAATAAGTTTTTGAAACTGAGCTTGTATATTTACATCAAATTCTTTAACATTTTTGACTCTCCACTGATGCTTTAACGGCATAGTCGGATTTATATAGACTGAATCAAAATCATAATAGTTTTCATAACCATCAGCATAGAGACGTGTTTTTTTAGCTGTAAGCAGATATTGGACTCCCAAATATATATCATCAGGGTCTGAAATTGTCTTAGTCAATCCCATTTTTAAGATGGCATATTTCCACCCGTAAGGATAAACCGGCAGCTCATTTTCAGGACGTGGTTTATATGAAATTTCAAAAGTGTCTATACTTCCTTTTTGGAAAGTATAAGGGAAGTCGTGAAATAAGCCTTCAAACTCTATATGCTGAGGTTGAGGATAATGGTCAAGCGCAGACTTACCAATCTCAAACGAAGGAGTCAGCTCAGTGAGGTAGAGCTTACCATCATAATCTGATTTTACTTCCATCCTTGCAACCAAAGTATCACCAATAGCACAAGGCCCCATGTTAATAATACCTTTTTCAGGTTTTATAAATGAGGAGATGCTGGTTTGCGATTTTAGTGATATTTGCATAATCAGCAGTAACAAACCGGCTATTAAGATGTCTATAAATAGTTTAGCTCTTAGCATAAGGTGTTAACGTATTGATTTTAAAAATTGCTGCACTTATTTGATAGGAGTGTATAAATAATTGTAACAAAATACAAATTTTTCTGTATATATGTTACAAGCAAAGACAAATTTTATTATATTATAAATATTCATAATTGAAAAAAACTATTTGTCGTAGAATCTATCGGAGCTTATATATGAAAATGTTAGGTACTATTGGGTTGATGTTGGTTGCTTTTGCTTTGGTAGCATTTGCCGGACCAAAGTTAGAATTTTTGGATGGTGGAACTCATGACTGGGGAATTGTCAAAGCAGGAGCTAAACCGGAGCCGTTGAAAGCAACTGTAACTTTGAAAAATTCCGGAGATGAAACACTTATTATCTCTAAAGTTAAACCAACTTGTGGCTGCACGACTGCCCCAATCTCTAAAGACACTTTGAAGCCAAACGAAACGGCTACCTTGGATATTACTTTGAAAGTTAGCCATAGTGGCTCGGTAACCAAGACTATTAAAATATATGCAAACGATGTAGACGAAAAGAAACCTCACTACTACAGGCTTAAAGCGAACATAAAACAAGACGTTGATATTGCTCCTCAGTACCTTACTTTCGGTAATATGGAAGTTGGAGTACAAGGCAAAAAAAGCATAGAAATTATCAATAATTCTGATAAAGATCTTAAGCTAACAGGTTTTGAATTGAAACCTGATAATTTGCATATCAATCTTCAAAAGAATCAAGTAGTTAAAGCCCATGAATCTGTAAAATTAGAAGCAAGTTATGTACCTGAAAAACCGGGTAATTTTAACTGCTCTGTTCTTATCATGACTTCTAATCCTGACTTTGATCAACTAAGAGTAAATGGTTGGGGTAAAGTTGAAGCTTCTAAAGTCTTCAATAACTAAATCAACAAAACAAACTTTCGTATAAAACCGCATCAGATTAAAATCTAATGCGGTTTTTTTATTTCTGTTAGAATAATCCCGGATTTGTCATTAGATATCATCACAGTGCTGTAAATGACCGTAGAATCAAGAAGCATACTTACTTCCTTTGTAAGAAAATATTACGTAACTGCTTATTGAACAAGGAGTTTTAACCTCTTGGCATGCAATGATTTTAGAGCTTTTTTATCTTTTCAAATGACATTTTTGGGTTTAAGACATTTTGCAAAGTGGATATTTTGCCTTTTATATGATTAGAACTACTATTATATATACATTGTTACTATCTAATGTAATTTAGTGCTTAGCTGATATTTTGGCTAAACATATATTGGACAGTATTTAGAAATCTTGTCTCCAATGATATTTCTTAAATGCCGATCGTATTAATTAAATAAATTCTTATGTTTTGATTTTTCTTTGTAACTTTTTCCATATTAAATTCATCTACATAGAAACAACTATTATGGGATATGATATGAAACACTTAATTGCTTTATTAATGCTTACTGCAACTTTAGTTGCTTGGTCGCCTAACACTAATCCTTATGCTGTAGAAAAAACTGAGATTGACGATGATATGGCTGCTAAGCTGGGTATTACGATAGATGATGATGTGTCGTATTTGCAGATGACTAAAAAAGGATTGGTTCGAGTCAAAATAGATAAAAAAAGAATCAACCTTGCAAATGCAAACCCTGAAGATGAACACCCAGGTATACAACCTTTGTTTGTTACTTCAGAATACGAAAATTTTAAGACAGGATATTATCATTTCCATATGGGATATCATCTTTATCAACAAAATCCTTTAAGTTCTTATATTCCCAGAGAAATTGAAAATTTAGCATGCTTTTACTTAGACTATGAAGGAAGGCATATAGAATTTTGGTATGATTCCGTTCATGTAGTTCGGATGAATGACTCTGAAGCTTCTTATTTTAGTGGAAGATCTATGGCTTTATTCATTACTCCCAACCCTGCAAATACTCATTTCAATTTGGATATGAAAGCTGCTAAAGAGCAGAAAATTAAAATTGAGTTTTATGATTCCAATGGAAATCTTGTAAATCAAATAATAGATGTTGATCTGTCCCTTGGTGATAATAGCATTAACTGTGATGTTAGTTCTCTGCAAGTTGGGGTATATACTATAGTCTGTCTTAACGATGAACGTATAATCGGAAAAGACAAATTAATTGTTATGAGATAGAGATTCGAGAAATAAATTTGGGTTAAAACGATATTGACTAAGCTTGTTCAAAAAGGGAAATGATATGAAAACGATAAAAATATTGATAGTTATGATACTAATGGCAATGCCTGTTTATTCGCAATCAGGAATGCCTTCTATTACTGTTACTGAAGCGGAAAAAGACTTTACTTTGCCGATTAAAAGAGCAAAAGTAGATGTGAAAATAGTAGGTTCGCTTGCGATTACTACTTATGATTTGCACTTTTATAACCCGTATGATAGAACGCTTGAAGGGCAGTTAGACTTTCCTCTGGCAGATGGTGTTATTGTGTCGAGATTCGGGATGGATGTGAATGAAAAGCTGCGTGAGGGTGTAATTGTAGAAAAAGATAAAGGGCGAGTGACTTACGAAAATATCGTAAATAGAGGAGTTGACCCGGGTTTGCTTGAGGTGACACGAGGCAATAACTTCCGCTCAAGAGTCTATCCGCTACTTCCTGAAAAAGAAAAGCATATAGTCATAGCTTATGAAGAAGAATTGAAAGTAACGCCGGATGGATTGAAATATTCACTGCCGTTGGATATGCCAAATCAACTTGATAAATTCAGCTTCAAAGCAACAATATATTCTGACTTTGCTGAGCCAATAAATAATAGCACCAATAGCTCTAAATTCCGTCATAAAGATGATTCTTATACACTGCTATCTGAATACACTGACTATAAGGCGAAAGAACTATACGAATTTATTATTCCGTATTTCGGCGAAGAAAGTATTCAGCTGGAAACTTATAACAACGAAGACTTCTTTCGTATTTCGCTAAATCCGGATATGATGCTTCAAGCTAAAGAAAAACCTAAGACTATCAGCATTTTATGGGACATCTCTGCAACGCGCTTAAATTCAGATATAGAGAAAGATTTAGAGCTTCTGGAAGAATATCTGGAATATAATCAGTGTAACGTAGAATTAGTGCCATTCAGCTTGTACGCAGATGAACCTAGCTATTTCCCCAATGTTGACTTCGCTGAACTAAAAGCAAATATCAACGGACTTAGAATAGACGGAGCAACAAATTACAGTTCCGTAGACATAAACAAGCTGCGAGGAGATGAAATATTCATTTTCTCTGATGGTATTGATAATATCGGTGCAGGTGGATTTGGCGAGACAGACAAGCCAATGTATATAATCAATAGCTCTTCTATATCAGATCACGATGTATGTCGTAATCTGGCACAAAAAACAGGCGGTAAATATATAAATTTGATAGATGAGAATACTCAAAGCGCTTTAAATCTGCTTACTTACAACTTCCCATATTTCATGGGAATAGACGGCGCAGCTAGTGAAGTATATCCAAAAAATGAAGTAGTTAAAGGTAATATAAACATATCAGGAAAGCTTCAGTCAAGCTCTCAGCTAAAGCTAAAATTTGGATATGGAAATAAGGTAACTAAAACAATTCCAGTCAACATAACAGAAGCAAACCGCACAAACTCA
>JBFHIJ010000050.1:0-24572 GCA_041596515.1 Chlorobiota bacterium
CAACATGAATGAATTAGACATACAAATTCTTAAACATATTAGAAAAATAATAAGTCCGGAATCAGTAGAAAGTGATCTGATTTCTTACAAATTATCGGCTTGATACACTTTTTTATTTTACACACAAAAAAAGACTTGACCGAATCTGTTAATTTTATCACGCTCTTCTAAATCTTCATACGCATCCAATTCATTAAAAAACTCTGGTGTTATCCAGAATTCCAATTCATCTTCTATCCAATCTTCGAATATGTAATTGAGTGCTTCATTCTTATAAAGATCGATAACTATATTAGAATCCAACACAATTGGGATCTTATCGAAATCTGGTTGATAATAGACATCAAAAAGGCTTTCTTTGTGTAATTTATAATACCAGACATTTAAGACTGATCCAGTTTTTTTTCTTCCATCCACTTTAGCGATTATTTGAAACCCTAATTTCGGCCAAAATTCACTTACACTATAATCACTCCTGCATTTTAACTGGATACTTGAGAAACCTTCTGCACTTGTTTTCAAAATAGAAAACAGTTTTTCTCCATAATTATGTCCTCTATACTTATCATCAATACAAAAATGCACTATAACTATTTGATTGCGACTTTTAACTTTTCTAATTAAAATATATCCAACTAAATCAGAATTAATTCTTGCAATAAGAATGTTCTTTTCTTTTGCAGCTTCATTGAATGCTGCATAAGGCAACATTCCCAAAGTTTTTATATTGGCATCACTTAGCTTTTTGACTTTGCTCATCATTTCAGATTGATGATCAAGAAACTCTATATGTAATTGTTTGTCTTTCATATGTAATTGTTATCAATTATCATGCCATGCAATAATATAATTTCATTTTATTATCACATCATACATATTAATATGTATTTTCTACATTTGTTCTTATATTTAAGATAGTTCAATTATATCAACTGGCAATTAATAATACATACTCATCGCCTAGTAACAATAAAAAAAACAGAATCGTCTACTCAAAAAAGATTCTGCTTAAATTAAATCTCTTATCGCGAATTACCTAACTCACTACTCACTTCTGCTCTTCATAGTTTTCTGAATACTACCGATTATTTTAAGTATTTCCTCAATACCTTATAAACACGAACCGACCTTAAGGCGAAATCAAAGCTCTTAGTCAAAATCACATTATCTTCTTCCATAGTATGCCTTTATCAATAAAATAGCTATACCAAAAAATCAACGACAAAAAGAAAAGTATATTCCATTTAATAAAAAAAGCTGCAAGATAAACACCTCGCAGCTTCAAAATAATTTGCAAATCAAACCATCAATTCGTAATTCCTAATTCGAAATTCCTAATTGACTCTACTCCCACTCTATAGTTCCGGGAGGTTTTGACGTAATGTCATAGGTCAATCTATTGATACCGCGTACTTCGTTTATGATGCGGTTCGAGATTTTTTCTAAGACGTCGTGTGGGAAGTGGTAGAATTCTGCTGTCATACCGTCAACGCTGGTTACCGCACGGATGGCACATGCAAATTCGTAAGTTCTTTCGTCGCCCATCACGCCAACGCTCTGAACAGGAAGAAGAACTGCGAATGCCTGCCAAATTTCATCGTATAAGCCGGCTTTTTCGATTTCGTCTAAGTAGATTTCATCTGCTTTGCGGAGTATGTCGCATTTCTCTTTTGTTACTTCACCCAACACGCGGATACCTAAGCCCGGACCCGGGAAAGGATGGCGTTTGATGAACCACTCAGGAATGCCAAGCTCGCGGCCAACCGCTCTTACTTCATCTTTGAAGAGTTCGCGGAACGGCTCTAACAGCTTGAATTTCATATCTTCCGGCAAGCCGCCTACATTGTGGTGCGATTTGATTGTTGCAGAAGGGCCTTTCACAGAAACGGATTCGATCACGTCCGGATATAAAGTACCTTGTGCCAACCACTTAGCATTTGCTTTTTTCTCAGCAGCAGCATCAAATAAATCTATAAATGCTTTACCAATAATCTTTCTTTTCTTTTCAGGATCGCTAACCCCTGCAAGTCCGCCAAGGAACTCTTCTTCGCCGTTCACCACTTCGATACTCATATCAAAGTGTTCGTTGAACATCTGCTCGATATTTTCGCTTTCGTTCATGCGCATCAGACCTGAATCAACGTGGATGCAATGAAGCCTGTCGCCGATAGCCTGGTGAATAAGAACTGCGGTAACAGTTGAATCCACACCACCGCTAAGACCGCAGATAACTTCGTCATCGCCCACAGTTTCGCGAATATTTTTAATAGTTTCTTCCACAAAAGACTTAGCAGACCATGTATCTTTGCACCCGCAGATGTCGCGCACAAAGTTTTTAAGCATGATTTTGCCGTCAAGAGAGTGGTGCACTTCCGGGTGGAACTGAATACCCCAGATTTTTCTTTCCGGATTACGCATAGCGCAGATCGGAGCGTTATGAGTGTGGGCAATCACCTCAAAGCCTTCAGGGGCTTTAGTCAGAGAATCGCCGTGACTCATCCAAACCTGAGAGTCTTTAGAAATACCTTTGAATAGGTCAGAATCATCATCGATTGTAACCATAGCCTTGCCATACTCACGTTTAGCAGCGGCATCCACTTCACCCTGATTTTGATATGCAATAAGCTGCAAACCATAACAAATACCAAGAACGGGCAATCCCAAATTAAACACGTCGAAGCTAGGACGAGGAGCGTCCGCGGCATAGACACTAGAAGGTCCGCCGGAAAGAATAATACCTTTAGGCTGCATCTCAAGCAATTCATCCTTTGCAATATTGAAAGGATAAATCTCCGCAAAAACGCCTGTTTCGCGCACTTTGCGGGCAATAAGCTGAGTATACTGCGAGCCAAAGTCCAGAATAATAATCTTTTCTTTTACTGTCATATCTATACCAAAATGAAAAAGTTTATAAGCAATGTAACAAAAATACTGATAAAAGTGCGGGGAGGCAAGGGATTTGTTTTGCCAAGCTCACACCTTTAATCTTTAATAATACTATATCATTTTGTAACTTATGCATGGTTTACTGTGTCTACCGGAAGAACAACAACTATGGATCTGAGTTATGAAGTATATTGTTTTGCTCTCGGCACTTCTAGTGCTTTCTGCCTGCGATATGCATAAACAGTTCCACACCGCATATCTTACTGAAGAAGAAGTGGTGTTTGAAAATGTGGAGATATTGAGAAACGGCAGATCTTCATATTACGACGGATTTATAAATAAGCTAAGCAAGGATGGGACTTTACTGATAAGATATAAAAAGACTTCAGATAAAAAGAATAATCTGTTTTTCGCTAAATCTACAGATCAAGGAGAGAGTTGGCAACAATTAACTTCTTTTGAAAAATATAAAGTTATACAGTTTGAAAAGTGCGGGACAGAAAAACCAGATTGCTTCTTTTGGTTAGATAAAAGAAATGTCCTGATTTATTTAGGTGAAAATCCTGCTATATCCATAGATATTGAGAATTTCAATAAAACTGGCGACTATAAATTTATAGATAGAGGTGGCTCTTTTGGTGAAGATATCATGCAAAAGATTTATGTCAGCGGTGATACAGTTATTTCTACTAATGGTCTCGTAAATGCTATTTCTTCAGATAAAGGGAAATCATGGGAATGGTTGGAACCTCACGATATTTATTATACTAAGTACGGCATGCCTATTAGATCATTATTAATTGCAAATACGATTACATCTGTTTATTCATATAAGCAGTGTTTTTCTACTGATTTTGGCAAAACTTGGCAGGTTAGCGAATCGATTTCTAAATTTGTAAAAGATTCTATAGGAGAGAAATTATATAGATTTTGGGACTTAAGTCAGCTATCCAGTGGTGAGTATCATATAGGTCTTTATTATATTGAAAAGTCGTCAAACAAAAATGACTCTAAGATAGTTTATGTATATTTTAACTCGACGGATGGAATTCATTGGTCTAATTTCACGGATGAATTTGCTCGAGTAGATTCAACTTATAAATATGAACGAACTCCGTTTTTAATAGATAAGCTAGGTAAAAACAAATATATTGCTTGGGTTGATGATGAGAAATACCCTGTCCAGCTCATCACAAAACACCATACTTATAAACTGCCATTTCCAACTGGAAATATTGAATATACAAAATCTGGTTATTGGTATTACTATGATAATAAAAAGCATAACTTTTGTCGCAGAAAAATAGTGCTAAAGTAAAAACATGAAATATATACTATACATATTGCTGCTAATTTCTATCACTTCCTGCGATATAGATAAACACTATCGCAGTGCCTATCTGATGCCTGAAGAAATTCTATTTGAGGATGCATGTTATATCTATTCTTTTTATAGATCTCCTTATAATGGTAATATACTTATGAGTATTCGATATGAAAACAAGAAGAACTTAGATTATTATATTTCTACCGACAAAGGGAATTCTTGGGGGATTTCAGGTGAAATTAATTTTGACACTCTTCATTATGAGGATGGACAATTTCAAAGTGTAGTTCTCACGCCTGATAATAAAGTACTGTTTTCATCTACAGTTACCTCCATTTTGATAAATCCGGATAACGGTGAAGTCAAAAACTTAAAATACTTCCAAAATGGAGACACTTCCCATATTAATGCTGATATTAATTTGATGCAAGACGGTAGTTTAATTAGCCAAAACTTACTCAAATCAACTGATAACGGGAACTCATGGTTCCCATTAGATTCATATGATAAATTTCATTCAGATAGCTACCGTGCTTTGTGGAGAACATTAGTATTTCAGGATAAATTGATAACATTGAGTGAAGACTCTGTCCTGATTAGCTCTAATAAGGGTAATAATTGGCATTGCATTAAGCAACTGGATGAATTGAGAAATCAAAAGGATCTTATCTTTTCTGCTCCGTCTTTTTATACGCTGCAGAATCATCTAGTTGTAATTGGTGCTCATTATTCCGGAAATTATCATTTTTATTATGACTCTCCTGACGTATGGTATGCCAGCCAAGATGGATTAAATTGGTTTGAATATTCGCCACAGAAATATAATAACAAATACAATCTATATGATCAGATCAAAGATGGCAATTATAATTTCAAATTTGTTCCTGAAAATCATATGCTACCGGAAGAATCAGAATCTTTAAAAAATGTGTATAGAGATGAAGAATTTAGCTATTATGCTCACTATGCAGAATCCGGATATATTTATTATTTAACAACTTTTATAGGACGGTTAGATAAAGACAATTCAAGCTTGAGTAATCTAATGTATTATAAAAAGATACGGAAACATAACTTTTGTCGCAGAAAAATAGTGCTTAAATAGAAATATTATTTTTCATTCTTTTTAGGAACTGCAAAGTAAGCAGGAGGTGTAATATTTAATTTCGCTCTCAAAAGAAAAGGTAAATTAACTTCAAATCCTATATCTTCTTTATCCATACAGCTTAGAAAATTTGAATAGTCAAATGAAGTAAGACAGTCCATAATTAGTTTTATATCATCAATATCATCTTTCTTGGAATAATACATTTGATAAAAATCACCAGTCGGGTCAATAAATATTTTGCAAAGATAGTTTCTTTGCGACTTTCTATCTTTCGCTTCAGTAGATTCTCTTACAACTTTGCTAAGAACTTCACTAAAATCACAATATCCTTTAATTTCAATTTTCTCTATTGTAGAGTCCTTATCTGAGTCATTGTACCTATAATTATACATAGGAGCATATTCACCCACCTTTTTAGTCTGAGACCATTGGAGTGATTTAATATTTTGCCATGAGGGGGCATATGGTCTTGCTACTTTATAGTAATCTCTTATGTTCGTACTGTCATAGAAGTAATGACTTATAGAATCTATGTACTGCTCAAGATTGCAGCTCAGATCAGTGTATGTGCCTAGCTCAAGTGTTATGTTTTTGCGAATATTATTCTTTCTGTAAAATAAATATTCAGATTCGATGTGTCCGGTTAAATCGTTTATATATTTTACTATTTGAATATTATTTAATGTATCTAGTTGGACTTGTTTCTTTACTCCAAATTCAAGGATATCTTCCTCTGTTATCGGATAGCCTTCATAGCTGCCATCTTTCACTTGCATAAGCATGTCATAATTTCGAATATCGACCTGATCAGGTGAAGTAATAGGTGTGGCGCATGAATATAGAAAGACAAAAAGGAATACAAGACAAGTATAATATTTCATTATAATTTTATTATTTTAGTTGATAATTATTACAAATATAATTATTAGAGATATATCTGCAAAGTCATTTGGAAAATATTAAATAAAAGAATGACTAAAATAATATCTCTTCTTTCTTGCTATTTTGTACATCTTCAACTGCATCCCCCCTACTATCATGCGGATTTTAATTTAGGATTTATTATCTTTGTTTCTTTGGATTGGAGTATAAGTTTTGAACAAGTTGCCCCTTAGTGTTTCCATTATTTCTTTTAACGAAGAAAAGAATATTAGCAGGACGCTCGACTCTATAAAGGATATTGCTGCTGAGATTATCATTGTTGATAGCCATTCCTCTGATAGGACTTTAGAAATTGCGAGAGCCTTGGGTGCGGCGGTCTATACGGAAGACTGGAAAGGGCACGTAGCTCAAAAAAACTCTGCCTTGGAGAAATGCACTCAGGAGTGGATTTTGATGCTGGACTGCGACGAAGTGGTCAGCTCAGAGCTTAAACTTGCGATAGTGGATGCTGTTAATCAAAATCAACATAATGCTTTTTCTGTTAATCGAAAAACGCATTACTTGGGTAAGTTGCTTGACTATGCTTGGCAGCCGGATTGGAATTTACGTTTAGTCAAGAAGAATACAAATCCTTACTGGCGTGGATTAAATCCTCACGATGAGCTAAAATGTGATGCCTCTCCGAAAAGACTAAATGGCGAGTTGGTGCACTATTCATATAAAGATGTCAGAAATCACTTCGATAAAACTTTGGACTATGCCCAAATCTCTGCCCGGTCGTATAAAGAGCGTGGCAGAAAATTCTCTATCTGGAACTTACTTCTTAATCCGGTTGTTGCGTTCATCCGCCTTTATATATTACGCAAGGGCTTTTTGGATGGCAAGCACGGATTAGTAGCAGGCTTCTCCACTTTTGTTTATACTTTTTTGAAATATGTCTTCTTTTGGGAATTGGAACTAAAAGAGAAGAAAAAGAAGTAAAGCCAAAGAGGTAAATCTATGTCAAATATAATATAGATTAGAGATAAGAGTTCTCTAAGCTGTGATTAGTTTAGCAACTAAGCTACAATCTATCTACATTTTTACCAATCTGCTAACTTATATTTTACAAAAAGGCTTTAAAAGTATATATTTGAAATAACAATTAGAGGTAATTATGGTTGGTTTTGGCTACGATGTTCATAAGCTTGCCGAGGGCGAGAGTCTAATCCTCGGTGGTGTTAATATAGAAAGTAGAATTGGTACTGTAGCGCATTCTGATGGAGATGTCCTTTTACACTCTATCATGGATGCCATTCTTGGCGCTTGCGGTATGGGCGACATAGGCGAGCATTTCCCGGATACAGACCCGAAATATAAAGGAGCCGACAGCACTAAGTTGCTCGATGAAGTTATGAATATTTTAGGAAATGAGGGCTACGAGCTTGTAAATATAGATGCTACAATAGTGCTGGAAAAGCCTAAGTTACTTCCGTATAAAGAGCAAATTAGAGAATCCATAGCTAAGCTATGTGGGCTTGCTTTAAAAAGAGTAAACATTAAAGCTACAACTAATGAAAAGATGGGCTTTCTGGGCAGGCAGGAAGGTATTGGCGTGCATGCTGTTTGTATGATTAAAGAGAAAGTATGAGACTTGCCCTTATCATTATAGTACTATTTAGCTCTTTCTGCTATCTGCATGCAGGGGAAATTTATCCCAAGCGACCGGTAGAAACTGCTCACTTTGAGAAAGGCTTCTACATCGGCTTAAACTCCCGTGGTGATAGCGTCATATTCGAAAGAGGCTGGGCATTTGAGCAGGATCAGTTTTTAGTCAAGACTGGTGTGGAGCAAGTAATAATCCCTATTAAAAACGAAAAAGTATTAGATATAGTTGTTCTTGATTCGGAGATTGTACTTCTTACAGAAGTTATGGGTAACTGCTATTTGGAGCTATATGACTTTGATTTGCAGCAAACTCACAATATCAGAGCTAACTTATCGCCGGGCGTTAGCCTGCGACTTACCCGCCAAGATAAAAACATAATACTTCAAGATAGAAACACCGCATATATATATAGCATACAGAAAGGTAAGTTTGTCAAAGAAAGAAGTATTACCAGTTGTTGCGAAATTCTAAATTTTGATGATTCTTATATTGCATTTTTTAAAAACAACCGATATGGTGAGCTTGCCAGAGTGTCTGATTCGGGAAGCATAGTTCGCTCAGAGCACCTCCCCACTTACAAATATCAGAAATTAATCAAATCAGATTCTTTGATATTTCTCATGGGTTCTTTCGGCTATGAAACAGATATATATTGCTTTAGCCAGGAAGACTTAATCCCAATCAAAAGGGTAAATATTCCGGTGGATATTCATAATATCAATCTACTACCCACAAATAACGACTTCAGAATAAGATATACCTTGACTTCCAGAACTCATACTTCACTGATAGCACGAAACTTCTTTAATGAAAGTGAAAGTGAAATCTATGAGTTAGACAAATATTTTTACAAACTTCTTAATTCCACCACTATCGGCGACCGAAGTGTATGGCTTTTTGCCAACGGCATCTTAATAGCAGACTATGAAGACGGCATCCTAATGGCAGATGATTATAACTGCGAAGATTGGGTAAATGAAAAATCGGAGATACTGCTAAAAGATGATAAACTTACTATCAGAGGTGAGGCAGGAAGTAGCATCTTTGAAGTGCAGACTAATAACTGGTGGCTATGGAACAGCGTTCAGTATGAATATGGCAATATGATATTAATATGCGTGGTCGCGTTTGCTTTCCTAATTGTATTACGCTTTGCCCGCAACCAGAAAAAACTGCTGAAAACTGTGATAGATCTTCCGGGAACAGGTGTGATATTAGTGATTGATAAATATTCGAGACTAATAAATCTGAACACTCCGGCTGCCGAATTACTTTCTATAAAAGAAGGTGTGCCACTTAAAAAATTATATACTTCATATTTTGTAGAAGATGGTCTTAAAATCCTAACAGGCATCATAGATTTTGCTGTAAATAAACGCGAAAACCTTGCCAGAAAGATAAATCTTGTAATCGGCAATGACACCAAGGAATGGCTCTGCACTGTGAAAGTAATGACTAACATCGCCGGAAAATTTACAGGCGTTGTGTTTACAGGTATTGACATCACAGAGCAGTTGGAGAGAAAAAGACTTACTAACTGGGCTCAGCTTGCTCATGACATGCAGACTAATCTTTCTACTATCAAGCTCAATGCAGAGCATCTGCATACTCAGGAAGATCATAATAATCAATCTCGCAAAAAGAAAATAATTCATCAGGTCAATCTGCTTATGTCTAGGGTGCGTGACATCGTAACTGTGGGCAGAAGCGACAAACTAAATGCTGTGCCTGTGAACTCTACGGATATATGCATAGAAGCCAGAAATGAGTTCGACGAAACAGTATTCCCTGACGTTAGTTTTGAATTGGCTCTTACTCCTTTTATACTAAGCTGTGACAAATCTAAGCTGATCCGAGCGGTAAGAAATGCGATAGAAAATGCCATAAAAGCTATGCCGGAACGCAAAGGCAATATTGCTATCAGTTGCGATAAAGATTCTCGTCATGCATATTTCCGTGTTAAAGATAATGGCCCGGGCATGACAAAAGCTACTTTAGAAAAAATAATCAAACCCTACTTCACTACTGCCGAAAAGACAGGCGGAATGGGCATGGGAACGATGATCATGCAGCACGTAGCAGAAATGCACGGAGGCAGTGTTAAATTTAATTCCGAACCGGGCAAAGGAACCGAAGTGATATTTATTATTCCAATAAGAAGCAAAGGCATAGATTAATGAGCAATAATTTTGATATAAATACTTTAAAGGGTAAAAGGTTAGCAGCGGTTGATTTTGGATTGAAAAGGCTAGGTTTAGCAGTTTGTGACCAATTTCATGTAACTATTTCACCCCGAGAAGTGTATGACTATAGTAGCCCTGACTTCTGGAATAAGTTTACTGCTGATTTAAAATCCGAAGAGCTTGGAGCTGTAATTGTAGGCGTACCCAAAAGATTAGATGGTGAAAAAACAAAAATTATAGTTGCAATTGAAAAGTTTATTGAACTTTTAAAGAAGAAAACACAATTACCTGTTATGGAGCATGACGAATCTTTTACTTCTAAGAGGGCAGTTGAGACCATGGTTACCATCGGCAAAAAGAAAAACAAGAGAAGCAAAAAAGGTGAGACAGATAAAGTGGCAGCAGCTATTATCCTAAGAGACTTTTTAAATGAATACGAAGGTGGATTTTATGTATAGATTACTCGTTACACTTTGCTTATTTCTGGCAGGTACTGCTTTTGCGCATAGTATAAATAATGACCGAAGCCAATATTATTCTTATGGCGTAAAATTCTATGCAGAAGCTCACGCTTTTCCATCCGAATACTCAGATTCTGTAGATGTTGGTGTGTTTTTTAAGCTGATGAATGAAGTAGTCGCTTTCAATAAAGAGCAAGGCTTTCAAGATCAATACTTTGCGGTTCCTACTTTGGAAATTGCCAGTAAAGACGCTGACGGTATTATCAGAAAACGACATCTTTGGCGAGATACTGTTAGAGTTAGGGGGTATGCGAAAACAGTATCTAAAACTGACTTTATCAAAGGAGTTAGTTTTTTCAGACTGAAAGCAAGCGAGTATAAAATAAATATAAAAGTTGACGCTGACTTTATTAAGCAGGCGATAAGCAAGGATATTGAATTTGATGTTTCTAAGTCTTTCTATGATGAACCTACATACTCAAAGCCTATTTTTGCCATGCCTCGCCAAGAAACAGTAATGCCTCTAGTAGCAGGAAACAATGCTTCTTTTGAGCATAACGGCTCTACAGTATATATTCCTATTTCATATTTACCTGATAATAAATCCTACTTTTTCCGATGCGAAAGTATACAGAGAACTCTTACTCGCACGAACTGGATGGAAGATATCAGCTTTTCGGGTCAGGCATCATTGCTAAAAAATACCAGCTTAGAGTATCCTGCGGATAAAGATATATTTTTAAAGAATTTACCTTTAAAAAGCATAACTAAACCTGCGGATATAAGTGGAGAAATAGAAGCCGGACTTTTAAAAATAGAACTTCCCGGTAACGAATTATATCCCGGATTTTACAAACTCAGTATCCACAAAGAAGGTTCTCAGGACACACTCTATCACGAATTTACAGTAACATGGGAAAAAGAGCCTCTATCTTTAAAAGATGTAGATTATGCGGTGGAAACAGTTAAGAAAATCCTTACTGACGAAGAATATGACAATTTAGATTCGGGTACTGATAAGGAAAAATGGCTGAAGCTATTAGCTTACTGGAAAACTCAAGATCCTACTCCGCAAACTCCGTATAATGAAGCAATGGCGGCATACTACAACAGAGTTGACTATGCTTTCTTCAATTACTCTACTATTACAGAAAAAGATGGCTCTTTGACTGATAGAGGTTTGGTCTACATACTAAATGGCCCAGCAGACAAAATAGAGGACAGCTTGAACGAAAGCAATAAAGTGGAAATATGGACTTACGATAGATTAGGAAAAAAATATACATTCGAATCTGTTTCAGTCGGCGAACTAAAACTCAAAAGCATCACCGATATGCAGGGAAATCTACTGACAAATTAGTACATACTTTAAAATGTATGCTTTGTGTAATATCCTCTTGTAATATCTGAAAGCAATACTCATATCAATATAGAAAATGGAAGCATAAAGGTCAAGTCTATATGCTTCTATTTTACTTTATTTATCTCTTAGCTGTAAGATATGCAATATAATTCTCTCTATATTTTCATGCTAAACAATATCCTATTGCTAAACTCCAAAGCACAGTGCACACATATCTTCTATTATATCCCACAAAAAAATGCCGTAAAAGTTGATACTTATACGGCGTAGTATAATTAGTTTCAAATATCAATCCTGTCAAAACTGGCTGACTATATCACCTAAAAACCAAACTGCTATACTGAAATATATAATAATACCTGAAATATCTGTTATAGTAGTGATAAATGGATTAGAAATTACTGCGGGATCGAAGCCAATTCTTTTAAAGATTAGCGGTAATATACTTCCAACCGTACACGACCATATAATCATAATAAACAAAGATAAACTCACTACTGACGCTATCCGAATACTTACCATCGTTGGGATAGTGCTCGCATCCATATATTGAATCAACAAAGCAATCCCAAAACTAATTAACCCTAATATGCTAGAGAGTAGCACACCTACTATAAGCTCTTTTTTTACGATTTTGAGCCAGTCTTTGACTTTAATATCATCCAATGCCAGGGCTCTGACAATCAGCACTGAAGACTGAGAACCGGAATTCCCAGCAGTACCTAAAATTAGAGGAATAAAGTTAGAAAGTAAAGCAACTTTAGCTATAACATCATTAAAATTCTGCATTGCCCAAGCAGTAACAACATTGGCAACTAGCAAAGTAATTAGCCACGGTAAGCGCTTTGACCAATATTTTATTGGTTTTACATTAAGGTAAGACTGCTCTACCGGATTGATTGCCGATAGTTTTTGGATATCTTCAGTAGCCTCTTCTTCGGATATGTCAAGCACATCATCAAATGTAACGATACCGACAAGCATGCCGACCGAATCAACCACAGGAATAGCAAACAAATCATATTTCTCCATTTTACGAACAGCCTCTTCCTGGTCGTCAAATGCAGAAACACTTGTTACATTATAATCCATTAAATTAGAAACTTTCTTCTCTTCATTAGCTACGATAAAAGATCTAAGTAGAATATCGTCAAGTAATTTACCATCTTTATCAGTTACGTATATCCTATAAATTGTCTCACTATCTTTGCCAAATTGGCGAATGTGTGCTAAAGATTCTCTAATAGTCCATTCCGGCCTAACAGCTACAAAATCAGGAGTCATCTGACGACCGATACTGTCTTCCGGGTAGCCAAGTAGCTGCCTGGCTTCCATCAAGTCTTCCGGCGATAGCAAATTAAGCATTCTACGAGTTACCTTAGCAGGTAGCTCCTCTAACAGCTCAGTCCTATCATCCGGTGACAAGTCAGTTAGAAGTTCACGAGTCTCGTGATCTGTAAGGTCATGGAGTAAACTATCTCTCTGTTCGTGCTCCAAATATGAAAAAATATCCGCTGAGATATCTCTTGGAAGCGAACGAAAAATAAAGACTCTGTCAGTTTTATCTATATCTAATAATAGGTCTGATATTTCGGGTGCCGGCCATGTAATCAGAACATCTTTCAGATTATTCCAATCTCTGGTAGCAATTAGCTCTTTGATTTCCGGTTTTAGAAGTTCTTTAAGCATAAGCTCTCCTTCTTTTTAGTATTGATGTATTGCAAACGTAGCAGACATCTATCTTATTATATCCTAACAAAAATACTCAATATTCGCACTAACGACAACATTCTTTTCTTATCCACAATGAGCAAAATATTTGGCAAACATAAAAAACTTGCTTATATTTGTCTGCTATCGAAATGGAGATAGCACTTAAAAAGAATCCAAATTTGATATTTGAATAAAAAATATATTTTGCATATTTGCGAAAGATTATATAAATTTGTGATTCTTAAAAATAGTGATTGATTTTATAGTTAAAATATAGAAGACGACATGGCTCATCACAAATCAGCGATTAAAAGAATCAGACAAACAAGAAAACGCAAACTTTATAACAGACTTAACAAAAAAATCGTTAAGAATGCTATTAAAGCTGTTCGTGAAGCTAAAACTTATGAAGAAGCTTTCGAAAACTTTAGGATTGCTACTCGTTTGTTAGACAGAGTTAGCTGCAAAGGCATTATACACAAAAATGCTGCTGCTAACCGCAAGTCTTCTCTACAAAAATTTGTAGACTCTCTGAAGACTGCTTAAAATTTGACAAGGTTGCACCCGTAGCTCAACTGGATAGAGTATCTGACTACGGATCAGAAGGTTAAAGGTTCGAATCCTTTCGGGTGTACAACTTTTACGGAAGTCTTGGGTATTTGCTCAGGATTTTTCCTGTTTGTAGTTACTCCAAATCAAATAAACAAAAAATATAAAAAAAAGTTTGTCTATAATTCGATATAGACAAACTTTTTTATTTTACATATTGAAATCTACAGCCCTTACTTCCATTTGACTCCACTTGTTTCTATTATTTTGTCAAATATCTTCTCGTAGTAACCAAACTGCTCAGCAGGGCATCTAAGCACTAAGTAAGCAAGATCTTGGTCAGTTGCTATTGCATATTCATAAACTACCATCGGTATAGACTGCTCTGTGTATTGCAAAGTTGATTTGTATAGCCTTGTAGGTAGTCCATTCCTATTCTTTTGGACTTGTTGATTAACCACGTGATGTTTGTAGTTCATTACATTTTTACCGATACTGCCGTCCCAGAAATTTATAATCCCCATTGAGCCTTTTACATCATATTTTTCGGGCATATTTCTTACTATTGCAGCCGACACCATAACATCATTGATATTCTCAGAGCCTTTTGGAAATTTTGTATATACATACTCCGTAACATCCCCATCTCTTGGCAATTCGTCAAAGTACCAGCCTTGCGGAAGTTGCAATGTGAATACATGATCAGGAGTAACATATTTCTCGAATTTGATTTCTTCTATTGGTTTGAAATCGCCACCGGTAAGGTATGTGACTTCCTTTCTGTCTTTTTTTGCAAGTTCTGCTTTGCCCAATTTTTCATAAGCATTTGCTCTTGCGATATACGCCTGTGGGTCTCTGGGTTCCAATTTGATAGCTTTAGAGAAGTCCTCAGCAGCTTTTTGCAATTCTTTAGTCACAAAGTAACACTTACCTCTTTTGATGTAAACCTCAGGCAATTCGATACCAAACTTAATGCACTTTGTCCATTCTTTTATTGCCTGCAAAAAGTCACCATCACTGTATGTCAGACGAGCTAAATTTAATTGTGCAGGCTGATGATCTTTTCTTATTGAAAGAGTTTTTCTTAAATCTTTCTCTGCAAGATCAAACTGTTTTTTAGCGATATAGGCAGAAGCTCGGTTGGAATATGCTTCAGCAAAATTTGGGTCTAATTCGATTGCTTTGTTAAAGTCCAACATTGCCGATTCTATATTATCTAAGTATCCAAACGTCAAAGCTCTACCATTATAGGCATCCGGAGAGTCAGGCTTCAAACTGATAGCCATAGAAAAATCATTTTGTGCCTCTTCGTACTTGCCTAAAGCAAGTTTGCTCATGCCTCTATAGTAATAGGAAACATAGTCATTCCCTCGTTTCAGAACTTCGTCGAATGATTTCACCGCATCTTCAAACTCACCTTTTTCATAGTGAGACACTGCATTTTTATAAATCTGCTCAGGCTTTTCCGCATAGGCACTAAAAGTAATGCTAAACGCTAATAATATCGTAAAAAGTATCTTATTCATGTTTACCCGTGTTTATTATGCACTATATTTTTCTTGTGATAGCTAATTTAAATAACATTTCTTTGGAAATGATCCTATATCCACTCAGTACATCTATCTCTGGACCATCTCATATATCTTGCAATTTGATAGTTGACTATATCAACATTAAAATCATCTTCCTTGAATTTCTTTTTCCAAGACATTTCCTGATACCACTTAAGTTGGTTTTGATACTCTTTATGGTTTTGGTTTTTCATTATCTCGCAAAAATTCAGATAGCCATCTACACCACCAACACTTTCCGGCGGGCAAGTTCCCTTACCATCCAAACAGACAGGTTGAAATTGATATCCTTCATCGTATTCTTCATCTTCCCAACTGTCATCCAGATAGTGATTTGCAAGCAAAATCTCATGCTCCCAGTGATCATCTAAATCATAGACATAGGTTAACTTTTTACTTTCTGAAGAAATCAATTCACGCACTTGGACGTAGCCTTCTTCTTTTCCATAATTTACATTACCGGAAGTATCTAAGAATATTTGTTGATTCGATTCAAATTGGTGGGAATGTGTATCTTCCCATCCCATAACTATTTGAATCAAATCATGCAGTCTGTCTAGTGTAATATAAGCAGGAACTTCGATACTACGCCATATTTCAGGCTCTAAGCCTTTTAAACTTATTTTCAATATAAAAATCATATCAGTCATTGATTCAGCTCTGAATAATATTAGAACAATTTTATTACTCTATCTCTTAACTATCGCCAATATTTATCTAAATTTGTTGGAATTACGAATATATCTGGATAAGTTGACCTAAAAGCAAACGCCTTATTATATATAGAGGACACATCTTAACTCAAAAAGTCTCGCTATGAACCAAATCTGGCTTTCAAGTCGTTTACATTAAACTGTTTTTTTACTTCAGGTTTCTTCAGATTATTGCCGCCTACTTGCTTCATAGATAGGTTGATTCGTTTCAGCTTTTCGTTAACTTCAATAACTTTCACTTTTACTATCTGTCCCACTTTGACAACTTTTGTAGGGTCTTTTACAAAGAAGTTTGCTAACTCCGATATATGAACTAAACCGTCCTGATGCACTCCTATATCTACAAAAGCACCGAAGTTTGTGATGTTAGTTACCACGCCTTCCAGCTCCATTCCCTGACGTAAATCTTTTATTTCGTTAACGCCTTCTGCAAATTTCGCAGATTTGAACTCAGCCCTCGGGTCACGTCCCGGTTTCTCAAGTTCTGAGATAATATCTCTCAAAGTAGGCTCGCCGATAGTGTCTGTGATATATTTTTTCAAATCAAGTGTATTCAGTTTTTCTGATACTTTGCCTATTTCAGCTAAGTTGACATCCAAGTCTTTGGCAAATTGCTGCACTATGTGATAGCTCTCAGGGTGCACTGCAGTGTTATCTAAAATGTCAACACCATCTCGAATTCGAAGGAAGCCTGCCGCTTGCTCGAAAGCTTTTTTGCCAAAACGTGGTACGCTTAAAAGGTCTTTTCTGCTTTTAAACATTCCATTTTCGTTGCGATACTCAACTATGCTTTTAGCTACCGACGCAGAAATACCGGACACATAAGTGAGCAACTCTTTTGAAGCAGTATTTAAATCAACACCCACAAAGTTTACGCAGCTTTCTACAGTGTCTTCCAGTTTCTTTTTAAGATTTCTTTGGTCCACATCGTGCTGATACTGACCTACACCAATAGATTTAGGATCAATTTTTACTAATTCTGCCAATGGATCCTGAAGTCTTCTTGCGATGCTGATAGCACCACGAACTGTCAAGTCCAGTTCAGGGAACTCTTCATTTGCAACCTTACTTGCAGAGTAAATAGAAGCACCAGCTTCATTGACCATAACTTTTACAAGATTATAATCAGTATCTTTTAGAGCTTCCTGCACAAACTGGTCAGTCTCTCTGCCGGCAGTGCCATTGCCGATAGCTATAAGCTCAATGTTGTGCTTAGTAATCGCATCAAGAATGGTAGCTGCCGCTCTGGCTCTTTCATTAGCGGAGTTATGAGGGAATATTTGATCATATTTTATAAACTTCCCTGTGGCGTCAACCACAACCATTTTACAACCTGTCCTAAATCCGGGGTCTAAGCCGATAGTTGGCTTAAGCCCTGCCGGAGCAGCGAGAAGCATCTGGCGTAAGTTTGATTCGAATACTTTGATAGACTCGTCATCAGAATATACCTTCTTGTCTAAGCGAACCTCGCCAATAATAGAATGTTTCATTAGTCGAATAAAGCCATCTTTGATGGCAGCATTATATAAATCATATATATTTTCGTGCATGGATTCTATCACATTAGAAGCAAGATAATTTAAAATCTTATCTTCATCATATTTCAAATCGAGTACCAAAACTCCTTCAGATTCACCTCTACGCAATGCAAGCATAGTGTGGGAAGCTATATCTTTAACCGGCACTTCAAATTCACGGTACATTTCGTATTTAGTGCTGCCTTCTTCAAATTCGTCTTTGATTTTAGAAGTAAAGGTGCCATCTTTTTGCATAAATGCTCTGATCCACTGTCTATATTCAGCGGTTTCTGCTATCTCTTCTGCGATAATGTCCGAAGCACCTTTTAGAGCAGCTTTTGTGTCCGCTACTTCTTTTTCCTCAGAGACATATTTGTTTGCTTCAGCTTCCAAATCAACCGGAGCTAAACCGGATTTATTATTTTCTTTGATGAAATCGGCAAGAGGCTCTAATCCTTTTTCCTTTGCGATAGTTGCCTTAGTGCGTTTTTTAGGTTTATACGGCAGATATAAATCTTCCAACTCTGTTTTTTTAAGACATTGTTCAATTTTTTGTCTGAGCTCGTCAGTTAATTTGCCTTGCTCTTCTATTGAGTCTAATATAGTTTTTTTTCTTTCTTCTAATTCGCTAAGATATTCGAATCTTTCGAACATATCTCTTAGTACGTTTTCGTCTAATTCTCCGGTTTTTTCCTTACGATACCTGGCAATAAACGGCAAAGTAGCACCTTCGCTTTTTAGTTGAAGGGCATTATCTACTTGCCACGCCTGTATTTTTAGCTCGCTGGTTAGTATCTTGTTGATTTCAATCATTCTATTTCTCCGTATCATATAATATCAGACTACAAATGTAATAAATCAAAACATAAGTTTTTCCACATACATTACTTTATATGTCCTATTTATTATTGAATATTCTAAATCAAACTAATAAGCTACTCGTCTATATCTCTATTCGGCAATATTTCAAAGGAACAAAGTGATGGAAAAGATGTTACGCATCAAAAACTTTCCTGTTTCATTCTTCGCTATTATTTTGGGGATGTCAGGTCTTTCAATAGTTTCACAAAAATTACAAATATTATTAGGTAGCGAGCTCCAATGGTTTTTTTTCGGGATAACAATAGTACTGTTTGCAGTATTGCTAACAGCATTCATCGTTAAACTTTTTACTCAGATGGAATATCTTATCAGTGAGTTTTATCATCCTATCAAGATTAACTTTTTCCCTACTATTTCGATTAGCTTTCTTTTGTTTTCTGTTTTCTTGCTACCACATAGTAAAGAATTATCATTCTACACTTGGCTTTTTGGGACAGTCTTGCATTTTATATTTACTATCAAAATCCTTTCAGTATGGATCTACCACGAACATCTGGAGCTAAAGCACATTAATCCGGCTTGGTTTATCCCGATTGTAGGTAACATAATTGTGCCGATAGCCGGAACTACTCATGCTCCTATGGAAGTATCTTGGTTCTTTTTTGCAATTGGTATAGTCTTTTGGGTAGTGCTGCTTACCATTTTTATGTATAGGATCATATTTCACAATCCGCTACCGCAAAAATTACTTCCGACTTTTTTCATTATGATAGCTCCTCCTGCTATTGGATTTATATCATATATCAAGTTAGGAAACACACTAGATTCATTTGCAAATGTTATGTACTATTTTGCATTATTTTTAGCAATTTTTTTGCTTTATCAGATGCCAAGATTCTTTAAAATCAAATTCTTTTTATCATGGTGGGCATATACCTTCCCGTTAGCAGCTATAAGTTTAGCTTCAGTACAGATGTACCATATTACTGATAAGGCAATGTTCTTTGCTATAGCAAGTGGTTTTTTTGTCCTATTAGTACTTATGGTGAGTTTCTTATCAGTAAAAACAATTAAATCAGTATTAAAGAAAGAGCTTTGCGTAGAAGAAGAGTAAATATAATTTTATGTAATATTAAATAAATTTGTTAAATTGAAACATAAAATCTTTTTACTTAGGAGGTATGTTATGAAAACATCATTTTTGCTACTTGCTCTACTTTCAGCGCTGATGTGGACGGCTTGCGACAACTCAAGCAACCCTTCTGATGACCCAAATGTTATAGGCGGAGAAACTAACTTAGACATTACTAAAGTAGGAACCATTTACTTAGGCAGTTTCAATGCCTCAGAACTTACAGGAGGCAAAATATCACACATCGACAACAAAGCAGAAATAACTAAAAATGAAAATGGAATTATCACTGCAGAGTATCACATGACTTTTGATATAGAAGACATCAAAGTGATTGATACACTATTTGGTCTGCAGGATATGGCGGTTACTGATAAAATTGCATTGGCAACTACTTACTTTGAGCCTTTTAATATCAAATTAGACATTGCTGACACGCACAATATCAAAATTGACTTTGAGGCGAAAGCAAAAGTTACAAATGAAGGCATTCAGGATTTTAGATACAGCGGTGGAAACACTTCTAAGCCGTTTACCATAGTAAAGTATAACTCAAATGTAGGGGATAAATACTCCTTTACTACAGATAAAGGCGAAAAAATTACACGCGAAGTAATATATAAATCTACTGACGACGACTTTGAATGGGGATTTTGGAATATAAAAGTTATCAAAGTGAAAGAAAAAGCCTTGGCAACTGATCCGATTGTAGATGAAATAGAATATATTACAAATCATAAATTTGGTCTGGTAGGTGTAAATGTAAGCCTCAAAACTGGTAAAATAATTGAGCTAATCTTAATCTAATTATATTCCACCTAACCATACTATTGAGAAAAGAGCAATGGAATAAAACTCCATTGCTCTTTTACATTTTATCCGGATTTGCCATTAGAACATATAAATTGATTAACATATTTAAATCCGGATTTGTCATTAGATGCCATCATAGTGCTGTAAATGACTGTTGAACCTTGGAGAATGGACACTTGCTCTGCAAGAAAAAATTACATAATTACTTATTGAACAAGGGGTTTCAACCCCTTCCCATTCAATGATTTTAATGCATTTTCATTATTTCAAATGACATGTTTTGAGTAAATATAAATTCCATCAGTAGCTTAGAGTAAGCCGAGCTTACTTAAACACCAAAATAAATCTCTACACTCGCTTATGAGAATAGAGATTTATAGTAAAAAACACTTTTGCTATACATTATTATATAAGCATATCTGATAAATCTATCAAATACTTCCAAAGTTCTTTCTTTTTAGACCAAGTGTCTTTTAGCGGGGTGTACTGGATTTCATGGTACTTTCTGCCTACCATTACATCCGTCTTGCCGTCTATCAAAGCATTTACTGCCTCTAAGCCTAAGTGGCTGGCGAGCACTCTGTCACGAACTGTTGGGCTGCCGCCACGCTGTATGTGACCAAGTATAGTAACTTTAGGGCTGATATCATATTTTTCTTGAAGTACTGAAGCCATTTTAGTGGCGCCGCCATTTTCATCGCCTTCGCCTACTATTACTATAGTGCGGCGAGTTTTGCCTTGCTTTAGTATTCTTTGATACAAAATATCCATGTTAGTCAGAGATTCCGGAACTGCTATGAACTCTGCTCCGGTTGCAATACCGACATCCATTGCTATAAAGCCCGCATGCCTGCCCATTACTTCTATCAGGAACACTCTGCCGTGCGAGTCAGCAGTGTCTCTGATTCTGTCGATAGCTTCTGCAGCAGTATTTAATGCAGTGTCATATCCGATAGTATAATAAGTGCCGTATAAGTCATTATCAATAGTGCCGGGTGTGCCTACAATTGGAATGCCATGCTCTTCCCATAGTGCGTGAGCACCCTGGAAAGTACCGTTACCGCCGCAAGCGATGATGCCTTCTATTCCTGCTTCGCGGATGCTGTCCGCTGCAGCAGCTCTACCGCCGGGGTTCATAAATTCTTTAGAGCGGCTGGTTTTTAATATAGTGCCACCACGTGCGATTATGTTAGCAGTTTCTTTTCTTCCTAATTTTTCAAAATTACCTTCTATCATACCTGAAAACCCGCCTATAATGCCGTAGATTTCCAATCCTCTGGAAAGTGCGGTGCGGACAGCTGCTCTAACGTGAGCATTCATACCGGGAGCGTCGCCCCCACTTGTCAAAATCCCAATTCTTTTCATTTGCGTGCAATCTGATTAGTGTACCAACATGACCTTTAATAATTCATCCTAATTTACAATAATTGATATGAATATCAAATAATAATTTAGAAGCTAAATATAGCTGCAAATAGGCATTCGCTTAAGTCATTACACGCTCTAACGTAGACTGAATTGTCCATAATTTTACGAGTAAGGATTAATTCATCGCCAAAACTGCATTCTTGTTTGAACTCGATTTCAAATGTTTTTAGCTTTTTCTCAAAGTAATCCTTAGGCAAGGCATCAAGTGCAAGCTCCACATATCTTTCGTTATTCATGTGACCGTTTATATCTATGTCGCAGTGCCTTACAGTTTTAGAAAAAACAAAATCCGTATCTTCTAATATATCTATCTTACGCGGGATTTCGTCCACAACGCTTTCGTCAATAAATGTTGTTTCGTAATCTGTAATAACTCTCGGGCGTTGAGGTCTTCGTGATTTTTCATCAATTATAAGCCAAAGAGCAGTTGCCCTTGCTACAGTTTTGTTTTCTGATTTGAGGAGATAGTCACGCTTGAAAAAGATTTTTTCCAGACCTTTTGCCCAAGTTGAGAATTCCAAAGTATCTTCAAAATAAGCGTCATTTTCCCAAATTACTTTAATTCGAGAGATTACCCAGATAAGTCCTTTGCTTTCCATGCGGTAAAATCCATAACCATATTCTTCCGCATTCTTATATGCTCCATCCTGCATCAAGTCAAAGAAACTGCTTAGCTTCAAGCGTCTGAGGTAGTCTGCCTGATGAGCGGAGACTTCTGTATGGGTTATAAGTTTAGTATGCATATCATTCTCAATTTGTCAATTTATTATAATATGATATAAGATACTTTTGTGAGAATTGCAAATTTATATTTGGTGTAGATATTGAAGTAATGGTTTATATTTTATTTGTGAGTTAAACTATCGAACGATGTATGAGTAAAAATGATTTTAAAATTGCATATTATGCAAAAAAAAAAAATAAATCCTTGCGTAATTAAATCCTATTATGTATATTTAAGCGAGCTCAGATAACATAAAAGATAAGATTAATATACGTAGTTTGTATTAATCTAAAGAGGGCTAAGCAAGTGGCCGCTTGCTTAGCCCGGTTGTTTCCACTATTCAATAAAGGTTATTGAATAGCTTCTTTTACTACTTTACAAGAGGTTTTTGTTATGAAATTATTTCATACCTTGCTTGCTGTGCTGCTTTTCGTAGCTATCATTTCTATTGATGCCAAATCTGAGGATTGTCCGGAAGGATATGAGTATGGGGGCGTTATGAAAATTATGGATCTTACAGATTGCTGTGAGTTATGGGCAGAATATTGTTATAAAGATATGTATGTTGGTATTCCTGGTGTACGTCCAAAAATATTTATCCAGAATTGGTATTACGTTGCAACAGATCCGGAGTGTGATTTGACAGATGCGGGTGCAGTATTCATAGATTCCCGAGACTTAATATTGCAAACAGCCGCTGAGGTTATAACTCCACAATTAGGCAATGGAGTATATGAAGAATTTGAGAAAAATTTAAATCTTTGTGAAGATGCTCAGATTGGTGAAAATATCGTAGTAGAGGTAGTTATTTCTAGTTGTTTGACAGATCCATATAAAGTATTAGACTTTGGACCTAACCACATTGGGCTTGTAGAAAAAACTAGTAAATGTAGTGAAGATTCTGGCACATGTATTTTTAGTTATTCGATGTGCTATGAAATAAATGAAGATGGAAAGGCTGAATTAGTTGCTAGATTGGATTCATGGGCTAAAAGTGTTGATGGGGTTTGTCCTCCTGAAACTACTGTATCAACAGGTGACGGCAATACACAGCAGGTTAATTGCAATATTATCTGTGATTAGATTAATCAATAATTAAGGTCGGAATTTCGATTCCGACTTTTAAAAATATTATAAAAAGAGGGTTTTATCATGAGATATGTTTTTATACTTTTTGTATCTATGATGGTTATAGTGAGTACTTTAGAAGCCAGTAAATTTGGCAAGCCAATATTTTGCACGGAAGAGCATAACCCATTCAAAAAATTGACTATTGATTCTTCCGGAACAGCACATATTTATGGTATATACCATAAATTTATTATAGATCCTAAGGTTGATACTTTACGCAGAGAGAGATATATAGAATTCTTAGATTCAACATACGAAATTGGAGCTATTGGATGGCAGATTTTTGGCAAGAATTCAAGCTTACAAGTCTTAGGGCCTAAAATGGTTGGGTATTATGGACAAGATTCTACTTATAATTACTTAATATTTAAAAATTCAGATACTACTATAGCATGGGATCGTAAGAAAGAAGAAGTCTCTGAATATGTTGGCATTATATTTAAAACAATTTATAAAGATGGCAAGTATTGGATATTTAGTAATTTTAAATATTTAGTGACAATTGATGAAAATACATTAGAAGTAGATACAGTGCCGATAGATGGTGTCCGTATAAAGAAATACAATACATATCATTCTCTTACTAAAAGCTTTAAAGACG
>JBFHIJ010000051.1:0-24501 GCA_041596515.1 Chlorobiota bacterium
AACTGGTGAATGGAAAGATTACAATGCTGAAATACAGCCGAAAGAAGGAGAGTTCCCTTTGGTGATAAGTGGTGTTGATTTTATTACTGATTCTCTAGGATATGCAGCAGGCAAGCAACGAGTGAATGATACGACTAAAAACATCCATTATGGATTTATATGGAAAACAATGGATAGGGGTAGAACTTGGGAAATTATCTATAGAGAATTAGAGAATCCTAGATTTGGTTTATCACAAATTCATTTTACTGATAGCTTAAGAGCTATAGCAGGAGGAAATGGAGCAAAATATATGCTTACAGAAGATGGTGGCAAAACTTGGGAATATGTAATATTCTATGATTATTTATATGCTATGTCCCAAGATTGTGTTTATTGTGGTGACTATCCTATTGCTTGGTTTTTTTCAGGCGGTGCTTTTCGCTACGAAGAAGTGACCGGCATAACGGAAGGTATATTTAAAGAAATAAGTATAAAGCCACTTCAAACCACTAGCGAGTATTATTTAGAAATTGAAGATCCCAAATCGAGAGAGTATGAAATAATATTTTCAGATGCAAACGGGAAATACATTACAACACCACAAATAGTAAATACAGCAATATCAAATTCTTCAAACTCAATAGACTTGACTAGTTTAAGTTCAGGGACATATTACTATATGATAACCTGCAATAACTCACTAATCTCTACCGGAAAGTTTGTAAATGTGAGGTAAGACCTTAGCCAATTAGCAGCCATTGCTAAACCTCCCCGTGTTTTCGCAGGCGAAAACCCGACCCTCCTTGTCAGGAGGGTTGAGATGTAGGGGGAAATATATTATAGAAATAAGTCTCCCCGGACAAAGCGATGTGCTGAGCGTAGTTTATCCAGAGCATAGCCCGAATGGAAGTAGAGATTTAGAGGATTTAATAGCCTGAAAGGCTCAAAGATAATAGCCCATGGTAACTGCATGGGAAATAAATCAGGGATATTTATTTCTTTATGTGTCCTTCTCTTTATAGGTTTTTATGCAAATAAAATTATAATTCACATAAAAATATAATCCTACTTTTTATCTACTAACAACTAAATCCACTATATATGGTATAAAAAGAGCAAATGCTTTGTGCTTTTTGCTAATAATATTATATATTATGCAATCTTGGACATTATAATCTGCGAGGAAAATATGAAGAAAATGCTTACGTTGATTTTGCTATTAATTATTGCACTCAATCTAAATCTAACAGCAAATTTACCACATCCTTATAATACTAAATTTGAGTTGGGCAAAGTCGGTGAGATGCCGGTTTCGTGGCTAATTACCAGAAACACTGCGGATAGAGGATTTGTCTTGCAAACAACTGATAAGGAATCTATGCAGGGAAAGTACTCTGCGGAGCTGTCGAATTACGATATTTCTGACTCACTCCCGACAAAAGAAAAGGAAGGCGTATTTAAGCAAGAATTAGATGCATTTGCTTTTAGAGGAAAATGTGTAAAGCTAAGTGCTTATGTCAAATCGCAATTTATCAATATTACTTCTACTGCTGATTTATGGGTAAACATATTTAGAGGAACAGACCCTCTGGATGTAGTGAAAGCTACACCCCCATCAGAGGCAGCCAAAGTTGGCGAATGGAATAAATTTGAATTAGAGTTTTATGTACCATTAGAAGCTGATAAAATAAGCTACGGTGCTTCTATGATTGGAAGTGGCAGGATATGGGTGGATGATTTTACTTTTTCACTCGTTCATACAAATCAAAACGACCTAAACTCAGCCACTTCGCTTAGCTCAGGGCAGCAAGAATATCTAAAGATATTTGCTGACTTATTTGGATATATGAGATACTACTCTTCTCAATCAAAAATTCTAGATATTGACTGGGATAATTTATTGCTACATGGTATCAATGCATCACTCCAATCCAAAAATGATATTGACTTTTTAGCTCAATTAAATCCAATATGCAAATATACTCTCCCAGGCATTAGTTTTGCAACAAAAAGGGAAGATTTGAAACTAAACAAAAAACCTGCGGGTGCTCTGGACAATGTAGTTATGGCGATGATGCACAGTGGCTTGCCGGAACTAAAACAGGATGATAATTTTGCTTCTTCCAACATTAATATAATGAATTCGCAAAGACGCTCGAAAGGCTCCGCGATGCAAATAATAAGTCTTAGTGATTTCAAAGCAGGCCAACTTCATTTGTCTTTAGATGCTTCTCTGGATTCTAAATTGGCATCATCTCGTGGCGAAATATGGGTACGGATAAATGGTATCAATGGCAAACCTTTAGCAAAGTTTGTTGCCGATGATATTCAAATAACAGATAAAAATCTCAAACGTTACACAACAGTGATCGACTTCCCTGAAAATACTCAGACTATCAATATTGCACTGATTCTAAATGGAGACGGCCGTGCAGTCTTTGATAATATTACAACAAGAATTGTTTCCCAAGGTCATGATTTGCCATTTAGTCTGTTTAATCCAAACTTTGACGAAATAGATGAGAATGGTAAGCCTGAAAAGTGGCGAGTACCTGAAGTATCTGAAATGGCAGGTTATAAAGTCTATGTAGAAAATAGTAAAAAGAATAATTATTTGGTAATAGAAACTGATGAATCAGAATCTTTGGAGTTCCCAAATCCGGGCGAAACATTAGCTGTTAAGTTGAAAGAAAATCTTTGGGTAAATATTCCAATGTCTTTTTACTCTGATGGATACAGTTTGCTGCCAAAATCTGAAAAACCAATTTATAATACAGGTAGAGACAGTAACTATGTATTCTTAGAAGCGGATCTAAATGCAAGACTGGCCATTGGGGTGAACTTATGGAACGCAGTTCGATTTTTTGATAAGTCAGAAACAGCTCCTAAATCAGAGCAAGAATTGTCTATCTTATTAAATGAGATAGCAAAAGTAAACACTAAAGAAGGCTTTTTACAGTTATTAAGTGAGTTTATCTTCAAATCCAATCATCCTAATTCAAGGATTTGGAAAGGAGAGGATGAGCTTATCAAATATATGCCTTTTTTGGTTGAATACTACAATAATCAGTACATTATTACTAAAGTGCATCCTTCTGTTGAGAATATTAACCCGGGTGACCGTATAGTAAAAGTAAATGGGATGCCTGTGCAAGAGCTAATAGACAAAAAGCTGACAGCTATAAATCCGGCAAATAATACCGAAAACAGATATGCTAAAGCTTGGAATTTGATTAGCACAGACGCTTATTCTAATCCGCAGATTGAGTTGGAGCTTAAAAAACCTGATGACGAGATATACTCAGCAAGTGTCAAGCAGAACTTAGTGCTCGGTGAGCTTAAATATTTCTTGCCAGAAAGGATTGCCTTGCTCGATAGTTCCATTATTTACATCGATGCTTGTGCAGTAGAAGACAAAGAATTAGCAAAAATGCTAGATGGACTTCAAAATTATGAAGGGATTATTTTAGATATGCGAGGTAACGCATTAATCTCAGAGCATTTCTTATCCTTCTTTACAAAAGATACAATAGCAAGCTACAAAGGGGAAAGCTTTACTTATTACAGAGCTGATAGATCTGCCAAGCGAGACACAATAGGAGGCGATATGTTGCCTGATCAAAAGCAGTTCAAAGCTAAATTAACTTTGCTTGTTGATGAAAAGTCCCAAGGATTTTCTGAAGCTATTCTACTAATGGCTAAAAATGCAAAAATAGCAAAATCCTTTGGCAAAAAAACTGCAGGAGCAGCTGAATTAGATGATATAGTAAACCTTGCAGGAAATTATTATTTCACTATGCCTGCTTTAAATCTGCTTTATAACGACAAAGAAATTATAGGCACTTTAGAACCTGATGTAATAGTTGATGACAATCCTATTTATAAAGCATTAGATAGAGATATTGTGATGGAAGAAGCTTTGCGTTATTTGCAATCAGAAATAAAGAAATAATCTTTTAGCTAAAATAATTAGAGGGGCATAGCTGCTCCTCTAATTTAGTAACTATATGTATTTTCCATATATTTTCATGTGCTACTATTTAAGATTCCCCTTTATAACGTATTTCCTCAATATAAGATTTATTCCTTGTATCTCCCAAAAATGTTGTTTACAAATAAACTAAACAACAAATACCTTCAAGAATAATATAGTCTGTTTACTTCTTCTGTAAGAAAATATTACGAAATTGTTTATTGAATAAGTGGTTTCAATCCCTTTGCCATGCAATGACTTTAGAGAGATATTTGATGCTTTCAAATGACATTTTTGGGTTCAAATGACAGCTCTCGGTTGAGACAACTAGTTAGCTTCTTTTTACTACAAACTCAGGGTTTTAGGGATTCGGGTTTAAAGTGGATTGTATATATAGTAGAAAGGGAAGCTGATTTGCATCAACTTCCCAATATTTAAATTTATTCTATTTTATTTGGAAATTTTTATTGTCTTCGGATCTTTATATTTAACTTTTCCTTTTTCTGAAACTATAATTTTGTCATTAGTATTGATTTTTTCTTCTACTAACTTTTTATGAGATAGCTTCAGTCCGTTAAGTATCTTGTTTTTAAGCTCAGTAAAGTCACAACAATCACATTTCATTGCTGCATTGCCTATGTAATTTAACAAATAAATTTTCGTTGAAAATCTCCGGTTTATTAGCCAGATGACCTTCACAGATATGCTCCGAATGCGATGACGAGTTGTCGAATACCATCCAATAGTCGCAGATTGGTGTATACAAGTTAAATAAATTTTTTAGACCGGCATAATATCGCCGAATAATAACATCTTTTGGGATGTCATGCCCGCCGGCTTTCACCCTCTGCCTTACTCTGGCAATTGCCAATTCCGGAGAGTCTAACCAAAAATACAAAAGAGAAACGACATATCCCAAATTATGTGCTTTATTTATAATATTAGAAAAGCAACGTGTTGCTAAAGTCGTTTCAAAGGCAAAAGTATTTAGATTACTTAAGTTTTCAGCTATTTTGTCTAGCATCATCCTGCCGGCTTCAATTCTCGCTTCGTTGGGATCTAATGGTGAAATAATTTTTGCTATCTCGTCTGCATTCACAAACTCATCGCAGTGCAGCACTTCAGGCAACACCGTAAAGGATGCAGTGGTCTTGCCGGCACCGTTGCAACCGGAAATAATGTATAAACTGGGGTGTGTCATCTATTTATTTTCCTACAAAAATCTTATGCTTCATTTTTTCAAACTTCTTGGGACCTATACCGGGAACATTCATTAAGTCTTCCATTTTTTGAAAAGGCTTTGCCTTGCGGTATTCTATTATTTTCAAGGCAGTTTTACTACCAATACCAGGCACGCTTTTCAGTTCCATCTTTGAAGCTGTGTTTAGATTTATTTTGTCAGCAGTAGTTTTAGATTTTGGTGCTTGTGGGAAAAGCAATGGCTTTTCATAAATAGAATCACCGGAAGCTAGAGACGAGTCAGGAGTGTCCATAATGTCGCTTCCGGTGTAAGTAGTAACTTGCTTTTTGGAAAGAGAGTCAAAAGCAGCAAAGATATCATTCTTCATTTTAACAGGGTCTGTGCCGGCGTCAGGATAAAATACAATACGCAAAACGCCAAACAGTAAGCCCGCAATCATTACCAAAGCAACAATTGCTTCATTTTTATTGATACTGAAAGCTCTTGTTATCTTTGATAAACTATCGCTCATATCAGAAGAATAAATCCTTTAGTTTGCTAAAAAAGTGCTTGCCTTTGCTCGCATTATCCGGGCTGAAACTCTCACTTTTTATCATATCTTTGAGAGTAGATTTCTCTTTTGAGTTCAGCTTCTCAGGGATATATACATTTACTAAGATTACCTGATGACCTTTCCCGTAACCGTTAAGGTTAGGGATGCCTTTCTCTTTCAGTAAAAGTTTAGTGCCGGGCTGAGTGCCGGGTTTAATAGTCAATTTTTCAGTACCTTCTAAAGTAGGCACTTCTAATTCAGCACCCAAAGCCGCTTCCGGGAAGCTGATAGTCAAAGGAAGCATTATATCATTATCCTGACGAATAAAGTGTTCGTGCTCCTGTTCCTCAATCACTACTTCCAAGTCAGCAGTTGGACCGCCTTTTCTTCCTGCATTTCCCTTATTGGAAATCGGAATATAGTTTCCTTCCTCCACGCCGGCGGGGATTTTTACAGTAACGGTGTCGTCACCTTTTACTCTGCCTTCGCCGTCGCAGACATCACATTTTTCTTTGATTACCTGCCCGGATCCACTACAAGTAGGGCAAGCAGATACATTGATAAACTGCCCGAACATGGAACGCGAAACTTGTCTTATTTCTCCCTGACCATTACAAGTGGAGCAAGTTTGAGTACCGGAACCGGCTTTAGCACCGGAACCATTACACGCATCGCAAGTAATCAATCTTTTATATTTAATAGTTTTTTCGGTTTCTTTTGCTATTTCTTCCAAAGTCAGAGGTATTCTGATTCTTATTCTGGAACCGGGTTCACCTTGCTGGCGTCTTCTTCTTCCTGACTGACGGCCACCGCCGAAAAATTCTTCAAATATGCTTCCACCACCACCTCCGCCACCGCCAAAGATGTCACCGAAAGATGAGAAAATGTCATTCATATTAGTATATTGATGGTAGTCCTGACCACCGCGCATTCCTTGATGTCCAAACCTATCATATCGAGCTTTTTTCTCTTCGTTGCTCAGCACTTCATAAGCTTCCGAAGCCTCTTTGAACATATCTTCGGCTTCTTTGTTATCCGGATTTTTATCAGGATGATATTTGATTGCGAGTTTTCTATATGCGGATTTCAACTCATCGGCCGAAGCACTTTTACTAACACCCAATATTTCGTAATAATCTCTTTTCGACATTGCTATTCGCCACTAATTATAATATACATCCCATTTAAAATCTAGTTATTATCTTCTTCCGGCTTTCCTGCGGAAGTAATCACCCTTGCGTGCCTAAGCACTTTGTCATGCATCATGTAGCCTGGCTGAATCACCTGCACCACGTGATCTTCTTTGATTTCCGGGTGCGGAGTGTGCATCATTGCTTCGTGCAAGTCTACATCAAATTTTTCATTTACGGCATCTTCCATTTTCTTAACGCCGTTATCTTCAAACATTTTTACAGCTTTGGTATTTATCATTTCCAAGCCTTGTAGCAAGGTCTGGTAGTCTTCACTTTTCTTGCCTGCATCTACGGCGTTAGAGATATCGTCTAACAGTTCAAGAAATCTGAAAAGTAGCCTTTCGTTTGCATACTCTACCATTTCCTGCTTTTCGCGAATGGAGCGTTTTCTTAAGTTTTCTAACTCTGCTACTTTGCGAACGAGTGCATCTTTAAGTTCGTCCCTTTCTTTGCCGAGCTCATTCATCTGCTCTACGAGAGCTTCCATTTGCTCGTACATTTCTTCAGGAGTGCCCAGTTCTTCAGCTTCCTGTTCTTGTTCAGTTGGTATTTGTTCTTGATTTTCATCCATATTATTATCTTCTTCATCAGTAATAGGTATTTCTCTTTCTTCATTTTTTACGTAAGTATTGTAAAGATCTTTGATAGCATTAGATGTAGACCTTAGAGTCTTTTTGCCTTGATTTTTAGCCATTTTTCCTGTCTCCTACTCCGATATAATTCCTTAATCCAGTCATAAGCATTTTGAATAACTGCAATTTACATATTTTTTTACAAAAAACATTAAGCTCCGGTAAATTGAGATATTAACTCCAAAACCCGTATCTGGGTATCATGTAATAAATATTTTATTTCTATTTAGCCTTATCTTCTGTGTTTGTTTTGCTTTTTGGCTTATAGTTCTTTTTTTGCCTTTGCTTTGCTTGTTTTTCCTTATTCGGATTGCTGTCAGTTTTATTTTCTTTTTGCTCTACTGCTTCCTTTACGACTTCCTGAGACTTTTTAGATAGTTCCACAGTAAGCACTCTTCCACCCAGCTCCGAGCCATCGAGAGCCTTCATAGCAAGCATTGCGGCATTGTCTTCCATTTCTACAAAACAGAACCCCTGTTTAAGCTTAGTCCTGCGATCTATAGGTCTTTTGAAAGAATGAATCTCTCCAAAGACAGAGAAAAGTATATTTATTTCTTCGTCGCTTATTATAAAATTTAAGTTTTTTACAAATAGTGTTTTCATATTTCAAATTGCCAATACATAATTTAGAAACTTACTAAAATTCTAGGCAATTACTAAATTCTTTTCGGAATAAAGCTGCTTCTGCAAAAGCGAATAAGCTACTATGCCCGAGATTATGCCCGAAATAAGAGCAGCATAGAATATGCCGTCTATTTCCATCAGATAAGAGCCCAAATATGCAAGTGGCACGTACAATATAAGTATATATAATATTGTTAAAAATGCAGAGTGCAGCGGTTTATTCAATATATTTAATGAGGTGCCCGCCACCATCATTACTCCTCTAAATAAATACCCGATAGGTACTATCAGCAAGTAAGTTTTTATGATGTGAATCATATCGTTAGCCCTTGCCATTAATTCCGGATTGCCTGCGATAGAGTCCGAAGCATATACGAATATTCGACCTATTGGCTCTCCTAATAATGCAAGAATTACAAAAGAAAACCCACCCCAAACTAATGCAACCACATAGCTTCTCTGTACTCCTTCTCTTGCTCTATCATGCTGACCTGCTCCCCAGTTTTGGCCTACAAACGGACCAATAACAGCAGAAAGCCCCATGAAAACTGTAAGCATCAATGATTCTACTCTGGATGCTACGCCAAATGCAGCCACAGCATATTCTCCATATTGTGCCAGCAAAGCAGTTATCAAACCTACTCCCAATGGCACTACTAAGTTTGTCCCTATAGCAGGCCCGCCAATTATCATTATTTTCTTCCAAGAGGCAAGCATTTCACTTAAAGTTGGCACCTCAAAGCTTATCATTTGTTCTCTTTTATAAAGCACATGAATAGCAATAAAGAAGGTAACTGCCCGCGCTATGACAGTGGCAACAGCAGCACCCGTTAGCCCCATTTTGGGAATAGGCCCCCAGCCAAATATTAAAATAGGATCTAATGCCAGATTGACCAACACTGATATTCCCATTATCATCGATGGCACCTTCGTGTCACCCGTAGCACGAATAGCGGCATTACCTACAACCGGCACTACCAGAAATATCATACCCGGATACCAAATCACCATATATTCTTTTATCATCTCTATAGTTTCAGGCGAAGCTCCAAGCACCGTAAACAACCAATTAAAACTCGCAATCCCGACGACAACAAAGAAAGCAACCATTATCAGAGATAAAATAAGTACATCGCTAGTAATCCGAACAACTTCATTTTTATCTCCTTTGCCAATAGCACGCGAGATAATAGAAGACGCTCCGGTAGAAAGCCCCATTGCGATTCCCCATATAAAAAACACAACAGGGAAAGTAAAACTGATAGCAACAAGCTCTGCATTGCCAAGCATAGAAACAAAATAAGTATCAATCAGATTCAGTGAAATGGCAAACATAATACCCAGTATCACCGGAAGTGACTTAAATATCAGCAATCTATTTATGTTGCCCTCTAAATATTGGGCTTTTCTATTTTCCATAACTACAACTCAAATTTTAATGATTTAGCATAGACGAAACTATACGGACTATAATATAAAGAAGTTACATGTTAGATAAATTTAATTATTATGAGACTTTATTGTAGTTTATGTGTTATTGAGGGTAGTTATTCTACGAAAGATTATAATATAGATTATATTATAAATAACTCTCGCTTGATAAAGAGATTTAGAGGATTTGGAGCGTTTGCGATATAACAACTACTGCTAATCCACTCCGTGTTTTCGCAGGCGAAAACCCGCCCTTCCCTTGTCATGGAGGGTGAAATGCTGTAAAAATATAAATAATCTTCTATTTTCGTAGCAGTAAGTATAAAATCAGAGATTGCAAGCTTAAGGCAAAGCGTTCTTTTTTCTTTTTCTCAGGTTGCTGAGCCTGTCGAAGTACCGTTTCTTTTCAAAGGTTAAAGTTAAATAATTGGCGATAAAATGAAAATACTTATTTTGTTTCTGATAAGTGCTACTATGGGCTTGGCACAAAAACAAATGGCGATTACGATAGATGATTTGCCTTATGCTTATTCTGCAAAATTAAATCAAGCTGAGAGAGATTTTATTTTAATTCAGCTTGCTGATACTCTACAAAATCGTAATGTATCTGCAACGGGCTTTGTAATAGGTAGTGGTGTAAATAATGGCACTGCCAAATTGCTTAAGTATTTTGCAAGCAAGTGGCATGACTTAGGCAATCATACTTTCTCACATCCCAGCGCAAATAATATATCGGCTGAAAGATATATAGAAGAAGTGAAGCAATGCGATTCTGCAATATCAGGATTGCCTCATTTTAAAAGATACTTCAGATATTCATATTTGCAGAGAGGTGAAAATATTTCTAAAAGAGATAGTATTTTGAGACTTATTTCAGCTTTCAACTTAACTGTAGCACCGGTTACTATTGATACTGATGACTACTTGTATAATAAATATTATGTGGATTCTATAATAGCAGAAAATCATGACGCAGCTGAGCAAATTGCAGAAGAATACTTAGATTATATGGTAGCCATTGCCAACTCAGCCGATAGCCTTTCTCGTGTCATTTGCGGCAGGAACATCAAACACATACTGCTAACTCATGCTAATTTGCTAAATAGCAGATACTATGGTCGATTATTAGATAGGCTGAGGGCAGACGGCTGGCAATTTATCCCTTTGGAAGAAGCACTCAAAGACCCGGTGTATTCTGAAAAAGACTTATATGTTGGCAAATGGGGAATTAGCTGGTTGAAACGGATAAAGCAATAAAATTCGATTATTTAGGGCTAAATGCTTACTTTTTCTTGTATTAGGAAATATGTTTTTGTTTTCTTATTGGAAATCTATTATTTTGTCTACAATCTCTAAGCACATTATAGAAAAGCGGTTTATTAAAAAAGGTATATTATGGCATATACTTTCAGCAAAGATGATATATCCAATATTTCCAAGTTATTGGATTCGGAAGTAAAAGATTATGGTAATGCTTACTCATGGAAGCTTAGCAATACTAAGACACAACAAAGCATGGTAATTAATCTGCACAATGACGTTTCACTTGGAGGAGACACAATAGGCAGCATGATAAACGTGCAAACTCAGCACGGATACCATGAATTGCATGATTGCACTTTTTACATTGAATTTGAGCCGGATGAGATTATATTTGTCAACGCTGACGGCGATTTTGTTTCTTGTTTAATTGTAGGAAAAGAGTGCTCTTGCTCTTCATTCTCTAAAATCAGAAAAGAAATAATAAATGCAGATTTTGCTAAGCTGGATCCGGCAGTATTGCTTGCAGCGATGCAGCTCTCGATTACAGAAGCAAAACTGCAATAATATGCTTAGGTAAGAATATAATTGAAATATACACGTCCACTATAGCAAGTATTCTTGATTTATGGCAATTGAAATAGAGATATATAATCAGACAGACAGAAAATTTCTGCCTGTGAAAAAGATGAAGGAAACTGCAGCAGCTGTATTTTCCGGAGAAGGAAAAACTGATGTAGAACTTGGCATAATTATACTGGACGATAATGCCATCCATCAAATGAATATTGAATTTTTGCAGCATGATTTCCCTACTGATGTTATAACTTTTAATTTGGATGAAGAAGACTTTTTAGCCGGTGAAGTTTATTTAAGTGCGGACACCGCCGAAAAACAAGCTAAAGAGTATGGGGTATCTATAACTAATGAGCTAATGCGACTTGCTGCTCACGGTGCTTTACATCTATGTGGATATGATGATGCCACCACCGAGCAAAGAGACTTTATGCACTCCTTAGAAAACAAATATATTGCTAAATAACTGTGGAAAAGTATGTTTGAACGCATAATAGAAATAATAGTATATTTGCTCTCCGAATTACGAGAAAAAAGCGATATGTCTGAAATTGATTTGACAAAGCTTAAGCAGTTGGGTTACTCAAATTCGGAAATATCGGCAGCTTTCAGCTGGATTGTAGATAGAGTTGAATTTTCTGATGAGTTATTTAAAGGAGATTTATTTCCTTCGGATGTTTCTTTCAGAGTAATTCAAGGTTCGGAAGTTGATCTCTTTACCAAAGAAGCGTGGGGAGAAATGATTCAGTTGCAGATACTTGGTTTGATAGATAATGATCAGATTGAAACTATGATAGAAAAAGCCATGGTATCAGGCAATCAGGATATTGACAAGGGGGCAATCCATCAGTTTGTAGCTAATCACCTAAGAAACCCTGATAATCACTCAAAATTCGGGTCTCGCTTTATGTTAGATGGAAGCGAAACTATAAACTAGGGTCCCGTAGCTCAGTAGGATAGAGCACAAGTTTCCTAAACTTGGGGCCGCAGGTTCGAATCCTGCCGGGATCACGCTGATATTTAAAAAAATCCCTTGATTTATGCTGCATATAAATAGCAAAAATCAAGGGATTTTTTTTTATTTTCGTTAATCATGGGTTTATCATTAAACCCGGATTCCTTAATACAAACTCTTGGCTTGTCTTAGGAATTTGGGATAAAGATTGAACAAAAAAGAAGAGCTACCTTCGATCGAGAAGGTAGCTCTGTAAAAATCTAAAGAATAATCAGACAGCGGTTTAGCCAATGTGTCTATCTAATTTTTCTGCAATTTGTTGTTTTGGAACAGCACCAACGATAGTATCTACTACTTCGCCACCTTTGAAGATTAAAATAGTAGGAATAGAGCGGATACCAAAGTTCATAGCTATTTGCTGATTGTTGTCCACATCTACTTTACATATTTTTGCTTTACCTTCGTATTCGCCTGCCATTTCGTCAATAATCGGAGCTATCATTCGGCAAGGTCCACACCATGTTGCCCAAAAGTCAATAAGTACAGGGATGTCTGAATTTTTTACATCTGCATCAAAGCTCGCGTCCGTTACGTGTAAAGGCTCTGCCATTTCATTTCTCCTAAGTAAAATATCTTAAAAAACATTATTAACGTTATTATCTAAAAAATAATATAGCACTCGATTTGATAAAAAACAAATCAATTATCTTAGATGCTTTATTTTAATTACTAAACATAAGGACTATGATTGAACTAAGTATTATATATTCGTTCAACGCATAGCAATTAAGCTCTCGTTACCGCTTTAGTTAGAGCGTACCGTAAAGAACAGAATCACTGTAAGAGCTGCCGACCCAACTAATATTACGGGTTCTAAAGCTTCGTCTATCCATGTTGTTTTCTGCTCGGGAACCGGTGATCTGCTAAAAGGGTAAGGCGAACTTTCAATTATCGCCAAATCTTTTTCAGAAAAGCGGTCTTTAACAATTAAATCCATCCCTATGTGCGGTTTAGTTATTCCATTGTCGTATAATACTGCTTCGTATTTTATATGAATTTGTCTTTCCAGCGAATCAGAGCTAATTCTAATATATTTTACACCAAACTCACTTAGCAAGATTGATAGCTTAGGTATGCTATCTTTCTCTTTAACGGTAAATAGCCCGGAATTAACTATTTTTTGCTCCACATACCATGCGTTTGGATGTTCATTAAAGTCTAAGCTAAGTTCAGTTAGCTCAGGAAACTCTGCTTTTATTTCTGCCGGCACTTTTGAAGTTAAAGAGTCTAATAATTGCATATTTGTAGGCAACTCCGCAAAAAGAAAGGGGCTGCTTAGCAATCCAAATACTATATAAATAAACAACTTCATTAGCTATTTAAATCCGCTTTTAGATTTTCTATCTTTTCTATGAGTTCTTCAGGGTTATGGAAGAAAGTAGGTCTTATCCTAAGCAATCTCATTCGAGAATTAAGCTTAATTCTAATCATAGGATAAAGATTTTTTACCTGTACCACTCCATCTCGTCCAAGTGAGATATGTGCTATGTCATCAGCTTTGTATTCCTTAGAGCCAAATCGGTTTTTAAAAATGATTCTATCATTTTCTATTACGATAGCACGCCTCCTGAATGAAGCAAAGCTTAGTCCAACCAAGGCGATAAAAATAAATAAGCCTAGTAGCCAAAGCAGGGGATCGTGGTAATCAAAAGTAATACTACCACTTTCTATCGTGCCTTTTAACAACACGTATACAATTAGTACGACTGAATAAGCAGAAAGGCTCTGCCAGTAAAAGTCTAATCTTTGTTTGAACTCTTTTATATCTGTTTTAGTCATTCTTATAATATCCTATCCACAAAACAATTTACTAAATCTATAATCTTATATGTTATAACGGATAATATAATATACAATTTCATACTGAATTTCTGTAATAAAAAAAAATGGACAAAAGAATTATATATACTTTGTTGCTAATAGTATTTACGATTAGTAACTAAGTTATATATGCTGTTTTATGGGGCACTGCGTTACTAAGAGATACTGTCTATAGACAAAAAGATTAATTGGGAATATTAAGTATTAGCTACCGGAGTATCTACTGTATTAGGCTAAATAGATATAAAATTCTTTTGATAAAATATTTCTGCTCAAATTTTGTTATTTTAATAGCAAAGTTTAAAGGAGAAAAATTATACTATGCCGAATATAGAAAGCATTTATGGTTACGAAGAGCTTAGCGAAAGGGAAAGGCAAATCCTAAAAAGGATTATACAGCTTTATATTCTAAATGCTACGCCTGTGGGGTCTCGCGTTCTGGCTAAATTCCTAAGTACCAACATCAAGCTTAGCCCTGCTACTTTACGAAATGTAATGGCAGATCTTGAGGAACTCGAATATATCAGTCACCCACATACATCTGCCGGTAGAGTACCTACTGACAAAGGTTATCGTTTCTACGTAGACTCCCTAAAGCAGTTAGAAGAACTTACAGACCATGAAATTAGCACGGTGCATACTAAACTCGGTACAACTTCTTCCGCCGAAGTTTTAAAGCAGGCCACAGGTTTATTAGGGCAACTTTCCCGCTATTTGGGGATTGTTCGCCTTCCACAAGTGCCTGATTTAATTGTTGAAAAAATAGAATTGATTTCAATTTCAACTACTCGCGTTCTGATAGTTATAGCTTTAAACTCTAATATAGTTCGCACCGTGACACTAGAAGCGGAAATTGAGATAGAAACAAAATATATTCAAAATGTATCTGCTTATATAAACGAAAAAATTGTCGGCAATCCTCTGAAATATCTTAGAGATAATTTTCAGGATATGATAAACGATTTTGAAAAAAAAGATACTCCTCTGATTAGATTGTTTTCTGACTCATTAGATAAAATATTTAGCACTAATACTCAGGAAGATTTGATAATTGCCGGCACACAAAACCTTTTGACTTACCCTGAGTTTGACCAGCCTGACAAAGTTCGTGGAGTGATTGAACTAGTGGAAAACAGAGAAATGATTATTCATCTTTTGGAAAAGAATGAAGACCGTGAAGGCATAAGAGTACTGATCGGAGGTGAGCTTAATTCTGGATTTCTCAATGACTACAGCCTTATCTCAACTTCTTACACAATAGCCGGAGCTACAGGCACGATAGGTCTTATTGGTCCAAAGCGGATGAACTACCCCAAAATGATGACAATAGTAGAGGCTGTTTCCAAGCAGTTAGAAAAGCTAAATGATATATAAAATTACATAATAATATTGATTTAAAATGGGACTCTCTTTTTTGGATTAGACCCGCGATGATATTTGCGGTATATTATCGAAGAGATAAAACTGAATTATCCTGGATTTGTCATTAGGTGCCATCATGGTGCTGTAAATGAGCGTAGAACCAATGAGCATGCTTACTTCCTCTGTAAGAAAATATTACGTAATTACTTGTTGAACAAGGGGTTTCAACCCCTTGCCATTCAATTGCTTTAGAGTAATATTATCTTTTTGTGAATGACATTATTGGAATTATGATGAGCCTTTTCTAACGTATATTGAAAAACAGAGGATATCAATTATTACTGATATCCTCTGTTTTTAAAATATACTAAGATGTTAGAGCTATTTTTTGTAAATAATAGGATTGCATTTGCATTGATTTGCTACTATGCTTTTTGCAGCTTCTGCTGACTCTAATGAAGAGTAATCTCCTATAACAACAGCATACATTGCATCACCATCCACATCTTTTTCAATTACTTTGGTAATTAGCCCCTGGCTCATGAATTTTCTCATTTCAGCATTGGCAGCACCGGTAGTGCTGTAAATGCCAACTTGTAAACCATACTTTCCATTTGAAGGCATATTGTTCTGAGCAATTGGCTCTGCTTCATGCTGAGTAATAACTTTTGGAGACTCTTTTACCGGAATTGGTTTCACAGCTGCATGAGCAGTTTCTTCTGGCTCTATAATTTTTACCTGTGGCTTGTTTTCAATTTTATGAGTAACTGCTTCAGATTTATTTATTAGAGCAGTGGGTGCGTACGACACGTCTTGCTTCTTTGCCAAGCCAACAGCAGAACGAACTACATCTGTGGCAGGAAGTAAATATTCTGATTTTGGAAATCTTTTTCGGAAATTATCTAACTCGTACTTAGCTTTAGTTGTATCGCCAAGGATAGCGTGGAATTGTACTATTCTCCAATACGCATCATCAGCCCATTCGCTATTGGGATAGTTATTTACGATGCGCTTATAAATATCAAATGCTCTGAAAGCATCATCTATTACTACACCATGTAGAAGTTGAACCCCGGGATCGTCAGGATATGCTGCTAATAAATCAGGAATTTGAGCTTTTGCACTCTGTACATTGCCGGATGCAACGACACCCATCAATTTTCTAACTTGCTCAGATTGAGCTTCAGCTTTGTATGTTAATACGAGAAATGATATAGCGATCAATGAAAGTAAATATCTCATTGCAATCCCCCCAGATCGAAATTAGAATTTTTATTGTCTCTTTATGCTAAAGATAAATATAAGAAAAAATGCTTACAAGCAATAATAAATTTAACATGAATCAATTTATTTATTTATATATATATTGGCTCAGTTGCTTATGCCATGCTTTCATAAGCTCATAAGTATAATTGCTACTATGCCGGAAGCTATCGAAAACAAACCGTACTTATTCAGTTTTTCCTTGAATAGCAACCACGCCAGAAAGCCGGTTAGCACAATAACGCTAATATTTACTAAAGGGAAAGTGATATAGCCGGGTATTGTTTCTAAAGCACCAATTAAAAAGAAAGAGCTAAAAATATTAGGAACTCCCAGCACCATGCCTCTTAGTAGCACTTGCTTTTCGGCTTTTATCCTTTTTGCTAGTGTTATACCTAATGTGTAAAGAAAAGAGAAACCAAATATAGAAAATAAAAACATAGATTTACTTGCATTTACGAACTCTTCCTCAAACACTTTCATGCCAAAGTCGGCAATACCAATGCCCACAAGTAAAGCAAATAAGTATAAAAAATCCTGAAGACTTAGCTTTTTTGCATCATTGCTTTGGAGCGATTTATAGAAGAGCCACAAAGTCAGCAATGTAAGAGTATATCCGGCAATATGCATTGCAGTAGGCTGCTCGTTATAGAGGAAAATGGACAGCAAGGCAGGCAAAAAGACTGAAAGCCGAGAGCTTACCGTAGCTAATGCCGTTCCTGCAGAATTTACAGCCTTGGTAAACGCAAAGAAAGAACCTACAAAGAATATTGCAAGGAAAGCTCCTAACAGTATCAAAGGAAGTGGCAAATCAAAATTGAAATCTGAAAAAGAAAGCAATAATGTAGTAAGGGTTGCTGCGAAGTAGTTTCCTGTCAGTAATAAAATTGCATTTCCGGATTTTGTGTCATTATATTTCAGAATAATTGCAATAGACACAGAGCAAAGCACACTCAAAAACAAACTAATCATTTATCTTATTCCATAATATCTATATTTTAGCTAAGCAAAATAGCAATAGATTTACTACAAAAAAAGGAATTTGACCGTCTGCAACAGATTCAAATCTACAAATTAGAAAAATTATATTATTTTTATTAGGAAGATGTAAGCTCAAAAAAAATTATGGAATCTGAAGTTACTCTTTATCTTCTTTTTACGCTTATCATTGGCAAGATTTTGTACACATTATTGGCTTGAGCACTTAACCCCGGATTTGCCGATATATGTCATTATAGTGCTGTAAATGACCGTAGAAACAAGGAACGTGTTTACTTCCTTTGTAAGAAAATATTACGTTATTGCTTATAGAACTATGGGTTTCAACTCCTTGCCATGAAATAATATAGAGCTTTTCCATCTTTTCAAATGATATTTTTGGGATTAATGTATTTAGAGAATTTAAATGGAATACTTAGGGTCTTGTCTTTGCAGGCAGGTCAAATTTAAAGTAACAGGAGAGTTCAATAATTTCTTCTTGTGCCATTGTGGATACTGTCAAAAAGGTAGCGGTTCGGCACATGCTTCTAATCTGTTTTCTGGTGGAGGAAAACTTGAGTGGTTTAGTGGCAAAGAGCTGGTTCGTTCTTATAAAGTTCCAAATTCACCACATCAAAGAAATTTTTGTAGTAATTGCGGCGCACCTCTGCCGAATCTTCAGATGCAAGGAACGCTGGTGGTAGTTCCGGCAAGTAGTTTAGATACTCCTCTGGACAAAACACCTGATGGACATATTTTTATATCTAAAAAAGCAAATTGGGACACTGATTTACATAATTATAAAAAATATGATGAGCTACCTGAATAGCAGGATTTTGAGTTTTGATAATTTAGAAGCGCTTAACTTGTGTAGAGCAAATTCATGAATTTAATCTACGATGTTTAACCCGGATTTGTCATTAGGTGTCATCATAGTGCTGTAGATGACCATAGAATCAAGGAGTATACTTACTTCCTATGTAAGAAAATATTACGTAATTGCTGATTGAACAAGGGGTTTCAACACCTTGCCATTCAATGACTTTAGAGTTGTTTTTATTTTTTTTAACGACATTTTTGGGTTTAAGATATAAAGACATCCGCCTAGGTTATATCAAAAAAGCCGACTTGTAGATAATACTAGCCGGCTTTGAAATGAGAATATAATTTAGCTATTACATTGCGTCTATGATTGCATTGTAAGTAGAACTTGGTCTTAATGCTTTGTTTGCCAGTTCATCGTTTGGCATAAAGTATCCGCCTAAGTCTACAGGTTGACCTTGAGCTGCTAAAAGTTCTGCATCGATTTTAGCTTCGTTTGCAACCAAATTTTTAGCTATAGGTTCAAATCTAGCTTTAAGCTCTGCATCTTTATCTTGAGCTGCAAGAGCTTCTGCCCAGTATAGAGAAAGATAGAAAGAGCTTCCTCTGTTATCTATTTCATTTACTTTTCTGGAAGGAGCTTTACCATTTTCTAAGTATTTACCTACAGCAGAGTCTAAAGTTTCAGCCAAAACTTTTGCTTTCTCATTGCCGGTTGCAGCTATTTGCTCTAAAGAAGGAACAATAGCACAGTACTCTCCTAAGGAATCCCATCTGAGGTGGCCTTCTTTAAGGAATTGTTGCACGTGCTTAGGAGCAGAACCACCTGCACCTGTTTCATACAGACCGCCACCTTTTAGCAATGGAACTATCGATAGCATTCTTGCACTGGTTCCTAATTCAAGGATTGGAAATAAATCTGTCAAATAGTCACGAAGTACGTTTCCTGTAGCTGAAATAGTATTTTCACCATTTCTTACTCTTGGGAGAGTATATTTCATTGCGTCAATCGGTGCAAGGATATGGATTTCCAAGCCTGCTGTATCATGCTCAGGTAAGTATTTATTTACTTTTGAGATTATTTGTGCGTCGTGCCCTCTTTTTTCGTCCAACCAGAAAACAACAGGCGAGCCTGAAGCTTTAGCTCTTTTGACTGCCAAACCTACCCAGTCTCTGATTGCAATATCTTTTGTTTGACAGGCACGGAATATATCACCTTGCTCTACAGCTTGTTCTAATATAATATTCCCTTCAGCATCTACCACATTGATAAAACCATCAGCCTCAGCTTGGAATGTTTTATCATGCGAGCCGTATTCTTCTGCTTTTTTAGCCATAAGACCAACGTTAGCAACATTACCCATAGTAGAAGGATCAAACTGACCGTTCACTTTTGCATCTTCAATGATTTCTCTGTACATAGTAGCATAGCATCTGTCCGGTACCATTGCGATACAATCCTTGAGTTCATCGTTTTTATCCCACATTTTACCGCCATCACGAACAACGTTTGGCATTGAAGCATCAATAATAACATCGTTTGGTACATGCAGATTGGTTTTGCCTAAGCGGGAGTCAACCATAGCTAAATCAGGTTGAGACTCATAAACTTTATTAATATCAGCTTCTATTTCAGCTTTTTTATCAGCAGGAAGTTTGTCTAATTTGCTAAGAACATCCGCAAGACCGTAGTTTACGTTAGCGCCAATTTCTTGTAGAGTATCTGCGTGCTTTTCCAAAGCATCTTTAAAGAACACAGAAACAGCATGACCGAACATAATAGGGTCAGACACTTTCATCATAGTTGCTTTTAAGTGCAGTGATAGGAGCACACCATCTTTTTTTGCTTCTACTATTTGCTCAGCGTAAAACTTGCGAAGAGCTTTTACATTCATTACAGAAGAGTCTATGACTTCATCTTTTACCAATGATAATTTATCTTTTAATACTTTTGAGGTACCGTCTTTAGACTTAAAGACTATTTGCACGTCACCATTTTTACTCATGGCTGCTGATTTTTCGCTAGCATAGAAGTCTTTTTCGGTCATGTGAGAAACGCGGCATTTAGAGCCTGACTCCGGCCATGGTTTCATCATGCGGTGAGGATTTTTTTGAGCAAAGCGTTTTACCGAATCAGCCGGACGTCTGTCAGAGTTTCCTTCGCGAAGTACCGGATTGACAGCAGAACCCAAAGCTTTGGCAAATCGAGCTTGCAGAGCTTTATCTTCATCTGTGTTAGCTTCTTCGGGATAAACAGGGATATCATAACCTTTATCCCTAAGCTCTTTGATAGCTGCTTGGAGCTGCGGAATAGAAGCACTAATATTAGGTAATTTTATAATATTTGCCTCAGGAGTTTTTGCAATGTTTCCTAATTCAGTCAAATAGTCAGGAATCTTTTGTTCTTCTGTTAGCTTATCAGGGAAATTAGCAATAATTCTACCTGCCAAAGAAATATCTTTTACATCGATATCAATCCCTGTGCCTTTAGTATATGCTTGTAGCACAGGCAAAAGGGCATAAGTCGCCAAAGCAGGAGCTTCGTCGATTTTGGTCCAAATAATAGTGTTCTTAGCCATTTTAGTCCTTCTATAGTAATTGCAAAATTTAAAATCTAAGTTTTAGTCACTTGTGAGCCAAGTTATCTTTAATCAGATACTTAGGAGACTCACAACGCAAGAATTTTGTGTTAAATTAAAAAAGAAATTTTAAAATTCAAAGACAAATCGAGAATATTTTCTCGATATAATTTCTTTTTCTATAAGATGCTACAAATACGTCTAATATTGTATGTTATTTACTTGGTTAAGATACATATATACATATTAATAAATAATACACACTGGCTAATTGCTTGTAATAATACGATAGGGCAAAGCTAATTGCAGAATATATTTATACAAGGTTTAAATATCATTGGTTTTCATTTTATACGTAGAGAATTTGCCGGTTTACAAATGCACTATAGGCATGCCTAAAACTTCTATGCCATTTATCTGATAGTCCTTTACATTAATTTCATTTCAATATCTCCCAAAAATTCCGTATATTAAACAATTTATATTAAATACTTTTCGGCGGGAATCATGAGTAAAATTATCAAACAAGCTATAACCTACGATGACGTACTCTTAGTGCCCAGATACTCACAGGTACTCCCCAGAGACGCCCAGCTTAGCACGAAACTTACTAAGCAAATTACTTTGAATATCCCAGTGCTTAGTGCAGCGATGGATACTGTGACCGAAGCTGACATGGCAGTGGCTCTTGCTCGCCAAGGTGGCTTAGGAGTTATCCATAAAAACCTTACTATCAAAGCACAAGCTGACCAAGTTGATCGTGTGAAAAGAAGCGAAAGTGGAATGATATTCAAGCCTATTACTCTTAGTAAAGATCACACAGTTAGCGACGCTCATGACATTATGGAAAAATATCACATCTCAGGTATTCCTATTGTAGATGAAAACAGAAAACTTATCGGAATTGTGACCAACCGCGATTTAAGATTCAAGCCGGACCCTCTTGAAAAAATCGAAAACTTTATGACTAAAGATTCGTTAATTACTGTACCGGAAGGAACTACTTTAGAGGATGCGGAAAACATACTGCAAAATCACAGGATTGAAAAATTACCGGTTATAAATAAAGATGGTATACTTGTTGGTCTTATTACTTTCAAGGACATCCAAAAGAAAAAGACTCACCCAAATGCTTGTAAAGATGGCAGAGGCCGCTTAAGAGTTGGTGCTGCAGTTGGCGTTTCAGGCGACACCATGGAAAGAGTTGACGCCCTTGTCGAAGCAGGGGTTGACGCTTTGTTTGTAGATACTGCTCACGGCCATTCGGCTGGCGTTATTCAGATGGTGAAAAAAATAAAAACAAAATACCCTACTATCCAGATTATTGCCGGGAATATAGCTACTGCGGACGCCGCTAAAGCTCTAATTGATGCCGGAGCAGACGGACTTAAAGTAGGTATTGGACCGGGTTCTATCTGTACTACTCGAATTGTGGCAGGCGTGGGCGTTCCACAGCTTACTGCCGTAATGGACGTAGCAGAATATGCCGGCAAATTAGGTATACCCGTTATAGCAGACGGTGGTATAAAGCAAACAGGAGACATAGCAAAAGCTATTGCCGCAGGTGCGGATTGCGTTATGATTGGTAATATGCTTGCAGGTCACCATGAAAGCCCGGGCGAGAAAGTAATATTCGAAGGAAGAGCGTTTAAAATTTATCGTGGTATGGGCTCTTTAGGAGCTATGGCTCAAGGCTCTGCTGATAGATATTTTCAAGATGTAGAAGCTGAAATTTCTAAGTATGTGCCGGAAGGTATCGAAGGGCGTATCCCTTTCAAAGGCTATGTCAGCGAAACAGTTTACCAGGTCATTGGTGGTCTGAGAGCTGCGTTTGGATACTGCGGCTGTGCCACAGTGCCGGACATGAAGAAAAATGCCCAATTTGTGCAAATTACTGGAGCTTCTTTTAAAGAATCTCACCCGCACAATATCAATATAACTAAAGAATCACCCAATTACTTTGTTCAATAATAATAGCAGCCAAAACTATGAGTACCGGAAATAACAAATACCCACAACTAATCGATATTCGATTGAGCCAGCTGCGTTTTACTATGGAAGACCATAAAGTAGAAGCGCTTGTGCTTACACATTTACCTAATATCAGATATATGACTAATTTCTCCGGCTCTAATGCAATTCTATTTATCATGGAAGAAGAGCTTCACCTGCTCACTGATGATAGATACGAAGAACAAATAAAAGAAGAGCTTTACGATTTGCCAAATTTGCACACTCACATTACTCGCGACCCTTGGACTTATGCTATTGATAATAAAATTTTGAAAAAAACAGTTTCTTTGGGGTTTGAGGCTGATCATTTGGAATATTCTGCGGCTATTAATATCAGAAACCAAATCAGACCTATCAAATTCAAACCTGCTTCTAACCTTGTCGAACCGTTCACACAACCAAAAGCCGATGAGGAGTTAGAATCAATTAAAAAAGCTGCTGCAATAGCTGAAGCAGTTTATAAAGAAATGCTTGAATTTATAGAACCGGGTAAAACTGAAAAAGAAATTGCTGCGGAAATATCTTACAGAGGCAGAAAGTTAGGTGCTGAAGACGAGTCTTTTGATATCATTGTTGCCAGTGGAGAGCGTGCTGCTTTAGTGCACGGCAAACCTACTGACAGGCAAATTAAAAAAGGCGATGTCATTATCATGGACTTCGGATTTAAAGTAAATGGTTTCTGCTCCGACATTACAAGAACTGTTGCTGTTGGCAAGGCTACAAAAGAGCAAAAAGATGTATATGCTATGCTCCGTAATGCCCAACAAAAAGCAATTGAAGGTGTTAGACCTGCTATGAACGGTAAACATTTAGACGGAATGGCAAGAGACTTGATTGCCGAAGCTGGCTACAGCAACTATTTCAAGCATAGTCTTGGTCATGGTATTGGCTTGGAAGCACACGAAATACCGACAATTACGTTTAGAATGGACGACCAAATTATTCCGGAAAATGCAGTCTTGGCGATAGAGCCGGGCGTTTATATTCCAGGAAAATTTGGAATGAGAGTTGAAGATATGATTCAAGTGACTCGTGGTGGCGGCGTTAAACTTACGGATGCTCCTGACGAACTTATAATTATTGGATAAGCTCTAAATATAATAGTGTAACGTCCTAAAATAAGTTGACAGATTTAATTATCAAAATAATCCCTGGTAAAATTTTTATCGGGGATTTTATGTATATACTCTGGAGTCATCATCTTTAAAGCTAAGTGAGGTCTATAAGTATTATAAAGTTCAATA
>JBFHIJ010000052.1:0-23668 GCA_041596515.1 Chlorobiota bacterium
AAAACCTAAAGTCTACCGAATACTAACCATCCCTTAGTATTCTCAGGGCAAGGACAGCCCAGCTATAAGCATCCTGTATTCGAATGTCGCCTGCTTCTGTTTCCGGATTCGTCATATTCATACATATACTCTGGTTGTGAATACGCAAAGCTCTGAAACAGAAGTAAACTTAATAATGATATTATTATTTTCATAATATAAATTTCCACTTTACAATAATTATTTTTATAAGTAAATCTTTTATATTCACTGTCTGGTGAATATAGCCCAATGTTATTATTTACAATGTACTAATTGCCAATACAAAAAGAATTAGCGAGGCTATCATATAAATTATAATCAATACTCCTTTTATTTTCCGGATTCTCTTTTCTTCTCCATCCCACCGCTCTTTATACTTAGATAATTTCTTTTTATTGAAGAAAATAATCTTGTTAAATAACAAGGGTACAACTCCAAGTACACCAAATAAAATTGGATTTAATTTTCCTAAAAAAAAAATCAATTCTACTGGAAATAAAAAAAACAACAAAGCAGCTACATTGATAATCTGAAAAAAAGTAAGTATACAAACAAAAGAAAGTTCGGCTTCACTTTTTTCTATATCAATTCTTTTTTCAGTATATGACATATACCTGTAATAGATATATTTAAATAAATACATATAACACCTCTGTTTATTTAAATGGAGCTAGTTGAATAGAATAATACCCTTGCTCAATATCACTCATTCCTTCTCTGGCTTTATGTAAATAAGGAGCACCTCGATTAATTAATAATTTTCCCCCAAAATACAGAACTCCTACAGCTGCTGCTGGCAATCCACTTATTGTCGCTCCTGCTGCCCCTACTACTGCTGGCAGTGCCACACCTAAAACACCAAAACCAAAATCAAAGGCATATTCAAACTGTTCTACTGTAGATTGAGCAAATGCAAATTGATAAGCAGAAACTCCAATTCCAATCCATGAAAAAGCTGTTCCGGCCTTAGATAAACCTTTCATTACTTTCGGATTAGAGAAAAGCCTAGATTCTCCTATAACTTTAATCGAATTAGTAGTGGTTAGAAGTGCTTCATCCAAATAACCAAGACTCTTAGCCGATTCGAAACCAAGGCCATAACTGCTCATGCCATATCCTACATGATTCATTGCATCAGAATATATAAAATTATGACCAGATTCTCCAATGGCTAAAGCAACTTTAAATATTGACTGCTTTATCATCATCTGCGTAATTTCCATTTGGGCGTCAGCTATAGCGATAGGATTTGTAGGTTTTGGAGCAGTAACTGTAAATCCTTGAGATTGCATCACAACTATCCTATTCTCATCATAACCTGTTTTGACTAGATTTTCAGCAAAATCATTACTTGTTCGCTCAAATTGCTCAGCCAATCTTCTTTTTGATTCTAAAGCTTCTTTCTCTGCTGCATATTGAGAATAGCTTAAATATGCAAAACCAAGTTCAATACCTGTTGTTATTGAATATGCAGTCAGTTGACTTCTACCTGCTTGTGGGGAATACTGAGTAAATGCAGTATACAGATTATAAGTGCTAGAAGAAACTTTATAAGCAGTATATGCCATTCCCGCCCAAAATAATATATCATCAACAACAGCAATCTCACCTGATGGATCCGTGAAATTAGTCGGATTGTTAAAACAATAACTATATCTGTTATAAGACTGACTGTTAGTAGGAGATTGTGTAAAGTTATCAGGTTGAATAAACTGACCTAATCTCTGATCATACACTCTTCCATTCATATTTATAAGTTTATGCTCAAAGAGATGCTCATGTCCTGTGAATCCTCTTCCCAATAAATCAAATCCTTCAGGAACTATGTAATTTGAATAAAACTTATACTCATCAGTTACATTACGTATTCTTCCCCATGGGGCGTAATCATATTTATGAACAATTTTACCATCTTCTAAATCTCTACTTCCCTTCGGGCTATGCTCAGGATAAACTCTAGCTCAGCACATCGCTTTCCCTGGGGAGACTTATTTCTATAATATATTTTTCCTTGCATTTCACGCTCAGCACATCGCTTTGCCAAGGAGACTTATTCTTATTATATTTCCCCCTGCATCTCCACCCTCCATGACAAGGGAGGGGCGGGTTTTCCAAAGGAAAACACGGGGAGGTTTTGCAATGGGTGCTAATTGGAAAACGTGCCTAAATACTCTAAATATACAATTTAATTTAGAGATTTGTGGTACGTTTTTCCATTTCTTTCATTCATTGCCATCTATAAGCTTTCTGCAGCTAATCTACCGCTGAGGGCAGCACCTTCTATTGTAGCAGGCAGACCTGTATCTGTCCAGTCTCCTGCGATAACTAAGCCGGGTATATCAGTTAAATTCTTAGGTCTTAGTTTGATATTTGATTTAGTGAAAAGTGGAGTTGCATTTCTTTCTCTAATCACTTTTGAATTCTCCAGCTTTGCGAGTTTCATCTGTGGGAAGCAACTTGATATTTCACTGTGCATTAGGTTTACTATTTCATTATTACTCAGCTTTTCGATTTCTGATGCTGCAGATATAGTACAAGTTAGACTAAAAGGGTATTTACCTTTTTCTTCCTTGATTATTTTAGACCGATTAAATATCCACTGTGTTTTGGTATCAGTCATTGCTACAATTTCAGGAATATCTACATATTGGTCGTACCATAAGTATGCAGAAATAATAGGGGAGTACTCCATTTGTTCTGACAAAATATCTATTTGGTCTTGCAGTTTTGATTTTATTAATAATATTTTTTGAATTCTTCGCGGCGGTACAGAAATTATGACTTTGTCGAATTCATAATTATCTTTTGAAGTATCAATCAAGAACTTATCTCTTGACTTTTCGATAGACTGCACCGCTTCAGAGAGATGCAGCTTTCCGTTGCGAGCATTTAGATATTCGCCTATAGGCTTTATAAGGTTGTCTATAGCGACATTTGGCAGTAGGAGTTTGGACTCATAGCTATTACCAAGAAATGCTTGTTTCATAACAGTAATAAGTATGGACGCAGGCGCATCGTAGATAGAGGCATTCATCACTGCCAAAATAAGAGGTTCCCAAAAGTATTTAATAGCTTGCTTTGTCTGTTTTTGATTATTTAAGAAATCGAAGCAAGTATCGAGGCTATTGATATTTAAAAACATCAATTTAGTAAATAGCTTTATAATATGGTATTTAGAATATTTATCAATTGCTTGAAAGTCAAACAATCCTAATAAGGTACCGTATTTCCCTTTAAATATTTTCTGCTCAAGAGTAGCTATAGGGTTACCCGGAGAGGCAAAAGCAATAGAGAGTTTTTTAGGTTCGTAGATATATCTATAAGTAGCAAGTAAATTGCATATATTTAAAAATTCGGTGTAAGCACCCATAAGTGCATGCTGCCCATTATCAATATTTTCACCTGATTGGCTATCAAAAAATGAGCGTACTTTGCCACCAATATCTTTTGACGCTTCAAAAAGAGAAACTTGATAATTTTTTCGTACTGCATGTAAAGCTGCGGAAGTCCCTGATATTCCACCACCTACAATAGCTATTCTCATGATATACCAAATATTTTTTCAACTATTTTTACAAAATAAGAAAAACTATTTTGCTAAAATAAAAATTCTTACTATTTTTGAACTCCTTGATATGCGGACGTGGCGAAATTGGTAGACGCGCTAGACTTAGGATCTAGTGGGGCGACCCTTGGGAGTTCGAGTCTCCCCGTCCGTACCATTCTAATCAAACTTATAAATAGGTAATGCTTTGGAAAAAATATTTAATCAACTGGAAGGTTGCGAGCGCGAGCTTATAGTAACTCTTACAGCGGATGAGTTAAAGCCACATTATGATAAAGCTTATGCAAAAGCTCGTCCAACAATCGACATCAAAGGTTTTAGAAAAGGACGCGTTCCTCTTGGCGTAGTTAAAAAGTATTTCGGTGATCAAATCGAAGCTGAGGCTCATCAGGATATTATTGGCGAAGTATTTTCAAAGCTTACTCAAGAAGATGAAATAGCAGTAGTTGGCCAACCGGGTTTGACTAACATCGAACCAGCTGAAGAAGGCGGAATTAAATTTACTGTTAAGTTCGAAACTCTTCCTGAAATCGAGTTGAAAGATTACAAATCTCTTTCTATAGAAGAACCTGTTCACGCTGTAGAAGAAGAAGAAATCCAAGAAGAATTGGACAAAGTAGCTACTAACAACGGTACTTTTGCAGATGCTGATGAAGTTACCGATGATAATTACAATGTAATGCTTAGCTTGATTGAAGTTGATAAAGACACTAAAGAGCCTTTGGAAGGTGCTACTGAGCAGCCTGCAAATATATTTTTAGCTCAACCGCAAGTATTGCCTGTAATTAAAAAGAATTTGGAAGGTGCAAAAGTAGATCATACTTTTGTTTTCACTCCACATGAAGATGATGAAAACGCTCCTGAAAAATATTTCCAAGCGACAGTAACTCAAATCAAAAAACTAATTCCTGCTGAGTTGACTGACGAATGGGTAAAAGAATATACTCAAGGTAAATTTGATAAATTTGAAGATTTCAAAGCTGAAATTGGCTTTGGTATGCAAGACCAGTGGGACAAACGCTCTCGCCAGGAAATGGAAAACCAAATTATAGATAAACTTATCGACTTACATGATGAGTTTGCTGTGCCATCTTCTGTAGTAGATGAAGTAATCAAGTCTATGGTTGAAGACATGCAGAAACGTTATGCTCAGCAGCCTGAAATGGCAAACTTCATTACAGTAGAAAGCATGGGTGAAAATTTAAGACCTGCTGCTGAAAGAAATGTTCGCTGGGAAATCATTCGTACAAGAATCATTGAAAAAGAAATGATTAAGCTTGAAGATCACGATATTGAAGATATTGTAGAATCTGAAGCTACTAGACTGAAACGCGACAAAGCAACTGTAAAAGAGATGGTTTTAAACAACCCTAATATCCACAACTCTTTATTGATTAAAAAAGTTATGGATTTCTTGATGGACTTTACAGAAACGAATGACGTTCCTTTCGAAGAGTACGAAGAAAGAATGAATGCAGAAGCTATGATGAGTCAAATGGCTGACCAAGACGATGAAGAATCTGAAGTGGAAAGCGACGACAAAGAATAGCTAAGATATATATAGAAAATATTTAAAGGCTGTAAAATTCTATTGGGAAATTTACAGCCTTGTTTATATCTTTGAGACCTTGTAAGTTGATGTGTTTTGTTTTGAAATTATATTAGTTTTGTAGAGATGCAATGCTTTGCGGCTGAGAAAAATATGCTTTCTCTATGTGGAAACTTACCTTGTTGTGGGGGATACCCCAATATAGAATCAAGATAAAGGGTAATCTTATATCTCTATAAAAACTACAAAATTATATTTATCCTTACGTACAAACTACTTACAAGACATCTTCGTTACTTTTTACCAGAAAAGTAAATTATTTTGGAATTTAGAGGAATTTAGAAATGCATAACCAACTCGTTCCTATAGTTGTAGAGCAGACCAGCCGTGGCGAAAGATCCTACGATATATACTCAAGACTTCTCAAAGAAAGAATTATCTTTATCGGTACTCCGATTGATGATTACGTTTCGTCTTTAGTAATTGCCCAGTTGCTATTTTTAGCAAGTGAAGATCCTAAAAAAGATATAAGTCTTTACATAAATTCTCCGGGTGGCAGCGTTTCTGCCGGCCTTGCTATTTATGACACTATGCAGTTTGTTAAACCGGATATCTCTACAATTTGTATGGGTATGGGCGCTTCTATGGCACAAGTTCTTCTTTGCGCAGGAGCTGAAGGCAAACGCTTTGCTCTACCTCATGCTAAAATCATGATGCACCAACCAATGGGCGGAACTCAAGGTCAAGCATCTGATATAGAAATCTATACTAAAGAAATGGTAAGAACAAGAGATACTTTATACAAAATCATTTCTAAACACTCCGGTAAAGATACAAAACAGATTAAAAAAGATGCTGATAGAGATAACTATATGACCTCTGAAGAAGCAGTGTCTTATGGTTTAATCGATAAAATCTTAGAAAGAGTACCAGATACTAACGACGAAAAACAAAAAGAAGAAAAATAATATAAAATATATCAGTAAATGACATGGCTAAAAGCAAAGATAAAGGCTCATTTTATGATGTGCCGAAGTGTTCCTTTTGTGGTAAAAAATCGTTTCAGGCAGGCAGCCTTATACAAGGTGCCGAAGGTGTTTTTATCTGTGATGAGTGCATTGAACGCTCTGTAGAGATAATCAAACATAATAAGCGTGAAGAACTCGGACTTTCTGAAATGTCTGCTCTTCCAAAGCCTTCTGAAATGAAAAAGTTACTTGATAACTACGTTATTGGTCAGGACTATGCAAAGCAAGTTCTTTCCGTTGCAGTGTATAATCACTATAAACGTGTTTCAGGTGTAGAGCTCAAAGGAGAATTTGAAGATGTAGAGCTTGAAAAAAGTAATATTCTTTTACTAGGCCCTACCGGCACTGGTAAAACTCTGCTTGCAAGAACTTTAGCAAGGGTGTTAAAAGTTCCGTTTGCTATCGCAGATGCAACAACTATTACAGAAGCCGGCTATGTAGGCGATGATGTAGAAAATGTTTTGCTGGCATTATTGCAAAATGCTGACTACGACGTTGAGCTTGCACAGCGAGGTATAATCTATATAGATGAAATGGATAAGCTAGGACGCAAAAGCGAATCTACAAGTATTACTCGTGATGTTTCAGGCGAAGGTGTGCAGCAAGCGTTGCTTAAAATGCTTGAAGGCACTCGTGCCGGCGTTCCTCCTAAGGGAGGCAGAAAGCACCCTGAACAGCCTCTAATTTATGTAGATACCAGAAATATTCTATTTATTTGTGGTGGAGCATTTGAAGGCTTAGAAAAAATAATTGCTCAGAGAAAACGCGTTGCTGCTATAGGATTTATGTCTGAAAGCGATGAAGTATTAGAAGAAAACTATGATTTGCTAAGACATGTAGAGCCTCATGATATAATCAAATTTGGTTTTATACCTGAATTAGCGGGCAGATTACCGGTATTAGCTCCATTGGAAGATTTGACTACAGAAGCATTAGTTTCTATACTCAAAGAGCCTAAGAACGCTGTACTTAAGCAATATAAAAAGCTATTTGCTTATGAAAAAGTAGAATTGGACTTCACAGATGAAGCCATAACTGAAATAGTTAATAGAGCAAAGGAACGCAAAACAGGGGCAAGGGCTCTAAAAGCTGTTGTTGAAGAGGTAATGCTCCCAATTATGTTTGACTTGCCTGACATGGAAGACGTCGTGAAGTGCATAATAAATGCGGATACGGTACTTTTAGGGAAAGAACCTGAACTAATAAAAAGTGCTAATTCCAAATCAGCTTAGATATTTTGAAGTGATATATTTTATTTGTATTTATATCATATTTTATGTAAATTGCTTATTCCTATTGCACATAATAGAGAATAAGTTATATAGAGGTACAGAAAATGTTTGCAGTTGTTGAAATTGCTGGACAGCAATTTGAAGTAAAGCCTAATGGCTTCTTGAACGTACCAAAATTGCTAGGTAAACCTGGTGATACAGTAGAATTTGATAAAGTTTTAGCTTCTTACGAAGATAATGATGCTCAAATTGGTACGCCTTACCTAGAAGGTAGTGTTCAAGCTAAGATCGTTTCTCACGGTCGTGGCACAAAAGTTTTGGTATTTCATAAAAAACGCCGTAAAGGCTATCGTAAATTGAACGGTTTTAAACCGCATTATACCAGAATTGAAATAACAAATATTAGTTTATAAAGCTTAAGAGGTTTTACAATGGCTCATAAGAAGGGTGGCGGTTCGACCAAAAACGGTAGAGATTCCAATCCGCAAATGCGCGGAATCAAACGTTTTGGTGGTGAAGCTGTAATAGCCGGTAACATTTTAGTTCGCCAATGTGGTACTAAATGGCATCCAGGTCGTAATGTTGGCCTCGGAAAAGATTACACTATCTTTTCTTTGGTTGATGGTACAGTAAAATTTGAAAAAGGTAAAAATAACAGAACTAGTGTTTCTGTTATTCCTAACTAACAATTAGTTATAAATTATAACTAACCACTTGCATTTGGGGGCTACTTTAGTCCCCTTTTTTTTCTGCCTATTGGTATTTTGAAATTCTTTATAATTTCGGCAGCTCTGCTGCTTCCGTTTGACACAAAGTCTGGATAGGGATTTGGGCTTATTTGCAGGAATGACAGGAGCTGTCACACAATATGAATAGGAGAAAAGTAGACATTATCTTAAATCAATAATCTCTACCTTTTCATCTGTTTTTATTTCAAAGCTTGATCTGGGCTTTGGTGAGGTATCTATTTTTGTTACTACAAAGTGATTGTCCTGAATATCATCTTTTATTTCAATTTCTTTTAATTCGTAATCACCAGAAAATCCTAATTTATATTTACCACCTGATTCGCTATCTTCTAATTCCAAAACATAATCGGAGATATATTTAGTTCCGGAAGATTTGATTAGCTTTATAGGCTTCATTTTGTTCAGCATTTTGAAAAAGAATTTGTCCATTGATTCCAAGTCTTCTTCGTATTCTGAAATTACGCAAGTTTTGTCTGCTATTGCATAGTTCCAAACGGATTTATAATCTGAGCTTATTATTCTGTCAGGCAAATCCAATCTATATCCTTTGCTTTTTTCGATGTAGACCTTCATAAAAGGTACTGTTTCTCCGGGCATAGCAAGCTCTAATAGCATTTTATCCGTCTTTGTATACTTGGACTTGAGCTTAGAAAAAGCAGTGTTCATATCCATGCTGTAAGCAGATATTGAAACAAGTAGCAATGCTATAATTATGAGGGAGTTTTTCATGATTTTAATCCTTGATTTTTGCATCTAAAGAGCCTCTCAATCCTTTGTACGAAGTAAGCTCTGCACCGACAAAGCCAATAATTATTTTAGTAGCAACTTTGACCGGAATTTTCCTGTCGTCATCACTTAGCCAAACTAATATTTTGCCTTCTGACTTAAATAATCCGCCTTCTACAACCATCGGCTCTACGACTATTGTTCTGAACTCTCCGGCTTCTACTTCTACTTTTTGTTTGCCGTGGTATTTTACTCCTAATGTATAGGTAGAATCTTTGTAGAAATTTTTGAGCTCAATTATCGAATCTTGTCTGATAGTGGAGAAGTCAAGAGTTCTGACATAATACAGTGCAGAGACTATATCATGCACATATTCCGGGACATCGTGCTTGGTAGTGTCCTTGATGATTGCTTTGTGATTAATCTGATCAAATTGGCAAGTAAAGTCTGTTTTATAGCCACCTTCGCGTATATGTTGTTCAAATTTGTACGGGAAAATGCCACCTACGTCTACCACCGATCTGTATTGGTCATGCACTTTATAAATCCATTCAAGCTCTTTTAGAGACTTTACTGCAAATCGAATATCATAGGCGTCTCTGCCATCAACTTTTACTGGTTTTGGCATTATTTTAAAGTATCCGTAGCCTGCAGTTATAAACTTATAACCTACTTTATAATTCAATGTTTCGCCAAATCCAAAAGCTTCCTGAGAAACATATCGGAAGTCATGCTTATTTTCATTTTCCGATGTTTGACCTTCATCTGCGAATATAAGTTGAGTTAGAATTACAAGCAAAAATATGTATGTTACATTTTTCATAAAAAGAGCCAAATAATAAATTAACCTAATATTATATAATACCAAATTTCCAAACTTTTGTTTCAAAGTATTTTACACACCTTCGTCTACGATTACTATAATGGGCTCTTTAATGCCTCTAACTTTAGAGGTACTAATCAGCCTCATAAGTAAAACGTCTGTGATTTCCTGACCTTTGTTTACTAATTTGTTCTCTTTTATATCAGTTATATTAGCTGCTAACACCATCCCAATCCTTAGCTCTTTGAAGCCCACGGAGCGAATAATAAATCGACCTTTTCCGCCTATTAATTCAGATTTTAATGCGGCTAATACTTCGGAATCATATTTGCCAACTCTTTTTAATAGTTCAAGCAAAATATCTTGATTTGATTTGCCTTGTTTTGAGAGATCGGTATAGTCATTTACTACTTTTAGTATCCTAGATATAAGTGGAATTTCTATAATCTTGTCGTTTTCATCTTTGGTGCCATGGATTTTAAAATCCATAAACTGCTTTCTGATTCCCTCAGCCACCTCTTCAAGTCTTGGGATATTTGATAGTAATTTAGCTCCGAACTCCGCCTGTGAGTAAAATATTTTTTTTTCTTCTTTAGTAAGATTGTAACCAAAGTACTTTTTTTCCAATATTTCAGGAGGCAAAGTAATAGCGCCAATCTGCGAAAGAAGAGCTGCAATCTCTACTTCCCAGGTGTTCTTCATTTCAAGGCGTTCGGCTATTCGCCTTGCAAGCTTTTGGATGCCTGAGGAGTGAGCGAAACCATCAGGATTAACAGCTGAAAGCATATCTATAAGAATTCTTATACTTCCTTTGAGAGTTTGATTTAGTAACTGCTTTTCCGACGTAATTAGTCTATATAATTCGGTAGCTTCAGATAGAGTATTAATAACATCAGAGGTAGGCACAGGCTTAGTCATAAATCTATAAATATTGCCTTTATTTACTGCAGCAATAGCGGTTTCCAAATCAGCAAAGCCTGTGATTATTATCCTAACAGTGTCAGGAGTTAACTTTTTGACAAGTGTAAGGAACTCTATTCCGTCCATTCCCGGCATGCGATAATCAGAAATAATGCAGGCAAATGGTGGGTTATCTTTAATAATCTCAATGGCAGTTTGTGCATTATCCGCTGTTTTCACTAGGAAATGCTTCCTTAAATTTCTCTGAAAAGCAGATAAAATATCTACATCATCATCAACGAATAATACTCTTCTATTCATAACTACTGCCTTAATTCAAATTCCGAAAAAAGTGTTATTGGGAATTTAACTTCAAAAGTAGTGCCAGCCTTATCTGTTTTTTTAACTTTAACTTCAGACTTAAGCTGGTCTGCACAGTTTTTAACGATTGCTAACCCTAAGCCGGTTCCCTCGATTTTTTTTGTATTATCGCACCTATAGAAAGGCGTAAATAACTTACTTATATTTTCTTCAGGAATGCCTATTCCCATGTCTTCTACTTCTAAGACGATGTGCTCGTTTGTTTTCTTTAGTCTTATTATTATATCCTTGCTATCCGGCGAATACTTTATAGCATTACCAATTAGATTTGAGAATATATGTTTGAAAAGAGTGGCATCCTCCTCTGTAATCAAATGATTTACATCTACACTAATGCGAATGTTATGTTTGCCTTTATCTACGTATGATAGCTCATCTATTACATAAGAGATAAGGTAGACCAAATCACTTTTAGCTCTTTTTTTATTATTATTATTTTGTCCGACTTTGCCCAAAGTAAGCAAATCGTTTAGTAGATTATTCATTTCCTTTACAGAATCTTCGATTGCCTTGGTATAGGTGCCAAATTTATCGTCTAACTGCTTACCGTATGACATTTTGAGCAATTCGACAGACAGCGATATTTTAGTCAGAGGGTTTTTATACTCGTGAGAAACCTGAGACACAAAGCCGGTTTTGATTTTATTAAGTTCTTTTTCCAAAGTAATCAGTTCATATAGGTCAATCGCATCTTCGATAGCAGATGCCAAATCCTTTATAGGAAGAGGTTTGGAAAGCAATCTAAATATATTGCCTTTATTTACTGCGTTCATTGCTACTGTAACGTCTACAAACCCTGTAAAAAGAATTCTTACAGTGTCAGGGTACTCTTGTTTTACCATTTCAAGAAGCTGTATTCCATCTATTTCTGGCATTTTGAAATCAGAGACAACAACAGCTACAGGGCCTTCGTTGCGGAGTTGATTCATTGCATCCATAGCATTTGAGGCAAATAGCATATCAAAATGCTTTCGAAAATTACGTTTGATGGCATTTTGGTAGTCAAGATCGTCATCAACTATCATTATTTTTTTATTGGTTGCCATATTCTTGAATTACCTTACGATATTTTGGAATATCATTTTGTATATGTAAAATATTTATATAATCATGATCAAAGTCAATATTTCCAACAATTGAGTTTGCCAAGTGCACTGCAGTCAGAGTATCAAATCGCATCTCGGATATTAGTGATGGGAAGTGATGGAACGCAACATTTTCTACAATTCTATCGGGTAAACCCCAGATACCTAAAAGGTAGGCTCCGGCTTCAGCGTGAGAAGTTTCAAAAATATCTAACTCTGCATCTGAAAATGTAATATTATTAGATTTAGCATGATCAAGTACTTTTTGAGGATAAGCATCCAGCTTAGTCATGACTATTTTACCTATATCGTGTAATAAACCGGAAAGAAATGCCTCTTCTATTTCATTTTTATCAAACCCATCTGCGATAGCTATAGCTTTAGCTGCATTTGCTACTTTATAGCTATGCTCCCAGATGCTATTATAAAAGCCTTTCTGCTCGGGGGATTCGTCTACCAGAGAAAATACTTTTATGTAAATGACCAGAGACTTTATGATATTAATGCCCAGATACTGTACAGCTTGAGATATATTTGAAATTGTATTTGGCAAACCAAAAAAAGCAGAATTTACAATTTGTAGTATTTTTGCCGTAATTGTTATATCATGAGAAATAATATCTGCTATTTCACGCATCGAACTTTTTTCAGTATTCAGTGCCCTTTCCAAATCGAAATAAATCTTAGGAAGAGTCGGCAAATTATCAATTCCGGAGATTATACCTTTTAGGCGTTGGTCTCTCATGTAATCCTGCAAAAGGTATGTCCTCTGTATTTTAGATTTCAGAGTAGTAGCATCGCATGGTTTAGAGAGAAATTGATGTGCATTTTGGGTAGTATAGACAATCTGCGAATAATCTTGCTGAGCTGAAAGTGCTATGCGTATAATGTTAGGCCATTTATCTTTTACTATATTCAGTAAGTCATTACCATCTAATCCCGGCATTTTCAAATCCGAAATAAGTATATCTATGTGATTAGTATTTAATATCTCCAAAGCTTTAGAGACAGAAGTCGCTAAATATAAATCCCACTTCTTACGCATAGTAAAAAGCATATTTTTATAACCCAACAGAATGTCGTTGTCGTCATCTACAAACAAAATACTTAATTTCATGGATTATTATAACTTGAATGAAACAATTATGTAAGGTATAAATAGAATTTGTATTATACAAGAAATTAGTTTCCTAATGAAAGGAACGCCTCAATCTTTAAATTCGTTTTTTTTAAGTCTCTCGAATAATGTAATAAAAAAAGAAGTCTGTAATTTATTATATTTGTCTTTTCAAATCGGTCAAAGTGCAAGATGTATCCTGTAAACATCAAAATATTATGGGTGAACGAACGTATTTTTTTCTATATTTGCAACAGAAATAAATTAGTTTTGCATTTGAACAAAAATTGTATTAAATTCAACTTGATTTATATTTAATAAATACAATATATTATTACAATTAAAAGACAACGAAAGGAATTTGGGGATGAAATTAAAAACTATTGCAATTGATGATGAGCAGTTATCTCTTGATACCTTAGAGGATTTTTGTAATAAGATTGAATTTCTAAATTTTGCTGCTAAGTTTAATGATCCATTAGAGGCAGCGGCATATCTTAAGAAAGAAAAAGTAGATCTTATATTTTTAGATGTCCAAATGCCCCACATGGATGGTATAGAACTTTTAAAATCACTCCCTAAGCATCAAAATGTAATATTTGTTACTGCCTATGAGGATTACGCACTTACAAGTTATGATTACAATGCAATTGACTATATAATGAAGCCGCTTCCATTTTCTCGTTTTATGCTTGCCTGTAACAAGGCTTATGACTTAATATCTAAAGAAAAAGGCATCGTCAGCAATCCTTATGAAGATTTCCATTCTGATTTTATTTTTATTACTACCGGTGGTAAAACTTTAAAAGTAGATTTGCATGATATCAATATGATTGTAGCTCATAATGATTTTTGTGTGTTTTATACAAATTCTGAGAACTATGTAGTGCATGAAAGTATGAAATACATAGAAGAAGTCTTGGAGCCTATTGGTTTTGTACGAATACATAAATCATATATAGTGCCGATTTCAAAAATAGAATCTATAGATGGTAATGTATTGAAAGCTGCCGGCGAAGAGTTCCCTATAGGCAGAACTTTCAGAGAAAATTTACTTAAGAAAATAGAGCCTCTAAAAATTGGGTAGTTGCCTTGATTAATTGATACAGTATTTTAAAATAAAAGCTGCTTTGAGTATATAATCAAAGCAGCTTTTATTTTATTTCGTATTTATTTTTGGGACTAATTTATCAAAGTACCAATTCTATCCCATCTGATGGATTTAATCTTATCTAACAAGCCCGATATTGGCATGTTAGTGGCCCAGGACCAATAAACTACAATTGGTGAGCCAACTATATCTTCTTCGGGAATAAATCCCCAATATCTACTGTCTGAGCTATTGTCTCTATTATCACCCATGCCGAAGCAGTAGTTTCTTTGCACAGTGTATTTATTCATTTCTTTATCGTCAATAAAGATTTTACCACCTCTGATTTTGATGTCATGGCCTTCTCTTCTGATAAAAGTTTCCCATTCCAGATAGTTGCTTTGATCTAAAGCTATGATATCTCCTTCTTTAGGAACAACTACAGGGCCGTACTCAGCACGAGTAAAGTTTTTACCTCTTGGGAATAAACTGTTCCTTTCGCCTGGCATAGACTGCAGGTCCGGATTGTATCTGGCATGCTCAGGTACATCTGCTTTTTTGCCATTAACATAAAGCATATTATGTCTCACTTCGATAGTGTCTCCTGCAGTGCCGACACATCTTTTCAGAAAGTATTGGAACTGTCGCGGTTCTACTCTGTCTCTGTCACCCGGGTAAACGAACACAATCACATCGCCTTTCTCAGGTTTTTGGATGCCGGGGAATTTGTAATAAGGCAAAGCAATATCTAAAAACGGAATGTATTGGGGAGTCGAGGGACCGTATACAAATTTATTCACAAAAAGAAAATCACCTGTCATAACTGTGTTTTCCATAGAGCCTGTCGGCACAACAAATGATGCAATCGCTAAGCCATTAATAAAAAGCACAACGATAAACGCACCAACAATGGTCTTCACCCAGGAAACTACAGTTTCCAAAGGAGTCATATTCTTTTCTTTTTCTTTACGCGCTTGGCGTCTTTTTTTGTACTTATCCCAGAGACTTTTAATCATCTTACAAATTCCGTATTATATTAATTAATCATCAATTCTCAAAACAGCGAGGAAGGCTTCTTGAGGGATTTCAACGGAGCCTACTTGTTTCATACGTTTTTTACCCTCTTTCTGTTTCTCTAAAAGTTTTCTTTTTCTTGAAATGTCACCACCATAGCATTTGGCGGTTACATTTTTACGCATAGCTTTTACATTTGTTCTGGAAATAACTTTAGCTCCAATGGCAGCCTGTATTGCTACTTCAAACATTTGTCTTGGTATCAAATCTTTCAATTTGACACAAAGTTTTTTGCCCCATTCGTGTGATTTATTTCTGTGAACAATAGATGATAAAGCGTCTAAAGGTTCGCCATTGATTAGAATATCTAATTTTATCAGGTCGCCCGGGCGATCTTCTATTAGTTCATAATCCAAAGAAGCATAGCCTTTGGTAGATGATTTTAATTTATCGTAGAAGTCAAATACTACTTCGGACAAAGGCAAATCAAAAGTTAAATCCACTCTTGTAGGAGTGATATATTGCGTATCAATTATTATGCCGCGTCTTTCCATGCAGAGTTTCATAATGTTACCCACATAATCACTAGGAGCAATAATTTGTGCTCTGATATATGGCTCTCTGATTTCAGAGATTTCACCTGCATTTGGAAGTTGGGAAGGGTTGTCAATGTCTAACATTTCGCCATGATGCCTATAGACTTTATATCTTACGTTGGGCACAGTAGTTACCAAAGACTGGTTGAACTCACGTTCCAAGCGCTCTTGTACGATTTCCATGTGAAGCATACCTAAGAAACCACATCTGAAACCAAATCCGAGTGCGGATGATGTTTCCGGTTCGTAAGTTAGGGCACTGTCATTCAAGGACAGCTTAGCCAAGGCTTCTCTTAATGACTCAAAGTCATCAGAGTCAGTAGGGTAAATACCACTAAATACCATTGGTTTCACTACTTTGAAACCTTCGATTGCTTTATCGCATTGTCTTTGGAAATGAGTAACTGTGTCACCAACTTTAGTGTCATGCAAATTACGGATTGCAGCATTCAGATAGCCAACACAGCCGGCAGAAAGCTCTTTTGTGCGGTGGCGCTGCATGTGCATTATTCCTACTTCTTCCACTTCATAATCCTGCTTAGTAGCCATGAATCTAATTTTATCACCTTCTCTGAGCACACCGTCAAATACACGTATGTTTACGATAACTCCGCGGTAAGAGTCAAAAATGGAATCGTAGATTAGAGCCTTTAGTGGTTTAGTAGGATCGCCCGACGGAGCAGGAATTTTACTAACTATATTTTCTAATATCTCTTCTATCCCAATACCTGTTTTAGCTGAAGAAAGAATAATATCATCTTCTTTGCATCCAAGCAAATCCATTACTTGGCTTTTTACATCTTCCATAGTAGTGGCTGCACTTGGCAAGTCTATTTTATTTAGCACGGGTATAATCTCGAGGTCGTGGTCTATAGCCATGTAGAGATTACTGATAGTTTGAGCTTCGATTCCCTGAGTTGCATCTACTACTAGTATTGCTCCTTCGCAGGCTGCGAGCGAACGGGAAACTTCGTAAGAAAAATCCACGTGCCCCGGAGTGTCTATCAAGTTTAATATATAAGTTTCACCATCTCTTGCTTTGTATTCCATCTGGATAGCATGCAATTTGATAGTGATGCCGCGCTCCTGCTCAAGCGGGTTATCGTCAAGAATTTGGGCATTAACCATTTCCCTTGCGGTGATTCTGCCTGTTTTTTCTAACATCCTGTCTGCTAAAGTCGATTTGCCATGATCTATGTGAGCAATAATGCAAAAGTTTCTATAATTTTTCATCTTTATCCGTATTCTAAAACAGTTTTTACTACAATCTACAAAATTACTAAAGGACAGGCACGCTTGCAATTTATATTTTATGAATTGCTCAATAGAGTTGACCAAATCTTTTTAAAATCATTTTTTTTATTATGCCTTTTAATTGACGTATAATCGCTGATATTGACGTTACACAAAGGAATTGTATACTAATGAAGCCAACTGCCAAAAATATTGATGAAAATAAACTATTTGAGTACTACTTGCTGCAAACAGTCAAAAGATCTAAAACTCAAACAGCTAAACACTTTGGCATCTCATATCGTGAGATTAATAGAATATTTGAAAAAGAAAAATGGTCGGAAAAAACTGATAAATTTGAAAAAGAAATCAAATCCTTTTTTAACTCAGATATTTCTTTGCGTACTCTCTATAATTCAATTACAGAAAAGATAGAGCACTCTGACTCTTTGGAAAGTTTATCTCTTGACCAAACTGCAAAGTTAGCAACCACTCTCGTGAAACTAATGCCTGACTTAGAGGCAGCTACCAGAAAAGAAGCTCCCACAGAGACCAAGTTGAATAAATATGAAGCAGAACTTGCACTTATCAGATTGGATAAATTCTGTATGGATTATGTTTACAAAATTATTGAGCGCTTGAGAGACTTGAATGATAAGTCAAATCACAACAAATCGCAAAAATAGAATCCATACTTATCCTCATCAGAATAATATTGATGCACTTTTTCTCCAATTTTAATATCGATTGCTTGCTTAAAAATAGGACCATCAAAAACAAAAGAGTGAAATTCTCCATTTTCGCCACAAGAATCTACTCCGTTCGGCAAAGCATTGATAAACTCAGTATCTATTAGCTTGCCCACAAATTCTTTTGATAGCTTTGAAGCATCTACTGCGGTGACTATTGCTTTGAAACCTTGTGCTATAAAATCTTTAACTAATTTAGATGTCTCTCTCTGCCAAAGTGGAAAAACAGCTTCCATCTGCACTTTGGCAGTCTGCTCTTCACGATATTTTCTAAGATCTTCCAGAAATATATCTCCGAATATAGAATATTCTACGCCGGCATCTTTCAGCTCTGTCATCGTTTGGAGTAACTGAGCCTCGTATATCTTGTTATCAGGTGACGCAGGCAGAGAAAATGTTTTTAGTGGGAGTCCTATACTTTCAGCCTGCATCTTTAGAAGTTCAAAACGAACTCCGTGCATGGAAATTCTTTTAGTTTCGTGATTGACTGAAGTAAGCAGGCTTTGCACATGGTATTTTTTTTCAGATAGAACTTGATGCAATGCAAAAGCAGAATCCTTACCGCCACTCCAGTTAAAAACAGCTTGTTTCAAAATAATCTCCTATAAAATGCGAGCAATAATAATAACATAAAAATAGCAAGTATTTAGCTAAACAACAGAAATTTATTTCAGTAAATATTACATATAAAAAAAGCCGCAATCCGTTAGGAGTATGCGGCTCAGGGTTATGTGCTAAGCTTGTATGAGTCAAGCTTTTATGAGTAAGGGTTGTTAGTAATAGATACGCCTATGCCGCATAAAAGTTTCAATACAAATTCAAACATATTTTGAATATTTATCTTTATTTGCTTATGCTTAACTTTTTCCGCCTAAATTTTGTATTTTTGCTTAGTTATTTTGTAAAATTTATTTTTTGGATATACTAATATGTTCGAACCGCAACGAGAGAAATTGAGAGGTTTAGAAGCGCGAATTACGCAATTACGGAGGTTCCTTTGACATTGATGGGAAATTAAGCCTAATCAAAGAAAAGGAAGAGCTCTCACAAGCTGAAGACTTTTGGAACGATAATATAATCGCTCAGGAAATAATGCGAGAAATCTCTGAAGCAAAAGAGTGGGTAAAGGTATGGGAAGACACTGATGCAGTGGTGCAGGATGCAATAGCCTTCATTGAGTTGGCAGAGGAAGAGAAAGACGAAGCTATGGAAACAGATACAAATGATGAAGTAGCAAATGCAGATAAAATAGTCAGTGCTTTGGAAGTGCGTAAGCTTTTAGGTCACGCTGATGATGATCGCACAGCTATCCTAGCTATCAATGCGGGAGCCGGCGGAACTGAAGCCTGCGACTGGGCACACATGCTGCTTAGGATGTACGTGCGATGGGCAGAGCGTAAAAATTATAAAGTAGTTCTTTTAGAAGAGTTAGAAGGCGACGGTGCCGGTATCAAATCGGCTTCTATTGAAATAACCGGCAAGTTTGCTTATGGTTATCTCAAAGCTGAAAACGGTGTCCATCGATTAGTTCGCATTTCTCCGTTCGACTCCAATGCACGTAGGCATACTTCTTTTGCTTCTGTATTTGTATATCCTGAAGTAGATGATGATATTGACATTGAAGTAAACCCTGCGGATGTGGAAATGGATACATTTAGAGCCGGCGGTAAAGGCGGACAAAATGTAAACAAAGTAGAAACAGCCGTAAGACTACGCCACGTACCTTCAGGAATAGTTGTTGCCTGCCAGCAGGAACGCTCGCAATTCCAAAATAGGGAACGTGCTATGAAGATGCTAAAATCACGACTCTACAAAAAACGCATGGAAGAGGAAGAAAAAGAAAAAGCTGCGGTGGAAGGTTCTAAAAAGAAAATCGAGTGGGGTAGCCAAATTCGTAGTTATGTATTCCAACCCTATACAATGGTAAATGACCATAGATCTGAATATAAAAGAACAGATATCCAAGCGGTGATGGATGGTGATATAGATGACTTTATCAAAGAGTTTTTGATGTTGATGGAAGGATAGGAATTTTATATTCCTATTTATTCTTTGAAATAAACTTATGTAATAAAAATACTAAAAGAAAATATGCAGAACCCCAAAGTATTAGTTATTGGAGAGAATCTTGGAAGATGGAAAGCTTCCGAAAGACCTCATCATAGAGAATTTATGACTGGCATTGAAGCATGGGTATATGCTTTTGAAGGTGAGTTCTGCAATATTTTTGATTGTACCTCTGAGTACGTAAATAGGTTTGATATAGTAATTGGGAATACAGATTTTCCGGGTAAGTATCAGGAAAAGTTATCACATTTGTGTCTTAATCGTGCAGCCAATGTAAAATGGGTATCGCTGATAGAGGGCTGTGCTAAAGAATATCTTACTCCGATGAAGCATATCAAAGATATTTTTGACAATTCTGATTTGATAAATGTGATAAACAAATATTCTTTGCCACTATTCAGAACGCTAAGTAGTTCAAAGTCGGAGTATATCGGAGTGCCCTACCCGGTAGAAAATGTATTCAAGCTTAGGAGAAATATTAAGAGTAGAAAAAAAGAAGTATTTATTGCTCCCATGCTACTAAAAAGATGGAATGACCATCTTGTTGCTCAGGCGAGCGGCTTACCGTATTTTGGAATAGAAGAGCGGGAACACCGCACACTTAGGAATATGCCAAAAATGTTGAAAAAGTACGGCACTTTAAATGGAAACGTTCGTATGGATATGGTCAAAGAGTATTACAAGGATGATAATCTGGAGGTTCGCAGGGCATATACCTTAAAAGATTATTTTAAGAATCTGAGTGATACTTATTTCTGGGTTAATCTTGATCAAAGGTACACATGGGCGAGATATATATTAGATGCTGCGGCATTGGGCATACCTGTAATTTCAACTAAATCTACAGGGCATGGGGAAACATTCTTTCCACAGCTTACCTTAGATAATGAGTTCGAGACGGAAAAAGCTATCGACTTAGCAAAAAGACTCGTCACAGATGAAACTTTCTACAGCGACTGTGCTAATCCGTCCATAGAGTTATTAGAAGAATTTTCTTATTCAAAAATGAGAGATAAGCTACTTAGATTTCTTTAGAGCTTACAATCTGCTCTGCTAAAGTAATATAATTTTGTACGACTTTATCAATATTGAAATTTTGTAAAATATAATCTCGCTCCCAAGATTCACTGATTTTTATTGCTTTTTTGAGCTCTTCTCTGATAGTTAAGAAGCAAATAGGTTTCTTATATCTTCTGCCGGAAAAATTATTTTGTTGTATTTCTGTTACGTTCGCTGGAGTTAGGAATCCGTCCATCCCAACGTCACTATAGTCTCTTTTATCTGCAACAATTATCTTCTTATTACAACTCATAGCTTCGAGCGTAGTTCTACCTAATCCAATCACAATATCTGCCCATTCTAAATCAGGAAGTATATCATATTTAAGATTTTTATCCCCTATTCTTCTAAATTTAAGACCTAAACTAGCACATGCAAACTTGAGAGTCCTCGGGAATTTAGATCTGTAATTACTTGAGAAAAGAACATTTTTAGTTTTTTGAGCTTTGGGTGTTTCTCTATAATATTCAGTATCTATTCCATTTCTAATTATGTAAGGTTTTAATTTCTGATGATATTGTGCTATCTCATCAGAAATGGCTACATATGCATCCATACCCAAGGGTGGCTGCTCTAACTCCGGGAAAATACCCTGCATTGTAAATATTTTACATTTAGAGTGGAAATTCTCAGAAATCGTGTTATTATGGTTATAAAAAATATAATCAAAATTACCCTCAGGTTTGTCTAATATAGTAGCAAACTCGCTAATTTTTTCGGACATTTTACCCTGAGTTGGTGTCCAAACATAAACTTCATGATGTTTAGAAAATCTAAGTGCTAAGTTATAACAGTAGGTTTCAGAGCCTGTTGTTTTATCCAAACTATGATTCGTTAATAAAATTTTTCGGGATTCCATTTTTATAGTTTTATTTCTTATAATAATATTTATTGTTGATTTTCAGACACAAAATAGTGATATTTAAGGAAATTGAACAATAAAAAAGACAAAAACTTATGAATATTCAAGATTTTAGAAAACATGCACACAGAATGGTGGATGAGATTGCCGACTATTTTGAGAATATAGAAGACTACTCGCCCAAATCTCAAGTAAGTCCCGGTGATATTATCAATCAACTTCCTGCGAATGCACCCAATGATGCAGAAGATTTTAATAGTATATACGCTGATTTTCAAAAGATTATTTTGTCGGGTATCACTCATTGGCAGCACCCTAAGTTTATGGCATATTTCCCTTCTAACAGTAGTTATCCCTCAATTTTAGGTGAAATGCTGAGCTCAGCTCTTGCAGCTCAGTGCATGAGTTGGGAAACTTCTCCTGCTGCAGCAGAGCTTGAGGAAAGGGTAATGCAATGGCTAAAAGATATGTGCGGACTCCCGAAAAATTGGGAAGGAGTGATTCAAGACTCCGCTTCCACAGCTACCTTAGCTGCTCTTTTATCTGCCAGAGAGATGATGAGCGGTTACTCCATAAACAGAAATGGCTTTTCCGGAACAGAGAACTATACTATATACTGCTCCGAACAAGCGCACTCTTCTATCGAAAAGGCTGTAAAAATTGCCGGCTTTGGCAGAAATGCTTTAAGACTTATCAAAACTGACCAAAATTTTGCAATGGATGTAAGTGACTTGAAAGCAAAAATAGAGGATGATATTAAAAACGGACTCAATCCTTGCTTTGTGGTGGCAGCTATCGGGACTACCGGTAGCACTGCAATTGACCCGTTAAAAGAAATAGGAGAAATTTGTGACAGAAATGGTGTATGGCTTCATGTAGATGCTGCCTATGCAGGTTCTGCAATGATTTTGCCTGAGTTTAGACATTTTATTGATGGCACTGAATATGTAGATTCTTACGTATTCAATCCACACAAATGGCTCTTCACCAACTTTGATTGCACTGCTTACTTTGTTAAAGATAAAGAGTCTCTTATTAGAACGTTTGAAATATTACCGGAATATCTTAAAACAAAATCCGACAGTGTAGTAAATAATTACAGAGACTGGGGTATTCCACTGGGCAGGCGTTTCAGAGCGTTGAAGCTTTGGTTTGTTATTCGCAGTTTTGGTGTAGATAAGATGCAGGAGATAATAAGAAACCAGATAAGCTGGGTGCAGTCACTGGCAAAAGAGATGGACGCGAGAAGCGATATAGAAATACTTGCGCCTGTAAGTTTAAATCTCATTTGCTTCAGATATGTGCCTAAATCCGGGTTAGAGACTGAAGAGCTAAACAGCTTAAACGCTAAACTTATGGAAAATATAAATGCGACCGGCAATTTATATATGACTCACACTAAGCTGAATGGAAACTTTGTGATTAGACTAATTGCAGGGCAAACTTATCTACAAAAACATCATGTAGAAGAGGCATGGAACACTATCCAGGAAGAGATAGATAAAATTTAACTCACGTCCATAATCATTATCATAATATTGCATATATCCTGTAGATAATAGTATATCTTATTTCTACAGGATTTTTTTGGCAAAGTTTTAAAAGTTGGGGAAAAATATTAACTTTGTCAAAAGTCAAAAGAATAGAAGTGTAGAGCTATGTTAGACAAGTCAATATTAGAGATGATTTTGCCGGAAGGTATCTTGGATTATTTTGAAATAACAGGAGTATCCGAAGTGCCTGATTATACAGGTAAAGCAATGGATATTCATATAGAGCTAACAGAATATAACAAAATACCTCCTGACTATACAAGCGAAGA
>JBFHIJ010000053.1:0-23245 GCA_041596515.1 Chlorobiota bacterium
ATTGAACTTTATAATACTTATAGACCTCACTTAGCTTTAAAGATGATGACTCCAGAGTATATACATAAAATCCCCGATAAAAATTTTACCAGGGATTATTTTGATAATTAAATCTGTCAACTTATTTTAGGACGTTACAATCTTAGTAAAAGTTTATGTAGTAAAAAGTAGAAATTCAAATCATGTATAAGTACATATTATTATCTTTAGCTATTATGTTTTCCACTGTCTCTTTGCATTCGCAGGACAGGGAGCATAGATTAGACAGTCTGATGCGCAGCGGTGTTGCACTGCATAACGCTGGAGATTACAGAGGAGCTATCAAGCTCTATGAAGAGACTTTAAAGGAATACCCGGGCGAATCTGTCATCCACTACGAAATGGCAGTTAGTTATTTTGCGTTTGGCTATTACCAAAAAGCTTTAGAACATATTAACCGTGTCAACAGTCCTAATAACGAATACGGCGAAGAGGCAGTTCTCTTAAAAAGTGCAATTCTTGAAGCTCTGTATAGATATGATGAAGCTCAAAAGCTATTAAAAGCCGGTATAGATAAATATGGGGCTAATTGCCTGTTATACTACAACTTGGCGCATATATATTTTAAAGAAGAAAAAGATAATCAGTCAATATTATATCTGATAGAGGCAATAAATGCTAATCCTTCGCATGCTAACAGTCATTTCCTTATGGGTAGAATCTTTAGTAAATATGCTAAAAAATCTGAAGGAATGCTTGCTTTTTACTACTTTTTACTCTTAGAGCCTAACTCTGCTAAATCGAAAATATCACTAAAACTTATTGATAACTTAATAGCTCTTGGTGTTACGAAGAATGATAATGATTCTATAAAGGCTCAAATTTATATCACCCCTGACACCACTAATATATTCTCTGAGTCTGATTTGTATCTATCTCTAATGGCTGCCAATACGCACGCTTCTCATTTTGATGCAAATACCGACGATGAATTATTTATTTCTCAAACTGTTGCTTTCTTTTCCTTGATAGAAAAGACCATCAGGGACAATCAGCAATCAAATAATTTTTTACTGAACTTCTACGGCAAATTTTTTATTGATTTGCATAAAGCTAAGCAAACCGAAACTTTTTGTAGATATATAAGACAGTCTATTTCCAAAAGTTCTATAGATTGGCTAAAGACTCACCCAAGAGAAGTGAAAGAGTTTGAAAATTGGCTAAATAGTTATTATTCTGCTAAATAGTGTTGTCGCTTTTATTATTGAGGAATTGCACTTGTTATATACTCTCTCCCCACCCCGGTAAGAACAGATAAGATTTGATAAAAATATTATTGATTGAATAGATAAGACTTGGAGCAATCTCTTATGTCAAAAATAAATAAAATACATGTGTTTAGTGATTTCGACGGTACTATAGCAATTAAGGATATTGGTGATCAGCTTTTTAAAGATTTTGGCGAGTTCGAGCCATGGCATAGCAAATTATTAGCAGGAGAAATGGAGATATCCGAATATTGGCTTAAAGTTTGCAGTACATTAGACAAAAATCTTACTCCCCAAGATTTGACAAAATATGCCGAAAACTGTGAGATAGATCCTTATTTCAAATCATTCGCAGATTTCTGTGCAAGCAATGGCTTTCCTCTTACAGTAGTAAGTGATGGATATGATGCATATATAAATCCGATTTTAAAAAAGTTAGGATTGGAGCATTTGCCGGTTCATAGCAACCGTTTAAATTATGAAGATAGTGCCTTTGTGCCTATGTTTCCGGGAGCAAGCGAATCTTGTGATTGCTTTTGTGCCTCATGTAAAAGAAATTCAGTACTCAATAGTACTGACTCTGATTCGATTATAGTATTTATAGGGGATGGTAATTCTGATATGTGTGTAGCAGAGCATTCAGATATTGTATTTGCGAAGAAACGACTGGCGGCATATTGCAATAAGGAAAGAATACCACATTACCCTTACAAAACTTTTTTTGATGTCAAAAAAATTATGGCAGACATAATCAAAAAAGGCAAATACAGATCCAGACATCAAGCTGTGTTGAAACGTAAAAAAGCATTTGAAGTAGAATAAAATAGAGTTTCAGATGAAAAATACCCTAGTATTTTTATTGGCATTGATACCATCTTTTCTATTAGCACAGACTAATAGAGAAATAGTTTTGCAGGAAGTAAGTATCAACCAGCGGGCAGCTGCTCTTGACTCTGATAGTTATCTTATCGGAAAAGATGATTCCATCACCTTCAACTATAGCATTAAATTCCCTGAAGGTGCAAAAAAAGAAAACTTTATGTACCGCTATACTTTTTCAGATGGTGAGAATGCTTATACAAAAAATACAGGGAACCCATTAATTAGGTTTAAATACCTCCAAGATGGTAAATATACATTACAAATCGCAGCGTGGGATTTGCTTGGAAAGTGGGAAACTGATTCATTAGTCTCCAATATTAAAGTTGATACACAGGAAGCATTTTTACTTTCTAAACTAAATGACATAAAAAATCAAAAAGATTCTTTGCTCTCTACCGTTAATAAGTTAAAGTCACAGCGGACAAAAGTTGAAGAACCGCCGATGTTTGATTATTTCTCAATTATTATCACTTCTGTTTTTTGGATAATAATTTCGGGCGTAATATTTGCTGTGGTTTATTCTAAAAAGACAAATATTGATACAGTAATTGATGAGTATGGTATGAGCAGCGATTCTACTATCAATTTGAATAAAGCAGAGTACGACAAGTTACTCACTGAAAACAGCAATCTGAAAGCAGAAATGGCTTCACTCAGAGCTCAAATTGAAGCTCTGCAATCCAGAAGTGAAAAAATGCAGGAACAGAACCAAGTTTTAGAAGAAAACTTAAATAAAATATCTATTAGTAAAACAGAGATAGAAGAGTTGCAAAAGCAAAAAGACGAACTCTTTGCTGTCATAATTCATGATATAAAAAATCCGGTATCGCTTATAAAAAGTCTTGTAGAGCTTCTCCGCTCTTATGATCTGACTGCTATAGAGCAGCAGGAAATCATAAATGATATAGCTGAAACTACTGTTCGAATTGTCTCCCTATCTCAGGAAGTATCTCGCATACTAACTTTAGAATCGCAATTAGTAAATTTAGATTTAACTACCGTACAACTTGAAGAAATTGCGAAAGATGTGCATACAAGAAATCGGATAGCTGCTGACAATAAATCTATTAATTTACTTTTTGAAAAACAGGATGATTTGCCACCTGTAAAAGTTGACTCACAAAAGATAGATGAAGTTATAGATAACTTAGTCTCAAATGCCATTAAGTTCACTCAAAAAGGTGGAACTGTCCGTATTCACACTTTGAAAAAAGATAAAAATATAGTGGTTGAGATTAATGATAATGGACTTGGCCTTTCTGAAGGTGATATAAGAAAGGCGTTCCAAAGAGGTGTGAAACTATCTGCCCAGCCAACTGCGGGAGAGCATTCATCAGGCTTAGGACTATGGATTGTTAAAAAGCTTGTAGAAGCTCATAGTGGAAGAGTATGGGTTCAATCTGCATTAGGCAAAGGCTCTACATTTGCATTCTCTATTCCAATCGCTGAAACCCATAAGTAATATTTCAATTAGAATATATCTACTAAGCTATCTTAATCTAATTTAAGATGGCTTTTTTTTTGACGTACACATAACATGCTGAATCAGCTTCTCTTGAGTATCGCCTAAGTGAGGAAGAGCGATATAAAACTAATAAATATCTTTTCTATTCGCAAAATGTTTAGAATTACCCCCCCAAAAAAAAAGCAGTAGAACTATATTAATTGCTTTAATATTAATATTGGCATCTATAATCCCATGTATTGTCAATATTCAAACGTTATATCTTCTTTATCCCGAAGCAAAAGCCTATACAATATAGTAAGTTACAAGAGACAACAGCATTGCATGGTATTTTATGAAGCAATATATGCATTATGAATCGCAAAAATATATCACATTTCATTTTTTATTTTTTGATATTTTGTGTTTATATTTGCCCTGTTGCTACAAGAGGGCAATGAATTTAATAGTGAATTGACAACAACAAAAGGAGTAAAGTATTCTGCAATTTTAACTAATATTTATAATCGGCTAAAAAAAGAGCCGATACTTGCGAGGTAATCGGCTTCAGGCACGTGATTCCGAAATTTTCTAACGACCACGAAATCATGAACTGTAATATATTGCTTTTTTTGGAAAGAAGCAATAGGAATTCAATTACATAATGTAAAAACTAATTACAGTTACAAAATGAAAACAAAATTTATTCTTGCCATTATGGCATTATCGCTTTCAGTTTTTGGTCTAATGAGTTGTACGGAACAAGCAGAAAATTCAATTCCAACAGTAAATAGCACCTATGAAATTAAAACACAATCAATTAATGTTATTTCTGTTGTTGAAAATTCCAAAAATCCATTTGATTATGATGGGTATCATACTCTACAAGCATTATTATACTATACTCAAAAGAAAGAGTACTTTGGTGACGAAGATACTAAAAAATTCGAAGAAGTTAGAAATATTATGATAGAGTACTATTCTTCAAATAATCCAGAAGGTTATGAAAATCCGTATGATGTTTATAAAGAAAAATTTTCAAGTATAGATTTTGAAAATGTGAATCCTAATTTAGAAGGCGGTGTGATATCTTTGTTTCCTGAACTTCAAAGCAATACAAGTATAGAACTCTTTGATAACATTACAAGTTTAGTTGGAAACTATTTGAATCTTAATCTAAATAAAAAAGATCTAATTGAAAAAGTAAAAGATATCGAAAATAATCTAGTTGAGGCGTCAAATATAAACGATATAGAAAAAGAATGTTTATTAAGATTTGCTTCAAGGATACGATATGGAACTCAAGTAGAGGATTTGTTACCACAAGGAGAATGGGATGAAGAAATAGATAATGAACCACCAAAACCTATTCTAGGATTTATTAAGGCTATAGTGGAAGCTATCGCTGGCAAAAAATTGTCACCATCTGGAGATTTAGGTGGGTCAATGATTTGTTTGATGGGTGGATCATATTTTAGTCCTGTTATTGGTGGTCTTGCTTGGTTATTATGGTAAACTTTTGTTAGACATATTAATAAGCACGAAGTGAATAATAAAACTTCGTGCTTATTACGTATATAATTAATTAGGGGTGAGTATGAAGTATTTAGCGATTATGTTTCTTATTTGTATTATTGTATCAAAAGCAGATTATAACACTATACTTGATAATGGTGGAAGATTTGTAAACGATATTCAAAAAGTTGATGATAAGTATATTCTCTTTGGTCAGGGCGACTTTTTAGGATATCTGGATAGTAATATGAATTACGTTTCTATTGTGGATAATAAGATCGATGAACTAGCTACAATGTCTATGAAATCATTAGATGGCACGTACTATTTTACAAAGACTTATAATAATGGCACAGGTGCATGGATTGAAACAACCCAGGATTTAGTAGAGTTTGATACACTGAATAAAGGTAATGCTTATGATTTGTACTTTGATATAATTCCGAATAAAGATTCCTATTTTTTTATCGGAGTTAATCTTTTATCTCAATCGCCTTTTTTATACAAAATTAGTGGTGAAACTACTTCTGATAATGCATTGCCAAAATCATCGATGATGCCAATTACGGCAAATTTAACTCAAGGAAATGATATTTTAGTATTAAGTACAGATCTTAATAAAAGTAGTTTGGTAATTTTTGATAGCTCACTTGTAAAGAAAAAGCTATATGATATTCCTTATGGTGCTTTTACGGATCTGTTAGTATCTGATAATACTTGTTATTTAATGTCAGAATTAGGGAAAATTATTTCAGTTGATTTGACAAAAGAGTCTTATGAAATAATATGGGATAACTCGTTTATGTCTGAAGATGCTGATTTATATGTTATAAATCAAGATACAGTTTATGCATGCTCTTCTCTTGAAGGAAAAGATGGTGTTCTATTTAGAACTACAAATGGTGGAGATAGCTGGGAAGATGTATATAAATTAGACAATGAAAGATTCACTTGCTTTCTCATTGATGGAAATAAAGCATTTATCGGAACATATTCCGGCAAAATCCTCTACAATGACAACTTCACATCAGTGCAGGATTGGAAAGTAATAGAACCAAATTCTTTAAAAGTATTCCCTAATCCTAGTACAGACTATTTGACTATTGATACACAAGAAGAAATTGATTCTTTTAAATTAGTGGATGTGCTAGGCAATGATGTTAGCTCTAAAGTAAAATTGCAAGGCAAAACTTTAGATTTAAGCGGCTTGGCATCAGGAACTTATACTTTGATAATTGATGACAAAACGGCACAGATTGCTGTAAATAGATAAGAGAATAGAATATTTTAAATAAAAGAGCGTAGGGTGTGAACTTTATGCTCTTTTTTGATTTGCATAGGTGATGAGAATGAAAATAATGAAAATGACAGGACAGATTTTATGAAGTAACTTCTTGGGCTGTTTAACCCACCCTTGTTTTCCAATGGAAAACCGACCCTCCCTTGTCATGGAGGGTGAAATGCAGATTTACTTTTTTCTATTTGCAAAATGTTTAGAATCGCCCCAAGATCCGTAGTTTACTTCTCTTCCGGCAATTTTTAAGATTGGAGTGTCTTCGCCGTTTGTAGATTTGAAGTTATCGCCGGTTGGTTTGCCTTCGTAAAGCTTATAGTTAGCTCTTATACTATCAGGAGTGAGCATAGGCATAATGACATTTGCACCATGAAGCAGACCTTTTTCCTTACCGCTTGGGTGAATTGTTTCGAGTGCTGTGGTGGAGGCAATATTTACATCTTTCAGTACAATTCTTGTAGTGGCAATCATTTTCAGAGCCAGCTTAGTGATTTCATCTTTGCGTTCAAGCCAAGTAGCATAGTAATCTGACATTGGTGTATCTCGATGCACTAGATAAGGTCCCATGCCAATCATATCTACGTCCTGCTCTTTGAAGAAGAGTATATCTCCTGCAAGATCTGCAAGAGTCTGATCCGGAAGACCAATCATTACACCTGTTCCTACCTGGAACCCAACTTCTCTTAAAGCCTGCATAGCCTCTATACGTTTATCAAAAGATTGGGAATGAGGATGAATTTTATTGAATAGTGCTTTGTTAGTAGATTCTATCCGCAAAAGGAATCGATGAGCACCTGCATCAAATAATCGTTGATAATCTTCTTTGCTTTGTTCACCAATGGAAAGAGTTATGCCAAGACCTTTAGGAAGCTGTTCTGATTTAGAAGCTTCTTTTACACCACGAAGCAAATCGCAGACATATTCGATAAAATGTTTATCAGATCTTTCACCGGATTGAAGAACAAAGGAGCCATATCCTCTTTCGGCACACCACTTGGCAGCACTTACCACTTCTGCTTTGTCCAGCTGGTAGCGACTGACTTTGTTGTTGCTTTTGCGAATGCCACAGTAGTTACAGTCCAAAGCACAGATATTAGAAAACTCAACAAGTCCACGCAGGAATATCTTTTCGCCTACATGTTCCATAAGCACTTCATTTGCACGGTTTCGCAGTTTTTCCATATCTTCATCAGATTTTACGGAAAGCATAGCAATAACGTCTTCTTTGCTGAAATTATCTTGATATAAGATTTTATCTATATTATTCAATTTTTTGCCTTTAGAAATATAAATCTCTCTCACCGTTTTCAATTTTGTTTAAGAACTCACGAGTTCTATTTCTGATATTTTCAGCCGGTATGTTCATAATCTCTTTTTCTATTAGAGCTTCGCCAAGCGCTTTCGTTTCAGGAGAAGCATAATCTTCTAAGTACTCTTTTAGAGTTGTGATTCCATTTGGCAAACAGTGAAGTTTAATTAAGCCCGGTTTTGCTAAATCCATGAAGTCAGCCCCTACCCTGCCAAGTCTGTAACAGCCGGTACAGAACGACGGAACGTGTCCCATTCGAATTACATCATGAATAATCTCACCTGAAGTTCTGCCGTCATTTAAGCAGAACTGAGAGGAATCTTCATCGTGCTCATTCATCGCTTGCTTATAGCCACCCGGATTAGTTTTAGAGCCGGCACTGATTTGCGAAATACCCAAATCAATAAGCTCAGTACGCATATCCATAGACTCTCTGGTAGAAAGTATCATACCCGTATACGGAACAGCCAAACGCAGGACTGCCACTAGCTTTTTAAAGTCTCTGTCACTTACCTGATGTGGAATGTGTAAAGCCATAGGAGCGTTAGCTGCAGGCTTAATCCTAGGTATAGAGATAGTGTGAGGTCCAACGTTGAACTCTCTATCCAAAGATTCGGCATGCTGAATAAGAGCCATCACTTCAAATTTATAATCAAACAAACCAAACAGAGCACCAATACCAACATCTTGTATGCCATTTTTCAAGGCACGGTGCATCACTTCCAAGCGCCAATCGTAATCGGATTTCTTGCCACTTGGGTGCATTTGTTTATAAGTCTCTCTGTGGTAAGTTTCCTGAAAAACAGTGTATGTACCGATTTTAACATTTTTTAGTTTTTGGAACTCGTCGTCAGTAAGAGGAGCAATTTCAATATTAATACGTCTAATGCTACTGCCTTTATCATCTACTACGCTATATACAGCGTCTATAGTTTCTAGGAAGTAGTCAAAGGTACAACTTTTGTGACCTTCACCCATCAGCATAAGAGCACGTTTGTGTCCTTGCTTTAGTAGCTCCATGGTCTCTTCTTTGACTTGGTCTAACGTAAGAGTGTGACGGTGTATATCTTTATTCTCAGCTCTAAATCCACAATACAGGCAGTTATTCGCACAATGATTTGAGACATATAGAGGAGCAAAAAGGACAAGCCTGTTTCCATATATTTCCTCTTTAATATAAAGAGCAGCATCATAAAGCTTCTGAAGATTGTCATCATCCTCTATATTTAGGAGCACAGCAACATCCTCTTTCGCTAACCCTTTCATCTCTTTAGCTTTTGTCAATATATCATCGATTTGTATACTATCTGGTTTTTGAGCCTTACTAAGCAACTCAAATATTTGAGATTCTGAAATTATATTATCGTACATCACTTATCCGGGTATTGATATATAAAGATAAAGCATATAGCTTTACGCAAAATTAAGCAAACTATTTTGGAATGACACTTATTTTGTGTTACAATGTATTAGAAAATTTTGTTTCTTAATACTATTTAAATTACTCGTCACTTTCGCATTACACTATTTTTACTCTAAGTACCTATTAGACAACTAGATACTGAGCAGAACAAGTTACTAAATATTACGTAAATAAATAGGACTTATTTTGTCTTATAAAGAAGAAGATTCCCTGTATAGATAAAAATATCATAGTTTCTTGCTACAGGATAATAATGTCAGTATTCAAGATCTGAGTTTTATACAACTATCATAAAATATGTCAGACCTATTCTCGCTAAGTTATTAATATTGCCATAAAAATCTCTATTCTAAATGGCACTATTTCCTTTTTCTTGCAATGGCTTGCAATTTTTTTTGTATTTTTGTATCCATTATATAAAAGTAATTTATCTATGGGAGTAATAATGAAAAGACTAATTCCTTTGTTTGCGATGCTTGTCTTGTTAGCATCTTGTTCTATGTTCAAATCTGAAAGAGTTTTACTTTTGGACAAATTACCTTCAGACAATAACCCGCTTTACGAAATGACTGTAACTCAGGACGATAAAGTGATGGGCACAATGATTTTAGAAACTTTCCCTAACATTGCTCCTGAGCATGCTAGAAATTTTGATAGCTTAGTAGCTATTAAGTTTTATGACAGTACCGCTTTTCATAGAGTTATTCCTGGGTTTATGATTCAGGGTGGCGACCCTAACTCAAAATCAAGACCTGAAGAAACTTGGGGGCAGGGAGATGAAACTCAAAGAAAAATTCCGGCAGAATTTAACCAAATGAAACACGAACCGGGCATTTTATCTGCTGCTCGTACACAGGACCCTAATAGTGCAACTTCACAGTTCTTCATCTGCGTGGCAGATGCACCTCACTTAGATGGTCAGTACACAGTTTATGGTCGGGTTTTGGCAGGACTTGATGTAGCTTACGCAGTGGCTCATGTGCCAAGAGACAACAAGAACAACAGACCAAACGACAAAGTAGAAATGACTGTAACTAAGTTGCAAGACTATAAAATAGAATTGAATCCAAATGTTAAAAAATAGTATTATCAGTAAATATAAAATCAAATAAAAGGTGTTTTTATGGCAAATCCTACATATAAAATCTCAATAAAACACGGCGAAGTAGAGCTTGGCGAAATGACTTTAGAGTTATTCCCTGAGGTAGCTCCTTTGCACTGCGAACACTTTGACAAATTAGTTGCAGATAAGTTCTTTGACGGCACAGCTTTCCATAGAGTTATTCCGGGCTTTATGATTCAAGGCGGCGACCCGAACTCTAAATTTGACAATAAAGAAATGTGGGGATTCGGCGATCCAAAACAGAAAACTGTAAAAGCAGAGTTTTCTGATACTCCTCACAAACGCGGTATACTTTCAGCTGCAAGAACTCAAGATCCTAATAGTGCTACTTCTCAGTTTTTTATTTGCGTTGCAGATGTGCCACATCTTGATGGACAGTACACTGTTTATGGCCAGGTAACCGAAGGCATAGAAATAGCAGACCAAATAGTACGAGCACCAAGAGATATGAGAGACTGCCCTCGCGAAAAAGTAGAAATGACTATCAAAAAAGTATAATAGTCAGAGAGTTATAACTGATATATTTAAGCCGTTTAGAGATTAATCTTTAAACGGCTTTTTAGTTTAACAATATCTAAAATGCAAAGAGAGCTATCGCATAGATAAATGCAGTAGCTCTCTTTTTACAAATAGATATATAATACTTGAATAATTTATGTAGTTATAGTGTTATTATTTGCACATCCTCTCTGTCCCATAAACCGATACTTTGAATGTCATCCATTGTCGTCGTGCCCGTAAGATAATTGTACCAATCCGTTTTGTACTCGTCAAAGATTTGAGTAAAAATGTTCTTGTCAATGTCGCTGTGATACCTGATATACACCTTTACAAATTTTGAGCTCGTGTTCATTTCGACTCCTTAAAGGCAGTTGAACATACTTTAAAAACGTTGTATAAATTAATACGGTCAAGCTTGGATTTTGTTCACTATAATATTTTTTTTATTTATCAAGTATTTTAATTGGTATTTTTAGTTCCACTTCTACACCTTTAGATTTATCTCTGTTATATAAATTAAACGAACCGCCTGCTTCCCAAATGTAAGATGCAATGGTAGATAAACCAATTCCTACACCGGGAGTTTCTCCTGTGAAATATTTTTCTCCCTGATAATATGGTTTCCAAACATTTTCAATTTGCTCAGGGGCAAGATTAATGCCATCATCTCCGAATGTTATGATAATACTGTCTTCAGATCTGTTTAAATTTACATAGCAATTAGGAGCATTTTGCGGATGAAACTTTTTAGCATTCATAGCCAGTTCGGATAAAATCCATCTAAAAACTGAAGCGCTAAGAGAGAATGAATAATCACAAACAGTGTCCAGTCCTGAAACTTGAATAGTAGAAATATTGTTTTCCTTTTGCACCTGTTCGAGGATTTCTGTTAAACTGTCAAAATCGAATATTTCATTATAACTATGAGCAATGGTGGAGTTAGTCACATAATTCACAATCGATTCTACCTGGGTATTGAGCCGATTAAAAGAAGTGCGGGCATTTTTCATCAGCTCCACTATTTCCTCTTTACTCATTTCTTCCCCAAAATTTCCTATCAGCTCAAAAACCCCTGTAAGACTATTCATAGGGGTGCGCAGCTTGTGGAGGATAAGACCGTGAAAAGTCCGTTCTATTCTGGTTTCTTGTATTTGCTTGGTCACATCGGTTAGCACTACTAACTTTTGGTCATTCACTCCCGTAGGTGACTTGTACATAAGGAACTGCAGCCACTGAGCTGAGTTGGTTTCAGTTTCCGGGAGCACTAAAAACAGGGATGGGAAGTTTGCTTCATCAAACTCTTCATATCTTGCCCACTCAGCTTGAGGTTCCTTATTGTACTTACCGTCGATGATATCAAAGAAATTAAGATTAGTACTTTCTATATCTGTGCGCATATCTAAGTATGTTTTTGCTTTTTTATTTAAAAACATAATATTGTTATCGCGGTCAAGTGATAATATGCCATTGAGAGCGTTGTCAATAATCCAATCTAATTTTTGCCTTTCTGCAATAATTTTTCTGTATCTATTGAGTCTGGTAATGGTTTTAATCCTAAGTTCGAGCTCTGCTAGGTTAAAAGGTTTATTTATAAAGTCATCAGCACCGGACTGTATACCTTGCATTCTTGATTCTTGATCATCCAGCATAGAAACCATAAGCACCGGTAATTCTTTTAAATTGTCATTTTCTCGAATCTTTTGGCAGACTTCGAAACCATTCATTCCCGGCATCATCACATCCAAAAGCACTAAATCCGGCACATTTTTCTCAAGCATAGCAAGTGCTTCAAGTCCGTTTTCTGCAAACTCTAATTTATAACCGGATAAAGAAAGCAGTTGGTCTAAAACTATTCTGCCAGCTTCAGAATCATCTACGATTAGTATAGTACTTTGGTATTCCATTGCTTCGTCCAATTAATGGTATGTGTATAAAAAAACGTCACACTACAAAGAAGATTTTAAAAATGTTTGAATTCGATTTATTAGTATTTTCATGCTTACTGGCTTGCTTAGGTAATCATTTGCTCCTGCATCCAGTATTCTTTTTCTGTCTCCCGGCATTGCCAGAGCAGTCAGAGCTATAATAGGAATATCACTAAACTCATCTGTTGATTTTAATATGTCAATAGCTTCAAAGCCATTCATCTTTGGCATTTGAATATCCATCAATATTAAATCCGGACGGTGCTCATGCACCCATTCAATGGCTTCCTGTCCGTTTCTTGCTATAATGATTTTGTATTTATTCATAGTTAGAAAGGCTTCTATTGTCTCTATATTCGCTTCGTTATCCTCTGCTAACAATATAGTATATTGCTTTTCTACTTCCGATACATCTAAAACAGGATTGCACACTTGGTACGTTTCGCAAAGAGCTCGTTCAATTTTTTTAGAACTTATCGGCTTTCCAATGAATGCATCTGCTCCCACTGCAGAAGCTTTACCGAGTTCTTGGCCCATAGATGCCATAATAATTTTAATATCTTTTGTGCGTGAGTCATGCTTAAGTATTGCCATTATTTCCCATGCAGATCTATGTTTGATAGATGTATCTATTATTATCAAATCAGGCAATATTTCAAGTACCTCATTAATACCATTGCCGTCATTGTCAAACAAAAATATATTACTTGTCCACTTATTTAGTAAATTATTTATATGCATGTAATCTTCTTGATTTTCAGTCACAACTATCATAGTTCTGTCTTTCATAAATGAGATATCGTACTCGGTTTGTTCGTCATATTCGCTAAAGTCGGGACTTATTGCCGGCAAGGCGACTTTAAAGGAGCTACCCTCGCCTACGGCACTTTCCATCTCGATACTACCTCCGTGCAGCTCAACTAATTTAGCAACTAATGACAGCCCTAAACCTGAACCTTCATATTCTCTGGATAAAGCACTATCTAACTGTACAAATGGTCTAAAAAGAGATTTCATATCTGTTTCTGTTATGCCGATTCCTTTGTCCCAAACCTCAAAAATTACCGAGTCTGTAGATATTGATTTAGTGATATTCAATCCTACTTCTTTACCAGCAGGCGTAAATTTGACTGCATTGCTGAGAAGATTAATCAGTATCTGACGCAAACGGCGAGTATCTGCCCAGACCATAAGTGAAGACTCTGAAAAATCAAAACTTATTTTTAAATCCTTTTTATTTGCAGCCTCTGCTACAAACCTTATAGCAGATACTGCAATAGGTTCTACTAACACATTTTCCTGTACAATATTCAGTTTCCCTGCTTCAATTTTAGATAAATCTAAGATATCATTTATCAAAGAAAGCAGATGCTGTCCACTTTCATTAATTGTCCGGAAGGATTTTTGCTGTTTATCATTGATCGAGTTGAACAATTGCTTCTGCAATATTTCAGACAAGCCTAAAATGGCATTGAGTGGAGTTCTAAGTTCATGGCTCATATTTGCCAGGAATTCGTCTTTTGCCCTTACCGCTTTAGAAAGCTCTGCATTTAAAGCACTAAGCTCTTCGGTGCGCTCTATTACTCTGTCTGCAAGGTAGGAACGCTCTTCTTCCAGAGCTTGCTCTGCGTGCTTCCTTGCAGTTATATCAGAAATAAAAAGCAAAACCATTATTTTATTATCCCAGTTGACTTTATTCGAGTTAATATTGACCCATTTGATTTTATTATTCACATCAATTAGCCTAACGTCATGTTTTTGCTGAACTAAGTTTTTATCTTTTGTATGTGTTAGCTTAAATACTGTTTCTTTGTCGGCTTCAAAAATCATATCAATAAATTTTCTATTGTTTGCCTGAAAGTTTGTAAACCCTGTCAGTTCTTCAAATGCAGGATTAGCAAACATTATATATTCATAATTCAGCATTATTATACCTTCTGTGGCGTTCTCAAAGATTTGTCTATACTTTGTTTCGCTCTTGAGGATTTCTTCCTGGCTTTTCTTGACAGACGTGATGTCCCGCTTAATTGCTACAAAATTGGTAATAATATTCAAATCGTTAAACACCGGCACAATCGTCATTTCTTCGTAGTAGAACTTTCCATTTTTATTTTGGTTAATCAGCGTACCTTTCCAGTTTTTTCCGGATAAAATATCGTCCCACATGGATTTATAGAAATCAGGAGTTTGCAATCCAGATTTCAAGACATTCATATTTTTCCTAAGCATCTCCTCTGACTTGTAACCGGTAATACGCTCGAATGCGTCGTTTACATATTCTACATCCCCGAAAAGATCAGTGATAGCAAACGCATCAAAACTTTTCTCGATTCCCAGCTTAAGTTTTTTAGCATTTATTTCTACTCTTTTATGCTCGGTTACATCATAGATAAATATATAAGTCTCTATAAGTTCCTTTTCATTCCTAGTCTTCATGAGATTGATGTAAGCAGTAATATTTTTCCCTGACTTACTTACAAATGAACGCTCTCCGCTGTTTTCTATTCCTTTTTCTACAAATTGTTCATGCAATCGTTTGTAAATTGGTCTTTGTTTTTCAGGATATAAATTGTAGAAAGACAGGCCTTCCAACTCATTTTCAGGGTATTCAAATATAGATAAGAACTCCGGATTTACTTCTTGGATCATACTTTTATTACTTAGCCGAGCAATACCAATCGGAGCAATGGCTATCATTTTTTCAAGTTTTTTCTGTGAAATTCTAAGACTACTTTCTACCTGCTTTCTTTCTTTAATTTCTTCTTCCAGCAAGCTTGTACGTTTCGCGATGCGTGTTTCCAGCTCTATATTTAAGTTCTTTAGTTGCGTATTTATATTTTTTCTATTAATGGCGGCTCCAAGCACATTCGCAGCAGACTGCAAAGCATCTAACTCTGCGTGCGACCAAAATATTTCTTCTTGTATTTTACCAATTTTGATAAGCCCCCAAAGTGCTTTATCTACAATGATAGGACTTAAAAAAGTTGTTTTCTCTTTGTTTTCTAGCAATAAAAAATTCAAAGATGATTTATGAGAGTCTGTCAAATAAACATATTTGCCTTGCTCCAACTGCTCAAATATTGAGATATTTGAATCATGGAAATAGAGTTCCTTATAACTATCTGTTTCAACAATTGTGTCGTTATACCAAACAAAATTTTGTACTTGCCCAACTTTATCAGTATCATTCCCTTCAAATTTGTAGATTCCTACATAATCTGCTTTAGTGCTTTGTGAGATTGCTTTAAATACATGCTTTATTTCAATTTCAAAGTTATCTTCATTTAAAAAGTGCCTCGATGCAAAGCTTACAGCCTCTAATATTCTATCTCTCTGTATAAGCATCTTTTCAGCTTCTTTGCGCTGATTAATATTGATAATAAGAGCTACTGATGATGTGATTTTACCTTTAATGTCTTTAACCGGTGAGACAAATATCTCTGCTACGAAATGCGAACCATCTTTCCTAACATATGTTTTTTCAAGATTTAATGATTCGACAGTACCAGTCCATAATTTATCCAAGGACTGCTTATTGCCATCATATTCGTGAGGATGGGTTAAATCATTAATCTTAAGTCTTTGCAATTCAGACTGAGTATAACCCACCATTTTAGTCATAGCCTTATTGGCATAGACTATTGAGTAATCCTGATCTACCATTACAACTCCTACCATATTATTTTCAACGATAGCAGTTAGTTTATTTTGACGCTCCTGATATGCATTAACTGTATTAATATTTTCGGTTTGGTCATGAATAATACCGATAATCTGTTTTAAACTATTATCAACGATAACAGGCAGACATTCCAAATAGATTTGTTTCCGTTCTAAATCCGTATCATACTCAAAGGAGTATCCCGAAACGGGTTGTAATGAGTCAATGCACTCTTGTTCCAGATATGATAAATTATTGTAAAAAGTATTTGATTCCTCAAATAATTCAGAGTCCATCTTATTTATTACTTCAGATTGCCTTCTACCGTAGAACTCCATAGCTTTACCATTAATTACGACATATTTACCCTCGGGATAAGTCTTGGCAAAAATTGCAATTGGGCTATTTTCTACTACAGATGAGAGGAAGTGTTTTTGTTCTTTTATTATTTCATTTTGATTGTATGATTCTGTTATATCGTTAAAAAAGCCTTTAAGATAAAGTTGATTATCCTCATTGTAGGGCAAAGCATGTACATTAAAGACTTTCTCTCCGCCATCACTGTGTAAGTATTTAGCAGTGAAATTAAAAGGAGAAAGGTTTTGGCAAGCAACTTTTATAGATTCAATATATTTATTTGCAACATCCCTGTCCATTGGCAACAATAAATTAGGATTGTTTAATATTTCATCATAACTTCTGCCAATCAGAGTTACTATTTTTTTACCAATTTGTAAATAATTTAAGGTCATATCGGGAGAGACTAAAGCAGTAAAGTTAATAAGGGGGTGCTTCTCTTCGTTGCTTTGCAATTTTTCTTCTAAGTATTTATTTGTTTGTTTTAAAGTTTCTCTGTCTGAGATATCTCTCAAAACTAGAATAATGCTAAGGAGTTTGCTTTTGGCAATGTGAGGTACTATTCTACATTCTATTTGAAGATTTATCCCATATTTAGTCACTACCTGCTCTTCAAATGAAGATACAACACTCTTTTGAAGTTTATCTAAGATTAGAGATTTTTCGAGTTTTTCAAAAAATATTTCATTTTTTTGCTTGTCTAAGATCCCTTCAAAGCTACTGCCTTCTATATCTCTATAAGTCATTCCAAATATTTTAGAAATTCGGTGGTTTATTTCGAGAATTTTTTTATCTAAATCAAGGATTACAATTCCGCATTCAATGTTATTATAAATATCATATATGATAGATTCATAACCAAGTTTAACTCTTAGGCGAAACAGTATAGTAATCAGCACTGCAACTACCACTACCAGTAACGCAATTAGTAAATTTAATATCTCTATACTCATAGTCTTGATGTTATTACTGATACTTACTCTAAAATACTATATACTATAATACTAAATTTAAAAGATAAAAACTAATATTTCATTAGGAACACCACTTTTATATTATAACTATTTGCGAACATAGAGAAAAGCCTTATAACCTAATTTCCTTTGCTGATTTGGTACAAAAGTTTTACCTTGTCATTACTATATTTTAGCAATTTCTTGCGAGAAATCTAACATGAAATACATCTTCTCAGTTATAGCAATGATATTCATAACCGGATTGGCTGCTTTGGGGCAGAAAATACTAATCCCAATGGATTTAGCTCAGACCAATCACCTAAAAGCTTATGGCATAGCATTTATGGTTATTAAAAATAATCAGCCTGTGGACTGGTTATTGAATTATAGAGGTGGTGCTTTTATGACGGACTATAAACCATATATAGAAACCGAATGCAGAATTCGTGGCATTATGTTCGAAAAAATATCGGTGTCGTCTGCTTCTGCTATTTATGCAGAGGTGCAGGCAGAAGATAGCAATACAGACGTAGCACGACTTGAAAAAGCTCCTCGCATAGCTGTTTATGCCCCTCCGGGCTCTCAGCCATGGGATGACGCTGTAAGGTTAGCTCTTGAATATGCTCAGGTGGAGCACGATATAATATGGGATAAAGAAGTGCTGGGAGGTAAACTGAATGAATATGACTGGCTACACCTGCACCATGAAGATTTTACCGGCCAGTATGGTAAGTTTTGGGCAAACATGGCTAATCAGCCTTGGTATGTGCAACAAGTAGCACTTAATGAAAGTATGGCTAGCCAACTTGGATTCGCAAAAGTTTCTAAGATGAAACTTGCTGTTGCTCATGAAATTAAAAGATTTATTGAAGCCGGAGGTTTTTTATTTGCAATGTGTAGCGGTACAGATACTTATGACATTGCCTTAGCGGCCGAACATACTGATCTCTGCGAACACATGTTTGATGGAGACCCTGCAGATCCTAATGCACAAAATAAATTAGATTATGACCAAACCCTAGCATTTGAAAACTTCCACTTGAGGATGAATCCTGCAGAATATGAGTTTTCTGATATTGATGTTGGTCCATCTACGATAACAAACCCTGAAATAGATTATTTTACTTTGTTTGATTTCTCTGCTAAGTATGACCCGGTTCCATCGATGCTGACTCAATGTCATGCAAATATAGTGAAAGGCTTTTTGGGGCAGACAACTGCCTTCCATAAAGATAAAATCAAGAATTCGGTAGTGGTGATGGCAGAGCGAGAGGGCACTGATGAGGTAAAATATATTCATGGAAATCTGGGCAGAGGTACTTTCACTTGGTACGGTGGTCATGATCCGGAAGATTATCGCCACGCTGTTGGCGATCCTCCTACAGATTTGGATTTGCACAAAAACTCACCTGGTTACAGATTGATATTGAATAATATTTTATTTCCGGCAGCTAAAAAGAAAAAACAAAAAACGTAATATCATTATTTTTATAATTATTAGGCATCGATTGCGGATTTGCTAATGTAAAAATGCACTTGATAAATAAAAAAAAACAGACTGCTTGTATAAATTTGCTATTAGTCTGTTTTTTTTATAAGCATTAATATACTACTTTATCTTATATTTTGATAGCTTATATCGGAGAGTTCTTTCTGATATTTCTAATAGCTCAGCGGCTTTTACCTGATTACCACCAGACTCTGTAAGTGCCTTTCTTATTAGTGCTCTTTCCAGATTTTCTACTTTTTGATTTAAATTGCCGAGAGTCAGATGATCGCAATCCACTGTTTCATTATGAATATGCCCTTTGACTTCATCAGGCAAATCCTGAAGTTTTACCATATTATCTCGAGAAAGCACCACAGCCCTTTGGATTAAATTTTCCAATTCACGGATATTTCCCGGAAAGTTGTAATTCAGCAAATCAGAAAGCGCTTCTTTACTAATAGAGCTAACGCTCTTATCATTTATTTCGCTAAAAGATTTGATAAAATAATCTATCAAATAAGGGATATCTTCTTTACGCTCCCTTAGCGCAGGAAGCTTAATAGTAACAATATTAAATCTATAGTATAAATCTTCGCGGAACTCACCTTCTGCTATCATTTTTTCCAAATCGCGATTAGTCGCCGCAATTATTCTAACATTTGGTCGAATTACTTCATTACTTCCAAGCCTCTGAATATCACCAAATTGAATAGCTCTCAGCAGTTTTACTTGGATTTGCGGTGGTATATCACCTGCTTCGTCGATGAAAAGTGTGCCTCCATCCGCCTCTTCAAATTTACCAATACGTTGCTTCACGGCCCCTGTAAAAGCTCCCTTTTCGTGCCCAAACAGCTCACTCTCAAACAAAGTATCCGGCATCGCAGCACAATTTACCACTATGAAAGGTTTGTTTTTGCGAGAAGAGTTGAGGTGTATCGCTTTAGCTATAAGCTCTTTACCGGTTCCACTTTCTCCGCGAATCAAAACTCCGGCTTTAGAGGGAGCTACTCGTGCTGCAGTATTTAGAACTTGCTCCATTGCCTTGCTATGAGAGATAATATTCTCAAAGGAAGAAGAGTTTGCCAACTCATTTTTAAGTTGATTGTTTTCAGAAACAAGATAACAGTTTTCCTCGGCTTTAGAGATGATAGCAGTTAGCTCTTTCAAATCTATTGGTTTCTGTATAAAATCGAAAGCCCCGTCTTTCATTAGACCGACTGCGTCATCGACACTACCATAAGCAGTCATTATAACAACCGGGGTATGGGGATTTTTCTTTTTTACTATTGAGAGAATTTCTCCGCCTGTGGTATCTTTCAGTTTTAGATCCGTCAAACAAATATCTATAGATTGGTCGTCGAGAACAAGATTTACATCACGCAAATTATAAGTAGTAAAAACCGAATATCCTCTTTTTTTAAAGAAGCCCGCAAGTGCATCAGCTTGTGCCTGCTCATCATCTACTATAAGAAGCTTTATTTTATTCATACCATTTTGCTATTAGATTATTGAATTTATCAAAGATACAAAATATTGAGATATTTGATTAGTTAAATACATATTCGCTTTGGGAATTCTTTTTCTACACTTTTATCTGTTCATTCTCTCCAATAATAGCTATATTAGCATATGTTACTATTAATAAATTGAAAATATCATGCCTTCTTTCTTGCGTAAAATATTTCCCGGCTGGGGAAAAAGAAAAAAACATAAAGCCTGGGTGCATATCACTCTTTTTGCGATAACTTTCTTCACTTGTGTGCTCTCAGGAATGCAATGGGCAGGGGTGAACCCTACTTATCTTGAAAATATGGGAGAAGGCGTATTATATGCAGTGCTAATTCTCACCTTTTTGAGTGCTCATGAATTTGGTCATTATTTTGCTGCTAAATTTCACAAAGTAGACGCCACTCTGCCATACTACATACCATTCCCGTTTATTGGTGAAATTAACTTCGGCACTTTTGGTGCTATTATTAAGACTTTGGAACCAATTCCAAGCAAGAAAGCTCTGTTTGATATTGGAGTTGCAGGTCCCATAGCCGGCTTTGTGGTCTGTGTGATATATTTACTGTGGGGATTTACTCACTTACCGGAGATTAGTTACATATATCAATTGCACCCAAACTACCTATCTGAATTTGGTGGCGAAATTCCAAAATATGGATTGACCTTTGGCAATACGGCATTCTTTACGGGAATGAAGTCAATGCTAACAAGTAGTAATGACTTTGTTCCTCCTATGAATGAAATATATCATCTTCCATTCCTAAATGTCGGCTGGTTCGGACTGTTTGTTACTACATTAAATATGCTGCCCATGGGACAGTTAGATGGGGGACATATCAGTTATGCCATGTTTGGACACAAACACAAGTTAATCGCCAAAATTATTTGGTACGTTTTGCTGTTTCTTGGTACAGGTGGCTTCCTTGGCTATGCTCACGAAATATTCTCATTGAAATTTGATCCGGGATTTTGGGAAACTGTCCGTATAGCTATATTCCCAATATTAGATGCACTCAAGTCGATACCTTACTGGTTTGATGCCTGGGGCGGATGGCTATTCTGGGCTTTAGTTGCCAAATTTTTTATCAAATTGGAGCATCCACCGGTGTGGGACACTGAAGACATAGGTTCTCTCAGAAAGTCAATAGGTTATATAGCATTTATAATATTGATTATATCATTTTCCTATAGAGGCATCTACATAGTGATGTAAAATCTGACATTGGCGGTGGATTGGCTTTCTACTTTACTAGTTTATCGCTTTATCTTGGTATTATGATATTTTTCAAATAAGAACCAATACTTATAATGTAAATCATCGAAAGCCGGTTTTAACCAAGCGTTAGTTATGGCTTTTTTAGTTTTTATAAAAATTATCTTTTCTCAAAATTCCTTCCCCCTCACCCTAATGTTTGTTTTTCTTAACCTAATTTTCTAATTTGCATCTTACATAGCCCTTTTTAAATAGGACTAAAAACAGATAATCGTTCCTTAACAAAAGTGAGCTTCTAAAATGTCACAACTAATACCTGTAGAAATAAATAGACCTAAGCCCTATGTCCTTTACGCTTCATGGGCTGACGGCTTTGAAAGCATGATTTCACTTGCTGCTTTTAGGGAAGAGTGCCCTTGTGCCGAATGTAAAGGCGAATCTATGAAAGGACTTAACGGGCAGGTGCTTCACTTCCCCGGCATGAAGCAATTTAAAGCAGGAATGAATGAACTTACCAAGTTGGATCCTGTCGGCAATTATGCTGTTTCTGCCGAATGGGGAGACGGGCACGATTCAGGCATTTATACATGGGATATTTTCAGAAAAATTTTTGAAAAGCATAAACTTACCCCCGAAAAACTAGTCGAATTAGACCGAAAAATGTCAAAATAAAATATATTAAAATTTGAGGTAATAAAATGACTTTACAGGATTTTCAGGATGCAATCAGACAGGGTATCCCTGACATTTTGCCTGCTGCAAAAACTTACGAGCCGGAAATAAACCACGCTCCTAAAAGAAAAGATATTTTATCTGACGATGAGAAAAAACTCGCTCTGAAAAATGCTTTGAGATATTTCGACCCTAAACATCATGAAGTACTCTCTAAAGAATTTTTGCAAGAGCTTAAAGATTTTGGTAGAATCTATATGTACAGATTCCGTCCTGATTATAAAATTCACGCTCGCTCAATCAATGATTTTCCTCATAAATCTAAACAAGCTGCAGGCATTATGCTAATGCTCAGCAATAACTTAGATTACGCAGTTGCTCAGCACCCACACGAACTTATCACTTATGGAGGTAATGGTGCGGTATTCCAAAACTGGGCACAGTACCTTATTACTATGAAGTATCTTTCTGAAATGACTGACGAGCAAACTCTTGTGATGTACTCAGGTCATCCAATGGGCTTGTATCCTTCCCACAAAGATGCTCCTCGAGTAGTTGTTACTAACGGTATGGTTATTCCTAACTACTCTAAACCTGATGATTGGGAAAAATTCAATGCCTTAGGTGTATCGCAATATGGTCAGATGACAGCAGGTTCTTTCATGTATATCGGCCCTCAGGGTATTGTGCATGGAACAACTATCACATTGCTAAATGCAGGAAGA
>JBFHIJ010000054.1:0-21784 GCA_041596515.1 Chlorobiota bacterium
AACTTTATAATACTTATAGACCTCACTTAGCTTTAAAGATGATGACTCCAGAGTATATACATAAAATCCCCGATAAAAATTTTACCAGGGATTATTTTGATAATTAAATCTGTCAACTTATTTTAGGACGTTACAGATATAGAAAACTCATTTACATATACAAAAAAAAAGCTAACTCATTTCTAAGTTAGCTTTTGTGATCCTAGGGGGATTCGAACCCCCACTGCCAGCGTGAAAGGCTGGTGACCTAACCGTTAGTCGATAGGACCTTTTTTTATTGTGTGTCTCTTTAAGAGAGTTCAAAATTAAGAAGTTTCGTTTTAAATTCCAAATCTTTTTTTTAGATTTTTTATTTTTCTTTTAGAACTCTTAACTTGAGTGACTGTTGCCGTCAAAGAACAATACAAATATACGGGAATAATTGTGAATATACCAACAATAATAGATGAATAGTTAATAAGGTCTTTGATTAATTGCTCTGCTAAAATATAAGGCAAGACTAAACTGCCTTTTTTATAAAGCACTTAACTGTAGTGTGTATTGTCTTGTAAAATATTTGATATCAAAGAAATTATCTAAAAACACAAGTATATCTTGCAAATAAGGCACTTTGCAGCTGCAATAATGAACCATTTAATTCTAGAGTTTGTAGTGTAATATATAAACAATCAAAGATTGGCACGCTATTGGCAACATATTTAATTGCACAAGGGTGAATTGAATTTGCATTTAGCAAATAAAGAACTATATTGAATGTCGTAGAACAGTCGAGATGAAATATGCAATCAAATAACCAATCCAGACAAAAATATTTTGATTTATCAGAGCACAATAGTGTACAGGTTTCTATCATTATTGGCTTGTTCCTATGCTCTGTTATATCTGTATTTTTATTCCTACTTCCTGCCGTAGAGTCAATATTCGAAGAGGGACTTGATGGTAAAGTATATAATGCTGGAGAGGATGTCCAATATGTAAAAGAACATGGTTCTACGGTTCATGAGACATCTTACTATCATAACTGGGCTATTGATATTTATATTAATACTCCACAGGAAACCAGATATTGGTTCAACCCACTATTGTCATTGTTTATTCCGTCAATAATTATTGGTGTTATAATTTCTATTTTTATAACTACGCTTTTGCCTCAGAGATTAGGATTTATGCGGCAAAAGATAGAAAGAGAAATAGCACATATTTTAGACAAAATATCATTAGCAAAGTACGGCTATCAGACAGATGATTATTTAGATGAAATTGCTCAAGAGGTTTTAACTGCAAATCTCAGAGACATGCACGACTATGAATCTGAATGGGGAATACATTTAGAAGATTTAAAATCACTGCATAAAGCATTGAAATGGCGTAATAAAGGCCTTTTTGGCAAAATAATGAGATTTAACGATTATATTAAAATCTATCTACGTTTCTACTTTACTGAAAAATATGGCAATACAGTACTTGGTTACGTATATGTTGGTGCTGCAGTCCTAATTATTATTATAGGCTTGCGTGGGTTGAAATTTATACCTTCTACTCAACCTTCTATTATATTTTTTGCGTTAGGTCTGGAATTTTCACTATTGATTACCTATGCCTTTACGTTAATGTATTCGCGCCAAGAGCATGAAACAGAGCATGAATCCGGTAGCAATCATCCTACGGGCACTGCTTTTATGACTGGTGACTACGGCAATTCTAAAGAGATTGAAAATCTACTTAGGGTTTTTATTAGAAATAACAAAAAAACGAAAAGTAAAAGCTTGAAATAGAAAATATTTCACGATGAGATAGAAATATATCCTATCTTTTAGACTTTATTAGAAAATATTTTATCCATTCTTTTGATTATGTTAACATGAGTATTAAGACCTTAGGACAATATCCTACACTAAATCCGGATAGCTATTCACAACGACAGACATATAAAATTGTAGAAAAGCTCACTTCCGGAGAGTTTAAAAACGAGCTTGACTTTCTTACTTCGATGATAAAAGAACTTGTTGAGAATAGAAGTTTTGAAATTGTAGGTGGCAGAGTATGGGAATTTAATCCCGATGGTATGTCATATACCTTACAGTGCCAGCACGGCAATGTACAAGAAATTCCACATAATTACTCTCTTGCAGTGGATGACTACCCCGTTTTAAAAGGTCTTGTCGCCAATAAAACGCAACTACATCAGGAAACAAATCAATTCCTACAAAAGAAAGGAATTACTGTGTACTCTGTTACGGGTGTGGGCGATATAATTTCTACACCAAAAGGTAAATACTTTAAATATGTTTTAGGCTTTAATGCGCCTGAGATTTTGCAAAGTTTCTTTGAGACTCTAAGTATTATAAGTTCAATAGCTACTATGTCATTAAGAGATGTAACTGCTAAGTTGGAACAAGCAAAATTTAAAAAGGATATAGACAGAGCATCTGAGATACAAAGAGGTATTTTGCCGGAGCATTACCTGGAATTTAACGACTTCAAGATATTTGGAGTATGTGTGCCGGATAGTGCTGTAGGTGGTGACTACTTTGACTACATCAAAAGTAAAGACACAGAAGAGGAAAGTGTTGGCATCTTGATTGGGGATGCAGTTAGTAAAGGCTTGCCGGCTGCGATTCAAGCTCTTTTTGTAACGGGTGCAGTCAGAATGGCAATGAACTTTGTACCCAAGCTATCTCACATGTTCAACAGACTAAATAATCTAGTTTGTGAAACATTTCCGTACGATGATTTTGTAACTCTGTTTTATTGTGAGTTAAACATGACTCATAATCGTATGGTTGTTTATGCAAATGCAGGGCATAATGCTCCTGTGCATTACCGCCCAAGTACTGACAGCTTTCAGATGTTAGGACCAACAGGCGGATTACTTGGAATAATCAAAGACTCCAAATATAAAATTGAAAATTGTCGTATGCTTCCCGGCGACATCTTAGTCTTATATACTGATGGAATTACCGAAGCTCACAGCTCTGAAGGCGATTTGTACGGTGAGGATAGACTAATGGATAAAATCAGAGAATTTAGCGACTTAGACTCTAAAGAGATGGCATTGAGAATCTTAGAAGATGTGCAAATATTCTCTACCAATACAGTTTACAACGACGATAAAACTTTGGTGGTTGTAAAAAGAGATCCGAAATAAAAGTAAATCGGTAAAATTTAGAAAACTCAAGAGCCTCTGATATATTCAGGAGCTCTTTTATTTTGATAGCAAAGTTTCAATATCCAAATTATTGTTCTTTCTCGCTGAATTTTGCCCCATTTTTGTCATCATAGTGCTAAAAATGACCGTAGAACCAAGGAGCTTGCTTACTTCATCTGTAAGAAAAATCAGGTAATTACTTATTGAATAAAGAGTTTCAACCCCTTGCTGTGCAATGGCTTTAGAGCTTTTTTGTTTTTTCTAATAACATTTTTGACTTTATAACATTTTCATCAGTTCAAATGACATTTTTGTGTTACCTGATAAATTCAGGGTTAAAAATATAAAAAGCAGGAAATAAATACTAAGTCCTGCTTTATAAATTATTCTGTAATATCTGCATACTAAAATAGCAGAAGATAAGATCGTGGATTTTCATTTGCTTGAGCTAATGAAAGAATTGAAGTTTGCTGTAAAAACTGGTTCTTTACGATGTTTAATTGCTCATTGGCCACATCCGCATCCTCTAATCTTGAAATAGCCGAATCATAATTGACTATTTGTGAGCGAATAGATTCTTCTTGCGAGTCAATTCTACCTTGAACTCCTCCTAAGTAGGAGGCAACATTTCTTACATTTTTCATTGCTAAAGAAAGGCTATAGAGTGTGCTCCCTATTTCCTCACTTGCAAAGATATTCAAATCAGAAGCGCTAACATCATTAAGCTTGGAAAGGTCTAAACCTGTAACTCCGGCGAAATTAGAATAATCTAAATCAGAGCCGTTGTCAATGGCTTGTAAATTAAAATTACGGCTTTCTACATTCAAGTCTATATTGTGTGATTCAAGATTAACTCCTAATGTAATCATGCTATTAACATGATCGTAGCCAATAACCCAGTCAGCTTTATAATTGCCACTGAATAGTTGATATCCACCAAACACAGCAGTATCTACCACAGTTTGGATTTGCTGAGATAATCTATAGGCACCTTTTGCCAGGGCGACTTTTTCATCCGTTCCAATCGAATCGCCTGCAGCTAAAGTAGTAGCGTCTTTTATAGTTGAAAGTAAGCTATTAATATTGTCCAAAGTGTCTTGTGAAATGGAAGCAACGTTACCCGCTTCTCCACTAAGTCTGAGAGCCGCCTTTAATGAGCCATTTCTGGATTCCAAAGATTTAGAAGTAATATAAGCAGAGACATCATCTGCCGCAGAGTTAATTCTTTTGCCTGTAGATATCCTTAGCTGGCTGTTAGCAATTTCTCTTGAGGACCTAAAATTACTATTATATGCCTGCTCTGCAGAAATATTGGCACGTATTCTTGCTTCACCCGAAATTTTTGCCGGCATAACTTATGCTCACTTATTAGAAATACATTTCGGGTATCCTACCTGTTTACTATTCCTCTATTTTCTGTATCGGCTGATTGAAAAACTTCTTTAGCATATTTTTTTGATTTTATTATATTTTTTATTTGTATACTTAATAATTGGTATCCATAGAGTGTATAAATGAGGATATTTGTCATTAGAAAACAAACTATCTACTAAAAGCCAGTAAAGTATAAGTTAAATGCTCTTTTACAAAAATGGGGTAAATTTTGATTCCTTTAGTTTTTGTAAGCTATTCTTCTACAGAATATATTAATCCCGGATTTGTCATTAGATGTCATCATAGTGCTGTAAATGACCGTAGAACCAAGGAGCATGTTTACTTCCTCTGTAAGAAAATATTACGTAATTGCTATTGAAAAAGAGGTTTCAACCCCTTGCCATTCAATGATTTTAGAGATTTTCCATCTTTTCAAATGACATATTTAGGTTTATAGTCACATCAAAGCTCATAGTGTTACATTTCGTTTGATATCAAATATATTTTCTGTATATTCGCTTCTAATATTACATAAGTAACAGTAATAGTAATATATTAGCTATGATAACAAGCGTTTCACTTAAAGAAAACAGCAACTTCCTATCTGCCATCAGTGCAGATATGTATGTTCCTATGCCTGCTTCCACTCGCGAGGAGGATAATGCTGTATCTAATGGTGAAAATAAATCTATTAAAAAAGATACAAAAGATATTAGCAAAGAATCGCAGATTAAATCTCAAAACAAAGAAGCTTCCGGGGAGTTATCTGAAGAAGAGAAAAAGCAGGTAGACAAACTAAAAAAAATAGATGCTGAAGTAAAACGCCATGAGCAAGCTCATCTTGCTGCCGGCGGATCGCTCGTGCGTGGGGGTGCCTCTTTTAGCTATGAAAGTGGGCCGGATGGCAAGCAGTACGCAGTTGCCGGGGAAGTAAGTATTGAAATGTCTCCTGTCGATGGAGATCCCGAAGCAACAATAAGAAAAATGCAACAGGTAAAAAGTGCTGCTCTCGCTCCTGCAGAACCTTCTGCTCAAGACAGATCAGTAGCATCCAGTGCTTCTTCTATTGCCGCTCAGGCACGGTCTGAAATGCTTAGTGAAAAGAATGATTCCGGCGACAACGAAGTACTTGAGAGCTCTAATGTTAGCAATAAATCAGATGATACTGAAAAAGATTACAACTCCTCATTTTCAGCAGAAAAGAAAGATTCGTCAGACAATTCCAAAATGATTCAATTCGGTAATTTGAAGCAAAAATATAATGATTTCAGCAAGTATTCTACGACTATCAATGCTTATGCCTAAGTGTTACTAACTTGCTTTATTATGTAATAATATAATAGTTTTAAGCAGTCTTTTTAAAAAGTTTTCCGTATATTTATTGTATTAATATATAGGATTTTATGTTTTTAAAACGGTTCATAGTATTTCTTTTAGTCTTTAGCTATTCGATTGTGATAGCTCATGACATTATACCGCACCATTGCCATCCGCATACTGGTTCGGTGTCTCATGATTATTGCCTAAATACTGACGACCAACAAATAAAGGGAACACATTGCAACAATCCTATATGCGAAATTTTACCAACTCACGAGTTCTCCAGATATTATCAGAGAGCTTCAGGCAAAGTAAAGCCCACAGTAGAGATTATTGCTTTACTAAGTAGAGCTGTTGATTATAATCCGATTTATATTATTCCTGTCGAAATATTCGACTTTTCCAGACTTCCTTTCAAGTTGCCTGAACGGCAATTCTTTTCATATTATCACCGAAGAGGACCTCCCTCTTTCATCGCCTAATTTATACCATAGTTGAGATAATATTACGGTTTAGGTTTTCTGCATAGAATGCCTAATCTTATTTTTATCTTATAATATCTACTCCTATTAGAGTCTTTTTATCAGTTCCCAATCACTTGATATTTAGCAAGACCAGAGTAAATATATACATGGTACACTCGCGTTACGCAACCCATATTTAGATATATAAAATAAACATAAAAATATTATAGGTATTAAAATGCTTAAAAAACTTTTGTTAGTTATGCTGGCTGTGTCGTATATCTCGTTTATGACCGCATGCAACGAAGCTCAATCACAAGAAGAGCACAACCATTCGGAGCATTCTGAAGAGCACTCTCATTCTGGCGAGGACAATCACGAAGGACATGATCATAGTGCGGAAGGACATAATCATGAAGAGGAGAATCACGATGGTCACGACCACAGTGAGGAAGGACATCACTGTGAAGAAGAGAATCACGCGGGACACGACCACGGTGAGGAAGGACATAATCATGAAGAGGAAAGTCACGAAGGACATGACCACGCCGCAGAAGAAGTAGAATCTGCAAATGAAGTACAATTCTCAAGCATTATGGCTAAAAAAATAGGTCTAACAGTAACCGAAGTGCAGCCAAGCAGATTTTATGATGTAATCAAAACATCAGGAGAGATACTTCCGGCTCGTGGAGATGAATCTATAGTCGTAGCACCTCACAGTGGTAAAGTGTTCTTTAGTGGAGATTTACTATTTGAAGGTACTGACATTCGTAAAAACCAACAGCTGTTTCTTATATCAAGCGAATCGCTTGTAGATGATAACTACCAAAAAGAATTTCTTGAAGCTAAAGCTGAATTCCATAAACAAAAAAGTGATTTTGATAGAGCTACAAAACTCTTCGAAGATAAAATAATTCCTGAAAAAGATTTTTTGTCTATAAAATTAGACTACGAGAATGCAGAACTTACTTTTAATCATATATCTTCTAACTACGCCTCTGACGGGCTCAAGATAAAAGCGCCTATCTCCGGATATGTTAGTAAAGTGTTCGTAGAAGCAGGGCAATATGTTGAGATTGGTCAGCCTCTAATGAAGGTTTCTAAAAATAAGAAATTAGTTATGAGAGCAGATCTTCCTCAGAGATATTATTCCCAAATACCCAACATAACATCTGCTACATTTAAAACTACATACTGCGAAACTCCTCATGATTTGAAAGATTTGCATGGCCGTCTTATTTCTTATGGTAAATATACTGACGGCAACTCTTACTATACTCCAATATTTTTTGAATTAGATAGCAAAAGCCACATAATCCCCGGTGCTTATGTTGAAATATTCTTGCACTCTACTCCTATAGACGATGCACTCGTGGTGCCGTCCGAATCTATAATGGAAGAGCAGGGCTTATATTATGTGTTTGTTAAGCTCTCAGATGAGCATTATGAAAGACGTTTTGTAGAGATTGCCGGAAGCGATGGCTTAAATGTAAGACTGGCTTCAGGTGTGAAAGCAGGCGAAATAGTTGTTGGCAAAGGAGCGAATAATATAAAATTAGCTTCTAAAGCAAGCGGTGCAGTTCCTCATTCTCATGCTCACTAATTAATTTGAAATATAACGGAATATAGAATGCTTAATGAAATAATTGATTATTCGCTGAAGAACAGGTTACCGGTATTTATAATTGCATTTTTGATAATTATTGCCGGTACTTATGTTGCTTCAGATATGGACGTCGACGTTTTTCCTGATTTAAATGCTCCCACCGTTGTTGTTATGACTGAGGCTCATGGCATGGCGCCGGAGGAAGTAGAAAAGTTAGTAACTTTCCCAATAGAAACCGCTGTCAACGGAGCCACCGGTATAAGAAGAGTTCGCTCTTCATCTGCTATGGGCTTCTCGTTGGTATGGGTTGAATTCGAGTGGGATGTAGATGTGTATGATGCAAGGCAGACTGTTAGTGAAAAGTTGATGCAAGTAAGTGAGGAGCTTCCGGGAGGTGTCGGCAAACCTACGATAGCTCCGCAGTCTTCTCTGCTGGGTGAAGTAATGATATTTGCAATGACCGCAGAAGAAACATCTCCGATGGCTATGAGGACTATTGCGGATTGGGGGGTAAGGCCTCGCTTGTTATCCGTCGGAGGAGTTGCTCAGGTGACTTCCATTGGTGGCGAGGTTATGGAATACCAGATACTGGTAAATCCAGAAAAAATGAAATACTACAATGTATCATTTTCTGAACTAATAGATGCTACTGAGAGTTTAAACGAGAACTCACCGGGAGGCTTTATTAATCAGCATGGTAACGAGTATATAATTAGAGGCATAGCAAGGACTACAGATATTGAAGAAATGGGAAATAATGTAGTCAAACTTTCTAATGGCTTCCCTATCAAAATTCGAGACATAGCTGAAGTCAAAAAGGGTCCTGCGCCTAAGATTGGTGATGGTTCTTACAGAGGCGATAAAGCCATCATTATGACTGTTACAAAGCAGCCCGGAATTAATACTTTAGATTTGCATAAAAAGCTAATAAAATCATTAGACGAAATAAAACGCACGCTGCCTGATGATGTGGAATTTCATACTGATATTTTTACTCAGGCTCATTTTATCAAAACTGCAGTGAATAATGTGCAAAATGCTTTGGTAGAAGGTTCTATATTAGTGGTTGTGATACTATTTATCTTCTTAATGAATTACAGAACTACTCTGATATCCCTACTTGCAATACCGCTTTCATTGCTTGTTTCCATTTTAATATTAAAATGGTTAGGCATTACATTAAATACAATGAGTTTGGGGGGTATGGCTATAGCCATTGGCTCTTTAGTCGATGATGCAATTATAGATGTGGAAAATGTATTTAAAAGGCTTAAAGAAAACCACAAATTGCCTGAAAATCAAAAAGAAAATAGCTTAACAGTTATTTTTAATGCTTCCAAAGAGATTAGAGCTTCCATTTTGAATGCTACTCTCATTATCATTGTTGCGTTTATTCCTCTATTCTTCCTTTCAGGAATGGAAGGCAAGATGCTAAAGCCTTTAGGTATTGCCTATATTATATCTCTGTTTGCTTCATTGCTCGTAGCAATTACTATTACTCCGGTGCTTTGCAGCGTTTTACTCACCGGTAAGAATCTGGAGGAAAGTGACAAAAAAAGCAAAGGAATTGCCGGCTATTTATCAGAAAAGTATACCTCTGTTTTGAAAGTTGTGATGAACAACAAAAAAACCGTAATGGCAATAACTACTGTCTTTTCCTTAATTGCATTTGGCTTGTTATTTACATTTGGTAGGGCTTTTCTTCCTCCATTTAACGAAGGGTCTTTAACTATAAATATTTCCACTGTGCCTGGTGTTGCATTATACGAATCAGACAAGCTAGGCAAAATGGCTGAAGATTTACTTTTATCTATACCTGAAATAAACACGGTAGCTAGAAAAACCGGCAGGGCTGAGCTCGCTGAGCACTCATTTGGTGGTAACGTCTCAGAACTTGATGCACCTTATACTATCAGAGACAGAAGTCGCTCAGACTTCCTAAAAGAAGTACGTGAAAAGTTAAATTCTGTGCCGGGTGTCGTAGTTGAAGTAGGTCAGCCAATCACTCACCGGATGGATCACATGCTTTCAGGCTCTAAAGCAAATATTGCTTTGAAACTGTTTGGTACTGACTTAAGTACTATGTATTCGCTGGCTACTGATATTAAAAACAAGATAGCAGAGGTCGAGGGAATTGGTGATTTGAGTGTGGAGCAACAAGTAGAAATACCTCAAATATATATAAAGCCTCGCCGAGAACTATTAGCAAAATATGGTATCACTATTCAAAAGTTTAATACCTTCGTCGACTATGCTTTTGCAGGTGAAAAAGTGTCTGATGTGTTCCAGGGCGAACGTCGTTTTGATATGGTACTTAGGTATGATGATGAGCATAGACAAGACTTAGATGCTTTGAAAAATGCAATGATAGACAGTGAGTCCGGCAAAAAGATACCTCTGTTTTATGTAGCAGACATATTTATATCCTCAGGTCCGAATACAATCAGTCGAGAAAATGTAAAACGCAAGTTGGTAGTATCGGTAAACGTAGCAGATAGAGATGTCGGTAGCGTGGTAGCAGACATAAAGGACATAGTTGAAGATGAAGTAACTTTCCCTGAAAACTATTATTTGGAATATTCCGGTCAGTTTGAAAGTGAGCAAAGAGCCTCCCGTGTACTTTTATTTGCTACTATGGGTGCATTATTGATAATATTTATGCTACTCTATCAAGAATTTAAAAGTGGCAAAACTGCCGGTATTATACTTCTAAATCTACCTTTGGCATTAATTGGCGGGGTTGCTGCCATATTCTTTACCAATGGCGTAATTTCAATTCCTTCTATTATTGGATTTATAACTTTATTTGGTATAGCTACCCGAAACGGGATTTTGCTTGTTTCGCGTTACAACCACTTAATAGCAGAAGGAAAAACTCTTTATGACAGCATAATTTATGGTTCTGCAGATAGACTCAATCCGATATTGATGACAGCCCTGACTGCTGCCTTAGCACTAATCCCACTTGCTATGGGTGGCGACTTACCGGGGAATGAAATACAAAGCCCAATGGCTGTTGTTATCTTAGGTGGCTTGCTGACTTCAACCATATTGAACATATTTATAATTCCTATAGTCTTTTATATAATGAATAAGAAGGAGCTTGCAAATGTATAAAATATGGATAATATTATTTGCCATTATCTCCTGTAATTCTTTAATTGCTTTGGATGTAGATTCTTTTTTGAAAGAGTTAGAATATAACAATAAAGAACTTAAAGCTGCCAGAAAGCTAGCGGAAGCTCAAAAGGCATCATTTGGACAAGATTTATTACTTTCGGATCCGAAAGTAGAAGCTGACTTTATGACTGCTTCCGGCGAGAACGCGACTAACAAAAAGGGCTATGGCGTTACACAATCTTTTGACTTTCCTACTGTATATTATAAGAAGTCTTCACTTGCAGGTAGCAAAAGGGAAGTAGCTGAGGCTGAATATCTAAAATCCAGAAATGAGATATTGCTAGAAGCAAAGTTGATTTTGATGGATTATATTATTTTTCAGCGAAAATCTGAAATATTGAATATTAGATATGCTAACTCCAGAGAAATATATGAGTCATTTAAAACTCGATTTGAAAATGGAGACCTTGGTGTCATAGATTATAACAAGTCTAAGATGGAGCTCCTTACAGCTAAAACTCTTTTACAAAGCAATGATATTGACTTAGATAATGCAAGAGAAGCTCTAAAAAGTTTGAACGGTGGTAAAGCACTTCCTCCGTTAAATACTGATGCGTATCAGGTTCCCACTCTCCCTGCTTCCGAAGAGCTGCAAGCTGAGTACCTAAAAAGAAATCCTGATTTGCGCCTGGCATTACTTGATATTGAGAAAGAAGAAAGGAACCTTAGCCTAAAGAGATGGTCTTCTCTTCCTAAGTTTGATATAGGATATAAATATGAAGATGAAGGCACGGAAACTTTTAATGGAATTTCTTTAGGCATAAGCATTCCTATTTTTGAAAGTAATAACACTATCAAAACCGCCAGAGCTGAGTTAGAATACAAACAAGAACTAAGGGAAAGCATAATAAATAGTAAACGTCATAGCTTAAAGGCTAAAACGGATAAATTGCAGACATTAGAGCAAAATCTCAGAGAGTACGAAGCGTTATTCGACGATGTCAAAACTCTGCAACTTTTAGAAAAAGCTTTTAATCTGGGAGAGCTTTCTGCGGTAGAATATTTCTATGAATTAAATTACTACTACGAGATTTATGATACCTATTTAGTACTGGAAGCTGAGCGGATGAAACTAAATGCGGAAATACTGAGCTATAAATTGTAACCATTAAAGCGTTCCTTCAGGGGGACGCTTTTTTTTTTGACTGTGCAGGTCAAAGACATCTAATAGATTCCACTTCTATTTGTATTATATGAAATAAGAATGTAAATTAAAAATCTTATAATTTACAGTTTCTGGATATGTATTATGATTGAATCTACTAAACTATCCTTGCTTAAATCATTAGGCCCCGGCTTACTATTTGCAGCAGCAGCAGTAGGCGTGTCGCATCTTGTGCAGTCTACTCGTGCCGGAGCGCTTTATGGTACTAATCTCATTTGGATAATTGTATTAGTAAACTTGTTTAAATACCCATTTTTTGAATTTGCTCAAAGATGGACAGGTGCCACAGGTACCAATATGATAGAGGGATATTCAAAACTTGGTAAGTGGGCAGTTACTACTTATTTCATCTTGTCAGGGATTACTTCTTTCATTACAGTTGCCGCGGTGAGTTTAGTTACTGCAGCCATAAGTGCATACTCTGTAAAAGTATTGATAGGCATAGAGCTCAGCACTCGAGTATCACTAATGATACTGTATGTAGTTTCCTTGTCTCTATTGTTTTTTGGCAAATACAAAATGTTAGACAAAGTAGTCAAATATTTAGTTGCTATCCTCAGTTTTTCGACTGTATTTGCAATGATTATGGCAATGATAAACGGGTCTAATGCACAGCCGGACTTTGTAGCTCCTGAACTGGTAAGCGGTGCAAGCCTTGCATTTTTAATATCTCTGATGGGATGGATGCCCGCCCCAATAGAAGTTTCAGTATGGTCTTCTGTCTGGAGCACGGAAAAATCTAAAGAACTTGGATTTAAACAGAGTCTAAAAAATGTGCTGTTTGATTTCAACTTTGGGTATATCATTACAGCTATTCTTGCGATATGCTTTCTTGCACTTGGTGCCTTAGTGATGTATGGCACGGGGGAAGAATTTTCTGCAAAAGGAGTCGTGTTTTCTTCGCAGCTTATAGGTCTATATGCCAGAACTTTAGGCTCATGGACATTACCGCTAATTACAACAGTGGCAATGATTACAATGATTTCAACTACGATTACGGTGTTTGACGGTTATCCCCGTGTACTGGGCGCTTCTTGGAGCAAAATAAGAAATAAAGAATACGATTCTGACAAGGTAGAACTTTACATTACTTTGGCATTAGTTATCATAAGTATCATAATAATAGAATATTTTACAAGTGGTATGACTTATCTTATAGATATTGCTACCTTTGCTTCATTTGTGTCAGGTCCCGTGTTTGCGATACTAAATTATAAGCTGGTAAATAGCAGTTTAGTACCGACAGAAATGAGGCCAAAAAAATGGTTAAATATACTTGCAATAATAGGTATAAGCTTCTTTATATCATTTACTTGTATTTATTTAGCATCTTTGTATATAGATTTATCTAGTATTTTGTAATGCCGAATACAAACTGTATGTGAGCCTTAGATTAGCAAGGAAAGAGTGGTAATTTCCGGGAATAATACTATGAGATAGACACTATATGATTGCCTTAATTTTGCTAATTCAAATTCTCCAAAGTAGTGAGACATAGATTGGAAAATTGGTATATACTTAACTATCGACTGTATCGTTTAAATATATATTTGCTATTATTGCAATATCAATATTGGCAACTCGGGAGAAGCTTAAAAAAATATTTCAAATAGAGATAATCTTTTTCCTAAAACTGCCGATAAATAGCTCATAGGCAAAAGTAAAAGGATGACACGTGCCTAAATTCAAGAAAATAAAGCGAAATAGAGAAGAAAACTCTAGTGAACGTTATTTGATAACCTATGCAGATTTGATAACATTACTTCTTGGATTATTTGTTATACTGTACTCTACTTCTAGCGTTGACGAAGAAAAATACAAGCAAATTAGTACTGCTTTTGCTGATATTTTCAAACCCGGCTCCGTATTAGAAGGAGGCAAGGGTGTTCTGGAAGGAACTAGACAAGGACTTCCGGAGCCAATACTGCCACCGGCAGCAGATAGGAAAAGTTTAGATGATATAGCTGAGCAAACAAAAGAAGCTCTTAAGAGTTATATAGATGATGGAACTATCGAAATTACCAAGACTGGTACAGATATAATAATAAATCTATCAGAAAAATTACTGTTCGAATCTGCAAAAGCTGATGTGCTTTCCGACGGAATGATTGCCTTAGATACTTTGGCACGAATATTGAGTAGTCCTCAGTATCAAATTACCATAGACGGGCATACGGACTCTGATCCGATTAATACTCCGAAATTTCCGTCTAACTGGCATCTTTCAGGAGCCAGAGCTTTGAGTGTGTTATATGCACTTACACAGCGTGGCGTTCCGGAAGTGAATTTAAGTTACAGAGGTTTTGGTGCTCAAAGGCCAATCGCCTCTAATGCTAGACCGGGAGGGAAAGCCATAAACAGAAGGGTAGAGATTACCATCTCGGAGCTTAAAGCTTCTGCCCCTGCCGTCAGCGGTTATTGAAATACTTATAATGTGCTTTGATATATTTAGTATCATTGCATGTAAAAATCAATCACTTAGGAAGAATACACAAGGATGTGACTATGGATACAACTGCTTCAAAAACGATAAAGACTCTCCATTTTGGGGAGATTAATGTTGAACCCCAACACATATTCCATTTCAAAGAAGGTATGTTAGGCTTTGAAAATCTAAAGGAATTTGTACTTATTAGCGAAGAAGAGACTGTCCCTTTCAAATGGCTCGTCAGCATGGACGAACCGGAGATAGGCTTTCCTCTGCTAAGTCCATGGCATATCGACTTGACTTATAATCCCGGTAAAGATATTGATGCAGAAAAGGTAGTGCTTTTTGTAGTGGTCACTTTAGATAGCTCTAAAGGGCAAATGAGTGCAAACATGAAAGCTCCTATTATTCTGGATGTAGAAAATCAAATCGGCGAGCAAAGAATCTTGAGATCCGATAAGTATTCTACCAATTACATTTTTCCCAAAAAGGAAAATGTGTAATTATTACAACGAGGAACAAAAAAGAAAGAGGATATAATTATGTTAGTGCTATCAAGGAAGATAGGCGAAGTCGTAACTATAGGCAGTTCTGTTAAAATCACAGTGCTTAGCTTTGATCGCGGCGTTGTCAGGCTAGGGATAGAAGCTCCGAAATCTATTCCGGTGCATAGAAAAGAAATTCATGACAAGATAATTAGAATGAACAAGGAAGCATCTAAAACCGAGGTCACTGCTCTTAAACACGTTTTGACCGGTGGTAATTTAATTTTTGCAGATGAAAAAAATGGTAAAAATCCAAAATCTGCAGAAATTTTGTTTGCTAAAGTAAAAAAATAGGTTGGCAATGCAAGAATATTCTGTTTTGATAATAGACGATGATATCTGGATGCAAAGGATTTTATCAAAAACTTTGCATAACTATGGTTTTGTCAAATCTTATTTGGCTTCCAATGGTTTTGATGGTATTGCTCTTTCTGTCGAACATCAGCCGTCTCTGATTGTGCTGGATATAATGATGCCTGAGCTCTCGGGGCTTATTACACTTAAAATACTGAAGCATATCAAGCTTACGCGTGATATTCCGGTTATTATAGTCTCAGCTCTCTCAGACGTAGAAAACTTGGGCAAAGCAGTTAAAAGCGGTACAGCAGGCTTCATATCTAAACCATTTACAAGAGCTACCGTGTATGACAAACTGGTAGATGTATTTGGCAAAAGGAAATTAGATAAAATAGCCAAAGGTGAACCTATAGACGATATGAATATGTTTGACGAGCAGTACGAAGATTTAGCAGAAAAAGAAATATTAGATGACACTTCAGAGAGCTACAAAGAGGGGATTAATTTTGAAAATAGCGAATCTGAAGAGCAGACTAGAGAAAAAGGAGACAATCAGGGATTGCTCAAGACTTATAAAGAGGATGAGAAACGTAGCATAGAGTCTATCAAAAAAATGTTGCTGAAAAATCGCAAATAAATAGACTCCTATTTATATTTGTAGCGGGACTGTATCAATTATATACATTTCCGCTTTTTTATTGCTGTAAATTGACTTCTATGATTAGAAATAAATTGCCTATCAGCGATAATTAGGATAATTTTGAGTATTTACGAGAATCCCCCGATGTCAGATAAATCCAAATCAGTACTCCTCATGCTTGCATCTGCTCTGTCTTTTGCATTTATGGGAGCAATGGTAAAATTTGCTGGAGACTTACCTGTATTTGAAAAAGTTCTATTCCGAAATTTAGTCAGTTTGATTATCGCTTTTGTATCTGTTCGCAAATCAGGAGAGATGCTATTTGGCAAATCAGAAAACAGAAAATATTTATTAGCCAGATCGCTATTTGGGCTAACAGGAGTTGTGCTTTACTTTTATTCTATAGATAATATGTATCTTGCAGATTCTGCCATGCTTAATAAACTCTCTCCATTTTTCGTGGTAATCTTCGCCTACTTTTTTCTTAAAGAAAAAATATCAAAGATACAAATACCCGGGATAATAATAGTTTTTGCAGCCTCACTTTTGATTATTAAGCCTCAGTTTGATTTATCTATACTGCCGGCATTGGCAGGAGTTGGAGGTGCCGCAGTAGCGGGAGCGGCTTACACATTGGTTCGCTACTTAGGAGGAAAAGAAAAGCCTGCGACCATTGTCTTCTTCTTTAGCTTTATCTCAGTGATAGGGATGCTTCCAATAGTTGCACTCGATTTTGTAATGCCATCCTTAGGAGAATTTGCAGCATTGATAGGTACAGGTATATTTGCTGCTATTGGGCAATTCGGCTTGACCTACGCATATAAATACGCACTGGCAAACGAAGTTTCCGTCTACAACTACTCGCATATAATATTTTCCGCCGGAGTAGGCTTTTTGTTTTGGGGAGAAATCTCAGATATATACAGCATCATAGGTGGTAGCATAGTGATTTTAGTCTCTGTTGTGATTTATCTGTTTAATCGGAATAGGTAGTACGATTGAAAATACAGAAAATGATATTTATATTAGCATGTGGTGTTAAAGAAGGGTAGATATATAAAAAAAATGCCGGCTCGTAGCGTTTCCGAGGAGGCATTTTTTTTATAAAGTTTGCTGGATATCTACTATTAACGAGAGTAGAATTCCACTACTAATGGTACTTCAGCTTCCACTGGAATTTCTTCACGAGTTGGAATATATACGTATTTAGAGCTGAAGTCAGCTTTAGATACTTCCAAATAAGCAGGAGGATTGGTATTTCTAACAGCTTCTTGGAAACAATCCAATTTTCTACTTTTTTCTTTAATAGTAATCACGTCATTTACTTTTACTTGATAAGACGGTACATTCATTTTTCTACCGTTAATAAGTATATGCCCGTGAGTTACATATTGGCGTGCAGCATAAATTGTACGAGCAAAACCTGAACGAGCAACTAAAGCGTCAAGTCTTGATTCCATCAACTGAACCAACAAATCACCAGTGTTACCAGTCATTTTTGTTGCTTTTTTGTAATATTTACGCATGTGACTTTCAGAGATATTGAATTGCATTCTTAATCTCTGTTTTTCCAATAACTGACGACCAAAGTCAGACTGCTTCGCACGGCGTTTAGAAGCTCCGTGCTGTCCCGGAGGATAAGGTTTGTTAGTAGTAACTTTTTTCGCCTTTGGAGTTATCGTTAACCCAAGTTTGCGGGATAGCTTTACTTTAGGACCGTTGTAATTCATTTTACCTCACTAAATACAATTTATTTGTGTAGTTTATTCTATAACATGCTACATATAAAAGGATTACAAATTTAAAACTTTTCCACAAAGAGACAAAATATTTTTTTCAAAATATCAATTATTTCTTTTTTACATAAGGAATAGGGTCTTGTAAACCTGCATTACTAAAGCCTTTAAGACGTAATACGCATGACTCGCATTCGCCACATGCTTCTTCACTATTTTGGTAGCAGCTCCATGTTTTGTCAAATGGAACGCCTAATTCATGCCCCTTTTGTGCTATTTCTGACTTAAGCATATTGATAACTGGGGTCTTTACTTCAATTTGTGTGTCCGGTTTTGTTCCGGTATTTATTACTTTCTGAAAAGCTTCAAAGAAACTCACTCTGCAATCAGGATAACCGCTACTGTCTTGCTCTACTGCTCCTACGTATAAGGCAGTGGCACCAAGGACTTCTGCCCAGCTGGTAGCAATTGCCATAATATTTGCATTCCTGAAAGGCACATAGCTCGTAGGGATTGTTTCGCTTTCCAGATTTGCTTTGTCTACTGTCATTCGCTCATCTGTAAGGCTCGATCCGCCTATTTGGTTTAGATAGCTTACATCTACCGATAATCTATACTTTATGCTGTAGTGGTCGCAAAGTCTTTTGAAGCATTGATATTCTTTTTCCTGCGTTTTCTGTTTGTAATTTAGATGCAAAGCAGCTAATTCATAGCCATCTTCTTTGGCTATTGCAGCACACAGGGCCGAATCCATTCCACCACTTAGTAAGACCACTGCAATTTTTCTATCCATCCTATTCACCGAATATCGTTATTGTTACATTTCTGGCTGACGCATTGTTTCTATGCTCGCATAGATAAATACCCTGCCATGTCCCTAATGCAAATTTACCTCTTTTTATCGGAATAGATAACGAACTTCCTATTAGAATGCTTTTAATATGAGAGGTCATATCATCAGAGCCTTCTGCCGTGTGTCGGTAATCCTTAATGTTTTCAGGTACTACACGGTTTAGATAGTTTTCTAAATCTTCTCTTACATCGGGATCAGCATTCTCATTTATAGCTAAAGAGGCACTGGTATGTTTTATAAAAATATTAGCAATGCCTGCTGTTATACCTGCTATCTCACTGAATGCTTCATAAATATCTCTGGTGATAAGGTGAGCACCTCTATTTCTTTGCCGCAGCGTAATATCCTTTTGATAGATTTGCATAAGTAAGATAGTATAGAAATTTTAGTAGTTGTATTTCAAAAGACAAGTAATAAACTGCCAAATGTATATAATCCTAATATACTGAAAAATATGCTATTTGGTGTTATTGTGAAAAGAAATTACTTTAACTGCTAAAAACTGTCTAATATCCCTAGCTCCTGCATGAACTCATTTATACAGCCTTAGATTCTGATTTTAAAATAAGTACTTAAATTCAAGTACGTTTACTTTTATTATTGAAATATTAGCTATGGTGATAATCCTTAGAAACTATTGGGGCACGTAGTCTAACTATAAAATTTAGAAAACTCATATAACAATCATGTTACTTATGGGATAAATATTTTCCTATGTTATTTGCATGTAAGTACTATTACTTATTAAAACAGCCTCCTAAGTCCTTGTATATTGCAGAGATGTTTAAGTAGTTATACTGATTGTATTATGAGCTGGCAATATTATATTGGTCATAGCCGTATTTATTTAGTATCTGATAAGTTCCAAGGAGCAAAAACTATTAAATTAAATTACAAATTTGCCGATAAGTAATAAGTCTATAAATTCTACTCAGTTTAAATACATTATGATGAACAACGCAAGTAAAGATATTATTGAATCTCGTACAGAAGATAAGCTAAGAGCAGTATTTGACAACGCTGCTATTGGCATTGAACTCTTTGATAGTAATGGTCAGATAATGTTTGCAAACCAATATATGCAACACCTTACCCAATACTCTCAGGAAGATTTGCTCAATATGACAATTCAAGATCTTACTTCAAAAGAAGATTTTGAAACAACTCAAAAACTATTAGCCAGTATGGTCTCCGGTGAATTAGACTTTTATAGAATAGAAAAAAGATATTTAAAAAAAGACGGTTCCATTTTATGGATAGATGTATCTGTAACTCCTATCAAAAATGAGGAGGGAGATACTATAGAGCTAATAGCTATCATGCTTGACATTACAGAGAAAAAAGCAACTCGGGAAGCTTTAAAAATTAGAGAGCAAGAGTACAGAAATTTATTTAATAATCTACGAGATGTTTTTTTTAGAATGGATTTGGATGGGTATCTAATTATGGTATCTCCATCGTGCTTCGATATGTCCGGATTTACTCAAAATGAAGCTATTGGTATTAATGTATACAAATTATCAGTTCATCCCCATAAAGTAGAATCCTTTAAAGAGAAGTTATTGACTTATGGAGTTGTTGACCAGTGGGAAACAAAAATCCGTAAAAAAAACGGCATACAATATTGGGTGTCGATCACAGCTCGATTAGTAATGGACAAGTATGGCAAACCAGCCTTTGTAGAAGGCACAGTCAGAGATATAACCTCAAGTATTAAAGCTGAAAACAAACTAAAAGAAACTCTATCTCATTATCGTTTCCTGATAGATACTATGGGAGAAGGTTTAGTTAAAACAGACAAGGATTTCAATATTACATTTGTAAATGGAGCATTTTGTAATATTATAGGAAAATCTATTAAAGAGATAATGGGGAAACAGCCCATAGATTTTGTAAGTGAAGATGAAAAAGGAATTCTCGAAAGTAGGCTGCAACGTTTTGACCAGGGAAATGATTCTTTTGAGATTAATTTGATTAACCATACAGACAAGGTTATTCCTTCTATTATTACTCCTCGAGCTTTTTTTACTCCGGAAGGCGAGCTGAATGGAGTCGTGATGGTAGTTACTGAAATTACGAAACAGAAGAGTGCCGAGATTGCTCTTAGGCAGTCCGAGCAAAAGCTGCAGGAAGCACTTGCTGCAAAAGATAAATTCTTTTCAATAATTGCTCATGACATGAAAGGTCCTATGGGGAATTTTTTAGGACTTTCCAAAATCTTGAACAAAGATTTGGAAGAGATGACCATGAAGGACATGAAAGAAATTTCTTCTTCTATATACGATTCTGCCAATAGCATTTATAAATTGCTAGAAGATTTGCTACAGTGGTCAAGAACTCAGGTGGGCAGTATCTCTTTTAATCCTGAACCAATCGACTTGAAAGAACTGGCATTTAATAATACATATCTATTGTTTTCTTTAGCCGAGCAAAAACAAATTGAACTCTTTTCAAAAATACACAATTCTATATATGTCTATGCTGACGGGAATATGCTAACTACCATTATCAGGAACCTAACTTCTAATGCAATTAAATTTACTGAGCCCGGTGGTAGTGTATTTGTAAAAGCTACAACAGATGGGGAATTTGCAACGATTTGCATAGAAGATACAGGCATAGGTATGGAAGACGAATTTGCAGAAAAGGTTTTTAATCTTGATAAGCATCACACATCTTTAGGTACCAACTCAGAAAAAGGAACCGGCTTAGGTCTTGCAATTTGCAAAGAATTTATTTTGAAACATGGTGGTAGCATTTGGGTGCAAAGCAGATTAAATGAAGGTAGTAAGTTTTACTTTACCGTGCCTCTTTATAAAGGTGAAGTGTAAACGAAAAGAATAGCCATAATACAAAATAAACCGAGTAGATGACTCGGTTTATTTATCTAGTGTGCCCAGCATGGGTATCAACTATAGGGTGGAAGTCCCAAGCGAGCCTTGATAGTGGGAATCGTTAGCTAAAGACAAGGGTGTCCATCGTGAGGTGGAATCTGAAGGAAGTCGGCGGCAAAACCTTGGTCTGACGA
>JBFHIJ010000055.1:0-21183 GCA_041596515.1 Chlorobiota bacterium
AAGCACTAATGCATCTGCAGAATCCTTCAACTCTAAAATCAAACTCTTCAGAGCTAATCTTAGAGGTGTTATCGACAACGAGTTTTTCTTGTTTAGAATTATGAAACTTTTTGCCTAAACCCCAAGTATTAGTTGTGAGCCAATTATAGCTTTAAAGCAGCCATTATTCCATTTTATTTCTTTTCCAATATATAAGAAGCCTCTAAGCTAAAAAATCGTTTAACACATGGCAGAGCAGATAATGCAGTGATTTTTACTGCAGGTAAACCAAACTTCATTTTAAATACCGGTCTAAGCAGATAAAAATCTGATTTTACTATTTCATAGCCGGCTGCCTCAGCGGCTCTTTCAAACTTCTTAGGAGTTAAGCTTATACCCTGAAGTCTTTTTACTTCACCTATGTCATTTTTTCTGCCTGAAGCAATCAGTTTATGGAATATAAAGTTTGGCAAAAGGTGAATATATGGCAATTTGCCCCATGAATTGGCAACTGTGTGCTGATGGCCTCCAAAAGGTGAATGGTATGGAGGAAAAGTAACATATAGATATGAACCCTGCTTTATCATCTTTCCGATATTTCGCAAAGCTACTTCTGTATCATCTAAATGCTCAATAACATCTCGAAGCAAGACTAAATCATATTTTTGCTTTTTGGTGTCATCTATATCTTCAGTGATAATGTTATGATTGTGAAATTCAATCTCGACACCACTGATTTCTTTGATATAGTTCCCAATATCCAGCCTAAACTGTACGATATCAGAGCCATAGGCTTCTTTTGCTCCGGCCTCTACAAAAGCAGCAAGCACTCCGCCCTCAGCGGCTCCGACTTCTGCAACTTTATCACCGGATTGAAAGACTTTATTCTCTTCCAGATAAGGAACTATTACGTCTTTCCCCAAATCAAACTGATAACCCCAATAGTATTTATCATTATCCGATAACTTACTAGATTGTACTATGTTTTTTACTGATTGTTCCATGCTTTACTTTAATTCTTTGTTTAGGCTAAATAATTATAGCAATATACGAAATGCACTCAAATATATTAGTTTTGATAGCTAAAAGCATAAAAAAAACCGCAAAATATATAATCTATTTTGCGGTGTTTGTAAATGTATTTTTACTAATCAAACTACATTTTATACATGATACCTACGTTTAAGCTAAGGTTGCCTAAGTTAGAAGATAGTGTGTATTTTAAATCACTTCTCATAGCAATTTGTCTGTTGATAGGGTATAAAACACCACTAAAGAATGACAATGCCAAATCAGAATAACTGGCATCTGCTCCCAAGTATGGGTTATTGCTTGAACTAACACTATAATTACCTATATGCATACCAAGTTCACCGCCAACGATAGGTAATAATTTACCCCACTGACCTACTTGATAAAAAGCACCTGCACTGATTGGAATTACGGAAGCCGTATATTCAAATCCATAAGCTGTACCATTTACTTCATATTCTTTAGCCATGTAGCTGTGATAACCTAAAGCACCATAAGCAGCAAACTTTGGACTAACATAATATGTATATTGTAAATTGATACCAACACCCATACCAACTATATCACCTAAGTTACCTGTAGGCAATGCAAATACTAACTGTCCACCAAAAGTTTGAGGGTTACTCATTGTTTTTTGTGCTTTTAGTTCGGAAACTCCAAACATAATTACGATTGCCATAATTAGAGCGAAAATCTTTTTCATACAGAACTCCTTTATAAAAAACTATAAATATAATATAACTTCGTTTTAAAAAATTGGAATCACCACTTTTCATATTTAACAAAGCACTGTTCGATATTTGAACATAGTCTATATGCAATATACAAAATTCTAAATATTTAGTAAGAAAAAAATATATGTTTATCGTCTTAGCTTGATTAGCTTTAGTTAAACTACAAATCTTTGTTAAACTTCCTAAAACTTGACATCCCATAGGGGTATGTAGCCTGACTTGCTGACTACTTTTTGTCCATCAGGGCTAAGCACCCAGTCGATAAAGTCTTTTAACTCACCCGAAGGATTCGTAATACTGAATATTCGTAAATATCGATTTATTGGATATTTATCATTAACTACATTTTCAGTGGTTGCTTCTATGCCGTTAATGCTTAGTGCCCTAACGTCATCGTTTTGTATCGATAAGCCTCCATAACCAATTGCATACTGATTATCCCCTACTTTCTCAATTAGTTTTTCCAAAGTAGGAGAGTTGATAACGTCCGGGCAATATTCCAAACCACGCAGTACGTGATTTTTGAAGTAGTAGAATGTACCCGAATTATTTGGCCTGCCTTGAAGAGCAATTTTATGATTATCACCTCCAAGCTCAGACCAATTAGTTATTTCGCAACTGTAAATCTGTCTAAGCTGATCTTCAGATACATTAGTAACGGAATTATTTCTATTTACGTAGATGCTAAGTGCATCTTTTGCAATAAGTACAGAAACGCCTACAGTCTGGAACTTATCAGCGACTTGTTTTACTTCGTCTGGCTTTAACTTCCTGGACGCCATGCAGAGGTGTGCTTCGCCTGAAATAACAGCATCTATACCGGAGCCCGTGCCCCCACCTTCTACATATACCGCTACGTGCGGATTTTCTTTCATGTAGTCTTTGGCAAGTTGCTGCATCAGATACAGCATAGTATCCGAGCCTTTGATTTTAAATGCTGACGTTTTAGGAGTAAACGTTCCACAGGCTGAGATTAGTATAATAGCAGTAAGAAACAAGATTGTTTTGACTCTCATCAACGTTTTTCCGCATTAGTTCTAAGTCGCTCATATTGATAGGGCACACCTTCATTCCATTTAGGTGTTTTTTCTGAATTGACTAGTTTTTCTACTATTCTATAAATAGCTTCTATATGCAAAAAAGAAGCATCATAATCTATCTTTTGGCTTAAATCATCAAAAGGAGTATGATATTTATTCTGACCGTAATTATATAGCAGTGCCACAGCCTCATTCTTGCTAATTTTTCGATAGTCTAAACCATCCATAGTAAGCATGGCAGGGATACCGGCAGAAGCAAAAGCAACCTGATCAGACCTTGTAAAGTTATCATTAGTTTCAAATTCTTCAGGAGCAGTAGAAATTGTCAAACCCATAGATTTTAAAGCAGGCTCGGCGAACTCCTTTAAGTTTGATAGCTCTTCGCCAACCAGCACAATGCTGTTGAACTTATCAATAAACGCAAGTCCGTCGATGTTAAGATTTGCAACTGTTTTATATAAAGGCCGTAAAGGATGATCAATATAATATTTTGAACCTAACAAACCCTTTTCCTCGCCCGTGACGAGCATAAATATAATGGAACGCTTTGGGGTAGGATTAAGCTGCGAAAAAGCTCTGGCAAGCTCGATGAGGGCTGCACACCCTATTGCATTATCCATAACCCCATTATAAATTGAATCTCCATTTACAGCCTCTGCTATCCCTAAATGGTCATAGTGCGCAGAAAGCAATACATATTCATCTCTTAGGCTATAATCGCTTCCTCTAATCATTCCAACAATATTGCTGGAAACAAAATCGCGCTCTTTAAACAGGCCATTAAAAGAAATTTTACCTTTAAGCTCAAAACTATGCATCTTGTTTTGGAAGTGCATCTTGTTGATATCTTCTTTGGTGTAGTTAGTGCCTAAAAACATATTCATACCCCACTGCCCAGGCATGAGCACACTAAATTTGCTGGTAACTGAGTAAGCAAGCTTTACATCCTCAAAACCAAAGCTTTTCTTGACTATATCGAGATTTTGGTACCTTTTGTCATCGGGAGCCGGAAGTAAAATAATACCAGCAGCCCCCCTTGCAAGAGCAAGTTTCTCTTTAGCATCAAAAAAACTATAGATAGTATTTGTCTTACCTGCAAACCAATTATCATCTTCAGAATAAGGTTCACCGGTAAGCATTACTACTATTTTACCCTTTACATCGAGATCTATGTAGTCATTGTAGTCAAATTCAGGAGCAACAATGCCATAACCAGCAAATATCATAGAGGTAGGCAAGGGCAAATAAGTCTGCTCTCCCGAATTAAGCATAAAATAGTCTTCTCCGTAAATAATCTCGTTCTCGTCTCCATCAAAGTAAAACTTAAATTCGGAGCCGGGCAATGGCATTGAAGCGTGCATTGGTATGTATTGGTAGTATGTATCGTTATATCCAATAGGGATAAGGTTTAGAGATGATAGTTCTTCGGCAAGATACTTTGCAGATAAATTTGCCCCGGTAGATCCTGTGCCTCTACCTTCAAATAAGTCGCTTCCTAAAAATTTGAGATGCCTTTTAAAAGAGGATAAAGATATGGCAGGTTCATCTTTAGATAAAGTATCAGAAAGAGGAATACATAAGACTAATATATAAAGGACATACTTCATTTTTTAGCATCAAGTCCTGTCATTTGTAAGCTAATATTCCAAAGTTTTTTAGCGATTTCAGAATCTTTAGAAAGCTTTGATGATTTCGCAGGTTTCTTTTTATCAAAGTATTCACCTGAAAATCTATGAGCATCATCACTTGTAGCCAAATATACAGAAGTCTCTGCTCCTTTTTCAGAAGAAATAAGAAACACTCGAAACAATTTTTGTAAAAGCGGATGAAAATTATCAAAAAGTCCGGTATTGACAACTCCCGGCATCAAAGCATTTACAGTTGTTTTAGTATTTTCAAGCATCTTAGCAAGGTGGCGAGTAAATAGTAAATTTGCCAGCTTTGAGTTTGCGTATGCTTTGTTGCCATTATATGACTTCTCACCATTTAGGTCGTCAAAATCCAAATTCCCATTAAGATGCAACCTTGAAGAGACATTTATAATTCTAGATTCTTCAGTGTCTGTAATTAAATCCAAAAGCAGATTCGTAAGTAGGAAGTGCGATAGGTGATTAACAGCAAAAGTAAGCTCAAAGCCATCTTTGCTTTTTTGATAAGATTTTTCCCAAACGCCGGCATTATTAATAAGCACGTCAAGTCTGTCATATTTTTCTTTAAATATGGAGGCAAACTCCCGCACTTCTTCGAGAGAAGACAAATTTACTAAAAAATAGTCCACTTTACAATTTGGCATGGAATTTTTAAATTCAAAGACAGTGCTTTCTGCTTTCGCCATGCTACGAGCGGTAAAAACAACATGATAACCAATAGCTAACAGCTGTCTTGCAGTAGCTTTACCTATACCATTAGTAGCACCTGTGATCAAACAAATCTTTTTTATCATGATTGCATATCCTCCTTAGAAAATTGACGAGGAGAGCAAAAGTGAATTGTTTTAATATCACCAAAAAGTAGTAATTTGATTTGCCACGTATAGTGGAGTATGCAATTAGGCTGTAATAGATAAAACCTTATAAGCTGAATTGAGAAGGACTTATCCTATACATATCAATTTTTTGGTCTATTAATAGCAGACTTAAGAAAATTTTTGAAGGAAAGGGATTCCGGCATTTTTAATTCAGCATTTTTTATTTTTACCGGCAGATTTTTAGAGTTTGAGCTGATAGGCAACGCATTATTGCTTTCTTCAGATAAATCACTAATTAGATTGATATTCTTTTCGGATACACCAATAAGCAAAGTTTTATCACCTGCTTCTACTACGAACAGGCTACTTTTGGGTTGCAATGACAGTTTTGAAACTACTTTAAGATTCATTTTGTTTGAAGAGTTTTGAGCTTTTAGAGTATACTTTTTCAAAAAGAAAAACATAAGCCCAATTATACCTACTCCGGCTATAAGAGTAAGAAGTGATTGAAGCATCGTGCTATCCATGACTACTTCCTGTAGTATTTATATAAATATAAAAGAAAATCAGAAGCTTAATTAGGTGAAAAACTCATATAATTATGAATTTTAGAATGTACCTCATTACTTTTATCAAGCGCAATCAAAGAGATTAGAAAGAAGAATCTAAATAAAGTATCTCTTATCTCCTTAAATTACGCAACCTATCAGCAGGATCCACCAAAGTAGTAATCCTGATACCAAAGTGTTTATCAATAACAACTACCTCACCTTCGGCTACTTTTTTGCCGTTGATAAGTACATCTACAGGCTCGGAAACCAGTTTATCAAACTCAATCACAGACCCCCTGCCTAATCGGAGAATATCTCTGATAAGCATATTAGTTCTACCCAGCTCTATGGAAACCGGAAGTTGCAAGTCATAAAGCAATTCGAGTTTTGGATCTAATGGTGAATAAATCGTGTCACTTTCGCCATAGTCCATATCGGCAAAGTCAGCACTCTCCGCATCAATACCTGAAGAATTATCATCCTGCAAGCCCTCGTCAATATCTTCTATGCCTCCGCTCGAAATTAGAGCATCTATCTCTTCCTGAGTCATTGTCATAATTTATTCTCCTTGTAAGATATATCTTGATCGACCAAATCGTCCTCAGTAAGTGGACGAGTAACCCTTACGGCTTTTTTCCCGTCGACACTCCCGGGGCGAGCCGCAAGTTTTCTTTTTTCACTAATAATAAGCTCTATTTCTTGATTTATACGCTTATTCAATTTTACTACATCACCAATTTTTAAATCCATCAGCTCTTTAACAGTAACTGATGCCTTACCAAGTTCGGCGATAATCGGCAAATATGTTGTTGACATTTGCTGATTAAGTATATTCATGTTTTCTTTTTTTCTGGCAGAGGAAAGCATTACTGCCGATGAAGTTACCTGCTGTCTATTAAGTTTAGCAAGCACTTCTTCCAAAGCAAAAGTAGGAAAACACAAATTCATTAGATAAGTATTTGTTCCAATATTTACGTCAAAAGAAATAACTACCACAATTTCAGAAGATGGAGCAATCTGAACAAAATCAGCTTCCATTTCAAGACGTTGGAATTTAAATTGCAAATCTGCAATAGCTTTCCAAGCGTTTCTCAAATCTGACAGAGCATGCTCTACTATGCTTCTTATTACTGCCTGCTCAATAGGAGTAATGGTTCGAGCATTTGATTGTGTTTCGGCAGCACCACCAAGTAACCTTTCAACAATAGTCAATGCAAGCTGAGGGCTTACCTCCAAAATGCCACTACCATCTGTACCTTCTATATCAAAAACATACAGACAGCTTGGATTAGATACAGACAATATAAACTCAGAGTAAAACAGCTGATCCACAGATGTTACTGTTATGGGAACAACCGTCTGCAACTTAGAGACCAAATAATAACCAAATACCTCTGCAAAGCTCTCATGAACTGTCTGCAAAGTTCTTACTTGATTTTTAGAAATACGGTTAGGACGCCGGAAATCATAGTTGGAAATATCGCCTTTCGGCATATTCCCACCTAGCACTTCTTCGACATCTACTCTCCCGCTGGTCATCTCCGAGAGTAAACTATCTATCTCATTTTGTGATAAAACATCAGTCATAGCTTTCCTTTAGTCTAAACATGCTATTGAATCAAAAACTCAACTAAAATTACATCTCTAAGGTAAATGTGATGTTTTTTGTAAACTTTTTTGATTTCTTCTTTTAGTTTGGTTCTTAGATTTTCTCTATCTTGCAACTCTTCCACAGACATAGAGCCAATCGTATTATTGATAACTCCTTTCACTCTTGCCATCACTGGATCCAGTCCTGTAGTAGCAGCCGCACCATGACCGCCTCCGTCAGAGTCATCTTCACTGTGCCTTTCTCTATATTCCAAGCCTAAATTCAAAATAACAAAAGAAGTACTGTTTTTAGGGTTAGTAGTAATTCTACCTGTTTCTTTAAACTGTACATTTTCGTCACCATTTAGCACATTCTCTTCTTCTAACTTGTCTAAATCTTCTTCGCTGTCACTTTCGTGAGTCCCATCATGGCTATTATTTCCTTTATCGACATTTTCTGTATGTTCTTTACTTCCATCTTCCGAAGCCGGAGCTGCCGGCTGAACTACAAAAAGTTTGATAGCAAAAATAATTAGTACGATGTTTACGACTAACCCACCTGCAATAATTCCAATCCAAACTGGTGTAGAGAAGCCCCCACCACCACTTTTTTTAGGTTTCTTCGTGGGCATTTCCGGTTCTTGTACGCCTTGTTGTTCTTCAGCCATGATATATCTACTCTTTAATTAAACAAAATGCCATATAATATCGATAAAGTCAGCAACAAAAGCAAGAAATAAACAAAATACTTTTATTACTTCTTTGTACAACGAAAATAATGCCAAGATATGTTATCAAAGCTAAGCTTTATATAATTATGCACTTATTGCTTTTTCCTAAGCTCAATGTATGTTTATAAATGAGCAATACGAGGCTAATAATCTCCAATCACACAAGGAACGCCATATTATCAATATCGGATGTGCATCACTTCCTAATAATATACCCATAAAAGTAGTAGGCTCTTCCGCCTTTGATTATTATTAAACGGGTTCATCTCAATAATAGTAACAATAAAATGTTGATTTAATATTATATTTATGATGTAGCTAAGAACAAAACTCGAAGAGGTAATTTATGATAAACAACACGGCTTTCTTTGATGCTTACGAACTTTCCGTGATTTTTGGTGAGGCCAACGTATTAGCAGATAATTCAATTAGATGCAATGCTGTTTCAACCGATTCTCGAACTATTGAGAAAGATAATATATTCGTTGCACTCAGAGGTGAAAACTTTGACGGTCACAACAATGTTTCAGATGCTTTGCGTGCAGGAGCTGCAGTTGCAGTTATAAATAAGGACTGGTACGAAGCTAATATAGATAGTTTAGAGATAAAAAATAAATATATTATTGTTAAAGATACTTTAGTTGCTTTGGGTAAACTTGCTAGGTTTCATAGAGATAGATTTACTATTCCTGTGATTGCAATAGCCGGTTCTAATGGCAAAACAACTACTAAAGAAATAACAGCTCATCTGCTATCTCAAAAGTATAAAACACTTAAAACTTATAAAAACTTTAATAATAGAGTTGGCGTGCCTTTTATGCTGCTTTCACTTGATGAGTCATTTGAAGCGGCTATCTTAGAGCTTGGTACTAATGAACCCGGTGAAATTGCAATGCTGTCCAATATTTGCAATCCTACTCATGGTCTCATTACCAATATAGGCAAAGAGCATTTGGAGTTTCTTATCAACCTTGATGGTGTCGAGATGGAAGAAACTTTTCTTTTTGGGTATCTTAGAAATAAAGCTGGTATAGCTCTTATTAACATGGATGATGCAAGACTCGCAAAATATGAACCAATCCTCGAAAATAAACTATCATTTGGAAAGAGAGATAATTATGGTATGAAAGCCGAGTATACCCTTGATGCAGAACTTTTCCCGACTATAGATTTAGAATTTGAAGACAAAAAAGTAACGGCTAAAATGCAAGTTCGTGGCATTGCACCAGCTTTAAATGCTATAGCCGCTTCATCTGCTGCTTTTATGCTCGATCTTAGTGCAGACCAAATTCAATCTGGTATCGAAAGTTATAAAAATGCGGAAGATGCTGATTACGGAAGAATGAAAGTAATTCAAATCGATTCTCAAATAATACTTAATGATACCTACAACGCAAATCCATCGTCGATGCAATTATCTTTGGAAACTTTGCAGAAAATCAATACATCCCATAAAAAAGTAGCCGTACTTGGTGATATGTTTGAATTAGGTGAGAATGCGATGGAAGAGCACAAATTATGTTTGATGCAGGCATCTACTGTTGCTGACGAAGTCTTGGTAATGGGCGACAATATGAAACTTGCACTAGAGGCAACTAATATAAGCAACGGTAAACATTTTAGCTCCCATCACGATTTAGCTAATTATCTTAAAGACCTCAAAGATATTTCAGCCACTCTTGTAAAAGGCTCGCGTGGGATGCAGATGGAGAAGGTGGTCAATTATCTGTTAGGATAAATAAATCCATATATTTCATTAGAACAGATGGGCAAGTATTAGAGTTAGTGAATGGCAAGGGGGTGAAACCCCTTGTTTAATATGCTATTATATAATTATTTTTATAAACTTAAGCTGCCTAAAATTCTTTCCTCTTTAGCACCAGTCACAGATGTGACGTTCCCGGGTTTTTCTGTTGCAAAAAGAACTGCTAAGAATGCAAATGCAATTGCTTCCTTTGCTGACGAATTTAATCCATATTTTTCTGCAGTATTAATAGAACAATTTGGAAGAAGCTCAGAAAGTGCTTGCAGTAAAAACTTATTTTTTGAGCCACCACCAGAGCAAATAATCTCTGAAGTATCTTTCCCAAATAATTCAATATTTTTAGAGATGGATATAGCAGTAAATAAAGATATAGAATGGATAATATCTTCTTTAGATTCTTCTTTATATCGATATAATAGAGTATCTAAATATTTTTCTGTAAAAAACTCTCTACCGGTAGATTTGGGAGGAGTGTCTAGTATAAATGGTATGCTCATTAGCTCATCTAACATTGGCTTTATAGGTTTGCCTGATTTTGCCACTGCTCCTTTGGCATCATAATTTTTACCAGATAGTCTTTTCATAGCTAAGTCTATGAGTACATTTCCCGGCCCTGTATCGAAAGCCCTAATATTGTCTCTGTCGCAGCAAGGTGGCAGAAGCGTAACATTAGACATCCCTCCGATATTAAGCAAAGCTCTGTGATTATCGCCGGCAAGGAAGTAATAGTCAAAGATTGGAACTAATGGCGCAGCCTGTCCTCCGGCAGCCATGTCCGCCGACCTGAAATCAGATACTACAGGAATTCCGGTTTTATATGCCAGTGCAGAAGCATCCATAGCCTGATAAGTACTTCGTATATCTTTACCGCAAAACTCCACAGCTAATGGCTGGTGCCACAGAGTCTGACCATGGCAGCCGATAAAGTCTATGCTGTTTTTATCAATATTGGACTTTTCCAATAAATTGGTAGTAGCTTCTGCATATAGCTCTGCAATAAAGGTATTCACAGAAGAAACATCCTGCATAGTTATCTCGCCCATGAGCATATAAAGTATTTTTTTCTTTAGTGCATCCGGGAAAGGATATTCTATAAAATCTACTAACTCGTAGGTGATTATTCCATTATCTAAATAAAAATCAACCAATGCGGTATCGACTCCATCCATAGAGGTTCCGGTCATGATACCAACGGTTCTATATTTATTCTTTATTTTAGGAGGAATGAGCATAATTATAAGTCAGAACCATACATTTTAACATCACCTATTTCAGGAATAATCTGATGGTAATACATCAGCTCGGTTACGTCTACCAGGGCTTGTGCTATATCTTCATTCCAGTTTCTTAAGATTCTGCCTTCTCTTACTATAGATGCATCATCAGACTCGTCATGGATAATAATATCAGTTTTAAAGAAGTCAATAGCTAACTTATTCACTATATTTTTTACATCAGCCGGAGCTTCCTCATTGCGACACACCCAGAAAGCTAAAGGCAATGGTGCATTATAATCAATATACCATTCCTCAGTAATATCCAAAGTGGCTTCTAACTCATTGATAGTATCCAGAGATAAAACAGCATCATGATTTTTGAGAGCATCTATTACATTTCCTTTATATTTCAGCAACTGTGGGTGCATATCATATCTCTCTGCCAAAATCAATTTGGCTATTTTAATCAGGAAATTATCAGGGGTAGGACTGCCCATAGTAGTAATATCTGCCAAATTTGGATTAAAATAGACAGAAGCTAACTTCGTATAAGCTTCCGCAGCCATGCAAGGGCCTTCAATTATTCTATAATCTGCCTTGCCTATCCCCATCACATATTCAGCAGGTGAAAGCAGTGCAAGGTCAAATCGGTGATTGTGAAAGAATTCTCCGATTTTATCTTCCGGCACTACAAAAAAATCTAAATCATATTCTTCTTTTACTTTATCGCTATTAGCAAACAAATCTTTTAGATAAGGAGTATCAGGTACTGCAATTTTATTTTTCATTTTATACTTTTCTTTGTAACTAAACAATAAATCATGTGTATTTTAATATGCAAGGTTTTTATTATTTGAGATTATCTTTCCATATTCTTATGGATTCAAATATAACAATGCCGGCGGCAACGCCAACATTTAAAGAGTGCTTGACTCCATGCATTGGTATTTCGATTGCGTCATCGCATTCAGCCATGACTTCGTCCGAAATGCCGGATAATTCGTTACCAAGCACAAGGCATAAAGGGTACTCTTCGGGTTTGAGACTTGTATATTCTCTTTTCTCGTCAGTTAGTTCAACAGCAATAACTTTTACACCCTTAGCCTTTTGTTCTTTTATAGCTGTCAAAATATCGTTTTCATATTGCCAAGGTACAGTATCCACTGCTCCCAGAGCAGTTTTTTCTATTTCTTTCCTTGGTGGATGCGGAGTAAATCCGCACATTACTAATTCTGACACTCTTGCAGAATCGCAAGTGCGAAAAATAGAGCCAACATTATATAGACTGCGGATGTTATCCAGCATAACTGAAACAGGAAAACGCTCAACTTCTTTAGATATTTCAGGAGTAAGTCGTTCTTCCAATATTTCTGAGTGAAGTAATTTTTTCATTTTAAGATTGAACTAAAAAGTAAAACATGAATACTATATTTAACTTACCATTAAATGTATAGAAAAAGAAAATAAGCATGACTTAGAAAAGTCGCTTATAAAATAGCCTGACAAGCTAATATAAATACGTAAATTATAAAAATTATAAATAAATAATATCAGGTACCCCATGAAATCCGTTTTACTCACGATTATAGCCATAGTCCTGTTTGCCAGTAGTTCATTTGCACAGGAAAAACCTCCTGCAGACAGTAAGGGGACAGAGTTTTGGTTCGCTTTTCCGCCTAATTATCATAATAATTGGGGAAGTTTGGGATGGAAAGATGACAAGCTATATATATTTATTGCTGCGGACCAGCAAACTTTAGGAGAGTTACAGTATACAGATAGATTGGGCGGTAAATTTAAAATACCATTTGAGATTACCAATGTTAACGATATTAAGACTATTGCTTTAGACTATAAAAACTTTGAATTATATGGTTGGAATCAAAGTGGTAACATATTAAGTGACGGAAATGCATACAATGATAACGAAAAAGTCTCTCCATGCTCTTTTAGACTAATTGCTGAGGAGGAAGTGTCAGTATATATCCAAAATCAAGCCCAAACTACCAGTGATGCTACATTAGTTTATCCAATAGATGCTATCGGCAAAAACTATTTTGTTATGAGTTATAACGCGGGCTTAAGAAGTTCTATGTCACAAGTGACTCCGTCACAATTCGTAATAGTCGCGACGGAGGATAATACTTCTGTAGAAATAACTCCTCCTAAAGGGAATCCAACACAGGTAAATGGAGAGCAACCTTTTACTATTAATTTATCACAAGGTCAAAGTTATTTAGTCCAATCCAAACAAAGTCAAACTATTTCTTATGATTTAACCGGAACTAATATAGTGGCGACTAAACCTGTTACAGTTATTGGAGGCCACCAAAGGGCACAAGTGCCTTTAGATGTTAGTGTAAATAACCCCTCCAGAGATTATTTAATTCAGCAGCTAATACCGGTAGAATCTTGGCATAAATCTGCCTTTGTTGTTCCATTTGAGACAGTATCATTTGGTGTAAAAAATAAAGATTTAGTTAGAGTGCTATCTGCTTCTGACAATAATAAAATATCACTTAACGGACAAGCCTACAAAACTCTTGGCCGTGCAGAATTTTTAGAATTAGAAGTTGACGAGGCTATTCATCTGTCTTCTTCTGCTCCAATGCAAGTAGCAACTTACGCAAAAACTACCCAAAACACTTCAGGTCAATTTAATATTGGCGACCCTTTGATGATGCTTATTCATCCTAAGGAACAGTTCTATAACGAATATAAATTTATAAATACTCAGACTCAAGAAAACAAACAAAATCTATACACTAATCAGTATGTTGCTGTGATTCTTCCTTCGGAAGGTAAAGCTTCACTTAAATTCGATGGTAGTCCTGTACCTGATGCAGGCTATTTACCAATTCCTGATTCGGACTATGAGTACAAAGTTTTAGAAAGTAGCGACGGTGTGCATACTATCACCTGTGATAAAGATATAGCAATATATATTTACGGCTACGCTAAAGCTAATTCCTATGGGTATATTGGAGGTATGAATTTTAGAATATTTGACCACAAAGATCCTGTACTTAACGAATCAAAAGACTGTTTTACTACTAATGTAGTTGTTACTGACACTTTACCGTACGACTCCGGGATAGAGTATTTCAATATAGATAATACTACTAATTTGCAACTCAATCAGGATAAATCTAAAGCCCCTAAAGTTATTACTTTTGATGGCGAGGTGCAAAACAAATACTTAGATGCAAATGTCTCTTACACAGTCAGGGATTCTATGGGTTATGGATATAGCCGATCTATAGATATTCCCGGATTTACTGTTTCAGTTGAAACCTTCAACGAATCTTTAGATATATACGAGCACCCTAAAAAAGATTCCAAACTCAACGAAACATATTGCTTTGATTTAAAGTTGCAAAATTATGGAAATTTTACACAAGAAATATCAGATATAAATTTCAAATCGCTTGGTAAAGTCTACGGTTTAGAAAACATTCCTCTACCTATTATTATTTCACCGGGTCAAACTAAAAAATATCCAATTTGCGTTGCTTCCGTCATTCCTATTACGATTTTAGACACTATTAATATAGAAGGTGACTGCCTTGATAGAGATATAGCCAGTGTGTCATATCAATATTTTGCTGATTCCGAAGCTCCTAAAGCTTATACTCAAACTATAGACTGTAATAAATATATTAATATCACGGTGACTGATACAACTCAGTTTGACTTGGGCATAGATCAAGTTATATATGATACGCTTAATAATATGACCATTAGCAATGAAAGTAAATCACCTTACTATACTGCTCAACTTATAGTAACTAATCTAAAAATTCCTGCATTTTATTCTGTGAGATTTACTGACAAATATGGCAATGAAACTACTGTGACAGACACCATAAGCCCTCTATCACTAAGATTATCCGGAACTGTGGACAGCTCTCCGGAACGAGAAGAACAGTATTTTGGCGGCTTCAAAATAGGTGCATTGGCTGCAGATTCCATTTATTTAGAGAATTATGGAGAATATCCGCAAATTATTAGTTCTGCCTATGCTGTAATTAACAGACATTTCTCTGTGCCAAAGGGGCAGTTCCCGTTAACTATTCCTCCTTTTAGTGAAATGGGCTTGGAAGTAGTGTATCACCCCGACTATGTACGTGCAGAAAAATATAGAGATACTATAATTATCGAAGCAGATTGTTTCTCTGATTACCAACCGGTAGCTGCAGATGCGGAACCAATTTCATTTGATGCTATGTCTAAGTGCGATGTCCCACTAAAAGTGACCTCGAGTGGTCTCCCTTATGAACTATATATCTCTAATCCTTCTCCGATGCCTAGCTCAGATTTTATAAATATAAATTACAAAACTAATTTTAATGATGCACTTTCGTATAAGATTTATACTAATACCGGTTCTTTGGTAGGTCATGGGTATCTAAACATTGGTGAGGGTAACGGCACTTTAAGTATTCCATTGAATACTTTAAGTAATGGTCAGTTCTTACTCAAGCTTAATAGTGAGATGGTTAACGAGAGCTTTGTAATCATCAAACAGAGATAAAGTGTGCAAGCTTAATTTCAAAGATGTTGAGATTAACACTATCAGTTACTGGTTACCGGAAACGGAATCTTGTAATCACAATCACAAAAAAAAAGCTGTATTTAGATATAAACTAAATACAGCTTTTTTTGTATAAAATAAGAAGAATCTAATCTGCTTTTGGAGGATTCCATCCTGCTCTTGTCCATTTAACCAATTCTACTTTCACTTTGCCCACATATACTTTCATATAAGCTTTGAGCGGAATATGCGCCGGGTCGTCAGAGAACCAACCTTCAAATTGCCCCGAAAGACCATAAACGCCTTCCCAATCTGCTCTTCCATCCAAGTATAAAGATTTAACTTCACCATCAATTGCATCTATTTCTATATTTTCTTGTTTTTTCTGGAAATTGATCTTAGTCTGTACAAGCTGATTATTTATAAAAGTGGGGACATATGCAGTCTTGCCAAGTTCCATAAAAGAGCGGGCAAGATATAGCAGTGAGGCTCCATCGCTAAATTTCTTTTTAGTTTGGAAAGTGTCACGGCTAATAAGCTGTTTGTTTTCCCATATAGTAGAGCGAATTTCTTCGTTTTTATGATCAAAGATGATACTGTTGTATTGCCATTTATCATCGTCTACCTTCATGTTGCCATTAAACATATAAGAGTATGAAGCATTCTGAGGCATCCAGCTCTCAAATGTGGCGTGCAAATCTACATAAGGTATGCCACCATAACTGTCCATTTCAGCTTTTACATATTGTGCATCATGCCCATTTTTATCTTCCATATTGCCGGTATATATTTTAACACTACCAAGCGGTAAGCCAAAAAATGATACTTCATATTCATAATATGAACCTGATACAAACACGTCTGAATTTCTGCCGGCTTCTACCGGTTTGCAAAATAGTAAAAAAGCAAAAATTACAAGATACAATACTTGATTTTTGACTATCATATAAGTTTTTCCTTGTGAGCAAATATGTGATTAAGTAAAATACGAAAAAAACCACCTTTTTGTTGCTACCATAATATAAATTTCTTATCTTACAGCAAACATACCTACTTTAAAATACACCCTTAATTACTGCTATATATAAACTTAGCTTCACTATTATAATAGCGAATCTATATTTAGTATTTAATATTGAACAATGTATGACAGGGCTTAATTTGTAAGATATTGTTGTAATCAATCAAATATTTATGATTGGGATAAACTTATTGTGGAAGAGGTAAGAGATGACAACCCAACTATTAATACTCTAACACAAGGTTTTCTATACCATATTCCAACTCTATACTATACTGCCATCCTAATGATTTTGCTTTGCTTACATCTAACAATTTCCTGGGAGTGCCGTCCGGTTTGGATGTATCAAATAGGAGTTTGCCTTCATATCCAACAGCTCTTTGTATAGTTTCTGCAAGCTCTCGGATACTTATATCTTTCCCCGTACCGATATTGACAAAGTCGCCCATACTTTCGTAATTATGCTCTTCCATAAAGTAGATAGCTGATATTGCCAAATCGTCTGTATGCAAAAACTCCCTAAGCACTTTACCACTTCCCCAAAGAGTAAGGGAAGTCTCCGTAACACCGATTTTAGATAAGGCTTCTTTAAGCTCGTGTTTATCTTTGAGATTATGAGATTTTTCAAGATCAAAACCCAATGGATACTTGGCAATATCCGCAGCAATCTTATCATAATTTGCTTCCATAAGCCATTTTGATAAAAACATTTTTCTCAAAATAGCAGGTAACACGTGAGATGTTTCTAAGTTGTAGTTATCTCCTGAACCGAATAAATTAGTAGGCATAAGAGATAAGAAGTTAGTCCCATGTTGGAAATTATAAGATTTGCAAAGCTCAATTGCTGCGATTTTTGCCAAAGCATAGGGCTGATTTGTAGGCTCTAACTCGCCTGTAAGTAGGTATTCTTCTTTTATCGGCTGCTCTGCAAATTTGGGATATATGCATGAAGAGCCCAAGTTTAATAACTTTTTGACATTGTTCTGATAGCTTGCGTGTATCACGTTTGAGGCTATCATAATATTATCATAGATAAAGTCTGCTTTATAAGTCTTATTTGCCATGATGCCACCTACTTTCGCAGCTGCCAGAAAGACAAACTCAGGTTTCTCTAATGCAAAAAACTCATTGACTTGTCGCTGATTTGTCAGGTCGCACTCATTCTTTCTTGCCGTAACTATATTATTATAACCGGCTTCTTTTAGTTTCTTTACGATAGCAGAACCAACCATACCTCTGTGTCCTGCTACAAATATCTTAGCGTTTTTATTAAATTTCATTTTGGATGTTCAGTATATTATTGAATTCGTGTTTTGTCCAGCCAAATCCTTTTTTAACTATGGCCTTAGTGCCTTCAAAAGGCGGAGTAAGACCAGACTGCATCATATCAAAATCCATCATATTTCCTACCAGTTCGCTAAAAGTAACTTTGGGTTCCCAGTTAAGAGCTGCTTTAGCTTTGGAATTATCTGCAAGCAAGTAGTCCACTTCAGTAGGGCGGAAATATTTAGGATCAATTTCAATAATTATCTGACCCTGCTTTAGTACTGATGCATAGTCGCCGGAGTGTCTAATTATACCTTTGGTATTTACTCCAGTGCCCTGCCATTCAATTTCTATCCCTACATATTCAAATGCTGTTTCCAGAAAATCTTTCACAGAATGACTCTCACCTGTGCCAATCACAAAGTCATCAGCTTTATCCAGATTAAGCACTTGCCACATAAGTTCTACATACTCAGGAGCAAAACCCCAATCTCTTTTTGCCTCAAGATTGCCAAGATAGAGTTTAGCTTGCTTCCCAGCGAGAATATGGGCAATTGCTCGGGTGATTTTTCTTGTTACAAATGTTTCCCCACGGCGTGGGCTTTCATGGTTAAATAAAATCCCGTTAGAAGTAAATATCCCATAAGCCTCACGGTAGTTTTTAGTCATCCAGTACGAATAAAGTTTAGCTATGGCATAAGGACTTTGAGGTTGGAAAGTTGTTATCTCTGATTGGGGAGGTTTCGCAGCCCCAAATAGCTCCGAAGTAGAAGCCTGATAGAAACGTATGTCGTTATTACTTCTTCTTATAGCTTCCAAGATTCGTGTAGTGCCTAGCCCTGTTATATCGCCTGTATATTCAGGCATATCAAATGAAACACGCACATGAGACTGTGCACCCAGATGATATACTTCATCTGGTTTGACAGAATATATCAGTTCAGTAATTATCCCGGGATCTGACAAATCTCCATAATGCAATTTAAGCTTAGGTGATTTATTATGGGGGTCTTCATATATATGATCTATTCTGTGAGTATTAAACGTGCTTGCGCGTCTGATTATACCATGCACTTCATATCCCTTAGCAAGCAAAAACTCTGCGAGATATGAACCATCCTGTCCTGTAATTCCGGTAATTAAAGCTTTTTTCATAAGAGACCTCCTGTAAGTTCATCTAAGAAGTAAGGTAGTACACTGGGATCCAGAATGACAGTAAGCACAAAGCCTGAAATCGCTCCCCAGTAGTGAGCGTCATGATTTATCATATCATTCGAGTTTCGTTCTGCCCACCGGCAGTACCATAAATACCCAAAAGCAAAGATAATTGCAGGAATGGGTATGATAAAAAATATATTTATTAGACTCCAAGGTCTAAAAAGAATATACGAAAATAGGATCGCCGAAATAGCACCCGAAGCTCCTACTGATTTATATTCATAATCGTTTTTATGTTTGATTGTGCTAGATATATTTGCAGCAACTATTGAAACCATATATATGATAAACATCCTAGTGGACCCAATAAAATATGCTTCCAGCACAGGTGCAAAGAAAAACAAAGTAAGCATATTAAAAAGCAAGTGCATGTAATCTGCGTGTAAAAAGCCACTTGTAAGCAGTCTATACCATTCGTTATTACGAGTAACACTCATTGGGTGCAGTAGCCATTTATAATATAGCGATTGGTCTTTGTGCATAGTGTAAAGGCTTATAGCTACCGTTATAAACAGTATACTAAAAGAAACAGGAGCAGCAAAAAAACTCAACATAAATATTTCCGTTTATTGGCAAACAATAGATATAGCAATTAAAGAAAGTAAAACATTTTAAATGTTTTACAAAAGCGAACTATATAACATTAATATACGAATATTAAATCTTATTTGAAATAAGGATATTTGAATATCGCGAGTGCGATTTAAAATGTTATATATAATAATAGAGTTTGTTACGATAGTCCTACGACGAGAAAGAAATATTTTTACTATACGAAATATTTTTACTTATCTTAGTGCAACTTTTTAAAGACTAAACTCCCTTACTTTATGAGTGCACAATTGTAAGAGTGAAATGACACACAACGAAAAACAAAGAGCCTTTTTAGAACTTTTTAAGCCGGTCGAACAAAACCTATATCGGTATGCTCGAGCTATGGCTGATAGTTACGAAGAAGCAAAGGATTTGGCTGCAGATACAGTATTAGCGGCTTATGAGGGCTTTGAATCATTGAAACATAAGGAAGCGTTCCTGAGTTATCTGTTTACTATTGCAAGTCGCATAGCAAAGAAGAAACGATGGCGTAAAAAATTCTTTGGTGTTTACAGTGAAGTCGAAGCTAATCAGATGCCCGACTGCTCGCAGCAGTCCGATAAAAACTTAGATATAGAGTTGCTTTATAGGGCACTGGGTCAGTTGCCTGCTAAGCAAAAAGAAGCTCTGACACTTTTCGAAATATCCGGCTTTTCCTTGAAAGAAATTCAAGAATTGCAGGGTGGGTCGCTCTCCTCCGTCAAATCGCGAATATGCCGAGGAAGAGAAAAGCTTGCACAGTTGCTAAATGAGAATATGGATCCTAATCTCACAAATGCAAAAAATCTTAACACACTAGACCGGCTTAAACTACTGAGGGTTGATCATGATTGAAAATCAAAAAACCACTGACTTGCTTCAACAAGCAAAATCTACTGAGCATAATTTGCTCAGCGGTTCAGAACTGTCCGAAATTATCGGCACAGGCAAGCACCTCAGTTCTAAGCATTCTAAACTTATTATTGGGAGAATAGTTATGTCTATCACATCTATTTTAGCAGTAGCTGCTACTGCAGCTTATTTAGTTTTCGCACCAGTTCAAGAGCAGAAGAATATTGATAACAAAGTTATTAATGATGTTCCAAAAACCGAACAAGTACAAAGCAATACGCAATCTAAAACATCGGAAATCATCGCTAACAAAGACATTAAAACTGAAGATTTGGCTTCTTCAGATAACAAAGTGCAGGACAAACCTGTGAAAGAAAGCTCTTTCAGAATAAATAACGAAAAAGTAAATATTGACGGAATTAAAATTATTTCTATCAATAGTGAAAATGATCTGGAAGAATTAGGAATATACAAAAACGGCAATGAGTTTTCATTTCCTGCTTTTAGAAACAAAGAAGATAATGTGAAGTCCACAATCCTTCTTACACTTAAAAAAGAAAATGGCTCTAACATAATTGACTATGCTGTAAGGTCAGACAAAGAATATATAGCC
>JBFHIJ010000056.1:0-20362 GCA_041596515.1 Chlorobiota bacterium
TAAAATCTACGATAAAGCTGAATTAGTCAGCATAAGAGGAAAAGTTTTACAAAGCTTTACTATATCTGATAAGTTCAACTTTCAAGTACAAAAAGACAATTATTATAGAGGCGTGTTTTTCTTACGCTTATCCGGCAAAAATGGTTCTATAGTCAAAAAACTGATTTACTAAGATAAAATAGAGTATTGATATGCAATTTGCTCTATTCCTACTTCATATGTACTTGTAATAAAATATTTTACAACTAAGCTCAGCTTCCTCCACATAGTTCTTACCCACTATGATAATCCAACTGAGCTTAGTTGATGTATTACTCTAAAATAGCTCTCTAAACTGCTTACAAGCTTCTTCTTCGGTAATCTTTACATATTTTTCAAAAGATTCCCTGGATGTATGGCCGGATATTTTCATAACCATTTCCGGAAGCATACCTTTTTTAAGTGCAAGCGTAATCATCGTTCGTCTTGCTGTGTGAGAAGAAATAAGCTCATATTTAGGCTTTGTAGTTTCGATACGCTTTCTGCCCTGGAAAGTAACTGTTTGAACTGGAGAATCAAACTCCAATTCTTTGAACATTTGTTTGATGTTTCGATTATATTGAGAAGAATCTATAATTGGTAATTGAAAATCCCACTTTATAAATATAGGTAGTATCTTGGAACTGATTGGTATTATGATTTCTTTTGATGTCTTAATTGTACTAACTTTTATGATCTGTTCCTTCAAATCGATATTTTCAGGTTTTAAGTTAGATAAATCAGAGTATCGTAAACCTGTATAACATTGAACTAGAAAAAGATCTTTAGTCTTTTCTAACTTTTTAAGTGTTGGGCAGTAATCAAATAGTCGAAAAAGCTCATCTTCTGTCAAGGCAACTTTTACAGATTCTTTAACTCTTATTCTTTGGATAAAGGTAAAATATTCTCGCAAAAGAGAATCATCTATAAAGTTTCTTTTTAAGCAGAACTGCAAAAGAACTCTAATGTTTTTGTTAATAGAGTCTAAAGTATTGTCGTTGATGTTCCCAGAGTAAAGATATTCTTCAAACTTATTCCATAACTCTTCAGACAAAGAGGTTAAAAAAAGAGTAATTCCGTATTGCCCTTCAAAATTATTTAAATGATTGAGAATCGTATAGAAATGGACTATTGTTTTGGGTCTATTGATAGTGGTTCTATAATCAATAAATTTCTCCATAGCATCTACTAACGTAAGTTCAGATTTGGATGAGCCAGATTGAGGATCGCGGATTTCAATAAACTTCTCTTTTACTTTCTCTTTTGTAAGAATGAGACCTTTAAGCTTAGCCTGTGTACAAAATGCAACAATTTGTCTCTCTAAATGCTTTAGGTTTGCATTCAATTCCATTGCTGTGGAATAAGATGATTTGATTGCTTGTTTATCTTTTAACCATACCTTGGTAGGGACGCTTACACCTGTAGAAATCTGTAACCGAAAGCCATTAAGAGAAATATTTATCATTATAGTTGATTTATTTGACTTCGGTTTATCGATATAGAAACTAGTTTTTACCATTGGAATTCAAATCTGTTAGTACTACTAACAATATACTAACACTATTTCAAAGATTCAAATATATTCTAAAGTATTATTAGCAACATAATTCTTTCAAAATATAGATTACAATGACTTATATAGAAGTATTTAGTTGTCTTTAGCTACAATATACTAAACTCCCCCCAGGAGGAGCGTTTTTTTATTTTAATAAAACTACTATATCAGTTTCCTTTTTGACCTGAAATTAAAATTTGAAATTAACTTTTCAAAACGTTTCGTTTTACATCCTAACTATAAATTTATCCCAAAAATGATATCAGAAAAAACAAAAAAGCTCTAAAGCCATTGCACGGCAGGGGGTTGAAACCCCTTGTTCAATAAGTAATTACGTAATACTTTCTTACAGAGCAAGTAAGCTTGCTCATTGTTTCTACGGTCATTTACAGCACTATGATGACATCTAATGACAAATCCGGGTTTATAGAACAACTTTATATATTCTTAGTTGAATGTAAATATTATGCGAAAAAATTTGCAAACAGCCATTTTTGATTGTAAATTTAGAAGCTTAAAATGAGAAATTTTTGCAAACTATATATTAAGGATTACTATGAACTTATTTAAGAAGATGGGAGCTTTGGCTATTTTGGCTTTGGCAGTTTCTTGTGGAGAGACTAATGAAGCAGCTCCTGCTCAAGAGAGTAAAGCGATGACTGAACTTCAACAAAAAATCGATGCTTATGCACCTGTGCTAATCGAAGCAGACGTAACTCATTTGACTGATAAACAGCAACAGATTGTGAAATTACTTTCTGAAGCAGGTCATATATCGGATCAAATATTCTGGTTGCAATCTGCTCATGATGCTAAATCAGTTTATGATTCACTCTTAGCTTCTAAAGATGAAGATGCTAAACTTTACGCTGAATATACTAAAATAAATTATGGTCCTTACGACGTAATTTATGGTAACAAAAGATTCGTAGGTGAAGGTATAGAAAGAAGACCTTACGGTGCCGGTTTTTACCCTACTGATATGACAAAAGAAGAATTCAAAAAATATGTAGAAGAAAACCCTGAGCAAAAAGAAGCTTTGGAAAGTGCTTATACAGTAGTTAAAAGAGAAGGCGATAAGCTTATCGCTGTTCCTTACTCTAAAGAGTACCCACAGATAGAAAAAATGGCTGCATTGCTTGACTCTGCTGCTGCGTTATCAGAAAACGAATCATTAAAAAATTATTTGGTAAAACTTGCTATTGCTCTTCGCACTGACGAGTATTACGAAGCTGACTTAGCTTGGATGGATATTAAAAATAATGATCTTGACTTAGTTTTAGGTCCAATCGAAAATTACCAGGACGAAATATTTAATTATAAAACTGCTTTTGAAGCGGTAGTAATGGTTAAAGATCCTGAAGCATCCAAAGAGTTAGCTATGTTCGAATCTAACATCAACGAATTTCAAAAAAGGCTTCCTATAGATGCTAAATATATTACTGAGTTAAGCAAAACTACTAATGTACTTCAGGTTGTTAACGTAGCTTACTTTGGTGGTGATTGCCAAAAAGGGACTAAAACTATCGCGGCATCTTTGCCAAATAATCCTAAAGTTTACACTGAAAAAGGCAGTAAAAAATCAATGTATAAAAACATGATGACTGCCAAATTTGAAAACATAGTGAAGCCAATAGCTAAAAAAATCTTGGATCCGACTTTGGTTTCGGATGTGGATGCTAATGCTTTTACCAGCTTTGTTACTTTGCATGAGGTGTCTCACACATTAGGTCGCGGTACTGTTTATGGTGATGACAAAATGGATGTAAGAAAAGCTCTTCAAGAATTGTATTCTCCAATCGAAGAAGTTAAAGCTGATATCTTAGGTATGTACAACTTTAAGCATCTATATGACATGAAAGTAGTTGACGATGACTATATGAAAAAAGTAGTTGCTACTTACTTGCCGGGTTTGTTCCGCTCTATTCGATTTGGTAGCGTTTCTGCTCATGGCAGAGCTAACTTAGCTCAATTTAACTACCTAAGAGAAAAAGGTGCTATTAAAATTATGGAAGATGGTAAATATACTATTGACATGGACATCTTCTTTGAAAAAGTAGGCGAGATGGCTCACGACGTACTTACTTTACAAGCTGAAGGAAACTACGAAGGTACTAAGAAATTCTTAGAAAAATATAGTACAATGACACCTGAAATAGAAACAATGATAGAATCTCTGAAAGATATTCCAAGAGATATTAATACTACATACGAATATTAATCTTCTGATAGAATGTTTGGAAATTCAATCTATTTTCGTAATATGCAACTGTTATAGAAGATTCTTTCTAGGCATTGATGTGATGGAATAAAGATATAAAATAGTATAAAAGGATAGTATAATGGCTAACTTCAAAATTAATAAAGTTGAAACTGACCGTAAGTCTAAAGTGGATTATAACAACTTAGGCTTTGGTAAGTATTTATCAGATCACGTTTTTGTAGCAGAGTACAAAAATGGTAAATGGAATGATGGTGAAATTATTCCTTATGGCCCAATGGCAATTGAGCCGGCGATGTGCACTTTGCACTATGGTCAATCAATATTCGAAGGTTTAAAAGCATTTATTACGAAAGAAGGACATGTAAATATTTTCCGTCCTGATATGAATGCAAAACGTTTGAATCGCTCTGCAAAAATGGTGTGCATCCCTGATTATGATGTAGATACTCTTTTAGAAGGCATTAAAGAATTAGTTAAAGTTGACCAAAAATGGATACCAACTGAAAGAGGTTGCTCTCTTTACATACGCCCTGTAGTCTATGGAGATGGTAATTTCCTTGGTGTACATGCTTCTGATTCTTACAAATTAATCGTAATGACTTCTCCAGTAGCATCTTACTATGCAGAAGGTATGAAGCCAGTAAGAATTTTAGTAGAAAAAGATTATGTTCGTGCTGTCAGAGGTGGTTTGGGTTCAGCTAAAACTGCAGCAAATTATGCAGCTTCATTATATGCAAGCACTGTAGCGAAAGAGAAAGGATTTGCTCAAGTTCTTTGGTTGGATGGCGTAGATCGTGCGTTCATTGACGAAGTTGGTGCAATGAATATAATGTTTGTTATAGGCAATGAGCTAATTACTCCTTCTTTAGAGCAAGCTTCTATTCTTGCCGGCGTGACTCGTGATTCTGTACTTACTTTGGCTCGCGAAATGGGCATGAAAGTATCAGAACGCAAAATTACTATCGATGAAATCAAAGCTGCTTACAAATCAGGTGAGCTTAAAGAAGTATTTGGTACCGGCACTGCTGCTGTTATTTCTCCTGTTGGTATGCTTCACTATGATGGCGAAGACATGGTAATCAATAACAACGAAATAGGCGAAATTGCTCAAAAATTCTATGATACTATCACTGGTATTCAGTACGGCGAAATCGAAGATACACATAATTGGAACGTTAGAATAGATTTATAATTTCTGACGTACAGATAAATATAAATTAGCCGCAGAGTTATTAGTCTCTGTGGCTAATTTTTTATATCAAGTAATTCACCAGTCAACTTTTTAGCTAATTTTCTCAATCCGTCTATGCTATCTTCTTTTAGAAGACCTTTTACCGTATGTTCTTCAAATATGCCGCCTTGTGAATTTAAACGGTATAAAACAAGCTCAAGCCTTGCTGCGAAAGGTAACTGAGTAAATTTTCCTGTGATATAATATTCAACTTCTATTTTTGCCAATCCGAAGAGTTCGATTGAGCTGGGTGGTGTGTAATTTTCTGTGCCGAATAGCTTAAGCATTGCATAGAGAGAGTCGCGGGAATCTAAATCATACGCTGCATAAATATTGCTTTCTATTGCTTTTTCGAATACTGTTTCGCATAAGTCAAATGAGTTTACTATTTTTTTTTCAAATAAGTCCCATGTCATAAGAGAATCTTGTGCAGGAACTTCATTTATAAACTCAATACCTCCCACAACTAATGGAGCTGCAGGTCTTATATTGAAGCCTTCCGGAGCGTTTGCATATAGGCTGTCGTTTTCTATTGCTTTTGATATAGCTCTTTGAGTTGCTTTTACCAGAGCCGGGTCATAAAGTGGTTTTTCGTCTAGTTTTCTGTAGTGTAGCAAATCATAACCTATTCCTTTGTAATTGATCTTATTAGTAATGTCAGCCAAAGTTAGTTCTACTCGCATCATGTGCTTCAGTATGCCGATATTAGCAACTGCAATGACATCAGCGTTACATTTTTTTGCTACATCTAGCATATTAACTTTTTGATTTTCGGCTTGCATTTCATTGATTACAGAGTCTCTATATTCCATAGATATGAGTCGGTACTTTTGAGACATACCCAATGCCAGATTGAAAGCGGCTTCAAATTTGAAAGTGCTAACACTATCAGCTCCCGGACCTATTTGGACTTTGCCGACTATAACGTTTAACAATTCCTTATAGGTCGAATCTTTAGTTTCTTCAGCAAAAATAAAAGTTGGGAGTAGTAGGCATATCAGAATATATTTAATCATTATTTTTCTCCGTGCTGATTGTTTGCAAGTTCTTTATATACTTGCGAAATCTTTTTTGCATGTATTTTTATATCAAAATGCTCAGTAGCTCTTTTTCTGCATTGTATTTTAAAATTTTCGTATTGCCCTTTATTAGCTATCATACTTTCTATAGCGGTGGCAAGTTGTTCAGGATTCTTTTCGGGTACTAATATACCTGTTTTATCTGTGATGGCATCTCTAATTCCTGAAATATCTGTTCCAATCACAGGTGTGCCACATGCCATAGATTCAAATAGTACTCTTCCCATGCCTTCCACACCTTCGTGAGAAGGCAATATAAGTAAGTCTGCAGCTTGCATCCATTCATGGATATTTTCCTGATGACCTGCAAAAATAACTGATGTTTTATGATCGGGGATATGTGTATTTATCAAATTTTCAAGTTTATTTTGAATACCTGATTCAATTTCTGAACCTAATAAATATAATTTTATAGGTAGTCCGCTTGATTTAATTAGCTGAAAATGTGCATTTATCAAATCAAATATACCTTTGCCTGTTTTTAGCTGACCTACAAAAATAATAGAGAAATCACTATCCATATTCAACTTTTGTCTTTTTAAGCCGATGTCCTCACTACTTAGAGGAATAAATTTATTAGTATCAACTCCGTTATAAATAGTTCGATATTTATAATGGTTAGTTTCGGAAATTCTATTTTTCATTGATTCCGAAATACCTACAATAGCATCTGCATTTTTTTGAATGATGTGGTCATATTTAAATTTGAAAGCAACTCTTAGATGCCAAAGCTGTTTGGCAGGTAAAAATTTAAGTCGCCTTCCATAAATAAAAGAGTCAAATTCATTATCGGAATGGACTATTTGAATATTGTTGGTAAGCATTATTTTACGGAATGCAAAAAAGGATTTTATTCTTTTAGGAATATTTCTCAGATGTCTATTATACAATTTGTGATAGTGTACTTTGCAACCTATATCAGAACATCTCTCTGAAAGTTCCCCTTGTTTGGGGCAAATGACATGCAACTCAAAATCTTGTTGGTTCAAGTTTTCCAGAAGTGAAATCATACTTTTTTGACCGCCAAGTTTTATATCAGAGTAATTTGTTGCATAAAGTATTTTGATTTTATCCATGAGATATCACTCCGTCATTTTTTAGTTCTTGCAGCATAGTTTCTAGTTCAAATATCATATTGGAGCTATCAATAATTTTACCTCCTGGGACTTTATAAGGAGCCCAAAATCTACTATGGTATTCACTGTTAAAAATACCAATGGTTGGAGTTCTTACTGCTGCGCTTAAATGTACTATTCCGGTATCAGGTGAGATACATAATATAGAATTTCGTATAAGTTCTGCTATAGTCAAAATGTCTGATTTTGGAAGGGTAATCGTATAGTTTTGTGATAAACCCAGAGCCATTTTTTCTTGCTTTGGCATGTGGATAAACACAATACAAATGTGGAAAACCGTGTGGATAAGTTCAACTATTTTTCTATACTTATCATAAGTAATTTGATTTCTATCTTGACCTGCAGATAGATTTAAGACTATATATTCTTTGGGATTTAGACTGTTTTCTATTAAAAATTTATTCAGTACTAATTGTGAGTTGTTATCAGTCTGAAGGTAGGGGATAACTTTATTTGTAGCCATGTGGAAATCAAAAGTCTCTGCAAACTGAGCGTACATTTTTTCCCACATTGGAGTCTGCTGCTCTGCGAGTTTCGACTGGAAGTTATAATAAGTATATTTGTCGTCACCTGAGTAAAGTAAAGATTTGAATGCTTTGCTGCCCCCAATAATATTTGCTATGAAACCCTGCTTAGTAATACCAACATAGATAGTAGAAATTATTACGTCATATTTTTCTTTTCTGAGAGTAAATAATTGACGAAAGAACTTTAGTCCTTTTTCTTCAGCTATATGCACTCTGTCAACATTTGAATCAAATTCGATTAGTCTGTAATTCTTTTGAGAAGCCAGCACATGTATAGCTGCATTGGGTGCAATTTCTTTTACAAATGCTATCGCAGGAAGTGTTATCAACATATCTCCAAGAGCGTCGTTCCTTATGATAAGTATTTTATTTACTTTATCAACAGAGATTCCTTTGTCGAATCTTTGATTTCTCAAGACATAAGAGATTAGTTTCCGCAGAAATGTTTTGGCTATATTGTTTTTCGACATCTATTTATAGGTATGCTATTTGATTACATAATATCTTTACAAAGTTAAACAAATTTGCTACAGCTAAAAAAGTAATTGTGCTACTAAAGTAGTATATGTAAGCTAAGTTTTATAAAAGGTGTAGCGAAATATTTCGTAGATTTGAGATAGTAAATTAACAACATATAAGCTGATATGATAAAAATACACGAAGCAGAGTTTGTCTTTGGTACTCAGAAGATAGGTGATTATCCGGAAAGTATATACCCGGAAGTTGCGTTTTGCGGAAGATCCAACGTTGGTAAATCTTCCTTGATTAATAGCATCGTCCATAGAAAAAATCTTGCACGGATTAGCCAGACTCCCGGTAAAACTGCTGCTATAAATTTTTTCTTAGTAGAGCAGACTTGGTGCTTTGCTGATTTGCCTGGTTTCGGATATGCACAGCGGTCAAAGAAGCAACGCTCACACTGGCATTTTTTAAATTTTGACTATTTAGAAAAGAGAGCAAATCTTAAACTGATTTGTGTACTGGTGGATAGTAGACATGATCCACAGGCTGCGGATTTGGAATTGATTGAATGGTTAGAGAATCATGGTAAAAAATATATACTTATCATGACTAAATGCGACAAGATTAAAGAACCGGACATAGAAGAACGTAAAGCTCAGCTAGATATGCTTATTTCTCAGTGTAATTTTGCTTTGGAGGTGTTGCCATATTCTTCGAAAACCGGAATGGGAAGACCTGAGCTAATGCAAGTCATCAAACGTGAATGCAAAATTTGATAAATAGATTTTGATTTTGGAGTTTTGTAAAAAATGAATACGATAAAGAAAATACAAGATGTTATATCTGAAAGTATTGCCGTAAAAAATAAAGTATTAAACGAAAAAACTGAAGATATTAAAATATGCGGTGAGATATTTGCCACTCAGCTTGATTTAGGGAAAAAAGCTCTTTTCTGTGGAAATGGCGGAAGTGCAGCAGATAGTCAGCATTTAGCTGCTGAGTTAGTTGTTCGCCTGAGAAGTGAAATAAATCGGGCTGCAATTCCGGCCATAGCACTTACTGTAGACCCTTCTATTATGACTGCAGGTGGAAATGATATTGGCTTTGATAATGTGTTTGCCAGAGGGGTAGAAGCCTACGGAAACGAAGGAGATGTACTAATTGCCATATCGACCTCAGGTAACTCTGAAAACGTTCGCAGAGCTTGCGAGCAGGCCAAGAAGAAAAATATGAAAGTAATTGGTCTTTTAGGTAAAGATGGTGGGTTTTTGCTCCCTCTTTGTGATGTAGCAGTAGTGGTGCCCAGTAATGTAACTGCCAGAGTGCAGGAATCGCACATCATGATTGGTCACATTTGGTGTGAAATGATTGAAGAAAAAATGTTTCCTGAATTGTTCTAATACTACTAACCTAAGAGTCCTATTAAATTAAAAAAAAGCCGATACATATTAGTACCGGCTTTTTTTCATACGCATGCATTGTAAAGTCTTTTGGGGGGATTTAACCCTGCAAATCTTTTAGCACTGCTAAATCATGTGAGAGATCAATTAGGTTCCTGATGCAACCTTGAGTAGTCTCTAAATATGTCACTGTAAATCTTGATTTAGAGTTGTTTTGATTGTCTTTTATTGCATCAAAGATGTAAGTACGCAAATCCTCAATGTGACGCATAAGCTCTTTTTCAAGATTGTCAGTAGCGTCGGTAGCTCCCCTTGCACGTCTGATAGTTTCAGATAATTTCCAAAGAGACTTGCCGGTAAAGATGATTCTATTGAGAAGGTCGTGATCTAATTTTTCAGATACTAATTCTAATAGAATCGCCAAATCGTTTTCTTTGCGAAGCTTACCACCTGATTTTTCGTTCAGTGCTTCAATTATGTTTAATATGTCTTCAGAAAATGTCATAATTAATTAAACTGAATTGATGCAACAATAGAGTTAAATATTTTATCTATGTCCGGCTGTGCAGGAAGCGGTTTGCCTAATACATCCATTGGTATAAGTGCAAACTCATAGTAGTTGCCTGTGGTAGTTTTAAAAACTACTACATCTGTAGAAAGTGCGCCACCGGTTGTACTCATTTTATAGCGTACAAAGTTTTTGGTGCCTAAAGTAATTTCCTGATATTGTCCCATAAGTTTAATATCGCCGGCAGTTTTTCTTTTGTGCCTTTCCAAGCTCATTCTTGCTAAGCCGAGCACGCCTTCCTTTTCAATAGTCTGGTCGAGTATGTTATTGCTTCTGATAAGCGAAAACACGGCAGATAGAGAATACTCCGGATTTACAGCTACAGCTATAATACCGGAAGATTTCCTGTCATCTATATCAATTAGGAACCAGTCTTTTGGAATATAAGAAATCATGTCGCCCTGGTGAGAGCGAATAATTTCAGACGCCATTACTATTTCAGGTTTTGGACTGAGTGCGACGCTTGGTTTTACATCCGTATTGTCATTGTATTTAACAAAGAAACAAGAACTTAGGGCTAATGTAGATAAAATACAGACTGTGACCATCTTTTTGGGAAAATTGAAGCTCATAATATAACTGTGTTATTTTTCAACATAAAATATCTTTTCTCCTGCATTTATTTCAGTATTTAAATGATTACTTGGGGGCACTACCGGGCAGCTATAGTTATTGCTGTAAGCACAGTAAGGTGCGTAAGCAGTATTGAAGTCTAATGTAATGTGATTGCCTTTAGGCAGCCCGTGAATATCCAAATATCTTCCTGCGTCGTAGCTGGTTTTTCCGTTAGAGTTATCAGTAAACGGAATAAATAAGTATTTCCCCAGTTCGTTTTTGATAGAAACGAATGCATCTAATGTATAATCTGTATCTTCAATCTTGAAAGATAGCTTGGCATATTTAAGATATGTTTTTTTTATATCAGCTTTGCTTGTGTTAAAGATTACTGTATCGGGATTTGGATATAATGAATAATCTGCGATAACTTTATATTTTTCATTAGGCTCGAAGTAGTTTAATCCCTCGAATTTATCTATGATAGATTTAGGGATAGGAGATTCGGCATCGTATTTATAAAAGTTATCGTTTTTATGCCTTTCAGCAAGTATTTCATTTTTGTAAGAACTAGTTTTACCATTGCAGGCGTTTGCAAAGATAAGAAATGAAAATAGAAATATAACACGCAAAAAACTAAAAAACTTAATATTCTTCGACATGTAAAGCTCCGGCGCACTCTGTAGAATGTTTTGAATAACCAAATGTTGCTAAAAACTTAGTAACTGATTCAACCATTTTGGGATTGCCACAGAGGAAGAAGTGAGTTTTAGCAGGGTTAATCTCTATACCGGCTTTTTGTAAGACTTCAGCTTCCAAATGTTTTTCAATATATCCTGTGAGTCCCTGCCAAGTAGAATCAGCTTTTAGCAATGTAGGAAAATAATTGAAATTTTCAAAGGATGAGTCTATAAAAGTAAGCTCACTATAATAGCCTAAATCCCAAGGATAAGCAGCTCCATGGAAGACAGCCATGTTAATGTTTTTAGAATCTTGAATATGAGAGCGTAAGAAACTGATATAAGGAGCGAGTCCTGTGCCTGTAGCAATCATAACGATATTGCAAGATTCGGGAACTTGACTAAGATGAAAAATACCAAAAATATTTTCGTCTACCCACATTCGTCTCCCAAGGGAAAGATTAAAAAGGCGAGGAGTAAGTTGGCCTGATTTAACTTGGCTAATATAGAATTCAAAATCTTGAGTCTGGTGATTAGCAGAAGAGATAGAGTAAGGACGACGAATCATAGACTTTTCAGGTAAAGTTTCAAGAGGCATTACGCTGTTAGGGCTACGAGTCTCGTCAGCAGCAAGACCTATATTGGTATACTGTCCGGCAATAAATTGAACTCGAGGGCTATCAGTTCTTACTCTTAACATCATAAGGTCAGGAGTAAGCATGATTTTACCGGTTACTGTTGCGTTGTAAAGATTCTCCATAATACAAGTCCGAGCTAGTGTGCATTCAAAAAATTAAAATGATAATACTGAAGATAACTAATATCCTAATAAAAAGGAAACTTAGGTATCCGTATAAATTAATTTTACGGAAAAGTATAAAATATATTTTGGAGATAAGAAAAAACTATGTATATTTGCGAGCTCTCTGAGGGGGAGCAATATAGCTCTTAAATATGTAAATCCTTAATCGAAAAAAAATCAAAAAAAGATTTTGCAGGTTTGATAAATTTTGTTATTTTTGAATTCCTGTTATTTGACAAGGTGAGAAAAAAGGCTTTAAAGTTGGAGCTTTAAAAAATAAAAAAATAGTTGTAAAAAAGATTTTTTTATTTGAAATAAAAGCTTTAATTTTGAATTCTAAATCGGGCAGGTACCGAAGTGGTCAAACGGGGCAGACTGTAAATCTGCTGGGCTCCGCCCTACGGAGGTTCGAAACCTTCCCTGCCCACTAATGACTTAATGTTCCGCGGGAGTAGCTCAATTGGTAGAGCATCAGCCTTCCAAGCTGAGGGTTGCGGGTTCGAGTCTCGTCTCCCGCTCCAATATGGATGTTAAATCATAAGTAAATAAGGTAAGTCGGCAATAGGATTGCTGACTATTTTATGTTTGTAGAGTAAGATACGCTGCTGCTGGTGTAGCTCAGTGGTAGAGCACTTCCTTGGTAAGGAAGGGGTCGGCGGTTCAACTCCGCTCACTAGCTCTGGAAAGTAAAGAAAAGCAAGAGAAAGATAGAATTTATACGGGTGTAGCTCAATTGGTAGAGTGGCGGTCTCCAAAACCGTAGGCTGTGGGTTCGAGTCCTACCACCCGTGCCTGAATGTAAGAGAAAGTCGCATATAGCGACTTTATTTTTATCAAATATGACACAGATTATTATGCTGGGTAAAATCAAAATATTCGCCAATGAAGTAGCCGGTGAGATGAAAAAAGTGCACTGGCCTACTAAAGAGCAATTAAAAGAATCAACCAAGGTTGTAATCGCAACAACTTTGGTTATAAGTGCATTAGTTATGGTCATTGATCAGATAATGACTACTGCAATGGGCTTGTTGTTCTAAATTGCTATGCATCTGTTAACACTATCTTCAAAAAAGGTAATATGAGTTTGGATCAAAATATATACACCGGATATTTTTCTGATGAGCATAAATGGTATGCGATCAGGACATTTACCGGTCACGAGGCTAAGGTAAAGCAAGCAATAGAGTCTGAAGTAAAAAGGCTTGAGTTGGGTGATAGAGTGAAAGAGGTAGTGATACCTCAAGAAACTGTTTTTGAGATCAGAAATGGTAAACGCCGAACTAAGGTCAAAAACTTTTTGCCTGGTTATATATTGGTACATACCATAATGGACAAGAAAGTTAAGGATGTAATCCAAAATCTTCATGGTGTAGTGAGTTTTGTAGGCAGAAGAAATGATGCCACTCCTTTACAGCAATCTGAGGTAGATCGAATTATCGGCAGAGTAGAGGAAAGAAAAGACGTAGCTACCATAGATACTGCATTCACTATAGGTGATCCTATCAAGGTAATTGACGGTCCGTTTTCTACATTTAGCGGTACAGTAAAAGAGATAAATATAGAGAAACAAAGACTAAAAGTAGAAGTAGGTATCTTAGGAAGAAAGACTCCGGTTGAATTAGATTTTAGCCAAGTAGAACTTGAAAGTCATTAGTCAAGAAAATATAATAATAAAATATATTCACATTTGCGGTGAAAGAATAAAATGGCAAAGAAAGTAGCAGGTACTTTTAAACTCCAGCTAAAAGCTGGTGAAGCAACTATGGCTCCGCCAATTGGTCCGGCTTTCGGTCAACGTGGTTTGAATGGTATGGAATTTGTAAAACAGTTTAATGGTAAAACAGCCAAAGATAAAGGTTTTATATTTCCAGTTTTAGTTACGTTCTATTCAGACAAATCGTTTACGTTTGATATTAAAACTCCTCCTGCATCATTCCTAATCAAAAAAGAGATTGGTCTTGATACAGGGTCAGCAGAACCTAACAAAAAGAAAGTAGGTAAAATTACAAAACAACAATGTGAAAATGTTGCTAAAATCAAAATGGCTGATTTGAATTGTGATTCAATGGACAGTGCAATCAGCATGATTGCCGGTACAGCAAGAGCTATGGGCGTAGTTTACGAAGACTAATTCCGCGAAGAAAAATTATTAACTATAAATATGTGATATACAATGAAATCTCGTGGTAAAAGATATGACGCTGTCGCTAAGACAATTGATAGTAAAAAAGAATATAGCTTAGAAGAAGCTGTAAATTCTATCAAAAAAACTGCGACTGCCAAATTCGACGAATCATTCGATATTGCAATGAAGCTTGGAGTTGACCCGAGAAAAGCTGATCAGATGGTCCGCGGTACAGTTTCATTGCCAAATGGTACAGGTAAAACTGTACGAGTTTTGGTGCTTTGTAAAGCTCCTAAAGACCAAGAAGCATTAGATGCTGGTGCAGAACATGCTGGCTTGGACGAATACGTAGAAAAAATCAAAGGTGGCTGGGCTGATGTAGACGTAATTATCGCTACTCCTGACGTAATGGGTGAAGTTGGTAAATTAGGTCGTATCTTAGGACCTCGCGGTCTTATGCCTAATCCAAAAGTAGGTACTGTAACTCTTGATGTGGCGAAAGCTGTACAAGAAGTAAAAGCCGGTAAAATAGAATATCGTGTAGATAAAACCGGTAATATACATGCCTCAATAGGTAAATGCTCTTTTGATATGGAAAAATTAGTTGAAAACTTAAATGTTTTCTATTCTAAAATTTTGAAAGCTAAACCAACTACTGCAAAAGGTAAATACGTTAAAGGCGTATACTTGTCTTCCACTATGGGACCAAGTGTAGTTGTAGAAGAATCTAGCTTCAAAGTTACAGAAGCTGAATAAAAAAAATTAAGACTATTACGCAAAGAATTTAGACTATGTTGCTGCTTCTCCTTAAATAAAAGGTGCAATAAGTCGAAATTGAGAGAAAAATAAAGGTATAAGGCTAATGATCTCTAAATCAAAAAAAGCGGAAATCGTTGCCGGTTTAGTCGAACTAATGAAAGATGCTTCAGGTATCTACTTTGTTGATTATGCTACTATGACAGTTGCTGAAACAAGTTCTTTTAGAGTTACTTTAAGAGAAAAAGAATTAGTGATGAAAGTAGCAAAAAATACTTTGGTAAGAAGAGCTTTAGATGAAATTGGTGGTTATGATGAATTACCGATTGAAGCTACAAAAGGTCAAACAGCTATGATTATTAGCTATAGCGACCCTACTGCTCCAGCAAAAATTATCAAAGAATCATTCAAGAAAGTTGCAAAACCTGTGTATAAAGCAGCAGTTTTAGAAGGCGAATTCTTTGGAAGTACTCAGCTTGATGTGCTTGCTTCTTTGCCTTCAAAAGAAGATATTCTTTCTGCTATCGTTGGTTCACTTGGATCTCCGGCTTCAGGTATCGTTGGGTCTATTAATGCTGTGATGCGCGACGTTGCTTCATTGGTAGAAGAAGTTGCTAAAAAGCAAAACAATGTTGCATAAGTGTAACGTAAAAAATATTTAAATAAGTAAATAGTCAAAAATAATTTATATGGGTGAGATTATGACACCGATCGTTCAAGAATTGCTTGAAAAAATTGGTAATTTAACTTTAGTAGAAGCTGCTGAACTTAAAGAAGCTATGGAAGAAAAATTTGGTGTAACTGCTGCTGCTCCTGTAATGATGGGTGGTGCTATGCCAGCTGCTGCTGCTGAAGAAGCTGCAGAAGAAAAAACAGAATTTGACGTAGAATTGACAGAAGTTGGCGCTAAAAAATTGAACGTTATCAAAATCGTTCGTGAACTTACTGGTCTTGGCTTGAAAGAAGCTAAAGAAATGGTAGAAGCTGCTCCTAAAGTAATCAAAGAAGCTTGCTCGAAAGACGAAGCTGATGATTTATTGAAAAAACTTGAAGAAGCAGGCGCTAAAGCTACTCTTAAATAGTTCTACAAGAGATATTTAAAAGTGGGGCAAGCGATTGTAAAATCGCTTCCCCCTTTTCTCATTTTAGCTTTTGCGCGTATATTTACTTTAACAGACTCTATCTCTTTATTACTGCCGGTTTTTTCTAATATAATTTAAGAAATAGATGAGAAACTTTCTACTAAAATTTGAATAGGATTTTTTGATGATTCACATGTTTGAGTTATCAAAAAATCCTATTTTTTTCGTAATGTATTCAAACGAGGAGGTGTTCCGTGGACGCCAACAAAACTCAAGACCAAATTAGCGAAAAAGGTATCGAATCCATACTTATTAGTGATAAGGCGAGACGACCTAATACAATAGATAATTTGAACGTTTTGAAAAGCGATTCCGATATGATAAGACTTCGCGAAAGGATTACTTTTTCAAGAGCCGATATAGCGAGTACTTATCCTGATCTTCTTAATATACAGTTAGATTCGTACCATGATTTTCTGCAGGAAAATGTGCCGTCTTTCAAAAGAGAAATGAAAGGCTTGCAATCTGCTTTTGCGATTAATTTTCCTATAGAAGATGCATCTGAAATTTTTCAATTGGACTTTGTGGAATATATTATTGAAAAACCAAAATATTCCGAAGATGAGTGCCGTGAAAGAGAGCTAACTTACTCTAAGCCTCTGAAAGCTAAACTTAGATTATCATCTAAAGCTGAAAAGGACTCTGAGGATTATATTGATGCTATCGAGCAAGAAGTTTATCTTGGTAATATACCTGCGATGACTCCTAGAGGTACTTTTATTATTAATGGTGCGGAAAGAGTTATTGTGTCTCAGATTCACCGTTCACCCGGTGTATTCTTTGATGATACTATGCACCCGAATGGTACTCGCATATATACTGCACGTATTATTCCGTTCCGTGGTTCGTGGGTAGAGTTTACTACTGATATACATGACGTGATGTTTGCCTATATCGATCGTAAGAAAAAGTTCCCTGTTACTACTTTATTAAGAGCTTTGGGATATTCTTCGGATGAAGATATTTTATCTTTGTTCGAATTAGCTGAAGATATTCAGCCTGAAGAATTGAATGAAGAAGTAATCGGAAGAAGAATTGCTTCTGATGTGATTGACTTAAATACCGGTGAAATTATTGCTGTTCGTGATGCGATTATTGACGAAGAGCTTTTTGCTGTGATGAAAGAAGCAGAACTTTTACCTGTTAGATTGTTTAAATACAAAGATCCTACAGATGAACCGGTTATTGCTCGTACTTTGACTAAAGATACCGCAAAAACAAGAGAAGATGCACTTGAAGCTATATATAGACAGCTTCGTAGCAGTGAACCTCCTGACATTGAAACAGCTGAAGCACTGCTTGAAAAGCTGTTTTTTAATGAAAAGAGATATGATCTTGGTGCAGTTGGTCGTTTTAGAATAAATGAAAAATTAAATCTCGATTTGCCTCTTGATCAAACTACTTTGACCACGGAAGACATTGTAGCAATTATCAAGAAACTAATCAATTTGCACGCTCAAAAGCACACAGGTGATGATATTGATCACTTGGGTAACAGGCGTGTACGTTCGGTTGGCGAGCAGCTTGCAGCTCAGTTTAATGTTGGTCTTGCAAGAATGTCTCGTACTATTAGGGAAAGATTATCTATTCACGATGGTGATCAGATAACTCCTAGTGAATTGGTAAATGCAAGAACTATAAGCTCAGTGGTAAATCAGTTCTTTGGTACTAACCAGCTATCTCAGTTTATGGATCAAACTAATCCGCTTTCTGAATTGACTCACAAAAGAAGAACTTCTGCGTTGGGTCCGGGTGGTTTGACTCGTGAGAGAGCAGGCTTTGAGGTGCGTGACGTTCACTATACGCATTATGGTCGTTTATGTCCGATTGAAACGCCAGAGGGACCAAACATTGGTTTGATTTCTTCTTTGGCTATTCACTCGAAAATAAATGAGCTTGGCTTTATTGAAACTCCTTACAGGAAGGTAATAAATGGTGTCGTTACTAAAGAGATAGTTTACCTACCTGCTGAACAAGAAGATGGTAAGATTGTTGTTCCGGCATCTACTCCTATCGATGATGATGGCAACATACTTGGTAACAAAGTAAGAGCCAGAAGAAGTGGTGATTTTGTGATAGTTCATCCTAAAGTAGTTAACTATATGGATGTGTCTACTGATCAGATAACTTCTGCGGCTTCTGCGATGATTCCATTCCTTGAGCATGATGATGCGAACCGTGCGCTTATGGGCTCAAACATGCAGCGCCAGGCTGTTCCTCTTTTGAGACCGGGAGCACCTATTTGCGGTACGGGAATGGAAGGCAGGATTGCCAGAGATTCTAGGACGCTGATTGTATCAGAAGGTGAAGGTGAAGTTGTTTATGTATCAGGCGATACTGTTCGTGTTAAATACATAGACAAGAGAACTGAAGAAGAAACATTGAAAGACTTTAACTATCAAGAAGTTAAAGAATATAAAATGCATAAATTTATAAGAACGAACCAAGATACTTGCATTAATCAAAGGCCTATTGTTAAAAAAGGTCAGAAAGTAGTAAAAGGCACTCCTTTAGCAGATGGTGCTTCTACTGAAACAGGCGAGTTGGCTTTAGGTCAAAATATCATGGTTGCGTTTATGCCTTGGAGAGGTTATAACTTTGAGGATGCGATTATTATTTCTCAGCGAATGGTAAGCGAGGATATCTTTACTTCAATTCATATTGAAGAGTTTACTTTGCAGGTGAGAGATACTAAGCGTGGTGAAGAAGAGTTTACAAGAGAGATACCAAACGTAAGTGAAGAAGCTACTAAAGATTTGGACGAATTTGGTATTATTAGGGTTGGTGCTAAAATTGCCGAAGGTGATATCCTTATTGGAAAAATAACACCTAAGGGCGAGACTGATCCTACTCCTGAAGAAAAACTACTAAGAGCTATCTTTGGTGACAAAGCAGGTGATGTAAAAGATGTGTCTTTAAAAGCAACTCCTGGCTTGAAAGGTGTAGTGATTAATACTAAGTTGTTTACTCGTAGATTAATTACTATGGATAAAGAACAAAGAGCTCAAGAGAAAAAAATTAAAGATCGCCTTGATAATCATGAAAAACGTAATTTAAAACGCATTGATTTGGAATGCTTAGATAAGTTAGAAAAATTACTTGTTGGCGAAACTGTACTGGGAATGAAAACAGAAGAGCCTAACATTACCGTGTTTAGAAGCGGTACTAAGATTAACAAGGGTGATATTGTTAATAAGTTTGACGAAGAAACTCTTAGCTTAGATAAGATTTCTATTAGGGAGCCTATATTGGCTGATGAAGACAAAAATATGCTTTTGATGGAAATACTTGCTAACTTTAAAACGCGAAGAGAAGATGAAAAAGCAATATTTAGATCTGAAAAAAATAAATTAGCTGCCGGCGACGAATTACAACCTGGTATCTTGCAGATGGCTAAAGTTTATGTTGCTAAAAAACGTAAACTTCAAGTGGGCGATAAAATGGCGGGTCGTCACGGTAATAAAGGTATTGTTTCTAAGATTGTTCCTAGAGAAGATATGCCGTTTTTACCTGATGGACAGCCAGTGGATATCGTGCTGAATCCGTTAGGTGTGCCGTCTCGTATGAACCTTGGTCAGCTATATGAAACTGCATTGGGTTGGGCAGGTCAAAAGTTAGGAACTTACTTTGCTACTCCTATTTTTGACGGTGCTACATGGGATCAAGTTGGTGATTTCTTGGAAAAAGCAGGCTTGCCTCGTTCCGGTAAAACAGTCTTAATTGACGGACGTACCGGTGATCAGTTCCACGAAAAAGTTACAGTTGGTATAATCTATATGCTTAAACTGGGTCACATGGTAGACGATAAGCTTCATGCTCGTTCTATTGGACCTTACTCTTTAATTACTCAGCAGCCATTGGGTGGTAAAGCCCAGTTTGGTGGTCAGAGACTTGGAGAGATGGAGGTATGGGCATTAGAGGCTTATGGTGCATCTCATACATTGCAAGAAATGATTACTATGAAGTCTGATGACGTTCAGGGTAGAGCTAAGATGTATGAAACTATAGTAAAAGGCGAAAATATGCCTGATCCTAATATTCCTGAATCATTTAATGTATTGGTTCGTGAGCTTCAAGGACTTTGCTTGGATGTTCATATTGA
>JBFHIJ010000057.1:0-19330 GCA_041596515.1 Chlorobiota bacterium
ACGTCAAAACAACGGCTTCTTTTTGTTCTGAAGGCAATTTGTCTAATGCCGAATAAAGATCATTCAATTCGCTGACTTCCTGTGGCGACAGATTGCCTGACTTGAAGTCATCCAAATCGAAATGAGAAGCTCCGAATATTTCAGCTTTCTTTTTGCCTGCTTTATATACTAAGCGCCGCGCTGTAGTAAAAAGCCAACTCAAAAAAGCCTCGTGCGATTCTAACTTCCCGAAGTTCTCGTAAGCAGCCAATATGGCATCACTCATGATATCTTTTGCATCATCCTTATCTTTGATAAACGATAGAATAAACCTCCATAGCTTTTCAAGATTCGGTTCGAGCAATTCCATAAATTTTCTGTCTTGTTCCAATCCCGTTACCATTTTTGTTTTTGTCTTACATAGGGGAAGAGACTGCAAATTAGAAAAAGGGTACAAAGAAATTTAGATATTTTTGAAAATATTTGATTTTTGGGAAACATAAATGGAATTATAAAGTATAATATATGAAACACAATATATTATAATCATTCTATTGCTGTAATTGCAATCTTTAGTATATTGCAGCTCTTTAAATTGTAATATTATAAACATAGTCTATAATTGTATATTATTTAGGAATATTATTTTATAATACAGAGTTGCATATGAAACTTTTCACTTTTCTTATCTCTACCACTCTTCTGCATTTTATTTTAACAAACATGCTTTCAGCTGATAATAAATATGTTATGAATTCGGGAGCGGTCTATTATGGTGAAAAGATTACAGAAACTGATAGCATTTACAAAATAAAAAGCTGGGAATCAGATTTTAGTATTGAACTAAAAAAATCAGATGTAAAGTCAATAAAACCAGTATTTGTTGATCTTCGTACAAAAAGTAACTTCAAAATAAATGGTACTCTAGAATCACAGGCAGCTGATACTCTAATAATTATGACATCTGAAGGAGCTACTCTTAAAATTGCTAAAGATGATGTAGTAAAGCTAGAATATCTGAATTATAAAAGTAGATATTCGCGTACACCAATTGATAAAATAGAAGTAGAAGAGGAATCCGAAGAAGAACAAAGACATTCTGATGAACCTCAAAAGCACATTTTAGAGATTAGAAATGAAACTAATCAGCCTATTGGTACTAAGATTTATAAATCGGAATATACTGAAGATTATTTCCTTATGTCCGGAATAAAGATAGGTTCTCCAGGTTTCTTTAATGCTTCTATCGGTTATCATTTTAATGCTTTAACTCTAAACTTGCATGGAGGTGCTCAATCCGATAAAATTGGATTGCAAAGTTCTTTATTATTTAATGTATATGAAACCAGAGATTATGATTTTGGATTGAGTGCAGGCATTTGCTTCGGTTATAAATATGACAAATCAGAAGTAAGTAATAGTGAAGATTTTACTTTTAAGAACGAAGAGTGTTCTTATTCAGGGATGTTACTGCAAATTCAATGGTATGGTTTTACATTAGAAGTTGGAAGGGGAGAACCAATACACTCAAATAAAAATGAAGTGTTAGATGAATACATCGATCTAATAAACTTTGGATATATCTACTATTTTAATGATTAATTACAAAAATGAGAAATATTATGAAAGTTTTACAACTGCTAGTTCTATCTGTGTTGTTCTTTATAAGTTTTACTAAGTTAATTCAAGCGGACGAAAAAATTATAATGAAATCCGGCGCAGTTTATATTGGAGAAACGATTGATGAATCAGATACTTATATTCAACTGCGACAGATAAATTCTGAGATTACCATTGAGATTGAAAAAAGCAAAATTGATAAAATTCAACCAGCTTTATGCCGCATCGTAACAAACCAAAATTATGAAATCTTTGGCAACATTATTGAAAGGCAAAGAATGGTTTATAAAGTTAAAACTTCAGATGGTGTAGTCATAGATGTAGATCGTTCAGGAGTTCTTAGTATAGATTATGTAAACGAAGAAGATTTTAATAATTGGACGAATCCGGTTTCACCAATCAGAAAAATTGAAGTTCAAGATGAAACTAAGTCTAATAACTCCAACGATATTAATAAGAATATTGTACAGAAAGATACATATTCAAAATATTACGAGCAAACATATAATCAAAACTTTCCGTATGCAGGTATTACTCTGGGTACTCCTGGGATGTTTAACTTAGCATTGGGATATCATTTAGAAAGTATCATATTTGAACTAAAAGGCGGCGCAGGAGATGAATATGCCGGAGTTCAAAGCTCAATGTTACTAAATATTTATGAAACGGATGACTGTATATTTGGTATGAGTGTTGGTTTAAGTCTTGGATATATGAGCCATAAACGAAAAGAGCATTTTTATGAAATTGATGGTAACAGCTTTAGATCTTACGATAAATACTTTTATGATAAATATTTCTTTACCGGTGCAACTATTAGAATTCAATGGTATGGTGTGACTTTCGATATTGGTATAGCTACATCTATAATGTCTGATAATCCTGAAGTTGATGAATCATTTGCTTTAGCAAATCTTGGCTATATGTACTATTTCAATTAGTAATCCTCTAAATTAATAAGTAATAGAAAGAGAGAAACATTTTATGAGAGCCACATTCAAAGTATTATTTGTATTTATTTTACTGATTTTGTCCATTACGTTTTTATCTGCTGACGAGAAATATGTATTGAAATCGGGTGAAGTGTTCTACGGAGAAAAGATAGAAGAAACTGATACGACACTTATTATCAAAGATGAGGAATCTAAATTAAATATTATACTGCAAAAACAGAAAATTAGCCTCATCGAGCCGGTGGGAATAAAGATAAAAACCAAAAATGGCTTTGTAATTCAAGGCTATATAGTTAAAAAAGGGAAAGATTATCTGACAATAGAAGTACCAAATAAAGTTACAGTTGAAGTATAGAAATCTGAAATATCAGAATTTTCTTATATCGAAGAGAAAAATTTAGAAGATATTTCTGCTCCTTTTAATTCAAATATTATGATTGACGATATTCCATTCCTTGGTTTTGGTTTAGGTCATCCCGGCATACTAAATATGGTGGGAGGTTCTCACTTTGATGCTGTTACTGTGAAAATGCTGGCAGGTTATGGAGTTGATTATTATGGATTCCAAGGCGGTGTTACGTTTAACATTTTTGACTCAGATGATAATAATTTTACTCTTGGGATAGGTGTATGTGCAGGATACTGGCACGATAAAGATTTTGCTGGCAGTTACACTTACTACGGACCTAGTCTGAATTTGCTTTGGTCTGGATTTGTCCTTGAGCTTGCTATTGGTAATGGTTTGGAGACAGTAAAACATAGTGCACCGGATGATGAGTTTCTAATATTAAATTTAGGATATGTGTATAGATTTGATTTGAGGCTATAATAGCTTTAACTCGGATCTGTCATTAGATGTCATTAAAAGTTCTGTAAATGGCTACAGAACCATTAAGCATGCTCACTTGCTCTGTTAGAACATATTACATAATTGTTTATTGGATAAAAAGGTTCAACTCCTTGCCATGCAGTAACTCTAGTACTATTTTCTCCTTTTTTATGCAATTTTTGAGTTAATATTTGAATATACTTGTAGTTATAGATTCAAAATATCTGGAGACGCTATTTTTATAACTCACCACTTTCATTGACAATTTGAAAATTAATAGCAAATAATGCTATTTTGTCCACCTTCAACATACTCCCATCTTAGGTATGCTATATGAAACTTGCGGGATTCTTCATTGTATAAAAAATAACTGGAAAATAGTTATTAGATTCCTAAGTATAATACTATTTTTGTAACTTCCTTATAATACGTATATTGAGTGATATGATGTTAATTCTAAAAAATAAAAAGATTTATTTCAGTTCTGTGCTTTTTGCGCTGCTTATCGGTCTATCTTATTATAGTGCAGCTGCCCAAAGCAAGCAGCCTCTAAGAGTTATTCATGCTGATAGTATGAATACTAATTTGACAGGTGAGCCTAAAAGAACTTTGTATGGAAATGTGCACCTTATTCAGGGCAAGACGAACGTCTATTGTGACAAAGGTATTTTCTATATTAATCTTAATAGAGCTGATTTAACAGGCAATGTTCGCATATTAGAAGATGATATGTCGCTCGAATCGCCCAGTATGAACTATAATGGGAACACTAGAATATCTAATGCCTACGGCGGAGTGAAAGTAACTGATAAGTCTACAGTGCTAACAGCACGTAGTGGCACCTATGATATGAATGAGCATATAGCTTACTTTAATGGTAATGTGTTAGTCGTAGATGATTCTGCCACTATAGTTTGCGATAGAATAATTCATCAGCGAAAGGTTGGATTTAGCCGTGCCATAGGAAATGCATTTGTAAAAGGAACTGCTTCAAACGTCATGATTGCTGGAGACACTCTAGCAAATGATAAAAAAACTAATTACTCTATAGCGAAAGGTAATCCGATACTTATTCAGATAGATTCTACTATAAATGCAGGCATTATCAATTATGATACGCTGACCATAGAATCAGGAGTTATGGAAGCATATAGAGAGATCGGAAAGGAAAAATATATTTTTACAGATAATGTGTCGATTGTTAGAAGCAACATCAAGGCTAAAGCAGGACATTCATTATTTTGGAAAGATTTAGAAATTATACAACTATATAATAATCCTGTAGTGTGGCACGATTCGACTCAGTTGCATGCTGATTCTATTTCAATATATATGAAAAACAATAAACTTCAGAAGTTAGTTGCAACAAGCAACTCGATAGCTTGCATGAAGGATAATCCCGATTATAATCCTGATTATATAAATCAGATATCAGGATATAGAATAGATATTTTGATAGAAAATGATGAAATATCTCAGATAAACGGATACGAAGATGCAAAGAGCTTATACTTTATGGTATCCGATAAAGGCGGGGAAGGAGCTTCTCTTTCCACTGCAGATACAATAAATATTACTTTTAAAGATAATAATCCGGAGAATATTATCTGGTTAGGTGAAGTAAACGGTGATGTTATTCCTGATCCTATAATTTACTATAAACCTAAGAGTTATTATCTGCCGGATTTCAAATGGGACGATGTATTACCAAAAAAGAGAGAAATGGACGTACCCATGATTTTTAAAAATGAATAGGATAGCCTATGCGTTTTGCTACTTCACTATTGACCATAATGTTAATATCACTGCTTTCTTTGCAAAGCCAAAACAGTGAAGAATCTGCTTTTGCAGGCACTCATTTTATTATGGGATTTATGCAAAACGAAGTGGACATCATGACTGGTGGTAGGACTCATAAAATAATTCTTACTGCACAAGATACCACTAAAATAGAAGTATTAATACCGGGCAGAACCCCTATAATTCAATATGCAGTGCCTGATACTGCTTATGAGTATTATGTAGATTATGATTTTGTCTTTGACACTTCAGAAGAAATCGGTACTGATTTAGTAGAAATAAAGTCAGAAAAACCGATTGTATGCTACGCATTTTCTGCACAATTAAAATCCACTGATTCTTATATAGCTTATCCCGTAGAAACATGGGGTAAAGAGTATATTATCACAAGCATGGGTATTGATCATTATTATCCTGATGAAACATTGCCACCAGGGCAGCAAGATTTTAGAAATGCAAAACGTCCAGGTGAATTTCTAATTATCGCTTCGGTAGACAGTACAAAAGTGTATATAAAACCTTCGGATGCTACTGAAAAGGATTGGGCAGCAAGAGGGTCAGAGATAATGCTGAATAAAGGTGAAGCTTATCTTGTAAAAGCATTCCCTGCATACTATGGTGATAATGACTTGACGGGAAGTTACGTAAAAAGTGATAAACCTATTGGAGTATTGTCCGGCCACGTAAGAGCCTCTATCCCACAGAAATTAATGAAAAATAAAGATAGCAAAGATCACTTAGTAGAAATGATTTTTTCTATTGACAGATGGTCTAATAATTATATATCTGTCCCTTTTGAAATTGAAGATGCAGACACAGGTGATTTATTTAAGATTACATCTGCATATGATTCCACTGTAGTAAATATGCTTTATGACGATAAAGTGGAACAGTTCAAACTCAATGGGATTGGTGATTTCAAAGCCATAGACAAAGTGGATAAACCGGTTAGATGGGTGTCTAATAAACCAATCCAAATAGCTCAATTTATGAGCCACGGAGTGGATTTTATTGAGTTTTACCCTATGTTTGACCCTTCAATGCTTATGTTACCCTCGCCGGATAAAATGGTAAAAAGTCTTTTTTATGCTCTTCCCAAATATATATTTGAATATTATAGATATACTGAAGAAGAACAGTTCATTGCACATAAAATATGTCTGTTAATGACTCAAAATGCTGTAGATGATATAGCTATAAATGGTACTCTTATCAAGGGTATTGATAGTGTACAGATTACCCATATCAATGGAACTGACCTTTATTACTCGCACGTACCGATTTCAATAGGTTCAAATAAAATTGCCACCACAAATGGCTATTTTGCTGCTTGGACTTACGGTTATGGCGAAGCAGATTCTTATGCCATGACACTAGGCAGCTCATTAGTTGGTGTGAGCAGTAGTGACTCAATATCACCAAATATTTTTGTAGATGCAGACTGTGGTTATTTAGAAGGATACATTACTGACTTTATAGGAGTGCCTGACGGAGGTTTGGGCAGTCTCATGGTAATTGAAAATGAAACCGACAACTATAAGTTAGAGATTATCAGTAAAAATATTGGTAAGATTGAGTTCTTTGCAGAGCCGGAGGATGTACTAAAAGACGGCTATATTACTTTTGATTATAGGGACATGGCCGGTAATGGTGGTGTTTATAAATATAGTTATAAAGGAATAAATGTTGAATTTCAGGGCGATTTTGGAATACCTAATACTGAATTAGGTACCGACAATTTTGCAATGTATAAAATTAAAAATAATGCTGATACTATTAGAACAATCTACTCCATAACATTTTACAAAGATACACGACTGTCTTACGAACTCTTAGACGGCAAAAAGTTACCTTACAAAATGTCACCGGGTGAGGAACTATATGTCAAAATTATATTCTCACCAATTGAAAACCCCGAAGATTTAAATGATTCTGTTTATGTGAGGACTGACTGCAACTACGTCAGCAGAGCAAGAGTAAAAGGGGGTGTATTAGTGCCTAATTTGAATGCATTGACTTTAGATTTTGGTAAAGTATTAATCTATACTCAAAAAGAAAAAGAGCTAATAGTAATCAATAATGGGTTTACTGACCTTATCCTTGAAAATATGGATTATATTGAATACAATTCAGTATTTGAAATAGACACTCTCGGCATATTCCCACGTAAGCTCCTAATAGATGATACACTCAGGCTCAAAGTAATATTTTCGCCGATTGAAAAGAAAAACTATCTGGCTTCTGTATATTTTAATAATGATAAAAATATAAGCAATAGCGCTACAATTACAGGGATAGGAGCTGCACCGAACGTTAAAGACTTAGTCGTAGATTGGGGAAAGCGTAGAGTCGGCAGCATAAACGACACGACCGTATATCTACATAATGTAGGTGACTGGCAGGCGAAAGTAGACTATAACACTACTGAAATAAATACTCAATCAGATAGCAATCTTGATGTATTAGAAGCTCTGGATAATACTATACTAGAAGTAGACAGCTTGAGAGTTGACTTAAGCTATATTCCGATTATAGATGAGAATTATGAAATGATTACATCCAATACTATCTTCGAACTTAAAGATACTTTGTTTGATATCCATCTTCTTGGCGAGCCCACCTTGCCTGAGATTACAATCCATGATATTTATCTCGGTACTGTAATTCTCGGAAGCGATACTTCAGGCATTTATAAAGCAATTGAGACCGATGGGAATGAAAATTTGGATATTAAATCAATAACTCCTATAAACCCGTTAAATTCAGAATTTGTTACAGATATTAGTTCCTATCAGGGGCAATCTTTTACCTCAGGTACAACAATAAATACAAATGTGTCTTTTAAAGCGAATGAACTCGGTAGAAGGTATCAGTATTATTTGATAGAACATGATGCTTTACCAAACTATCAATATAGAAGTGATACATTACGTATATATGCTGATGTGGCTCCAAAAGATACTATTCTGCCGGAATTGCTAATCCATGCAGCAGATGGAGAGCTATGCAGAAATCAGGATTTAAGAATAGAGATACAAAACAGAGGTAATGTAGATTTTACTGTTACTGATTTGACATATTCTTTTGATACAAATCCGTATTGGGTTGAGCCTAATAGTTTTACCATGCCGGACACAGTTAAGTACGGAGAAAGTAGCGAATATATTTTGCATCATATCTCAAAAGATACAGAAAGCAACATCCTGTACATTTATGCCACGGTTAATGACTCAATAAAGATTGAAAAGCAAGTCGAATTGCTTTCTAATCATATCAATAATGTTGTTACTCAAATTATTAGTATAGAAGGTCAAGTAGGATCATTTGATACTTTATTTGTATCAGGTGATTTACCTAAAACAAAAATTGATTATGTAGAAATGGATATAGAAATTGAGGTAGATTATGAAATCTTGAACTATTTGGGCGACGAAATGGTGGTAATAATTATTGGAGGAGGCGAGCAAGATACAATAAAATCCAAAATAACTGTGTTACAAAACAGAATATTTTTATCAGAACCAATTGAGATTAATTCACAGGATGAGGATGTAATATGGACCGTTGTTTTACCATTTAGAATACTATATAAAAGTGAATTATCAAGTCAAGTCAAGTTTAAGGCAGAATTAAGTGCATGTTATACGGATATTGTGGAAAAAATTGCAGTAAAAGTATTGCCAAATTGTATTTTTGACTTGCTTCCTATAAAAATAAATGATAAATTACCATCTGTTAGTATAAATTCACGAATAGTGGATAGGGAGTTAGGTTTAGAAGTCTTTATTCCTGAAGCAGACTACATTTTTACTGAAATTTATACTGTTACCGGAGCGAAAATAAATTCAGATTTTACTCGCTTCTTAGAAAAAGGCGTATATGATATTCAACTAAATATCGATAAGCTTCCTGTAGGAACTTATTTGTTGAATATCCAATACCAACAATACAACAAGAAAATACTATTTATTAAATCAATATAGTGGGTGTAGATTATGAGAAAAGGGCTACTCTTAAAAGCAATATTTACCGCATTTTTATTGACATCTATGTCTCTTTTTGCACAAGATAGGGGGGATGTTGATATCAACTTGAACCCATTGACTTTGGAAAAAGATCCCTTGAAAGTTTATATTGGTCCTGTTTTTGGCTTAAACATGGTAAGTCACAATCTTGATTATCAATCATTTTCTGTAAATGAAACAGATAAGCAATATTGTCCAAAATTTAGTTCAGGTTCTGCTACGGGGTATTTCTTTGGTTTATCTATGGAATACTTACTTGGTGATGTTAAAAACTCAACCTCGTCAATTATTGGTAGAATTTTGTACAATGTAATGCCAGGTACCATGACAGTTGCAAATACAGTTTTACCTGTAAGAGACGCTGTCACTGAAGAAGTGATTGATTATCAAACCGAAAATGAATTAGTAGCAGACTATTCTGCTATCACCGGCGAAATTATGTATAAGTTTAATTTCGAATTCCTTACTGGTTTTGGTATTGCAGTGGGACCTACTTTTGACTTTGCAATGGCAAGCACAAGAGAGCAACGACTTAATATTTTAAAACCGGATAATGTACAGTTTGTAGAAGCTGATTTAGCTGCTTCGGGCTACAGTGTTGTTCGTTATGAAAACGATCACAGAACTATCGTTGTCTATGATGATGATATTCCGGGTGGTTCTTCATTCAGATTAGGTCTTAAAGCAGGTATTCAATATGAATATAGCACTAAACGCTTATATATTGTTCCCGGATTCTTTTATAATTATGGTATAACTAAACTATCTAGTGATACAGATTGGAGAGTAAACGCACTCCAGTTGCAATTAGACGTTAGATTCGTTTTATAAGAATACAACAGATTATCTTAAGCGCTGACTTTGTAACCAGAGTCAGTGCTTTTTTTTATCATATTGAGTAGAAATAGGATTATGGAACAACTTTGGTCGCCTTGGCGTTCAAAATATATTGGATCTTTTAAAGAAGAAAAAGATCCGATCAATAAAGAATGTTTTCTTTGTATAGCCGAAAAACATCCTGATGGAGAAATTGATTCTGATGCTTTAATACTTGAAAGAAATCAGCATTCTTTTGTTATTATGAATCGTTATCCTTACAACAATGGGCATCTCCTTGTTGCACCATATAGGCATATAGGTGACTTTTTAGATCTCACGGATGATGAACTCATTGAGATAAATTTGACGATTAAGAAACTTATAAAAATTATGACTAAAATGTACCACCCTGATGGGTTCAACATTGGCGCGAATATAGGAAGAGCTGCAGGAGCAGGTTTCCCTGGGCATATTCATTTTCATGTGCTGCCTCGGTGGAACGGTGACACTAGCTTTATCTCAACTCTGGCTGACGTTAAAGTGATATCTGAATCTATCAAAGATTCTTATTCTAAAATAAAAGAAGAATTGGCAAATATATGATAACACCTAAAAAATCTCTGGGGCAAAATTTCCTTCAGGATAGGAAAAAACTTGAAAGAATTATTCAGACCATTGACCCACAACCCGGTGAGCATATAATCGAAATCGGCCCAGGTCCTGGTGCTTTAACTGATTATCTTATCAAGTCCGGTGCTAATGTAATTGGAATTGATGTTGATCCTAGAGCTGTCGATTTACTTCAAGATAAATATCCAAAAGAGCAGTTTCCTAATTTTGAGGTTTTACTGAAAGATTTCTTGACTGTAGATTTGCAGGATTTTGTTAAATCTATTTCTAATGATAGAATCAAAATTGTAGGAAATATTCCATATAATATTTCAAGCCAAATATTCTTCAAGATATTTGAGAACTACGAACTATTTTCTAAAAGTGTGCTTACGATACAAAAGGAAGTCGCTCAGCGATTAGTAGCTAAAGAAGGCAATAAAACCTATGGAATACTATCAATCGCAGCAGGATTCGTTTCTGAGTCAAAAATTGCATTAGAAATACCTCCTGGGTGTTTTTATCCGCAACCAAAAGTAACTTCTGCCGTTATAGAAATAGTGTTAAGAGAAAGTTCTCTTTGTAAAGATTTTACAAAAACCATGAAAATGGTGCGTGCTGCATTTAATCAAAGACGAAAGAAACTTTCAAATTCTTTATCTTCTTATATAAACCAGAATAATTTAGAGATTGTGGGTAAGGAAGAACTAAAAGATTATTTTGACAAAAGACCCGAAGCGCTAAGCGTTAAAGACTTTATAAAACTTTATAATATTTTACAGAGATAGTTATATTCATGGGAAAAACTAAAGAACCAATAGTTAAGTTTAATTTGAAAAAATATCTTTCATTGCCGGAGATATATACAGTGGCTATGTTGCTGTTTTATTCTATTCTTTGTCTGTTCTTTTATCATGATATTCCCAATGTTGCCAATCAGCTATTTTTAAATTTTGTTATTGCCGTTGGCATAGTTGCGATAGCCGTGCTTGTGTCCAAATATAGTGCAGGTCGTATCTTTTTTTTACTACGAAGACTGATAGTAGTTCCTATAGTATATTTGATTTATAGTCAGGTGCAGGTTTACATCCCTGTTATTAATCCACATGATTACGATACAATACTAAAAAACTGGGATTTTGCACTTTTCGGAGTCAATCCTACAGAATGGATATACCGAATATCTCACCCTATTATAACAGAGTACTTGCAAATATGCTATTATTTCTTTTTTTGGATGCCTCTTGTTTTAGGTATCGAGCTTCATCGCCGCAAGGATTCTGAAAATTTCAATGAATTGATTCGCTTAGTAATGTTTTCATTTTATCTTTCTTATATATGCTATTTTGCAATGCCTGCCATTGGACCTCGCTTTAGCGTTCATGACTTTGCATCTATTTCAAATGAATTACCCGGACTCCTTTTTACAGAGTCTATTCGTAATTTTGTAAATCAGGGTGGTGGTATTACAGATCCTAATTTAGCTGCAGTACTGCAAGTCAATAGAGACTGTATGCCCAGTGGACATACATGGATAACGCTTGTAACAATAATTCTTTCATTCAGATATAACTCCAAATTTAGATATGCTCTCCTTGTTGTTGGCTCCTCGTTAATATTTTCTACTATATATCTTCGCTATCACTACGTAGTAGACGTTCTGGCAGGGATTTCACTCGCATTATTTTCTTTATGGATAGAACCAAAAATCAAGAACTTCTTTTTTAAAAAAGGATTTCAAAACGCATAGTCTAGTTATTATTATTGAAAAAGCTATGAATGTGTTGTTGATGCATTAAAATCTCAAGTTAGGAGAAAGTGGGTATATAAAAGTGCATAAATTCTAAAAATGAAACTTTTCCGAAAGTTACTATAATCCCGGATTTGTCATTAGTTGTCATCATAGTGCTGTAAATTGCCGTAGAACCAAGGATCATGCTTACTTCCTCTGTAAGAAAACATTACGTAATTGCTTATTGAACAAGAGGGTTTTAACCCCTTGCCATGCTATGACTTTAGAGATATTTTATTCTTTCAAATGACATTTTTGAGTCAAATCAAGAGTATCTATTATGAGTTTTGTTATGCCATCTTAAGTATGCCAAAAACATAATAATAGCCTTTTTCTTTTGAGCCACTGTTATAATAATCAAACTTTGTAATCTAATAAGCAGATTAGTGATATAGTTCTTAACCTTTGAGCTAATTATTTTACCGGACTGCTCTTACGCTATATTATCTTCTATATATTATAGATAAAGAGTTTTGCAGAGCTATATAATTGGTGCTAAAACATAATATTGTTGAAATAAAGTAAAAACTTTGCAATAAAAATACAATTTATCAGTATCATAACTTATATTTATATGAAGAATTGTAATTAAAACATTAGATTTAGTGACTTTGGATATTAATTAGAAATTTGGACTATTGATTTTAGTAATATTGAGAGGTCTCAGAATGCGTATATTTACACAATCTGCAATGTATAGATATTTATTATTGTCTATTGTTGCATTCTTTTTTGTCAGTTGCGGTGATGACGAAAACGATAATCCAATTACACCCTCTAAGAAAATCCTAGATATAGCCACACAAGAAGCACTTCATTATATGATGGATACCATGACTACAAATCGTGGTATACCGGGAGCCATTGTAATGGTTCAAAAGTCCGGCTACGAGCCTTGGTTTACATCTGTAGGCTATCGAGAAACTACCACCAAAGACACATTATTACCAACTCATAGCTTTCTTGTAGGAAGTATATCAAAGACTTTTGTAGGAGCTGTTATTCTGCAGCTTATCCAAGAAAAGAAAATTGGTTTAGATGATAAATTAGTTGATTATCTCGATGTCATAACTTTGAATAATCAGTATGACACAACTAATTTTAAATTTTCTGATATTACTATCAGACAGCTTCTAAGTCATACCAGTGGTATGGGAAACTATCTAAATGAATATTTTGTTCCTTGGGCTTTTGAAAACAGATCAAGTTCAATTTCTCAAGAAGCACTTATAGATTCTCTAAATTCAGATGGTCTGTATTTCGCACCCGGAACAAGTGTGCAATACTCAAACTCTGCATATATCACGCTTGGCTTACTAGCTGAAAAAGTAACCGGTAAGAATATTGAAAATCTTGTGATAGATAAATATATCGAACCTATGGGACTGACTCATTCGTACTTCCCTAGTTCACTTTCCGAAACTTCCGCTTGGTTAGATAATCAAACCCATGGCTATGCTATCTACTTAGATGGGAACACACACGATGTGACTGATTTTGATCCTTCTTACACATGGGCAGCGGGAGCGGTTGTCTCTAATGCAGAAGACTTACTGGTCCATCTAAAAGAAATGCTGACCGGAAGCAAAATGCTAAATGCTGAGATACAGCAGGAAAGATTAAAGTTTGTAGAAACTGAAATGCACGGTTACGGCAAAGCTGGTTTTGGCCTTGCTATTGCTGAAATTGGTGATTTGTACAGAGGTCATTCAGGTGGTTGGATTGGTTATAATACCAATATCTATTATCGAAAAGATCAAGATGCATATATCATTACGTTTGTTAATAGATATTCCGGCGGTGAAAATCCTGCTTGGGATTTATTCTTGTATGTAAACGGAATAGTTTTCCCTAATTCTCCGGTTCAAAAAATAGTCCCAAGCATAAAAACACAGGGGCTGCAATATTCAATAGATCCTGAAAATTCTAACTTTTTTATTAAAAAATAAGCAGAGGTTATTCCCATGGAACAAGTAGAAAACTTGGCTCAAAACAAAATCGTCGGCGCCAGTAATATTGTAAATAAGTACATCTGGTGGGCTGCAGGTGGTGGTGCTATTCCGGTTCCTGTATTTGACATAGCTGCCGTTAGTGCAGTGCAGTTGAAAATGATTAAAACCCTTTCTGAGCATTATGATATAGAGTTCAAACATGACTGGGGTAAATCATTTATTGCAGCTCTTTTAGGTGGAATTGCTGCTGATCAGCTTACTCGAAGTAGTATAACGAGCTGGGCAAAATCAATTCCGGTTATTGGCATCGTTGCTAATTTATCTATGCCTATTTATTCTGGAGCTATGACATACGCCGTTGGTAAAGTATTTATCCAACATTTTGAATCAGGCGGAACATTTTTGGATTTTGATCCGGAAAAAGTAAAAGCCTACTTTGCTGAGATGTTTAAAGAAGGTACTGAAAAAGGCGCTACTGCTACTGCTACGAAAAAAGCATAAGGCTATATTAATTAATCCGAAAGCAAGTTATACTAACTAGCTTGCTTTCGGATTTATTTATTTTAAGTAAATTGGAGATGGAATGAAAAACTTAGTGGATTTATTAAAGTCTGTAAGAGAATCCGACAAAGGAATGACCTTTCTAAACATAAATGCTGAAGAGTCTTTTTACTCCTATAGTTTGCTTTATAAATCCGCCTTAAACAGATTGCATCAGTTCAGAAATAAAGGAATTTATGCCGGTGATGAAATAGTTTTCCAAATATCTTCCGATAAAATATTTATAGAATCTCTTTGGGCCTGTATTCTAGGTGGCCTAACAATAGTTCCACTTGCTTATGCTAATAATAGTATTTCAGAGCAGAAACTAAAAAATATACTGGATTTATTGGAACATCCAAAACTCATAAGCGACATAGAAGCTATTATTCAAAAATATGATGCTTTTGATTTAAAGGGTACATTTAAAGAATCATATCACTTGAAGCCAATATCCGCAAATAATCCTCTTTTGATTCAATTTTCATCCGGTTCGACAGGCTTGCCTAAAGGAGTCATCGTGTCGCATGAAAATTTAATTGCAAACCTTGATTCTATGCGGTCATCGCTTCAATTTAGAGAAGAAGAAACCTTTCTATCGTGGGCTCCACTTACACATAGTTCCGGTATGATATTAGCTCACTTCAATGCTGTACGTGGTAATTATAATCAAGTTCAAATGAATAGAGATGTTTTTATCTCAAATCCTTTGGAATGGATGAGAGCTACTTCAAAGTATAAGGCTACCTTCATATTCTCTCCAAACTTTGGGTATAAATATTTACTATCAGCTATGAATTCAGATATTGATTATGGTTGGGATTTAAGCTCAGTCCGATATATCATGAATGGTTCAGAACAAATTTCTGCAGATACAGCTCTCGAATTTACATCTAAACTCAATAAATATGGACTCAATTCATCATCCATGACTACTATCTATGGACTTGCAGAGGCAACTCTTGCTGTGAGTTGTGACTCTGTGGGTAAAGATTTAGAATATTTGGATATAGAACGTAGGTCAATAAATCCGGGTAAAGCTGTATTAATAAAGGAAGATAGAGATGTAGATATCATTAAAATCGTTTCTCAGGGCAAAGCCGTTGCAAATTCTGAAATAAGGATTCATCATGGCACTAGTTTAAACGAAGGGTATGTAGGTGAAATTCAGGTAAAGAGTGATTCCGTAATAAGCTCTTATTATAAAAAACCTGAAGCAAGTGATGTACTACTAACGGAAGATGGCTGGCTTAAAACTGGTGATCTCGGATTTGTAAATGAAGGTAAGTTATTTGTTTGTGGCAGGCAAAAAGAGCTAATAATTATTAATGGTATAAATTATTATCCTAATGATATAGAAAGTCAATTATCACAAATATCTAAAATATCACATAATCATATTATCATATCTTCCAAAATTAACACTAAAACAGATTCTGAAGAAATTGTATGTGGCATAGTATCTACTGAAACTTTAAATTTTGATAGCCTGCGTAAAAAGTTCCTACTAAACTATGGAATAAATATTGCTCATTTTAAGCAACTTGTGCACATTCCAACCACGTTAAATGGTAAAAAGCGAAGAATACAATTTGGTAATGACTTTGAGATTATTGAGAATAGAACTAAAGATAACAACAATATCAGAAAACTGGATAAATGGTCAATTAAAGATTGCATAGTCAGAATTGCGAAAACTTTTACTGACGGAACATTTGATACCGCCAAAAACTTTGCATTTCAAGGATTCAATTCAATAAAGACCGTAGAATTTGTTGCTGAATTATCAAGAGAATTAAATATTAGTCTGGATGCTTTTGAAGTATTTAATAATCCAAATGCAGACTTGCTTTCAGATTTTATAGACAATAAAATATCAAAACAAGCAAAACAAAAACCTGATAATAATAGTATTAATTATAAAGATGTTGCCATCATAGGTATTGATTGCAGATTTCCTTTTGCTAGTAATGCAGATGAGTTTTACGATAATTTAATTAATCATATAGACTGCATTACAGAAATACCAGATAGCAGGTGGAAAATCGCTGATATAAATTCTGACAAGATACAGGCTATTCCTAATTTTGGAGGTTTCATTTCAGATTTTGACTTATTTGATAATGAGTTCTTCAACATATTACCAATAGAAGCCAAATCGCTTGACCCACAGCAAAGATTATTACTTGAAACTACCATACATGCACTCGAAGATGCTAATATCAAAATTGATGATATCCAAGGTACAAATTGTGGTGTCTATTTAGGTATTGCAAATAGCGATTATGCAACAGTGGAAGCTAAATCAAATGATTTGAAGAGTATCACTCCTTACAGTTTTACTGGATTTACACCCAGTACTGCAGCAGGCCGCATATCTTACTTTTTAGATTTACATGGTCCAAATTTGGCTATCGACACAGCTTGCTCTTCCTCCTTAGCTGCACTTCATTATGCCGCAAGAGGCATCGCTAATAAAGAATGTGGAGTCGCTATTGTTTCAGGCGTTAATTTAATTTTAAGTCCTGAAATGAATGTAGGCTTACATGAAATGGGTGTACTTGCCGAAGATGGCAGATGTAAAACATTTGATCATAAAGCAAATGGATATGTTAGGTCTGAGGGATGTGCTACTTTGATTGTAAAAAGCCTAAAAAGAGCTGAAGATGACGGTAATAAGATATATGGTGTTATTAAAGGTTCAGCACTTTCCCACGATGGGGCAAGTAATGGACTTACAGCTCCAAATGGTAAAGCTCAGATAAATGTAATGCAAAAGTCATTAGATATTGCCAAGATGCAGGCTGCGGATATCTGCTATTTTGAAGCTCACGGGACGGGCACTGTCGTCGGTGATTTGCAAGAGTTAAATTCAATTCAGCTTGTATGTGGCACGGTCAAACCATATCATAAAATAGGCTCAGTAAAATCAAACATAGGTCATACCGAAGCTACAGCAGGCCTTGCAGGTGTAGTTAAATTATTAAAATCTTTTGAAAATGGAAAAATACCTGCTAATTTACATTTTTCTCAACTGCCTGCCAATTCTGATTTGGAAATTACAAACTCTAACGTATTATCAAAGAATACGGATTTAGATTTTATACTAAAGAATAGTCCCAATTCAATATTTAGAGCATCTATAAATTCTTTCGGTTATAGTGGTACTAACGTAAATCTGATACTTGAAAAATATAAGCAAAAAGAAGTATTACCTAAAGTGGTTCATAATTCAAATACTTTAAGAGTTTTACCGCTGAGTGCAAGAACAAAAGCATCTCTTGATGAGATGATACTTGCATATTCAAACTTGCTTCAAACAGAATCTGTACATATCGATGATTTGATTGCAAATATTGAAGATAAACGTACCGGCTATAATTATAGAGCAGGTATCGTTGCTAATAATGCTCAGTTAGCAGAAAAAATAAAAAATCCTAAGCTAAGCCAAAATAAAGTAAATATTCTAAGAAGTAGCCGAAAAGTAGAAAGTAAAGGGATTGTATTTACATACCCTGGTGGTGGTGCACAGCGCTTAAAAATGGGGCAGGAACTTATGCTGAAAGAGCCGGTTTTTGCCAAGGCAATGCAGGAGTGTGATGCACTACTGAAAAAGCATATACATACTTCAATTATTGATATTATTGAGGGCGATTATGAGAAGTTAAGCAAATTAGAATATGCACAACCGGCATTATTTGCTATAGAATATTCGTTGAGTCAGATGTTTATAAACTTTGGTATTACACCCACGGCACTTATTGGTCATAGTACAGGTGAGTATGCTGCTGCTTGTCTTGCAGGTGTAATATCACTTAAAGATGCTACAAAAATGATAGCTATCAGAGCAAAATTGATGGATAATATCGCCACAAAAGGGAAAATGGTAGCCGTTTATATAAATGCTGAAACAGTCGAAAGATATATCGTTAATTATAGAAATTTTGTAAGTATAGCTACAATCAACTCATCTGAAAACACTGTTATATCAGGTGTTTCGGAATATATGGACGCAATAATTAAAGCTTTTGAATCTGATGCTATAGAATATAAAGAACTTAAAATATCCCAAGCCTCACATTCTCCTATAATGGTTGAAATAATAGAAGAATATTACGATACAATCAAGGATATCGAGTTTAAAGAAGCTAAAATAGACTATTATGATAATATAGAAGGTAAAAAGTTAGAAAAAGGAAGAATCTTAGATGCAACTTACTGGTGTGACCACATTTTAAAATGTGTCAATTTTGCCAAAACTATGCGTAGTGTGAGACAAGATGGCTACCATGTTTTTCTTGAGCTTGGGCCTTCTCCGGTTCTGACCGGAGTTGGTTTGCAGGATTATCCAGATGATTTATTTATTTCTGCTTTTGAAAAAGATTTTACCGAACATGAGCAGATTCAGCGAG
>JBFHIJ010000058.1:0-19238 GCA_041596515.1 Chlorobiota bacterium
AGGATCTTCGTATCTGTCAATTTTTGCTAATTTTGGAGGTCTGACAAGTAAGCATCCGTAATAACATGCTGTAACTACTTCTACTTTACTTTTGACCTTATCAGCAAGAATATCTTTAACATATTTTTCTAAGAATTCAAGCACAGAAATCGGACGTGCTTTTGCTTCTATAGGCAATTCAATTATTGAAGATACTTCTTCTCTTAGCTTTTTGTCTTTTTTCACTTCTTCATAAGCATTTATCATTCTACTGTAACAAGCTGCACAGGGAACTAAGATTTCATCAAAGTCCTGTTGTTCTGCAAGTGCAATACTTCTTGCAGGAAGAGATATTGATAATTTATGATTTAAAGAGTGAGCCGCAGTAGCACCGCAACAGTTCCAGTCATTAATTTCAACCAGTTCAATATTTAACTTTTCACAAATAGCCTTAATCGACTCGCCATACTCAAGCGCTGTTCCGGAAAGTGAACAACCAGGGAAATATCCTATCTTACTCAATGTTCACCTCCTTCTGCTTTATTTTTTGTTTCGGCTTTTTCAAACATTCGTCTAATAGCCTCTTTGTTTTTTACATTATGAGGCAACAATCCAAGCTTACCTTTCATAAACATGATGGGTGCATTTTTGACATCCTGCATAAGATTGAATGTTTTCATCTTATATTGAGCAACCATTCCTACTTCAAATAGCTTACCAGTCATTTTCACAGAGTTTAAGAAAGACTCGTGAAAGGCTACAATGTCTTTTGCATCTTTGTTATAGATTTTTTGCTCATAAGCCTTTTGTCTTAAATAATCAGCAATTTGAGGAAATTCTACATCCTGCGGACATCTGGCAGCACAAGTTTCGCACGTAAGGCAAAGCCAAATATGCATAGACTGAAGGGCATTATTATCGTGCTTTTCGTCTCCTACTTGAAGTTGTCGGATAACTTGATTAGGAGCCATATCCGTAATATCTGCTACTGGGCATCCGGCGGCACACTTCCCGCACTGATAGCAAGCAGCGACCCATTGTTCCGTCTCTTCTCGAATAGAGTGTTTCAAAGAAGAGGAATGAGGATGTTGATGTAAGTTTTCAATCATAAAGTCCTCAGATTAATAGTTATTTTGTTTAAACTCTGTATATAAATTTTATATTTGTAAAATTAATCTCATAAGGAATCATACATAATTGTCAGCATATAATATCGTACATCAAATAATGCATTTCTTCAAAATCATACACTTTGAATTTAATAATTTGACAGCAATTATGAAAGTATTCAATTCAAATATTCGACTATTTTTGATAATATCTTTGATTTTACGGATAATAAACATCTTTGAGTGAAAGTTGTTTATATATTTTTAATTATATTGATTCTATTTTGCCATTCAAATATATTTATTTTGTTATTCATATATATTTATTTTGGCTTGTCAAAATTGCCATAAAGCTATATAAACAATATCAAATAGAGAGTTATAAATGCCATAAAGAGATGAAGCAATTAGAAGATCAGCTTCATCTCTTTAATTAAAAACATTAGGTTTAGATTAACTATTTTGATTTGCCTTTAATTTTCATATTTATAAATTCCACAGAAAGTGAAAACGCTACAGCAAAATAGATATATCCTTTTGGTACGTGGTAATGCAAAGCTTCTACGATTAGCATAAATCCGATAAGGATTAAGAATGATAAAGCTAACACCTGCAAGGTAGGATGATCATTGATAAATTCACTGATTTTACCTGAAAACAACATCATAATAATCATTGCAATAACTACTGCAATTATCATAATAATTACGTGGTCAGATAAACCAATGGCAGTTAGAATTGAATCAAATGAGAAAATAAAATCTAATGCTATTATCTGAGAAATTACTCCGGCAAAAGATTGAACCTTACTACTATTTTCATGTGCCTCCTCACCTGACATTTTATGGTGGATTTCTGATGTACTTTTTGCTAAAAGAAATGTACCACCAATTGCCAGAATTATGTCGTGCCCGCTCAATTCATAACTCATAATTGTTATAAGTGGCTTAGTAAAACTAATAATGTAGCTGATTCCTAAAAGCAATAATATTCTGACAATGAGTGCTAAGGATAGTCCAATAAATCTTGCTTTAGGTTGTTGCTCTTTGGGAAGTTTGTTCGACACAATAGAAATAAAAATTATATTATCTACACCTAAAACAATTTCAAGAAATGTAAGGGTCAAGAGTGCTATCCATGCTTCGGAATGCAAAAAGACTTCCATATTAAAACCTTTTATTAAACAATATGAAAATAATCAATATGCAAAATATTGATTCCAAGTAAGATTTAAAAGACTTATATTTATAATAGTCAAATTTTTTAGCTTTGATTAAGAGTAAATTTATGGATTCAAATAAAATAAAATCTAAGTTGATTGACGAATTAAGAAACAACATCGACGGCATCGATACTAAAATAATATCTCTTCTAAGTAATCGATTAGAGAAATCCAGGCAAATTATAAAAATTAAAAATGAGCTTGGAGAAGCAGTATATTCTCCGGAAAGAGAACGACAGATATTAAACTCTTTATTTTTAAAGTCTTCCAGAATAATCAACAGAAAATTTATCGAAGAATTATATACCCTCATATTTAATGAAGCAAAAAATATTTCAGTTAAGAAACCTAATCCTTTTTCTCTATCTCTTTTGCTAAACGATAGTAATGCAGTTAATAAGTTTAACAATTTACCCCCATTCATAGCTAATGAATTCAATTTTGTGCTATGCTTTAAAGATATCAATCTCATTGGAGATTTGAAAGCTTTAGGAAAAGAGAATATAAAAATAATGTACTTGGCTGACTCTTATATAGAATTAAATACTACGACATATTATATAGATTATGTTGTTCCTAACTATTTTCATAATTTTTGCGATGAAATACAGAGAAAATATGCCAACTTTGCAAATTCTAACAATAGTATTATAGTCATTAAATATGATAACGGTTTCTATGCTAAAGAGTTTTATGAGGCATTAGATAGATATATTGCGATATTAAACGAACCGCCTTCTATATTGGTAGGTGAAAATTCCAGACACAGAACAGATTATGTCAGTGAAATTAACTTAAATAGTTTAGTCGAGTTAAAATCAAATTTTTCAGCAACAATTTTTAAAGATCTGTGTTATTTAAATAAAGAAAAAAATATTGTAGCAATTGCTAAAGCAGCTTATACTACAAGAGCTAATTCAGTACTAATTGACATCCATTCAATAACAATTAGTTCGTTACAATCTATTATCGACTTTTGTACTATGCTGAACAAAATCCAATGAACTCCATTGAAATAACATATAAAAATTCAAAAACAAAATACTTAATCTCAGATGCAGGATTGTTTTTACAAAATTTAGAGAGGCAATATAATAGGCTAATTATTATTGTTGACAGTAATATTGAGAATATGTATCACTCTTTTATTTCTAAATATTTATACAAATCGATTACAGCAACCGAAGTCAATAAATCACAAGAAACAATCAATAGCATTTATAGTTTTTTTTTACAAAACCAAGTAAACAAATCTGATATTATAATAGGCATAGGTGGAGGAATAACTACTGACATCACAGGATTTGTTGCTTCTTCATATATGAGAGGCATTGATTTTGGATTTATTCCAACAACATTATTGGCGATGGTGGATGCATCAATCGGTGGAAAAAATGGAATTAATTATGATGGGTATAAGAATATGATTGGCTCGATTAATCAGCCAAAATTCATTTGCTCTGATATTTTATTCCTCAAAACCCTGCCCCATGCAGAAGTAATTAATGGATATGCCGAAATTATTAAATCAGCTGCAATTGCTGATTCGCTATTGATAGAGGAACTTTTTAGAAAACAATATTTTGATTTATCAAATATTATTCTTAAAGTTGCTAATATTAAAGTTTCAATTGTTTCTCGAGATGAAAAGGAACAAGGAATTAGAAAAGTTTTGAATTTTGGGCATACATTAGCCCATTCCATTGAAAAAGAATATTTATACCCACATGGCGTGGCTGTCGCTTTGGGAATGATAGTTGCAACTCAACTTTCTTTTCAATATGGATATCTATCTTTTAATAGATCTAATCATTTAATTAAGTTGATTTATGCTTATTTTGATTTTGAACACTACCCAATATGTATAAATGCTGTTGTCGATGCAATACGTTTCGATAAAAAACGGAATGGAGATTCTATTGATTTTATCTTGCTTCAAGATTTAGGAACTCCTTTAATTAAGAAAATACCCATAAATATATTGATGGAGAATTTGTATGATATTTGTGTCACTCGGTAATTTAACTAAAGTGCAGCTTTTAGAACAAGTCAAAAAATATGATAATGTAGAATTACGATTGGATTTATTAACTGAATTATCATTAGATGACATATCAGAAGTTGTTTCTGCAGCTAATAATGTAATTGCTACTTGCAGAGCAGGTAAGCTCAGTTTTGAGGAACGTTACAACATACTTAAAGCTGCTATCAAAGCTGGAGTTAACTATATAGATCTTGAATACCGCAATGATCAAAAAGTGTTAGACAGATTATATCAAATCGCACGTGAATATAACTGCCAAACAATTATTTCTTATCATGATTTTGATAAAACACCAACTTATATGGAGTTAAAACATCAATTAGAAGATATGCTTGAGATGAAACCAGCTTATGTCAAACTTGCTGTGGCTACTAAAACTAATGACGATATAGACAGACTTTTTGAAATGTACAAAGTATTTAATGCTAAGAATATAGTATTGATTCCAATGACAGATGAGTTCCCGGAATCAAGAGTTGAATCTGTATTTTTAGGTTCAGCCTTTATGTATGTGTCTCCAGATGGTATAAATCTAAAAATAGCTCCCGGTTTACTTTCATATTCAGAATTTAAAAAACTGGCTTCAATTTAATATTGTAGCTTTATTATATGATGATTTATTTGTATCTTAAGCTAATATGTTTGTATAATAACTGAGCGGAGCGACTAACTCCCATAATATGGAATATTTTCTGATTGCCATAGTGGTAAGCTTTGGCTTTTTAATATCAACTTTATCTGCTGCTATGTCAGCAGTATTGCCTGATGAAAATGATGATGATAATAACTCTATTAAAATCATTTTTGATAACAGAGTTAACCCTTTAGATATCATAGAGGTGTTTGCTTATTTGATTTCTGCAATCATGTTAGGAATTTCCCTTTCTAATGAAAATCACAGCTCCATAGAACATTATGCGGCTTTGACGATTTTTTTATTGTCTCTCCTTCTGATTAGATACTTTTTTAATGGTATAGGTATAAGATATTATCAAAGAATTTATAAGTCTTTTTATCCTTTTTACAAAATTATTTCGATATTGGTTTCTCCTCTATCTGACTTATTATCAAACTTGATAGCTTATATCAGTAATGAAAAAATGGAAGATGCCTCCAGAAATGAAATTTCTGCATTAATGGAATCTGCAAGAGAGGATGGCTCCTTGGACGACAGAGAGTATATTATTCTTAAAAATATTATGCACTTTAGTGATGTACTTGTATCTGATGTCATGACTCCAAGGACGATGGTTTTTGCAGCCAGGTCTGATGCCAGAGTAAAAGATATAATAGGACTTCCGGAGTTAAAAATGTACAGCCGTTTTCCTATTTGGTCAGGCGAATCATTAGATGAAAATATTGTTGGTTATGTAATGACCAGAGATGTACTTCATGCTGCTCTTCGTGGAGAGCGTGATTTGAAACTTTCAAAATTTGCACGGGAAGTGTACTATGTTCCTGAAAATGCAGAATTAGATATTGCTTTAGATAAGTTTTTAAAGCGCAAGCAACATCTATTTATGGTTGTGGATGAATATGGTGGGATCGAAGGTTTATTATCAATGGAAGACGTACTGGAAACTATTTTAGGAGTAGAAATAGTCGACGAGGCTGATAGATTTGAAGATTTAAGAGCAATTGCAAAACAGCAACGAGACAAACGAATCTCCCAGCTATCCTCTTCAGGTGAAATTATCAACGATGAGATTGTAGAGTAATGATACTGAATAAATTTATTGACTGGAATGAGAAATACATTATCGGTGTTGACTTTATTGATAAACAACATAAATTATTAGTAGATCAACTTAATACGACTTTTGTGTTTTTTAATGAAGATAAAATACTTATTGCTTTAGATGCTTTAGAAAGATTTGTAGTGACTATTGAAAATCATTTTATTGCGGAAGAAAACATGATGAAAAAAAGAGGATACCCTGCTGCCGATGAGCATTATATTCTTCACACAAAACTCCTTCATCAGATAAAAAAACTTTATGAATTTATTCGAGAAGACAAGGCAATATTAAATTTGGAAGTCTTTGATTTTCTTAAAAGTTGGCTGCTTGATCATATCCAGCAGAGCGATAAAGAATTAGGCATTTTTTTGAATTTACAGTAAATATTTAAAAAAGTTCTTGCGAATATTCAATATTTTCTATAAGTTTGTATTCTCGTTTGAGACGGGGCGTGGCGCAGTCCGGTTAGCGCGTCTGGTTTGGGACCAGAAGGCCGGAGGTTCGAATCCTCTCGCCCCGACAGATAAAGTACATTGTGCTTTTTTATTTTTGCTTAGCTAAGAAATAAATAAAATCAGTTAATTGATATAGCATTAAAAAACAAAATAATAGTTGTTGCTTTTTAGTCTAATAATTATTACATTTGTATTCCAATTCGGGGCGTGGCGCAGTCCGGTTAGCGCGTCTGGTTTGGGACCAGAAGGCCGGAGGTTCGAATCCTCTCGCCCCGACAGATAAAGCAAATCTTTTTTAGATTTGCTTTTTTTTTGCCTGTTATTTATTTCCAAAAAAAAAGCTCCTTAGTTTTAAAGAGCTTTTTATAAACTAATCTTTCTAAGAAATATTCTGCCGAATTTTTTTAAGCTTTTCAAATAAATTTTTCTCTTCTATACTTAAGTTTTCGGGCAGTTTAATCTGAACTTTTAAATATAAACTTCCTACTTCGGAAGTTGTGTAAGAAGGCATTCCTAAGCCTTTGAGTTTAAGCACTTTTCCGTTTTGGGTTTCCGGAGCAATATTAACCTGCACAGTTCCGGAAAATACTTTAACCTTGAGTGAACCACCCAACAATGCAGTATATAAATCAACAATGACATCCTGAAACAAATCTAACTCTTTAAGCTCCACTTCAGGGTGATCTTTTACATTTACCTGAATAAGCAGATTCCCATTAGTACCACCATTTCTACCGCCCGAGCCTTTACCTGATATTTTAAGGACAGAACCATCTGTTATACCTGCCTTGAGTTTGATTTCTATTTTCTCTTTGTTTATTTTAATTAGTCTGGATGTGCCTTTATAAGCTTCTTCCAAACTAATATCCACTTCAGTTTTGAAGTCATCACCTTGCTTAGGAGTAGGGTTAAAACCTCTGCTTTTGCCAAACCCACCACCAAATATCTTCTCAAAGAAATCAGAATAGAAACCACTACCACCCTGATCAAACATATCACCAAAAGAATTTTTACGCTTTCGATTTCCCGCATTTGCAGCTTCCCAGTCAGACCAGTTAAATCCGGCACCGGCACCTGAATTTCTGTATCTGTTATAAGAACTACCTAAGTTATCATATTTTCTTCTTTTGTCTGCATCCTTCAGTACTTCATAAGCTTCACTTATATCTTTAAATTTTTCTTCAGCTGAAGCATCTCCACTATTTTTATCCGGATGATATTTTTGAGCTAATTTCCTATATGATTTTTTTATTTCGTCTTCCGTTGCACTCTTACTAACCCCGAGTATTGAGTAATAATCCTTGAAGTCCATATACCAACCTATTTGATTAATCCCATACAAAATAAATTAGGCTAACAAATTTCAATGAAATAAATTAGCCTAATATGTATAACACAAAAATAGTGTTTTTATTTTAAAAATGATATATCTAAATACACAGTGTAGATATTACTACATATATCTGTGTATTTTGCCTTTGTATTGTGTAATTATTGGATCGTAGAGTTCAGGTTCTCTACCAAAACAAACACCTAATTTTTCATGGAAAGCAACATCTTCCAAATCTACAAATCTCTGTTTTATAGCTTCTTCAGTTGGTATGTATGAGACCTCAATGCCTTCAATACCTACTACTGTTACACCTGCTATTCCTTTATTTAATAACAGCACAGCTCCACCACCACATTGCTTACCAAAAGTTACATCGTAAGAGCTGGTCTGACCTGCTCTTACTAAGTGTCCTAATGTTACTTCACGAATTTCAGGATATTCGTATATATCTTCAACATAGATGCCTTCTTTTTTAAGCATGGCCTGCCATTCAGGATCTTGTTTCATGTGTGCTTCCAGCTGATTTCGTACATATCTGCCGATACCTGATAATTTTTGATGCCCAAATGAGTCAGTAATAGTCTCATCAGTAAACAAATTACCCGTTTTATCTCTTAAACCTTCTGCAGCTACTATTATATACGTAGAACCTTTCACATCAGAGGCAAACAATCTATTCATATATGTCTTTTTGAAATGCTGATATAGAAAGCTGTAATCCACTGGTATTTCAGGTATAAGTATTGCATCAGCATCAGCTCCTATGCCTCCTCTAAATGCAGTATGACCGGCATATCTACCAAATACTTCTATAATAAGTGCTCTATTATGAGTTAGTCCGGTAGTCCTTAAATCTTCCGTAAAAGTAGAAATTCTATTGATTGTAGAATCACCACCAACTGAATATGTCTGAAGATCAAGATCCATAGTTTTAGGAACGTGGATACATCTGATACCATTTTTAATTAAATCAACTACAACAGAACCTGTATCATCTCCACCAGCTATTACAAGTGCGTCAATGTTGTGTTTCTTTAATCCTCTGCGAATTATATTATATTTGTCAGGATTTTTGATTTTACTAATTTTTACTCTGGAGTGACCTGCTTCAGAACCTGCAACCCCTGAATGAATTCTATCTGCTCTTGCGAAATCTATTTTTACAGGTTCTAAATCACTTAAATTATATAATCCAGCGTAACCATTTGGAATTAGCACCACTTCCATACCAAGGCTATGAGCCATTCTACTTGCACCATTAATTACGGCATTCAACCCACCACAATCGCCACCACTGGTAATAATACCAATTTTTTTAATATCAGACATTTCTACCTCTATTTAGAAATAAAGTATATATTTTAGTTGCTTACTACAAAGGTAAATAAATTGGATAACTTATATTTATCTTTTTTACGTTTCTTACTTATATTGAGGTTCTGAATAAAAACAACTGAGCAATTTAAAATCATGGAAGAAAAAATTAAAGAATTAGAACAATTTGTGGAAGAGCTGAGTAACGAATTGGCGTCAGGGATGTACCAAACAATTCAAATATTGTCTAATATTGCAACTTTTACAGAAAATTTCTACGAAGGTAGCCATTCAAGATTCGTGTCCGAAAAATCAGCTATGCTGGCTGATGAACTTGGTCTTAATGATGATATGGTAACTGAAATAAAAATTGCCGGATTACTTCATGATATTGGTAAAATAGGATATATGGACTCATCTTTGTATAAATATCCTTCTGAGATGAGTTCTTCAGAGTATAAACGTTACACGATGCACCCGGGAATTAGTGTAAAAATATTAGAACCCTACAATGCTTTCAGTTCAATATGTGAAATTATTGGCCAGCACCATGAAAAATTGGATGGTAGCGGATTCCCTAATCATCTGCAGAATAATGAAATTAGTCCCGGTGCCAAGATTATACTGGTCGTTGATACTTTTCATAATGCCATATACAAAAAACAGAGAGATAGAACTTATAATAATGCATCTACAGCCCCATACACCAGCACAGCTGCGTTTTTAGAATCTACAAAAGATAAGTATGCCAACACAATGAATTATCTCTATAAGAAACGTGGAATTCTGTTTGATAAACAAGTTGTAGAAGCTTTTATACGAATGATGGAACTAGAACGTACTTCATTTGGGAAAAAATCTGTTTTGAGAGTACCTGTAAATCAAATAGTACCGGGTATGATATTTGCAGAAGATTATTTTACAAAGCATGGTATGCTTATAGCTGCTAAAGGTGAAACTACTAAACCGGAAATGGTCAAAGCTCTTGTCCGTTTTGCTGAAGCAGGAGAAATACCTACTCGAATTTTAGTTATGAAATAACGGAGTTTGATATGAATATAGATTTACATAGTTTAGATTTTTCAAATTTGTTGGTATTATTGGTTGATGATGATCCCGCATTTAGAAAACTTCTTAGTTCAATTTTACAAAAGAGTTTTAATACAAAAGCACTTGAAGCTGCAAATCCACAAGAAGCATTTGATTTGATAAATGAAAACATGCCGGATTTATTGATTTTGGATATGGAGATGCCAATAATGGATGGCTTAACAGCTCTAAAGTTTTTACGCACAAAAGAAGAAACAAAAAGCCTACCCGTTATTGCTTGTACAGCTTTAAGCTACTCAGATTTATTCATAAGCTTAGCAAAATTGAAAATATCTGATTATATTGTAAAACCTTCTTCAGGTGCTATTATTAAAGGGAAGCTACACAAAGCGTTAAACGAAATATCAAAGAGTAAAAAGTAATGCCTTCAGTCAGTGTTCAATCAATTTTAAAATCGCAAACGTTTCCTCCTATTCTTTTACTTTTCGGACAGGAAGAGTTTTTGTTGGATGAGGCTTATGATAGTTTAATTACCACATTAGTAAAAACTGAAAATGATAAATTTAACTTTGACATATTAGATGGAGATGAGCACGCACAGGATCAGATTGCCTCTATTTGCTCGTCTTTTCCAATGATGTCGGAAAAAAGAGTTGTTGTATTAAAAAATCTCGATAAACTTTTTACAGGACGCTCTAAAAAGCAAGAAACGAATGCTTTGGCATCATATCTAAAAAATCCTTCTCCGAATACCGTGCTCATACTGAAAACTAGGTATGACAAATTATTTGGAGTAACAAAGAAAATGAAATCTAATGCTCCCAAGGGTATTAAATTCCCATTTCCGTATCTTCTTGAAAACCATGCGTTTATTGAATTTCCTAAAAAATACGACAATGAGTTTCCTGATTGGCTGATTCAAAGATTTAAAAAATATGGTAAAGACATTGCCGCCGATGCTTTGCAAATGGTTTTAGCACAAAGCGGTGAATCACTGAGGCATTTGGCTAATGAAGTTGACAAAATAGTAGTATCTTATCCGGACAAGTCTATGATTAGTTTAGAAGATGTCAATTTCTTATTAGGCTCTTCTAAGAATTATACTGCTGCTGATTTACAAAATGCAATAGGCATACGCGATTTGAATAAATCACTTTTTATTTTGGACCGACTAATGTCCGTCAACGAAAAAGACAACAAAATTGTTCCATATTTATCAAATTTTTTTATAGCTTCTTGGAAGTTAGTGGAACTTGCAGCAAAGGGTTTGAACAACTATGAGTTAGCAGCTAAAATAAAAGTTAATCCATATTTTTTGCAACAATATCAAAAAGCAATTCGTATATATACACATAAAGAGATTGAAAAAGCAATAGTAAGTCTCACTCAGGCAGATGAAGCGTTAAAAACATCAGCAGGAGATGGTAAAGTTATTTTCCAAAATCTCATTATGAATATAATTCGTAGGTAATTTTTTTTATTTATCTATTTTTACTTTATATTGCTTATAATTGTACTTTTTTATTCGATTATTATTAGAGAAAAGTTTAATGCAATCACCAACTATAGTATTAACTACTGATTTTGGTTTGTTTGACCCATATGTGGCAATGATGAAAGGGGTCATTCTAAATATTTGCAATGATGCTAAATTGATAGACATGACTCATACAATTGAGCCTCATAACATCAAGCAAGCCGCTTATATTTTGGCTAATTCAATCAAATTCTTCCCAGAAGGTACAGTATTTGTTACTGTAGTTGATCCGGGTGTTGGTTCCGAAAGGCAACCAATTGCTATAAAAGCAGCGAATAGATACTTTGTAGCTCCTAATAATGGTGTATTAAGCTATATTGTTAACGAGCATTTCGTTGAAGAATCTGTTTTATTAGATAAAAAAGAGTATTTCTTAGAAAATGTAAGCAAAACATTTCACGGAAGAGATATTTTTGCTCCTACCTCTGCTCATGTTGCATCAGGTAAAGAACTCCATCAAGTAGGTTCTCATATTGAAATAAATAAATTAGTTACTTTGGCAAAACCCAGACTCTTTATGGATGATAATTCGCTTACAGGTGAAATCGTACATATAGACAGGTTTGGTAACTTAATTACTAATCTGAAAGACAATATGATTACTGAAGCAGAGCTAAATGAGATTGTCTTTACGGTTGGCGATACTGAAATAATTGGCTTAAAAGAAAAGTTTGCTGATGTAGCTGAAAAAGAAGCATTAGTCTATACTGGTTCTAATAGCTTTTTAGAAATTGCAGTAAGAAATGCTAATGCAGAGCAAATACTTAACGCGAAAATTGGTGATAATGTGAAAGTCTTACTCAGTGGCAAATAGATTTTTTATAATATTAGACATTAAGTTAAAAAGCCGTGATTTGCAACTTGCATCCACGGCTTTTTCTTTATAGTTGTTGTAGCATTTTTCTTGCTTTAGGTATATGCCTACTTTTTGGATAGACAGCTAATACATTTTTATATGCTTTTTTTGCTTCGTCTATTTTTCCCAGTTTCATATTAGCTTCTGCTATCTGAATTTGCGCATCATCTTTATACATGTTTTCGGATAATGAGCATACTGTAGCAAAGTATTCAATCGATTTCTCATATTGTTTTAAATGATAATATGACATAGCTATTTTATAGTATGCTTCAGATTTGATATTATTTTTGCTTATTTCTTTGATTGCTTCTGTATAAGCTTCTATTGCATCATTATACTTACCCTTGTTGTAAAATTGTTCTGCCAATTCTAACTTTTGCATATTTTCGGAATTCTTAGATACCTCGACAGATTTAACTTTTGAATCTTCTATATTTTCATCAGAATGTATAATATTATTAGTTTTATTCTTTTTTCTTTCTGATGGTTTTTCATCCTTAGCTATGAACGTTTCTTTTCTACTGTTAAGGGCAATAACCTGCCCCCTAAGAAATTTTAGTTCTTCTTCAATCTGATCAACTTTTGTTTTAAGTTTGTCGTGTTTGTTTTCTAAGCCATTAAACTGCTCTTTGAAAGTTAATAGTTTTCTGCTATTGCCATCAATACTTTCATCTTGTAAGTCATCTTTAGAAGGAACTCCAGCCATAGCGACTTGTGTAGCTTCATTAGGATTCGAATCAGCAAGAATGATATTTGTAGTCTTGTTAGACTCTATCGTTTTGGCTTTTGGTGTCTGTTTGCTTGCAATTAGTTTCTTTTCAAATTCAGCGATTTTAGACATCTGAGCGTCTTTATCATTTTGTTTCTGCTCTGTTATATTTTCTTCCGGTAAGTCCATATTATTACCGGTAATTTTATCTCTCAAATATGATTGACTTTCTAGACCATTTCTCACACTGGTCATAGGAGCACAAGAACTCATGATAATAGCAACTAAGGTAAACATGGCTAATACTGTTATATTTGACAATTTTAGCCACCGTCTGCATTTTTTCTTTATATTGCTTTCTGCCATAAGCATGATTATTCCCCCATTTAGTATTATTGTCTTACCACTGGGTCAAGAATTGCAATAGGTATGCCATAAAAGAAGACAATTTTTATTATATTTGTCTTTATTGATTTAATGGCACAAAAGAGATGAAGATATTATTGATCAATTGGCAAGATATAAAAAACCCTTTTGGTGGTGGAGCAGAAGTGCACATGCACGAAATATTTAAAAGGATAGTCAGTCAGGGACACGAAGTAACTTTATTATGCTGTGATGTGCCCGGGTTTCCCTCAGAAGAGATAATTGACGGCATTAAAGTAATAAGAAAAGGCAATAGATCTGTATTCAATTACATAGTAAAAAAAGAATACCAGCGCTTAAGTGCAGCGAATCATTATGATATCGTTATAGACGATATTAATAAGATTCCTTTTTATACTCCTCAATTTGTAAAAGAACCTTTAATCGCCATTAGTCATCACTTTTTTGGAAAAAGCATTTTTAGAGAAACTAATTTTTTGTCTGCTTCTTATGTATTTATGGCAGAAAAATTTGTTGACAAAGTTTATAGTAAAACTCCTTTTGCTGTTGTTTCAGAAAGTACTTTGTCAGAATTTATAGAAAGAGGTTTTGACAATAAGAATTTTGTTATTATTCCTAATGCCATAGAACATAAGCAGTTCCCCATGAAAATTACTGTAAAGAATGAAAACCCTACAATAACTTACTTTGGCAGATTAAAAAAATATAAAAGCGTAGACCATCTTTTAGAAGCATTTGCTATCGTTAAAAAAACAATTCCAAATGCTCAGCTCGAAATAGTAGGGAAAGGTGATTTTATTGATTATCTTAAGACTTTGGCAAAGAAACTGAATATTGAAGAAGCAACTACATTTTGGGGATTTGTAACTGAAACACAGAAAGTAGAATTATTATCTCAATCCCATTTAGTTGTAAATACCTCTATGAAAGAAGGCTGGGGCATAACTAACATAGAAGCAAATGCTTGCGGCACACCATCGGTATCGGCAAATGTACCCGGTTTGCGTGATTCTGTCAAGCCAGGCTTATCTGGCCTACTCTATAAATATGGGGACATAAATGATTTGGCAGATTCAATAATTAAAGTAATGACAAACAAGGATCTTTATAAACAATTATCGGCTGGCTCTGTGAAATGGGCGAAATCTTTTTCTTGGGATAACTCTGCTCAAATGATGATTGAATACTGCAATAAAGTAATAGCGGATTCAAAAAAGTAATGATTGACAATAATACAGATTAGATATAAATATTATGATTAATACAGATATTCTCCAAGTCGGAGATTTTTATTTAACTATTGCAGACAATAATAGAACGGAAACAAAAATTAAAGGATCAAAGTTTATAGCTTCTGCCCAGCACGTTAGGACGAAAGAAGAAGCTGAGGCATTTTGGGATTCTAAAAGAGCTGAGTTTTATGATGCAACACATAATTGCTTTTCTTATAGATTAGGAGCAGAGGGTTTAGATTTTAGATACTCTGATGACGGCGAACCTTCAGGCTCTGCAGGCAAACCAATGCTTTTTTCAATTAATAAATTTAATTTGTCTGATGTCGCTGTTGTAGTTACTAGGTACTTTGGTGGCACTAAACTTGGTGTTGGTGGTTTGGCTAGGGCTTACGGAGGTTCTGCTGAGGATGTGCTTAAAATATGTGAAACTCAGCATGTATATAAGATAAAGCCCGTTAAAGTATTTTGCAACTACGAAGATATATCTATTTGTAAAAAGTTAGTTGAAGAAAATTCGATTATTTTTGAAGATTATTATACTGATTCTGTCGAATTCCTTGCAAAAGTACCTTTATCGAGATTTGAACAATTTATTGCTCAAATTATAGACAAAACTGCAGGAAGGGCAGGAACTCAAATACAAAACAATATTGAAACACTTTATTCAAGAGATTTGTGATGATAGCTATCAATAAAATTGCTGAAATGCAACTTTTCTCTTATCAGCAAAAAGTTGATGGTAAGAAAATAGCGGTTGTGCCTACTATGGGATATTTACACGAAGGTCACATAAGCCTTATCAAAGAAGCAAAAAAGCACGCAGATATTGTAATTACTACACTGTTTGTAAATCCTACCCAATTTGCTCCTAACGAAGATTTGGAGAAATATCCACGTGATTATCAAAGTGATTTTAAAAAGGCTGAGGAAGCCGGTGCGGACATATTATTCTGTCCTGACGAACTGGAAATGTACCCTATTGGATATAACAGTACTATTTTAGTAAGAGGTGTTACTGATAAATTTGAAGGCGTAAAGCGTCCTACACATTTCTCAGGCGTAGCTACTATAGTTGCTAAACTATTGAATGCTACGCTGGCAAATATTACTATTTTTGGTCAAAAGGATTTTCAGCAGACTTTGCTAATAAAGAGATTAGTAAAAGATTTAAATTTTCCTGTTGAGATTATCATAGCTCCAACCATCAGAGAATCTGACGGTTTAGCTATGTCGTCAAGAAATACATATCTAAGCAAAGAGTCTAGAGCAATAGCCTCTTCCCTATTCCATGCATTAGAAGAAGCAAAAGTAGCTATAGGTAAAGGTGAAAGACAACGAAAAATAATTAATTCTATAATGATTAAGACTATCAGAGCAAAACAACAGTTCCAAATAGATTATGTTGCTGCAGCAGATGCAGAAACTCTTGACGAACCTGATGAGTTTTTGGCAGGAGATAAAATCGTCTTACTACTCGCGGTATATCTTGGCAAAACTAGACTTATTGACAATGCGGTTGTAAAAATACCATCAAGTTTGAATGAAAGTAATTTTTGATTGAAATATAGTTATATAACTTTATAAAATAAGCCGTTGATTTATCATCGGCTTATTTAAAATATTCATTATAGTCTAGAATGTGGAACTATTTAGCTAACTTTCTACTTTCAATGCCAAATACTGATACTGCAACCGCAGCATCTCCTCCCACATTTGTTGTAGTGCGAAGCATATCTAATATCCTATCTACACCCATTATAAGTGCTATTCCTTCTGCCGGTATATTTACAGATTGTAAAATCATAACTAACATAATTATTCCTACTCCGGGCACCGGTGCTGTACCAATCGAAGCTAACACGGCAGTTAGCACTACGGTTAGCTGTTCGGTAATACTAAGATCTAACCCAAACATCTGAGCAATAAATACGGTCGCAACACCTTGGTATAAAGCAGTACCATCCATGTTAATTGTAGCACCGAGCGGCAATACAAAACCTGATATTTGCTTACTGACTCCCATTCTTTCAACACATTCGAAGGTAACAGGTAAAGTTGCAGCTGAAGAGCTAGTACTAAATCCTATTGCTTGAGCATTTCTAATTTCTTTAAAAAATCGTTTTACAGAAAACTTTCCAATAAACTTGACCAGAGATGCGTACACAATAGCATTTTGTAAAAATAAACCAATCACAACGGTAAGTATATACCATATCAAAGTAGATACTATTTCAAATCCAAAATCAGCAATAGTTGCGGCTATTAATGCAAATACTCCATAAGGCGCTAAAATCATAATAAAATCAACCATTTTTATCATCGTTTCGGATACGCCTGTGAAAAAGTCTATTACCGGTTTTGATTTATCTTTTTCGATAAACGTCAGAGTTATACCAAACATAACAGAAAAGAATACAATTTGCAGCATATTACCACTAGACATAGCTTTGAAAGGATTTTTGGGTACAATGTCAACTATAAAGTCTAGCAAATCAATTTCCATCTCTTGAGCTATATTGCTTGGCTTTTCTGTTTTTATAGAATTTAGCATATTTGATTTGATGTCATCAGACATACGATTCCCAGGGGCAATTATATTAGCTAATGACAAACCAAGAGTAATTGCAATGGTAGTAGTAGCAATATAAATTAAAAATGTTTTACCCCCTATCCTACCTAATTTTTTAATGCTATCAAGACTGGCTGCACCTACAATCAATGATGCAATAACCAGTGGGATAGCTAAAAAGCTCAATAACTTTATAAACAACGTACCCAAAGGCCTAAAAACAGTTGCAAAAGTTGATTGCTTAGACACTGCCGCGATTGCATAGTTTTGTTGACTTCCGTCTTTATAATCTACAATTATCTTTTGTGGAAGCTTAGTTGATAAAGCCCTATAACAATCCGTAGCTTCATCTATACCAAATGTATCATTAGAACCGGTAAATGTAATTTGTTCCCAGTCAGAAATGATAATTTCAACTGTCTTATTATCCTCTAATGACTTTACTACATAAACTTCATTATCAACTTTAAAAAAGGCCCCCCATAGTGTGCCTATTACCAGAGCTATTAATATTTTTATATGTAGAGGTATATTTTTAAAGAAAGACATATTACATCTCATCGCATTTTGGTATTATGAAATGAAATTGTGTACCCTTTCCAAGCTGACTTTCAGCCCATATTTTACCATTATGTTTTGAAACAAACTCTTCGCAAAGTAAAAGACCTAATCCTGTACCTTTTTCACCTGATGTACCTATAGTTGATTTAGTTTCGTGATAATCAAATAGTTTACCAATCTTATCTTGGGGAATACCGACTCCATTGTCTTTTACAATAAAATGCAAATCATCATTTTCCTTCTTTACATCGATTTCTATTAATCCATTTGGATTTGTAAACTTAATTGCATTACTGATAAGGTTTCTTAAAACTGTAGCAAGCATATTTACATCAGCATAAAACTCTATCAACTGATCATAATTTGTATAAATGTCGATATTTTTCTTTTCAGCACTTATTTGTATTAAATCAATTACGTTAGTAATCACAAAATCTAAACTAATAATCTGAGGGCTATAGACTATAGAATTAGTTTTAGAACGCGACCAACTCATAAGATTTTGGAACAAATCATATAATCTATCTGCACTTTCACTTATAGTAGCTATATAACTACGGATATCTTCTCTTGTCATCTCATCAAATGATTTGTCCAAAAGCTCTGCAATAGACTTGAATGCTGCAAGTGGATTTCTCATGTCATGAGCAATAATAGAAAAGAATTTATCTTTCTTTTCACTCATGTTTTGATACTCAGAAACAGATTCTATTAACATCTGATGTTCTGTTTTGTTTCTCACATGCGTATTGACTCGGACAAGTAGCTCTCTGGCTCTAAAAGGTTTAGTTACATAGTCTACCCCACCTATCTCAAAGCCCTTAAGTAAGCTTGCATGATCATTTTTTGCAGTTAGAAAAATAACTGGAATATCCTTGTAACTATCAATTTCTTTGATTTTAGAGCAGAGAGTGAACCCATCCATCTCAGGCATCATTACATCTAAAAGAATTAAATCGAAATTGTTATTATTAACTAATTCCAAAGCAGTATTACCATCTAGTGCATAAGCGATTCTATAACCTTCTTCTCTTAGTATATTACCAACTACTTGAATATTTTTTGGTACATCATCAACAATTAATATTAAAGGAGAATTATTATTATTATTCATAGCATAATACTTGTATTTTTTA
>JBFHIJ010000059.1:0-18103 GCA_041596515.1 Chlorobiota bacterium
GAAACTAATATTATCAAGCTTCAGCGAGATTTGGAAATTAGTTCTAATCACAATGCTAATTTCGAGGAAAAACTCTCTGCTTTGTTACTCCAAAAAGAACAGCTGGAAGATTATCTGCTGAGTCACCGAGAGAAAAAAGCCGAACTTGAAGCTAAAATAACTAAACTTGAAACAGAACTCAATGATAGTGAAGTATATAATGAAGTATTTGCTGCTAAACTCGATGAGACAGAGAAAGCAAAAGCTCTATTAGAAACTAATATTATCAAGCTTCAGCGAGATTTGGAAATTAGTTCTAATCACAATGCTAATTTCGAGGAAAAACTCTCTGCTTTGTTACTCCAAAAAGAACAGCTGGAAGATTATCTGCTAAGTCACAGTGAGAGAAAAGCCGAACTTGAAGCTAAAATAACTAAACTTGAAACCGAACTCAATGATAGTGAAGTATATAATGAAGTTTTTGCGGCTAAGCTTGATGAACTTGCTAGAAAAAAAGCATCCTTAGACTCTAATCTTCTATCAGTTCAAACTGATTTAGAAGAAAAGACTAAAACAATCTCTGATCTTAGAGAAATAAACGAATCTGCTAATAATCAGTTGAGAGCAGTCAAGAACGAACGAGACCAAATAAAACGAGATCTTAAAAAAGAACAAGCAGATGTTAGAAAATATGTAAATACAAATAACTCACTTGCCGGAACTTTAGCGGTGCTGGGCATGGAGAAAGAGTTACTTGAGACACGCTATGAAGATATGGAAGAAGCTTACTCTGCAGCTTCAGCCAAGTTAGCCTCTATAGCGGATAATGCGAATATCACTAAAAGTCAGTTAGAAGAGCTTAAAAATAGATTAAATTCAAGGCAAGAAGAGCTTGAACTATTTGCCGGAGAAAAAGAAGAATTACTTGCACGCATTCAGGAGTTGGAATTAGAATACGACGAAATACGCGAAGAAAGAGAAGCTTTAAGAGACCATATCATTCTTGTTAAAACTGAGAATAGCAACCTTAAAGACTCTTTAGATAATTTGCAGATAGACCACCAAAAAAGTATAGGTACTATAACACATCTTCGTAGTGAGCTAAACGAAAAGCAAGAAGAGTTATTCCAAATGTATGCGACTAAGGAAGATGTAGTTAACGAACTGAATAGAACCAATGCAAGCTTTGACGCTACCAGATTGGAAAAAGATGACCTTGCTCTTAAATTAGAAATCCAAAAAGCAAAACAAGTAGAGCTAGAAAGCTCCCTAAGTACCCTAAACACCGAATTGCAAGCTGTGACACAGCGTGCAGCAGGGTTGGCAAAAGAGATATCAGATATAACTAATGAAAATACTTCACTGCAATTAGATAAAGCTAATCTTGAAAAATCTGTGGAAGAATCCCAAAGTCATTATTCTAATTTAGTATGCAAACTTGAAGAAGCAAATACTGCTTTAAAATCAAAGGAAACATATAGCGAAGAGTTAGAGCAAGAGATATCTAAGCTGGAAGGACGTTTGAAACTGGCAGATGAGAGTAAAGCAAGTCTTGAAAATAAACTGATTGCTTTGACTGAGCTCAACGAGATGCAAAAACAAAATCTCAGCTCTTTAGAATCAGAGAAAAAAGAGTTATTTTCTAAAATTGAAACAACAGCAAAAGAGAAATTATCAATCGAATCTGAGCTTAGTGATTTGAAAGGTATATCTTATAAATATGAAAAGTCAGAAGGCAAAAACCAGCAGCTGAATCAGAAGATATTAGGTTTAGAAGAAATAAATCAAAATATCCGTTTCAGGTATAACGAGTTGGAAAAAGAGAAAGAGAAATTATTCAGACGTGGCGAATACGTAACTAAGTTAGAAAAAGAAATAGAAGATTTGAAGAATCAAATGAAGACTCAAAGAAGCCTAAACGAAAAGATACAGGAACAAAATGAAAATTTAGAGTCCTTAATTCGAACCAGATATGACCAAATACGAATACTGGAGCAACAATTAGGCGATGCGGAGCAACGCAATATAGCTTTTGAAGCAGAAAGAGACTCTATCAAATCCGATATAGATAAATATATAGATAAAATAGATAGTATGTTATATTGATATATTATAAAATTTTCTTTACTTTAAACAGTCTTTATAGTATAAAGATACTTACATAATTTTTTCTTTGGTTTTTATAGTATATTAGGCTATATTTACATAGTTTAGCCTAAAAGTTGAAATATAGTTTATTTTTTTAGTTCTTTACTCAGACAATATAGATAATGGCAAAAACAATAGATGTAGTGATAGGTGGCAAGCACTTCTCTTTAGTCGGAGAAGACGAGCAATTGATTCTAAATTCAGCAAAGTTAGTTGATAAACAAGTAACTGAAATGGAGCAAAAGCATAGGTCTTTGCCATTTAATACGGTATCTGTATTAGCGGCGTTAAACATAGCTGGACAGAATCAGCAAAATGAGAAACAAAAAGATATTGATACTCAATATTTGATAGATCAATTAAACATGATGTCAGAGAAATTAGATAATTCCATAGATTTATAATTTTTTTACTTGACTTATATAAAAAAACTTTGTTATCTTATATGCAGAAAGTATTTCATCCTACAATGAATGCAAGACTTGTTCTTTCAAATAAATTTATGTGCCGCATAATTTTGTCATTGTCACACGAATAAAGAACTAACATTTTTTTAAAGGGAATTAGACTCTATTTATTGATAGCGGGCCACATCATACTTCGGTATGTAATCAGCTGCTTATAGCCAAGGTGTATAGCTATTTGCAGAGGGTCGGTGGATTATAGAGATAATTAGGCTTTTACCCACTGTGTCTAGAGAGTTCTTTTTACTCTCGTGGATATAAGACAATCAAAATTATGCGGTTTTTTTTTGCCGCTAATGATTTTTCGATACTTTAGTGTATAGGAGTAATTGACCGATGAGTGAACAGATATATCTGATCATTAGTGTAGTGATAGCTATCGGCGGGTTCGCTCTTTCTTATATATTTGGCAAGAAACAGATTACTGTTAAACTTGCTGATTTAGATAAGAAGGCGGCTGACTTGCTCAAACAGTCCGAAAAAGATGCCGAAAACCTTAAAAAGGAAAGACTTCTTGAGGTTAAAGAAGAGTGGCATAAAAAGAAAATGGAATTTGAAAGAGAATCACAGAAAAGACTTGAAAAGTTTAGTAAAAAAGAAGACCACCTTCAAAAAAGAGAAGATGGTGTTGACAACAAGCTTGATGTGATTCAGAAAAAAGAGATTAACTTACAAGGTTTTGAAGAAGATCTCAAAAAAAGAGAAGCTAAATTGGATGAAAAATTCAAGGAAGCTGACAAGTTTGTCGAACAGCAAAACGCCAAACTTGAAAAAATTGCCGGACTTACTAGAGAAGAAGCCAAAAAACAATTGATTGAAAACTTTGTTAACGAAGCTAAAACTGAAGCTGCGTCGACTATCAATCAAATCCGTGAAGAAGCTAAAATCACTGCTCAACGAGAATCTCAATCTATTATCGTGCAAGCTATCCAAAGGACTGCTTCCGACCACTCTGTCGAAACTACTGTTTCTGTAGTTAGTCTAGACAGCGACGAAATGAAAGGTCGTATTATCGGTAGAGAAGGTAGAAACATTCGTGCCTTCGAAGCTGCTACAGGCATTGATCTTATTATCGATGACACCCCTGAAGCGGTAGTTATTTCCGGTTTCGATCCGTTTAGAAGAGAGGTTGCTAAAAAAGCTCTCGAAAAACTTATGCTTGACGGCAGGATTCACCCTTCAAGAATTGAAGAAGTGGTGGGTAAAACTCAAAAAGAACTTGAAGAAGAAATCTACCGCATTGGCGAAAATGCCCTTATTGAGCTTGGCGTGCATGGTATGCGACAAGGCCTGATGAAGTATATCGGTAAGATGAAATATCGCTCAAGTTACGGACAAAACTTGCTTAGTCACTCCATCGAAGTGGCTTACCTTTGTGGCATTATGGCTGCTGAGCTGGGATTAGACTCTGCTTTGGCTAAACGAGCAGGCTTATTGCACGATATTGGTAAATGCGTTGACAAAGATACTGATGGCCCTCACGCTCTTATCGGTATGGAACTTTGTAAGAAAAACAAAGAAAATAAAATCGTTTGTAACGCCGTTGGTGCTCACCACGAAGATATTGAAATGGAATCTCCATACGCTGTGCTTGTTCAGGCTGCAGATAGTATCTCAGGTGCTCGCCCCGGTGCAAGACGTGAATCTTTGGAAAATTACATTAAGAGACTTGAAAAACTCGAATCTCTTGCTAATGAATTCGAAGGTGTTCAGAAAACATTTGCTATCCAGGCTGGTCGTGAAATCAGAGTTATTGTTGAACCTGAAAAAGTGACTGACCAAATCGCAGATGATATGGCTAGCGAAATAGCTAAAAGAATCGAGCACGAAATGGAATATCCGGGACAAATCAAAGTCGCAGTTATTCGCGAGCGTCGCTCAATCGCTTTAGCAAAATAAATATGATGTCTAAAGTTACTATTTAATAAGAGACTTCACCCAAAAAGTGAAGTCTCTTTTTTTGCCTAATTTATTTCCTATAAAATATCCTGATTTGTCATTAGATGTTATCAAGAGTACTGTAAAAGACTATAGAGCAATAGATAAGAGTCGCTTGCGCTGTAAAATGAGATACGTAATTACTTATTGAACATGAGGTTTCACTCCCTTACCATTTAATAGCTTGAGCAGCAGAATCTGCTATTTTATGAGCTTCTGACGGAGTGCTTGCTATGGCTGTAACATGTCCCATTTTTCTGCCGTTTCGGCATTGTTTTTTATTGTAAAGATGAAGCCATACATTTTTATGCCTTAAAAGATCAATTACACTTTCCGGAACTCCTACTCCATCTCTCTCTCCTAATAGATTAACCATAGCCGCACCACCTGCAACCAATTTGGAAGAGCCCAAAGGAAGATTACACACTGCACGTATACCATTTTCAAACTGGGAGGTGTAACAACCTTCTATAGTATAGTGACCTGAGTTGTGAGGACGAGGAGCTATTTCATTGATTAATATATCATTGTCCTTAGTAAGAAACAGTTCAACGCCAAACACTCCAATTCCATTAATTGATTCTACAGCTTTTAATGCCATTTCTCTAGACTTGATTTTCAGAGAATCCTCTATTTCTGCTTCTGCTATAACGGCATGGCATATATGTTTGTATTGTATTGTCTCAACACAAGGATAAACTTCTGTCTGACCTGATTGGTTTCTAGCAACAATAACAGCAAGCTCTTTAGTAAAATTGACAAATTTTTCTGCCATAAGAGGTCTATCTTTATTTTCTCCGTTAAATCTATTCCATGAAGCATCCACATCTTCATCTGAAAAGACGGTAGCATTTCCATATCCGTCATAGCCGTACTTTCTTGCTTTAATTACAAATGGATAGCCATTTGCTTTGCCAAAAGCTTTAGCTTCCTCTACGCTGTTAATTTCGTCAAACTTCGGCACAGGAATCTTGGCATTTTGGAATGTTTGCTTTTGAATAAATTTATCTTGGACAAGTCTCATGGTATCGGGAGCAGGAAATACAGGTCTTTTAGATTGAACATAATCTAAAATCTCAGGATCGATAAATTCATTTTCTAAAGTTATAATATCAGCCGTGGCAATAAACTCATCTAAATTATCTCTGACTAACCACCCACCCGGGAAGTCAAGTTTTGTCATATCTCCGGCAGGAGTGTCCGCATCATTTTCAATAATAGAAACATTTATCCCCATACGATAAGCATCCAGAGCAAGCATCTTTGCAAGTTGCCCGCCACCAAGTATGCCTAAAGTAAGAGGTTTATCAGGATTAATTGTCGAAACTAACATAATACCTCGCAACAATAATATAATTTACTAATTATCCAATATCGCAAAATAAGCTATTTTTATGTTAGATAAAAGTCAATATAAAGAGTCTTTAGTTCTTTAGCAAAATATAGCAACTCTAAATATTATTTACGTATATTATATCACAAAATAGTTATCATTATATTGGTAGTATTATTATGACACAAAAAGCAAAACCAAACAAAAGAGGCTTACTTTTTACTTCAATTTTTGGAATTGGAAATATAACTCTTTTAATCAGCAGAACTTTGGATGGAAGAGTGTCTGATTTCTCTATGGGTTTTTTAGAGGGAATGTCTATAGCATTTATAACATTGGGTACCGGTTATCTGTTATTTTGTGTAATAAAGAAAAAGAACCCGCTAATATTTTAGACAATGTATACTAATAGCAAAAAAGCTGCTCATAACTAAGCAGCTTTTTTTTGTTTTAACATTCTTTTTAGGAATTAATCTTCTTCAACACCACCATCTGCAGCAGAACGTGAAGCTCTAGAAGCTGCAACTGAGCAAATAATAGTATGATTAGGAACCCCAAACTTAACATTGCCAGGAGCAATGTCTTTAACGTGAATTGATTTACCGATTTGAAGATTTTTTACATCAACTTCAACTGCACTCGGTAAATCTTTAGGCAAGCAAGTAATAGGGCATTTACGCAACACGTGTTGCATCACACCACCAGCACGAACACCCGCAGCTTGATTCATAAGCATGAATGGTACGTTTACTGTTATAGGAGTATTTTCTTCTAATATCTGCAAATCAAAATGTTTGATTTCGTCAGAAATAGGATCGAAAGTAACTTCTTTAATTACGCAGTCAAATTTTTGACCACCTTCAATTTCCAAACATACTTTTTTAGTATAAGGAGTAAATACAACAGAACGCATATCCAAAGGCTTTGCAGCAATTGCGATTGGTTCATTTGCATTAGAATAGCAGATTCCCGGGATTAAACCGGAATTTCTTACTTGTTTAGTTTCTTTCTTACCTGGATCTCTCTTTTGAACCTTTAATGCTACCTCTTTCATAGCAACACCCTTCAGAATATAGCTTATTAAATTATTTTATCTTTCAATTTCAAATAAAGAACTGATAGACCTATTATCATGTGTACGTATTATAGCTTCTGCTAAAAGCTCAGCAACTGAGACAACTTCTATAACATTAGACTGTCTCTTTAGTGGTATAGTATCTGTAACAAATACTTTCTCCACAGCTTCTGAAGCTTCGATTTTATCAAGAGCCTGACCGGAAAACACCGGATGCACACAAAGACCGAGAACCCTTTTTGCTCCTTTAGCTTTTAAAGCTTCGGCACATTTTACAAAAGTTGTCCCGGTATCTATCATATCATCAACAATAAGCACATTTTTATCTTCGCAGTCACCAATTATATGCATAATCTCTGCGACATTGTGCTCTGGTCTTCTTTTATCTACTAGTACTAAATCAGCACCAAGTTTATTAGCGTAAGACCTTGCAGTTTTAGCACCACCCACATCAGGGGCACCAACAGCTAAAGGACTTAAACCTTCAATCTTTTTAACTCTGCGAATCATCACTGGCGACGCATACAAATGATCCATCGGAATATCAAAATACCCTTGAATTTGCGATGCATGCAAATCAACAGTAATAACTCTGTCAGCTCCGGCACGCTCTAACAAGTTTGCTACTAATTTAGCAGTTAGTGCCACGCGTGGCTGATCTTTTCTGTCTTGTCTAGAGTATCCGAAATAAGGAATCACTGCAGTAACTCTACTGGCGGACGCTCTTTTTGCTGCATCTATAAGCATTAAAAGCTCCATGATATTATCAGATGGAGCGAATGTTGATTGCACTATAAACAAATCAACGCCTCTAACATTCTCTTCGTATTTAACCCAGATTTCGCCGTCGGAGAAGTTTCGAATTGATGTTTTGGCTAACTTAATACCTAGATGAGTCGCTACTTTTTCTGCTAATGACTGACTTGATCTGCCACTAGCTACTTTAAATTCTGGCATTTTTTATTTATTCGCATTTTAATGTATAAATAAAAAAAAGCAGGGATGGCAGGACTCGAACCTGCGAGTGCCGGACCCAAAAACCGGTGCCTTAACCACTTGGCCACATCCCTTTATTTCTCGTCTCAATTAGGAGTACAAATATAAGGAGCATTTCAAACTTATGCAAATAAAATTTCAAAATAATTTGAATTATTATTTGAAAAAGACTCTTACACTATCTCTTCCCATTCTCACTCTGAAGTAATCAGTGTACCTTGAGACTATTGTTTGTTTGTCTTTACTTCTTGTTTTTTCAATTTCAATGAGCGCTACCGGTATAATTGAATGTCCCAGGCTATCAACGTATTCGTCTACCAGCCCAAAGGATATGCTACTTATCTCAGGATAGATAGCTCTTGACTCTTTTTTGAGTTGAGTAACTGTACCAGAATCCAAAGATACGGAATGTATATAAGTTTTCAAAGAATCTATTTGTCTATCTTTTGCGTCGTAGACTTCTTTGGTCATTTCTATCTTCTTCATTACGTCCATTGCGGCAGCTGCCATAGCCTCTTGTTTTATTTCTTCTCTTTGACTTTCAGGTACGTTCATCTGTACTAAACTCAGCTTTATTTCTTCTAAGCCGTACTGCGAAAGAGCCTTTTCTAAAGCAGAAATGCTATCTTTGGGTATCGGTTCGCCTATGGCATACAGCTTTAATGTAGTAGTACTGTCACCTTCTATAAATTCCCATTTTATTGCTTCATACTGTGTAGTATTAAACCTATTAATTACAAATTCTGTTGTATCTTTTTTGCGTTTAGCTTCTAATATTACATGATAGAAGATATATCCTGATGGAACTATTACGATTGTTGCAAATATTGCAATCCAGCTTTGCATTTTCCTTTTGACTTTTGTATCGACGAACTCTACCAAGGGAAAACTTAAAAATCTTACTATTGCGTAAGTAGATAATGCTATAAATACAGCGTTTATAAAGAACAAGTAGAATGCTCCCCAAAAGAATGTGCCGTCTCCGCTGGCTAAGCCATAGCCGGCAGTGCAAAGCGGAGGCATCAAAGCTGTAGCTATCGCTACGCCCGGTATTGCATTAGTTTTATATTTACGCGAGTTAGCCACGATACCTGCAACACCACCAAAAATGGCTACGCCTACATCGAGCAAGGTTGGGCGCGTCCTCGAAAGCATTTCAGCAGTAGGCTGCCCCAGTGGAGTAAGTAAAAAGTATAGCCAACTGGTAGCCAATGAAACAAAAACAGCAATTCCAAAATTCTTTAAAGAATCTGTCAAAAAATTTCTGTCACTTATACCAATGCTGAGTCCGATGCCAAGTATCGGAGCCATAAGTGGAGAGATAAGCATCGCACCGATAATAACAGCACTTGAAGAAATATCTAAGCCGATAGATGCCAACATGGCAGAACTTACTAAAATCCAAACATTTGCACCGCGAATACCAACATCTTTCTTAATGCTTTCTATAGTGCCTTCTACATCAGTACCATCTTTGATGGAGACAATTTCAAAAAACATATCTTTGAAATAATGAAATAGGGAAAGCAAAAGCTCTTTCATGGCTTAACCTTTAAGTAAAGGAATGTGTTACTATTAAACTCAATACAACAATTTAAGAAATTTATTGTATAAATCTAATAGCATTTTATTGAAATAGCGTTATTTGCTTTTCGCAGTCTCTCAGAGTAGTTTAAGCTATCATAATGCAATTAGTTACCTAATTAGAATAAAGGCTTTCTTCAGCGTAGCAAATGGGTGATATAGTACATATAGTGGGACTACTAAAGCAAAAAACCGAACTTCAATGTGAAGAAGCTCGGTTTTTTACAAAATTCAGAAAAAAGAGTTCTATTTTTCTACAACAACAGGAACCTGTTGAACAGCAGAATTATTTGCAGTAATTACTAAGAAGTATTTACCTGCAGATAAGTTAGAAACATCAAATTTCAAATTATTTTCACCTGCAGAAATCATAGCAGAACCAAGATTTGCAACAGTTTTACCTGTAACGTCTGCAAGAGTATAATCTACAGCTGTTACGTTTGTACCAGTAAAGTTATAAACCAAAGAAGCAGTAGTCGCTACTGGGTTTGGCATAATTTTCAAAGTAGAATTAGAGATAAACTCATCAGCTACTGAGTTACCTTCACCTTCGCCTACTAAAGAAACTGTAGAAACCGGTTTTTCAGGATCATTAGTGTTAATTACCAATTCAGCTAAGTACAAATCTTCAATTTTAGGAGTGAATTTTATTTTAATTTTTGTAGATGCGCCAGCAGCAAGAGTAATTCCATTTTCAACATCCACTAGTTCAAATACACTATCATCATCTTCTTTGATAAGTATAGAAGAAATAGTTAAGTCGCCTGTTCCGGCGTTTGAAACTGTCACTTCTTTCTCTTCGTAAGTACTAACTGTAATAGTACCAAAGTTTACTTGTTTTGTATCTACAGAAACAGTACCAACATTACCATAAGTACCGTCTATACTAACTTCGTCTATCCAGCATGCATTACCACTAGTGCCAGGAATAACTGACAATTTAAGAAGAACATTTTTGCCAACATAATCTTTTAGGTCTACTGTTTCTTTAAGATATTCTGAAGAAGCAGCAGGAATATATAATGCACTGTTTGAACCAATATTAGTTTGTGTAGCAACAATACTATTCACTTCCATCCAAGTGTCACCATCGTTGTCAGAAGCTAAGACTTTAATTGTAGGAGCAGTACCACCGAATGTGCCATCTGAATATGCATAAGAATATGAGATTGTAGCATCAGTTAATACTGACAAATTAGCTTCTCCAAAAATTAGATTTGCAGGTTTGCCTGCATTACCCCAAGACCCATGTAAGTAAAATAACACTGCAGTAGAAGTATTATTAGCACCTGTTACACCTGAAGCAATTTGGAATTTAGGATTTTCTGAAAAATCCAAACCTACATTATTTAGTTTACCTTCAAAACTAAAATCTGCTTTAGAAAAAGCATTTCTATTAAAACGCATACCACTAAAACCAGATGAGTTGTCATTTTTTGTCCAATCTACTATTAGATGTCCGGTCACATCAGTATTATTAATGTTATCAAAACCAGAAATACTAACAGTATAGTTTCCTGTAAACACAGAAGCATCTAAATCACCAAAGTCTACTACTGTAGAAGCACCTTTAGCCAAACTACCTGTGAAAGTTTCAGTATAATCAGTACCATTTACAGATACAATTACATCAAACTGAGTAACTTCTGTATCAAATTCATTAGTAACTTTCACAACAGGATTGAAAGTATCAAAAAACCAGTCTGTAGGTAGTACTGTCTGATCTTCCAATGCCAACATTACTTTATTTTCTGCAGGGATATCTACTTTAGCACCTGCAGCAGTAATAATATTAGCTTTCTCAGGAGCAATAAAAGCTACCACTTCTAATTCAGTAATATCTACAGGAATATTTTTAATTGTTTCCGGCAAAATAACTGTATAAATTTTTTCTTTAAATGTTCCTGCAGTAGTAACAGGGATTACATCACCCCAAACAGATTCTGTAAGAGCCATTCTAAAAGCGTGCTGGTGTCTATAAAGTCCATCAGCAGTAACAAAGTCAGGATTAGTAGATGCACTTGCTTGATAGCCTATTATTTCATTCTGATTTAGTACGACAGTAAGTTTATTTGTTGGATTCTCTTCATCTGCAGTGTAGTAGTATTCTACTTTCACTGTAAGTTCGCGAGTAGCAGGATTTACCACTGCTTCAACACCAATATTTACCGGTGATGCTTGAGGCAAAATGCTGTTTACCTTAGATTCCCATGCACTTCTACTCATTACCCAAGGAGTAGTAGAACGGTTAATAGAGCCTGACGGGTAGGATGAGACACCTGAAGGTTGTGAAAGCTCATCACCTTGAGTAGTTCTAAAGTCTGGATGAGAAGCCATTTGTGGAGTAGAAAAATCACTAGTAGTGTGTATGTTTATAGGAAACACACGACCTTCGTTAGCTTTCTCTATAGCATTAGCAATTCTATGTCCATCTGGGCAATAACCGCAATAAATACCTGTGTATTCTTCTAATACTACATTACGATTAGAAGGTTCTGTACTTACGATAGTTTGAGCTTCTGAAACAGCCCAAAAGCTTAACGTAATAGCGAATAATAATAGAAAACGTTTCATAACGTACCCTTGAATATTAAAAAACAACAATATATATAACGTATAAATTCATAGCTTAGTTATAACTACTGAATTGAGATTACAAAATAATAAAAAATATCCATTTTGCAAGCTATATATAGTGATTTATTTATAATGGAAATTATCTAACATTGTATGGTGTTTAGGTAAATAGCTGATATTACACGAGAATAGAGCATTTGAGAGAAGAAGCATATATAAATTATATATTACTTTTTTTACACTATAGATATTTAATGATATATACCTAAATAATAGCCTACATTTTTACCAATTACTGTAGATAATTCAAATATTTAATATTTATAAGATGTTATTGCATACTTTACAAATTCTAAAGGCATATTGCTAATCTCTGATATTTCTTCATTGCTTAATTGTTCCGTATGCAATCGGAAGCATAGATGTTGCATAGTTTCCCCAATTTCGACTATATTTTCGTCAGGATCATAAACTCGCAAAACTTTTTGTCGCCAGGGCTGCTCGCAGATGTCATTCACTAAATGGCAGGATTGTTCAACCAATCTGTCTCTGACTATTTCTAAATTGTCGTCTTCAAAATATAATTCAAAAGAGTTGCACTTTCTTTTAACAGGTAGACTAATTAGAGATTCGAAGTGAGAAGATAGATGCAAAGCAAAGCCACCTTTAAACGCTACATTTTCACCAAAATCAAATTCTATCTCCTGAGAAAGTAAGTCTCTATAAAACCTTACAGATTTTTCCATATCTTTGACCGCAATTAGAGCACATTTATATTGCATTGCTATTGCTCCGGCTCTATAGTTACCATAATGACATCAGTCCGAAGCATATTTGATTTATTAAGTTGAGATATTTTATCCAAAAGTGTCGGGGTAATTCTGGTATCCGGTCTGCAAATCACCATACCTTCTTTAGTAGCAAGAGTTTGATTAACTAGCATGCCCAGCTTAAGTTCTTCTACAGAGATTTCCTTTTCAACAGGAGCAGAAGAGCTATCATTGAAAGATGAGCCAAAATTATCAGTTCCTGTCGCGGTAGCCCTAGACTTCTCGCTAATCGCATCATGCATATTCGCCATGTAATCTGAAACATCTCGAGTCCAATCAAAATTGATTAGCACAAGCTCCTTTCCATCCGGTAGCAGATTGTTGAAACGATGCTTTTTGATAAATTCTTGGAATAGTTGGAAAACATCTAAATCATACCACTTTGCATTTCGGAAGAAAGTTTTGATAGTTTCATCATGACGCTCTTTAGTTTCAGCAGGTGATTGTACTAACTTCTCTGAAGTTAAAAATTGGGGGTACTTACTATATGGCAATCTAAATACACTGTTGAAGTAAGTATTTATAATAGTAATAATCTGGGCTTCTTTCGATATTTCCTTACCGGACAAATTATTAGGCCAACCGGAGCCGTCATTGTGTTCCCATAATTGTGCTAAAACTTGCACATAGGGTTTGAGACCGGGTATCTGAAGTAGAGAGTTTAAGGATGACTTGTAGTAAGATATAAACTCATCCCTCTCCTTTGGATTTAATAAGTCTTGCGGCCCTACTAAATGAAATTTTGCAGGCATGTTATAACCTAAAGCTGGGAACAGCATTGCAGACAGTACAGTTTTCTTGATATTTTCCGGCTTCAGATCTAACTCTTCTGCCATAAGTTTTATATTTTCAATAAGCGATGTTGTTTTGTTTTTAAAGTAATATCGTTTTTGAAAAGTATTAAATCCGTTAAGCATTTGAATAATTGGGAATGACGAACCAGCATCTGTATTACTTACAACTTCTGTGGCAGGAAGAGTTTCTGCTTTCTGATTTTTTAATTGTGCTTTTAATTGCGCTATAAGTTTTGAGTTATTTACTTTAGCTTTAAAAGTATCAAACCCAACTTTTATCGCTTGAACTAATTCCATTTCTTCTGCTGGTTTAGTCAGATACATAAAAGCTTGTGCTTCGTTGATAGCAGCTATAATATCTTTAGGATTAGAATACCCTGTAAGTATAATTCTGGTAGCATACGGAACATACTTGATACTGCGTTTTAAAAATTCCGACCCATTCATGCCGGGCATCTTTTGGTCACTTAAAATGACTCCTGGTTTAAATCCTTTTTCTAAAAGCTCAAGTGCTTGCATTGGATTTTCTGCAGTCTTGACATTATAATGCTTTTTGAACATTCTTTCAAGTATTTTAAGTAATGTTATTTCGTCATCTACTATAAGCAGATTGCTTAAAGGGCTATTGATAGTTTCTGGCATATTATTTGATTGTAATTGTAAATACAAACTATTGATTAGAAAGAGTTTAATTGAAGCCTATGCTAAGTTTATTTAGACTCTTGTTGGATATATAAAGTATATAGTAGGTTAAAATTGTTTTTATCAGATAAAATAGATGATATCTTACGTAAAAATCCAATATACGGATATTTGTCATTGCTTGTGGCAATAGCATGTATTATTGTCGAATTCTTATTACCTTCTAAGTATAATAATAGTTTAACAAACATGATATTATTAGTTCCTGCTACCATATTTCCTTTTATTATTCAATATAGATATGGTTTATATTCTTTAATCACTACGGCGATTATCCAATTTATTTATATGTTTTCGATAGGATATTCTCCAGCGTATTTAGCAACTGAATTGCTGCCTACATGGATAGTTGTAATGGCGGTTTATGTTTTAATAAATAAAGAGCATAATTATCGTACAAATATGCAACAAGAATTACTGCTTAGAAAAGATGTCGAAAAAGAAGCGGTGATGGAATCAATCATGCTTCAAGAAAAAAACACTTTATTAGAAAAAGAAATCAGAGAAAGAATAAAATATCAAAAAGAACTTAACAATGCGACTAATTATTATTTCAATCTGATAGAAAATGCTGATATCGCGATGGGTATTTCTGACCTAAATGGTATCATCAGCTACGTCAATGAAAACTTTACTGCGATATACAAGAGACCTAAAGAACAGATAATTGGACAAGCTTTTTTAAATATGTTACCAGCACATGAGCAGAGTAAGTTGCTAAACATTTTCAACGAAAAAGTCAAAGGTGTTAAAACTCCCGGTAATCTTCGTACCCATATACTCGATGCAAATGGAAAGCTTATCCACGTCCATATTATTTCTGATTTGGTTTATGAAAATGAGGAAATAGTTGGAGTTAGAGCTTATGTTTGGGATATTTCCGAACAGGTAGAGGCTGAAACTGCAGTAAAAGAAAGCGAAGAAAAATTCAGAAGTATCTTTGAGTACTCTCCTATGGGAATTTACCGAAGCTGCCCTGATGGGAGTATTGTCTTGGCTAACCCCGCTTTGTTAAGTATGCTAAAATTCCCCGACTTAGATACATTTAAGGCAATCGATTTAAATAGAGTACACCCTGCACTATATGATAGGAAAGAATTTTTAAATGAACTTCAGGATAAAGGTACGGTAATCGGGAAAATCTCTGAATGGGAAAGATACGACGGTGCAATCCTCTACATAAAAGAAACAAGCTGGACTATCAAAAATGACAAAGATGAAATTATATATTACGATGGCATAATTGACGATGTTACTGAGCAGGTGCAAGCTGAACAAGAAAAGGAAAGACTTATAGAGCAGTTACTCAGTGCAAAAAGTGAAATACAAAGACTTTCCGGCATGTTGCCAATTTGTTCACATTGCAAAAAGATCAGAGATGATACTGGCTATTGGCATCAAATAGAGGTATTTATTGATGATCATTCAGATGCTCAGTTTAGCCATGGTATATGCCCTGACTGTGCACACGAGTTATATCCGGATTATTCTAATGATGAGTAGCAAAGTTTGCAATGCAGGACACATTACTTCAACTTAACCAATCTACAAATTCCTCCTACAAATTCTGAAAAAATTAGTTCTGGTTTTACTTTTCAGAATATATTTTTATCCTAATAATGTCTTTAGAAAAAGATGTGCAATAACCCTATAGTCATTGAATTGCAAGGGATTGAAACCTCTTGTTCAATAAGTATTTACCTAATATTTCTTACAGATGAAGTAAGCAAGCTCCTTAGTTCAACTGTCATTTATAGCAATTGGGATGACATCTAATGACAAATCCGAGTTAAATCAATTTTTTAGTATCCTTGTATTCGTATGATTTACATGAAGATACAGACATACTGAAAAATTTAATAAATATTTTCTTCTTATTTGCAATAATTCTAAGTTTAGAACGATTCTAACTATGTAACAAATATGCAAAAGGGTAAAACGATGGATAATAACATAAAAGAGCTTTTAGTCGAAAATGGGTTGCGATGCACTCCTCAGAGACTTGCAGTCTATCAGGCACTTCTAGAAAGTGACACGCATCCGTCTGCGGACGAAATTTTTTACAAGACTCAGAGCATTATTCCGTCTATATCTTTGGCTTCGATTTATAATACATTAGAAATATTCGTCAGCAAAGGTATTGTAAAAACAATGCAGACCGACGGCGATACTCAAAGATATGATGCAAAAATCAATAAGCATCATCACCTATTTTGCACAGAGTCCGGCACTATTGCCGACTATCACGATGAAATATTAACAGAAATCATAGAAGATTATTTTAGGGACAAACAGATTCCCGATTTTGATATACAAGATATTGTAGTAAACATTAAAGGTAAATATCGGAGGTAATTACCCATGAAAAAGTACAATCAGATTGGAATCGATGCTGGAAAAGCGGACGAATTAGCTATCAAATTAAATGACCTACTGGCAAATTACCAAGTATTTTACATGAACGTTAGAGGTTTTCACTGGAATATTAAAGGTGATAAATTCTTTGAACTCCATGTAAAATTTGAAGAGCTATACAATGACTTGATTTTAAAAATAGACGAGATAGCGGAGCGTATTTTAACCTTAGGAAAAATGCCTCTTCACAGCTATACTAACTACTTAGCTACATCTGAAATAAAAGAAGCAGTGAATATAACTGACGGCATCCAATGCGTAGATCAAATACTCAATGGTATGTCTATCCTTATCAAAAAACAAAGAGACTTGCTTGATTTGTCGGCAGATGCAGGCGATGAAGGAACTAACTCAATGGCAAGCGACTACATCAGAGAACAAGAAAAACTAGTTTGGATGTATTCTGCTTTTTTAAATAAGTAATTTCAATATTTTATAACTTATCTCAAGGATTTTTATCATGTGCGAAGAAAGACAAGGTATGCCTTTATTAGGCGACATGTTCCCGGAAATGGAAGTATTAACAACTCATGGCCCAATGTCATTACCAAAAGATATGAAAGGCAAATGGACAGTGCTTTTTAGTCACCCGGCTGACTTTACTCCTGTTTGTACTACTGAGTTTGTAGCTTTTCAGGAAAGATATGACGAATTTAGAAAATTAAACACAGAACTTATTGGCTTAAGTGTGGATCAGGTATTTTCACACATGAAATGGGTTGAATGGATCAAAGACAACTTGAAAGTTCAAATTGAATTCCCAATTATTGCGGATACAGGTGCAGTATCTAAGAAACTTGGATTCATCCACCCGGGCAAAGGTACTAACACTGTAAGAGCCGTATTTTTAATTGATCCGGATAGCAAAATCAGAGCTATAGTATACTATCCACAGGAATTAGGTAGAAACTTAGACGAAATAGTAAGAATGGTAAAAGCTATTCAGGTATCAGATAAAAATAAAGTAGCTATGCCGGCTAATTGGCCAAATAATGGTTTGATCGGCGATAAAGTAATCGTGCCGCCTGCTACTGACATTAAAGCTGCAGAATATAAAAAAGGCAGATACGACAACTATGACTGGTGGTTCTGCTACAAAGATGCAGAAAAATAAACATCCTTAGTAGGTGTAACGTCCTAAAATAAGTTGACAGATTTAATTATCAAAATAATCCCTGGTAAAATTTTTATCGGGGATTTTATGTATATACTCTGGAGTCATCATCTTTAAAGCTAAGTGAGGTCTATAAGTATTATAAAGTTCAATA
>JBFHIJ010000060.1:0-17051 GCA_041596515.1 Chlorobiota bacterium
AAATTTCGATGCTAATAATCATTTATTACAAGTCATTTTAAGTATTGGGTTTATGTTTCTGATTTCTCTAATTGATTATTTACTGGACAGGCTAAAAAACAAACAGGATATGGAATAATGTGGACTATCATCAAATATTATATCCTTACAAAAAATAACTTCTTTATGCTTATTTTGTTTTACCCGATTATTCTAACTTCGAGTAAAATGGGAGGAGTGTATATTGCTCCTGCCATGAGCAATCTTGACATTATTGTATATCCTTTCCTGTATTTTGGATTTTTTGTTAATACAGATAAAGCAGAATTGACGCGTTTGCCTATTAATTTGGAAGAAATCAGATTATCTGAAAGTATAGCATTATACTTAATTGTCTTATTCCTATTTATTCAAAATGTGATTCTACTTGGTGCATTAGATATACTTTCGCTGACAGCAGTTGAAAGTAGTTTTTTTAGAGTAAATGTGATGTTTGCTTTAGCTTTACTATTTTCAAAGTTGATATTTAATCAATATTTTGATTTTATGAGCAAAGAGTTTTTGTCTATCCCTATAAAGATGGTGCCTTTGGTCACATATATATTGCTATCTGTGTATGTGTTCCCATCAAATGTATATGCTCAACTGATTTTAGCTGTTTTTTATTTCCCATGTGCTGAAATATTTGATTTCTACAGAAGAAAGAAACTTAGAATGTCATTTATAAAAAGGTTAATAAGCTTAGATAGGTAGCACGAGTTTTCCTTCAGAATTTACTGGGATATGTTTTTATAGTATCCCCAGTATTTCACACTTTATAGCAATACCAGTATACCTCGTTTCGCGCGATTTTGGTACTTTGAGTTTGTTTGCTTCTTTTCACGTGGTATTGCCATGGGCTAATATCTTTGAGCCTGTTAGGCTCTAAAATCCTCAAAGTCTCTACTTCCCCTGCATTTTCACCCTCCATGACAAGGAGAATCGGGTTTTCGCCTACGAAAAGCCGGACTGGGTTAGCAGTGTTTACTAATTTTCAAATCCTTTTCTGTCAACTATTTTTAGGATTGGGCATTATTATTAATATTGAAAACCTTTCGTTTGACTTTTGAGTAGCCTTTTTTGTATATTGTCATCTCTTACTACGTATCTCGAACTTATGTTAATATTTAATAAATACTGAAACTTTAGGAGGTTTCGGGTTTATAATAGCAAGTGGAAATTGTATAGAAAAGCCAATGAAAAATTCAAGTATATTATTATTAATTCTATTAGTTTGTTACTCTCCTGTTTTATTTGCAAAAAGTGAAGCACAAAGGCTTTCCGCCGGGTTTAATGCCGGATTTGTTAAATATTGGGGTGAGTTTACTGATAATCAGTTTGGACTGAATGGAGACATTTATTTAAAATATAATATCTTAAACGAGTTCTCTGTTATTGGCTCTTTTAGTTTAGGTGCTATCATCTTTAAAACTGATTTGGTATACTTGGATAAGTACAATAATTATTATGGCGAAAATGCCCAGTATGGAGACTTCTTTAAGGATCCCAATGGTAACAAACTCTTATCAGTTATCCAGCCGAAAAACAATGTAAGGCTTACTTCTTTCGATTTGCTTTTTGCATATAACTTATTTACTAAAGAAGATATTGTTCCTTCACTTATAGCAGGGATTTCTTATCTTGACTGGGAGCCACGTTCCGGCGTGTCCGGTAATGGTGGCACACTCCCTAATAACTACATGGGAAAATATAAAAAATCTAAAATTGTTTTCCCAATCGGATTTGGTTTCGAAATCAACATTACACCTGACATTGTAATTAGTGGCAAAGCCCTATATAGAATTACCGGCACTGACTACCTCGACGATTTATCTCATGAAGACAGTCCCTCTGACGATAAATATATGACGTTTGGGCTTGGTCTGAGCTACTATTTCTTTACTAATGATGACTTCGATTCTGATGAGCTAACAAACTCTGAGGAGGAGAAACTGGGGACTAATCCTTACGAAGAAGACTCTGATGGCGATGGGCTTGAAGATGGCGAAGAAGTAAATAGTTATCGCACAGACCCTTTGAACATAGACAGCGACATGGATAACCTCACTGATTATGAGGAAGCAATTACATACAAATCCAACCCCCTCATGAAGGATAGCGATAGCGACGGAATTAAAGACGGCGAAGAAATTACCCGCAGAACCTCTCCTATCGAACCTGATTCAGATAATGACGGGTTGATAGATGGTGATGAAGTCAATTTATACAATACAGACCCGGTTTTGCGAGATACAGACCACGACGGTTTACCTGATGGGGACGAAGTCTTTATTTCTAAAACTGAACCTACTCTTCCGGATTCAGATAATGACGGACTTAATGACGGCTACGAATTGAATACTTCTTTTACAAATCCACTACTTGTTGATTCGGATAGAGATGGATTGGAAGACTATCAAGAGATTAATGTTTATAAAACTGACCCCAATATTGCAGATACTGACGAGGATTTCCTAAATGATGGCCAGGAAGTATTAGAGTATATGACTAATCCACTAATTGCTGACTCTGATGGTGATGGACTTTCAGATGGCGACGAAGTGCTTAAGTATTCTACCAATCCTTTAGAAAAAGACACAGACGAAGACCGCCTTAGTGACTACGATGAACTGGAATTATACAAGACAAATCCCATTAGCTTGGATACTGATGAAGATGGAATATCTGACGGATTAGAAGTCCTTCTGCACAAAACAAATCCTAAACTGGTAGATACAGATGCAGATATGCTTAATGACTTTGAAGAAATTAACGTCACAAAAACTGATCCAAACGATCCTGATACTGATAAAGACGATGTTATAGATGGCGTGGATGATTGCCCTCTTACTGCCGGAATTCACTCTTTAGAGCATGGTAAGAATGGCTGCCCTGCCGAACCTGCTAAGATTATCCGCACTGACTTCCCGGACATCCACTTCCTTGTTAATTCGAGTAGGTTTGACTTTAATAATCCCAAAACGGCTATAAGTCTAGCGAAAATGCTTGAATATATTAATCAATGTGACAATATGGAAATTATTATCGAAGGGCATGCCTCCAGCGAAGGAAACACTTACACAAACCAAAGACTATCCGAGCTACGCGCTAAACGAGTGCGTGAATGGTTAAACAGTCAGGGAGTACGCGAAGACAGGATTATTGGTGCAGTAGGTCTGGGCGCGACAATGCCTAAAGTAAAAGAGCCAAGTTATGAAGAAACAAAAAAAATGCCTCGCATAGATGTTGAGAACATACGCAAGCAGAACAGACGCATTAGTATCAGAGTTACTAAAATGTGCAATTAAATTTTCTACTACAAATCAAATAAGATATTTCATTTGATTTAGTTTACTCACTGATATAGTAAACAGTTCCTTTGTTTTTGCCGTGAGTCGCTAAAACGCTCTCATTTTTGAGATATGCCAAATCCTTTTTAAGAGTATTTACAGAAATGCGTTTGAACTTATCAGACAAATCTGCCAGCTTGATAGGCTGAGTAGCGTTGATAAAATCCAACACTTTTTTCTGCCTTTTATTGAGGTAAACTCCCTTTTTATCATATTCGTGCTTTGCCGATTTCAATTGTTTGATTTCGCAAATAATAGCATCTAACAGATAAATCAGCCAGTTGCCTATATTTTCAATTCCTTTACCTCTGTTATAAAGTCCTGAAAGTAAAGCAGCATAGTAATTATCTTTATTTTTTCTAAAATACGATTCTTGCGAGATATAGTATATAAAGCCATAACCTGACTGAAGTAACAGCAGATTTAATATGATTTTTGCAAATGCACTATTTGCAGATTGAAAAGGATGAATAGAGATAATCTCATAATAGCAAAGTGCAGCCAAAATCAAAGGATGATATTTTTTTTGACTGATATTAAGATTCAGCCATTCCAGTAGGGAGTTTATGTCGCTTGCCACATTAGTAGGAAGCGAAGTTTCTGCAAGCACTTTTTTACTGCCTTGCTCATCCAGAGCGATAAATTGATTAGGAATAGTTTTATATTTCCCACGTGTATTTATTTCAGACGTTTTATCCTGCAAGAGCCTTTGATGAAGCCCTTTTAGATAGTTTGGTGCTAACTTGATTTGGCTATAATTTTTTTCAAGGATGGTCAATGACTGCTTAAAAGCTATAATCATATTTTCTTTATCAGATTCAGGAAGTGTATTCTTATTAAGTATTTCCAGGACTCTGTCTTTGTGAATATCACCGATATCCATTGTCACCAGAGAAAATATTTTTTCGGGTACTGCCAGTTTTTTTTGAGCTATGTAAAATGCAGATTTTATATTTACCGCATTATTCCACTCACCTGAGAATGCATCTATATATGCTATTTTATTAAGAATTAAGTGGTTTGAGTCAAAATCAAAGTCCAGTTTCGCGTCAAAAATATCCATTATCTATCCTGATATTACTTTTATTTGCAATATAAAGAAAAATACATTATATCTATATAGCATTTTTGTAAGGAAAGGAATAATCCTAAATTTCCAATACTAACTTGGAGTAAACGATATATATATATATTATCCCAATAACATAAAATAGCTTGCTACTTTACAAGCTTAATATTATCTTGAAATTACCGATATATACATGTATAAGTAATCCATCAAACAAAAACTTTTGCTATGAAAAACTTCCTTGCACATTTACTGATGCTTTGCATTTTTACTTTTGCTAATGCCAATGAGATTCCTAATAAAATAGTGAACACCGGCATGGGTACGAAAACTGCATCAGTGCGCTTGATTAACAAATCACCGTATATCACTATACCGGAAATAGCAAGAGTTTTGGGATATAAAACCCTTAATACACATGAAATAGCAAAGGGCGATAAGTTGCTTAAGTTTGCTCCCGGTTCTTTTTTTGTAGTATATGAGTCTACTGAAAACATGAGAATGGCTCAAATGTTGCAACCTGCCATAATTGTAGACCACAAAATTTATATCCCGTATCTGTCTTTTTTCAATTCATTAGAAATATTAGAGTTATTTGAAGTAGAGATAACAGAGAAAGAGATACAGCTCACATCCAGTGGGGCTCATAAACTTGAGATGAAAGAGCCTGTACCACTCCACGTTATACAAGAGATAAATAAACAGCCTAAAGAAGTTCCCAAGAAAAAGGTTGAGTTAAATAATAAGACAATAACAGAAGAACCTCAAAATACAGATAATTTCTTCGATGCTTTTGTGCAGACTTCTAAAATAATGCGGAAGAATTTACAGTATTTGAATCCGGATACTACAGAAAAGCGAGAAGTAAGCAAGCCTTACGAAACTAAAATACCTCCAAACAGATATGTACTTCCCAAAAAGCTAAAACGCTCTGAGCTTGAAGAAAAATAGGTCTCAGGAATTGCTTATTTATTGGTCAAATTGTCTATACCACTCGGATATAGCTTTACCCCGGATTTGTCATTAGATGTCATCATAGTGCTGTAAATGACCGTATAGCCAAGGAGCATGCTTACTTCCTCTGTAAGAAAATATTACTTAATTGCCTATTGAACATGGGTTTCAATCCCTTGCCATTTACTGACTTTAGAGCTATTTTCATCTTTTTAAATTACATTTTTGGGTTTACGTCATATATATCTATTTGTTATCACGTCAAGTATAAGATATATACTACACTCAAAATGAAAAGCATCCCCCTTCTCTCAACTTCATATGTCGAGCAGGAATGCTCTCTTATAGTATTTTGCCAAAAGCTTTTCCCACATATTCAATAAAACTTTCAAGCAAATTCCTTATCTTTACGAACAATATGGCATACAAAACTTACGATATTATTTTTGTCTCTATGACAGATCCCGCTACGGATGCTCGGACATTAAACATTATCAATTACCTTAGCAGTGTTGGTATGAGTATCTTGTATGTTGCTGTGGATAGTTCGCAGCCTAATTTGCCGGCTGGAGTAGCGTTTATTCCAATCAAATTGCAGGAAAACCGAGTTTACAGACAAATTAGTGAGTTTAAGCGGCATGTGGCAAATTTAGAAATTAATGGCAGAAATGTTTGGGCTTCTGATTTATATGTTTTGCCTGCTGCAAGCAAAATAGCAAAACGGAGTTATGCAAAACTTATCTATGATTCTCGCGAAATATACTCCGCATTGGGTCCACTTTCAAGGCAAAAACTAAAGCAACTGGTGATTACTTATCTGGAAAAATACTATATCAGATATGTTCATCATTTTGTTGTCTCCGGGGATTTAGATGCTCAATATTTGAAGAAACACTTCCGCACTAAAAAACCATTTTCATTAGTGATGAATCTACCTTATTCAAAAGATAAAATAGACTCTGATATTATCCGCAGAGAGTTTAATATTTCTACCGATATAAAAATTATTTTATACCAGGGAATGATACTCGAAGGCAGAGGTCTGCTCCCTGCTCTAAATGCACTCAAACATTTAGACAATGCAGTTCTCGCTATAGCCGGTGAGGGTAGCTATAAGGTAGAATTTGAGCAATTTATCAAATCTAAAAACATGCAAAACCGCGTAATTTTTATAGGGAAAATTGAGTATAAAGATTTACATAAGTGGACTTGTGCCGCAGATATTGGTATTGTTTATATTGAACCAATAAGCTTTTCTTATGAGCTTGCTTTGCCCAATAAGCTCTTTGAATATGCTATGGCAGAACTCCCCTCACTTGTATCCGATTTGCCTGCAATGCGTCAGATTTTGGAAGAATATCAAATAGGCGAGCTACTCCCTATCAATGCAGATGAAAAGCTATTTGCAGAGAAATGTAGCTTACTTCTCGGCAATGCCTCACAATATAAAAATGAATGTAAAAAAGCCGTGCTGAAATATCACTATGCAGCACAACACACCACGATATCGGAGATTTTCAAATAATGTATCTATTACTTATTTTACAGCAGCTGATAGCTTCGGGCACTCATGTCCTCGCGAAATCGGTTACTATGGAATTGCCGCCTGCTACTGTACTGCTATATAGAGCTTTAATAGCTGCAGCCATATATTCAGGCTATATATTTATCAAAAAGAAAAAGCTTCGACCTTTGGATAGAGCAGACTGGTGGAAATTCCTTTTACTCGGCATAATCAATATCCCTATCAATCAATTACTATTCCTTACAGGTGTTAAACTAAGCTCTCCTCCTAACGTTGCTTTAGCTTACGCACTCACACCTGCTTTTGTATTAATAATAGCAACTGTGTTTTTGAGAGAGGCACTCAACTGGAAAAGAACTACCGGCATTTTTGTTGCCATCATCGGCACTGTGCTAATCTTAGCAGAAAAAGGGTTCGATTTCGGATCAGATTCGTTCCTTGGAGACATGATGGCATTGACTGCCAGCTTCTCGTGGGCTATTTATACTATACTTGGCAAAACTCTTTCGAGAAAATACGGTGCAATCTACATGACCGGAATGGCAATGATAATGGGGCTACTATGCTACATCCCGGTTTATCTTTTGCACCCGGCAGAGTTTGTTTTCAGTGCTATCACAGGAGTGCAATGGCTTCAGATATTTTACTTAGGAGCTATCACTTCCGCAGTTGGTTATGCTTTGTGGTATTTTGCCTTAACAAAGATAGATGCATCAAAAGTTTCTGTATTTAATAACATACAGCCGGTATTTACAACGATATTGACCATGATATTTTTCGCTTATTCGCCCTCCTACATATTTTTGATAGGTGGAGTACTGATCATCAGCGGAGTAATTATTACGCAAAGAGGCTAAGATAATACGGGGAGACTTGTTTCTATTATATTTTCTCCGCATCTCCACCCTCCTGACAAGGAGGGTCGGGTTTTCACCTGTGAAAAGCCGGGGAGGTTTGGCGATGCCTGCTTCTGTTCCCTGCTTACATATACTTTGGCAGTGAACATGCAAAACTTTGGAACAAAATTAAACTTAAAAGTATTCGGTGCTTTTTTTTAAAATTGATTGAGTGTTTTAACATGGAAAATAGTTAAATCACCAGATATTTCCATATTCGCCACATTCAAGCTATTAATGCAACACTATTAAAATATTAAATTTTTCTTTCTCATCGTAATCATTTCTATTTCAAATTCCTGATTATTACCCGATAAGTTAAGAGACAATAACTTTAAGCCCTTGTCTTATTTTGAGTAAGTAGATTGTTTCTAAAGATAAAATATAAATTGAATAGGGAATCTAAAAAAATGTTTTCTTTCTTTGAATAATATTTCTAAATTGTCTAATTAGGTTAATATTCATAGAAGTAGGTACTTATGGAACTTTTTATACTCATTAAAGATATCTTTTATTACGTAGGCTTTCTTGGTTTCACTTTTCTTTTTCTCATGGCTTTTTACCTTATAACAGTCTATATCCCTGCATGGTTCCTATTGAAGAAATTTGTGAATGAAGCAAAGTTGAGGTTTGTGTTGCGTAATCTGCAGTATTTTGTGCTTGCAGTTGCCGCAGGATATGTATCCTCAGGAGTGATAATAGGAAATAGCGACGGTGTTTCTTCGACTATCTGGACAGTTGCCTTTATCTCATTCTGTCTCTATGCGCTTTACTACCGAATGAGAAGAATCTCAAACTGGGCAGTTACCAACTTTGAATATAGAGAAGAAACAGAAAACCTAAATCTGACTAAGTTTGACAAATACAGCTTTTACTCAGCTTTTCTGCTGTTTGTTATTATCAGCTTAGGCACGGATTTGAATATCTACATGCTACATTACTCCCCTGTGGGACTAATCCCAAAATTTGTATATTTTGAAGGATATTTTGGATTTACAGTGACTTCAGCAATCGGCTGGGTGTTTATGTACGGCTTTTTTGAAAATATCAAAGACAATATTGGATGTATTTTTAGTAGAAAAGGAGCAACTACTTGACCAATGTAAAGAATATTTACATTTCTTTCTACAAATTTTTAAAAAGTAGTGTAAATTTTGTAGCTCATGTCTTGAATTGAAAAATTAGAGCAGTCAAATTTGCTTTAGGAACTCTTAGAACAAGGAATCAATACCATACAGAGTCAAAAAGTATTTCTAAATACATGTTCTGTGTTAATGCCGTATTTCCATTAGATGTCATCAGAGTACTATAAATAACAAAAGACCAAGGAGCATGCTTACTTCCTCTGTAAGGAAAGATTACGATATTGCTGATTGGACAAGAGATTTCAACCCCCTTACCATTTGCAGACTTTAGAGCTTTCCCATCTTTTCAAATGACAAATATCGGATAATGCCCAAATCATCACATCGCCACATAAGCCCAGATTTGTCATTAGATGTCATAAATATTGCTGTAAATGACTGTAGTACCAAGGCGTATGCTTACTTCCTTTGTAAGAAAATATTACCAAATTGCTGATTGAACAAGGGGTTTCAACCCCTTGCCATACAATGACTTTAGAGATATTTTATACTTTCAAATGACATTTTTAGGATAAAAAAAAAGAGCCACCTTGCAATAAGGCAGCCCTTTTTGTGAGAATGATTATATTCTACAGAAATTATTTAGCTATTACAAAAGATTTTGTAAGTGTTGTGCCATTAGCTTCCATAGTAATCATGTATACTCCTGAAGTCAAGTTAGAAGAACTAGCATCGATATTTAAATCTTTAGTTCCGTCTAACATTCCTTCAAATAAAGTAGCCACTTTACGGCCTGACGCGTCAGTCAAATAAACTTTCACGTTAGAAGCCATTCTATTTTCAATAGTTAAAGTAGCATGGTTCTGTACTGGATTTGGAGTTACATCGTTTAGTCTCAAGCCGGCAACTGTATTTTCAATTACGCTTGTTCCGGTTTTCTTAATCATCGTCAACTGAATGTTATCACTTACAGTTTCGCCGCAAGTGTTAGTTACTTTACATGTGTAAGTGCCTGCATCTGCCATAGCTGCATCAGCTTTAGTATAAACTGCGTTATTAGCACTGGCTAAATCAACACCATCTTTCATCCATTGGAATGTAGCAGAGCTTTCGCTATTTACAGAAATTTCCAAAGTGATATCAGATTCTTCTTCTACGTCTACAGCAGAGTTAGAAACTAAAGCAACTTCAGGAGCAGTCTGAACGTCAAGTTCTGCTTCATCAGATACTATTTCATAATGTTGACCTAAGAATTCAGAAGTACATTTAACAGTGTATTTGCCTTCTAAAGCAAGAGCTGCAGAAGAAACTAACAATGTTTCAGTAGTAGTGCCTTGGTAGTTAGCATCATCAGTAAGTTTAACGCCATTGAAGTACCATGCATAATCAACTGCCATGTGAATGTCAGAAGGAGTTGCACTTACCGCAAATTGAGCTTGAGAACCTTGGCAAGCTATAGTAGCTTGTGGTTGAGTTGCTATTTCGATTGTAAAGCCTTCTGTAATAGAAGCTACATTAGAAGTAGTAGCACCACATTGGCCTGTAACTACAACATAGTAGTCTGCAAAATCTGTTGCTTCAACATTGTTAATAGTCAATATAGAAGATTTAGCACCTTGTACATTACCACCATCTACTAATTTTTGTGTTCCTTTGTACCATTGGAAATCATGTTGGTAGTATGGAGGAACGATACCTTTCATATGTGCTTCCACAGAGAAAGTAACATCATCACCATCATTAGCAGTAACGGTAGTAGGTTGTCTTGTGATTTCAGTTTCTCTAAGTACGTAAAGGATAGCTTCGTCAGAAGTAAATGTATTTACACCGTTACAATCTTCTGCTGTTACTTCGCAAGAGTAAGAACCAATGTTATTGTAATCAGTCTTGTCAATGAAAAGAATCGCGTCATCTGCAAATTCATTATCATCTACATTGATATCTTGACCATCTTTCTTCCACTGATAAGAAATAATTTCACCAACATTATTGCCTGTAACTACAAAGCTTGCACTTTCATCTTTACAAACAACTGCTGATTCAGGTTGTTCTGCAATAGCAAATGCATCCGGAACTTCGATATCTATTTCATTTTCACTGTTAGTTAGTACTTGGCATTCGTTATAGCCAATTGCCACACAGCGATATCTTCCATTATCAGAGAAAGAAATATTTTCTACTACTAATTCGCCTGTTGTAGCAGTTGAGTTTTCTGAAGCATCAATATCTACCCAGTTACCAACTACATTTTTCTGCCATTTGTAACCAATTAAATCACCTGATTCGATAGAACCTATAAATCTCAAAGTTTGACCTTGGCATAAAGAATTAACATCGAAATCAGGAGTAGTTTTAACGCCTGCTATCTGGTCGTATACAACTACTTCGATTGCATCTGAAGTCAGCTCTACAGGGTGATGTGTAGCACATAGCTCGTCGCCAATTACTCTAACTCTGTATTTACCTTCTGCATCAAGATGTGCAACTTCATTTAAGTCGATAGTGTACATGTTTGAGAAAGTTTCTTCTTCGCCGAGAGTAATGTCAACAAATTCTTCTGTTTCTTCATCATATTTCTGCCATACGTAATTAAGAGCATATTCAGCTTCAACACCAAAGCTCAATACATCTGTATTTGCACAGCCAGTAATAACGTTTTGTAAGTTTTGAGTAATATGAACCGGATGTTTAACTATTATTTCAACTTCTTCAGTAGAAATTTCAGCAGCACCTTGGTAAGTAAACATAGCTCGGTAAGTACCTTCATGTTCGCCATTAATTGGGTCTATAGTCAATCTCATGCCATTTTGTGACACTAAGTAAGCATCATCATCTTGATCATTGATAATGGCTCCATTATGCTCCCACTGAGCAGTAACACCATTTGTAACAGTTCTGTCTATTCCGTCAGCAAAAGTACCAACAACTGAATAAGTCATAGATACACTTTGATCTTCGCAATAAACAGTTGCATCACCGTTTATGTATAAATCATCGCCTAATTCAACAGTTGCATTTACAACATCAGCACCAATATAAGTATCGATACCATTAGGACGTTCTTCACCGTCAAAATCTGTATCAATACCTGTAATTTTTGGTGCTCTTAGAGTCATATCATTGATTGAATTTTTATCTAAGTGCAAACCGTCAACAAAGTAAACTTTGCTATCAGTACCATTTGCTTCCATGCCTGTAAGAGTCTGCCAGTCAGCCAAAGTATAGATATCAGTACCTGACATTCTTGCAATAGCAGCACCTGCAACTGAAGCATCTTCGATATCATAAGCATTGTGATTTAATACATCTGCAGTTACAGAATTGTAACCTGCATATAAGATGTACGCTTTAGAATCACCACCTACTCCAAAGTAGCTGTTTGAGAAGATATTGTTTTGTACGTCCCAATTAGCACAAGTGCCATCAACCATTATAATTGCTGAGTAGTTATTGGCAGTGCTATTATTGTAATCATCAAAAGTATCATTGAAAGCAATAGTATTATGATATAGTGTTACATTGTTTCCACCATACCAAAACCTAAGCCCTTGAACTTTCATTTTTCGATGTTCGCCAACTCTGTTAACTTTAAGATTATTAATTACATTGCCGGAGATAGACACATTATTGACCTCTCTATAGAAATCTACAGCAACTAGATTGTCACTAGAATAAGTACCGGTTGTTCCACTATTAAGAGTAATGTTAGATATCAAGTTATTTTTGAATACAATATTTTCCATTATCTCATCATAATCATCTTTAAGCTGAACTAAGTACATTGAGTTACCGTAAAGGCTTGAGCCATCAAAAGAGATATTCGTAATTATATTATTACCTAATTCTAAACCATTTGATTTATTCGCATAGATAGCCTTTTCAGCTATCATATTATCAATTGTATTGTTACTTACAACTGCATTTGCTGCCACATCCAAAGAGACAACCTCTTCGTAAGTACCACCAGTAACAGTATTATTATCTACCTGTAAACCTGCTGCTTCTTCAATATTTATTGCATTTGAAGCAGTCAAATCAGTAAAAGTATTGCCGGAAACAACTGTCTTAGGGGAATATTCTACATTTAATACTACGTCAACGTCATCGCTTCCGTTGCTGAAAGTATTGCCGGAGATGACTGCTCTTGCAGCGTCAGTATCAGTTTCGTTATTATTATAAGAAAGAGAAACTGCATTTGTACCAAAGTTTGAAAATGTATTACTTGCAATAATTACATTATCAGTGTATTTAGTAGAAATTGCAGCATCAGCAAAAATATTGTTTTCATCTACGAATAGATTGTTTGTTATAGTCAAACCTGAAATCATTTCCGTCTCATCAGCTGCTTCAACTTTTAGAGCAACTGCTGCTGAAGTGAAAGTAACATTACTAATTACGATTGAAGAGTGACCAGATGAACCATTTGATCCGGACAAATCATTGCCCCAAATAGCAATACCATTAGATTCATCAGCAGAAGTGCCATCAGTAGCACCGTCTATATTCAAATTAGTAAATACTATATTTTCTGATCCATTACCTTCTACATCAGTTAATAAGAAAGCAGTACCGTTTGTTGCTGAAGTATTGTCAAAAGTCAAAGCATGCGCGTCTGTGCTTTCTAAATACATCGGTACTTCCTCTTCGTCCTCTTCTAAATCTTCAGGAGCTACATAGTCAGGATTCAATGTTACTAAGCTACCTGCAAAAGTTACATTATCTGTACCTTTTAGAGTAATAAGAGCATCATCTGCAAAGCTACCGGAAACAGTGTGTGCAGTGCCGAAAGCTTTAATAAGCAAACTTCCGCCATCAAACTCATTTAATACAACCGGTGCATTTTCAGTAATATCAGAAGTGATAAATACTGTAACAGCTCCATCTAAGTTATGAGTATTGATTGCAGTGAATAATTCACCCAAATTTGCATAATCAGCTCCATCTGCATTTCCCACCCATACGGTGTCTTTGATAGGAGCAAATGCTTCTAATTTGATATCATCTAAAGCAACACCGTTTTTATTGCTAAAGTCTACTTCAAAAGCTACTTGGTAAGTGCTACTCACACCTTTTAATCTAATTGATTCTTTTACCCAAGAGTCTGTAGTATCAGCATACTCTTTTTGTAATACCCAGGCTGCATCAGCTGCATCTCTAGTATATATTTTTAGATTGTCAGCAAGTTCTCCTTTAGCAAATTGAGCTCTATAGAACTCTAAGGTAGTCATACCACCTTCGTATGCTGACAAATCCATAGCCGGCATAACTAATCTGGTTACTCCCGGATTAGTATTGTGCATTATTGCATTATAAGTTCCTGCATTAGCTGTAGCAGGAAATCCTGTTGTAGAACCAGTGCCGACAGCCCAATCATAAGTATTTGTTATATACTCTTGAGTCCAGTTTGTCGGTAGTGATCCGGATTCGAAATCTTCTGTTACGATTTCTACCGCGCCTAAGTTTGCGAGGCAGATAACAATGGCAAACGCCACTAAAGCCAACATTTTAATTGGTTTCATAACTCCATCTTTTATAAATTATTAAACAGTACAGTTAGTATTTCAATTTATCAATAACTACTTTACATCTTTATTATATCTTAACATACTCTTCTTTATATTGTTATATATATGCTATTTGTTCTGTTTTAGATTTTTTAGTATTAGATTTTACATAAATTTTGCTAAAGTACAATAGACACATATACCGCTATATCGTTTCATTATCGTCTTTATTTTTTTACTTATATCTATTTTACGGATACAACATAGGATATAACAATATTTTTATTTTCTATTGTCAATTATTTTTATTGTTACTAAAGACACTTTTCTCACACCTAATTCAATACTAACTAAAGTATATTATATTTCCAAAACAATATTATTAATCCTCATATTAATTCTCTATAGTCTGCTCCTTAGATTAGCTATTTTCATGATTCATTGATGATATTTAGATTTTGAGTATGCTACATATTATTGTTCTAACTATCCTCTATTCCATGATTTTGAAGATTTTCAGATTGGATATAATTCGCACAACGAATGGCGTTATTTATCTCTTTTTAATAAAATAGTTTATCTTACAGTAAAAATATTTTCCTTCTGCTTTTTCTTTTATACTCACAGTTTTTCTTTAAGAGTATACATTCTTTATGTCACTATATAGCTACAAATGACTGTTATTTGATTTGATATCCATACTATTATTTCGCCTAAAGTAACTGCTTTATATTTATTTTTTATATAAGTAGTATAATATTACTGTATGCACTGAATTTTTTTTTCTTGTTTGAACCTGCATGACTATCTTTGTATAGATTTTGTATAATTTATTTGAATATATAAGTATTATGACTACTCTAATCAAAAATATCAGTTCCTTAGTAACTATGGATGCCCAAGGGAAATTAGCAAAAGTGGCAGACGACATGCAAAACATAGGTGAAATTAAAAACGGCGCGATACTCTTTGGGGATAATATTCTATGGACAGGCTCAACTGAAGAAGCCAACAGAAAGCTTGAAGATAAGTCTATCAAGCCCGATACTATCATAGATGCTCATGGCAAAACTATTCTTCCGGGATTTGCAGATTCGCATACACACATAGTATTTGGTGGCAATCGTTCCGGTGAATTTGCACGCAGACTTCGTGGCGTCAGCTATGTGCAAATCGCCGAAGAAGGCGGTGGAATCTTAACTACTGTCAAAGGTACTAGGGAGTCTTCGATCGACGAATTAGCTGACAAAGGCAGGAATTTAGCGCTATCTATGATGAAACATGGGACTACTTCTGCAGAAATCAAAAGCGGATATGGATTAACATTCGAAGCCGAAATGAATCAACTAAAAGCAATACAAAAGTTGAAATCAGAATTACCAATGAATATCAAAACCACTTTCTTAGGTGCTCATGACTTCCCACCGGAATTTAGAGATAATAAAGACAAATATATTGATTTGATTGTCAATGAAATGATCCCTTATGTGGCTGAACATAATTTGGCTGACTACTGTGACGCTTTTGTAGATAAAGGTTATTATACCATTACGCAAGGAGAAAGAGTTCTCCAAGCAGCTCTTGACAATGGACTCAAGCTAAAATTACATGCTGACGAACTTGCAGATGTTTCCGCCGCTCAATTAGCCGCTAAAATGGGTGCAGTTTCTGCAGATCACTTACTTTTTGTATCTGATGAAAGTATAAAAGCTCTAAAAAAAGCAGGGACTGTAGCTACTTTGCTCCCCGGCACTGCTTACTTCATCCGTATGCCTTATGCACCTGCAAGGAAACTTATAGAGGCAGGTGCGACTGTTGCTCTATCTACTGATTGCAACCCCGGCTCATGTTTCACAGAAAATATGCAGATGATTTTGTCACTTTCTGTTATAAATATGGCTATGACTGCAGAAGAAGCGCTTGCAGGAGCGACAATCAACGGAGCTAAAGCAATGGAAATATCAGATAAAACAGGCTCTTTGGAAGTTGGAAAGCAAGCTGATTTTATAGTTGCAGACATCGACTCATACACTGATTTATTTTACCACTTTGGTATAAATCATGTATCCGAAACGTGGATTAAAGGCAAAAAAATAGCCTTGTAATAGCTACAAAATTGAATATTGAAGGGAGTTTTTTTGACTCCCTTTTTTTAATCTAATACTTTTCCCTAAACTCTTTTCGCAAAGAATCTATTATATTAAATAAATCTTTGTCCTGAGACATTAGCTTCATGGTCTCATCCGCAAATGATTTAGTCGTATATTTATATTTGTCTAAAATCAATTGCACTTCTTTATTTGCCGCTATCGAATCTGAGATGGATTCTCTGACTACAAGTATCTCTTTATACACTTTTAAATATTTATCTTTATCTACATTCCCCTCGCTATCACACGCAAAAAGCATAAAGCAAAGAGAGAACGCTATTATAATTTTTTTCATTTCACTTCTCCACAAATTTATTTATACGCAATATAATAAAAAAGCCCCCCAAAATGGGAGGCTTTTCTAACTGTACTGTTATATTTTTCGAGAGTGTTTATTTCACGAAAATCATTGCTTTAGCAGCTGCTGCTCCTTCTGCTTCTACTGTGTAAAAGTATGTGCCACTGCTTAAGTTGTATGATGTTGCATCTAAGTCGATATT
>JBFHIJ010000061.1:0-15787 GCA_041596515.1 Chlorobiota bacterium
CGTGTCCTTTACAATTTCAAAGAATGTTTGGCATAAATTCAGATCTCCCCAGGTAAGAATATCAACTTTCACCTCATATATCTGCCGGATTTACATGCATAAGTTTCGGATAGTTTTGGGCTTTGTTTTGTATAGCAAACTCACCCACTTATACCTGCCTTATATCCGATTTCTGTTCGTCAGACCAAGGTTTTGCCGCCGACTTCCTTCAGATTCCACCTCACGATGGACACCCTTGTCTTTAGCTAACGATTCCCACTATCAAGGATCGCTTGGGACTTTCACCCTATAGCTGATACACATGCTGGGCACACAAATAGAAATGGGAAGCCCCTTTAGCTTCCCATTTTTTCATGACATATAGTAATTATAGCAAGTGGTTTTAACTAATTATATATAGCACTAATTACTATATGTCAACTTTAGCTTCTTATTTTTTTTCTTTTTCAGATTGTGATTCTTCAGATTTGTTATCTTCTTGCTCTTTATCCTTATCCTCATCTGCAGGCGTTTGATCCTGCGGAGTAGGAGTATAGTGAGGCAGTGGAATAGTTTCCAAAGGATAGCTACAAGAAGTGTCCTCTTCCCACCATTCGATAATATCAGCGTCTACTTCAATTTCCCAATCTGACTGAAATTCAGTCCAAATTTCAGCTGATTTATCGACATCGTTTGCGATTTGAACAACTTCTGGATTAGAGTTCACAACTGCTTGTACTTCAGTAACGGTGTACTGAGTGTTTGGTGCCATTAAGTTTAAATACCATATAATGGCTACAAATAATTCCATAAATCCTCCTTGATTAATAATATATGAAAGCGAGAAATCCTTTCTGCCTTATCTTATAATATTTGATATATTTGTTATAAATATTAGTCTATTGCCAAATTTATTCGTAAATTTTACTATAATTGTGCCATATCTGTAATTTAGAATTGATTTATGATTACTCGATTTATATACATATTGCTATTAATTCTACTATCTCATTGTAATATAATAGCATTAGAGTCGTTTGACGAACTTAATGAGAAACTTAATTCAGCCGTCGGTAGTGAAAAAATACGGTTATTAAATATAGCTTCAGAAAAGGCATTGTCTTTTAATAGCCAAAAAAGCTTAGAATATTCGCAACATGCGATACAATTAGCCAAAAAAATAAATGACGATGAAGGACTTGCCATCTCTTACAATAACTTGGCAAGAATATATCAAAAAAATAAAAATTATCAATTATCAATAAACTACTTTAATAAAGCAATTGAGATTTACAAAAGAACCAATAATAAAGAATTTATAACAGTCATAAAATCCAACATAGCTGTAATTCTATATTTAACTAATCGTTTGGAAGATATGAAGGAATATATAGTCCAAATAGAAAAAGAAGTTGCTACGATAAAGAATATAAATACAATTAAGTCAATTTATGATATTATGTTTTCAATATATTATTCTCAGAACCAAATCGATAAAGCTATTAATAACAGATTGACACTCTTCAAGCGTATCAGTGACGATGCTGACGATGAGTTTAAAATAGCAGTTTATCATGATTTGTCAAAAGCATACCTAAGAAAGAATGATTACTCTAACTCACTTAAATACTCTTTAAAGGAATTGAGTCTTAAAGAAAAAACTGGGAATACAGATGATATAGAAAGTTTCCATTTTAAAGTTGCACAGATATATTCAATGGATTTTCAGTTTGATAAAGCTAAAGAGCATATTCAGTCTGCATTGGACATTTCTATTAGCCAAAATGATATTTTATCCCAGATAAAAGCATATACTAATATGGCTAATATCTATAATAAACAGAATAATATTGATTCGTCTATTTATTATTACAATACTGCTTTATCTGTTATAAGAAGTAATAAGGTAGATACTAATTTAGGTATCATCTATAATAATTTAGGACTTGCATATAAAGAAATAAAAGATTTTGATAATGCACTAAAATTTTGCCAACTTGCATTAGAGGAAAAAATTGCCAGTCAAGATAATAATATTTTCTTCCCACTTACGAGCATCGCCGAAATCTACCTTAATAAAAATCTAATTGATAAAGCTTTTGAATACGCACAACGAGCAAATTCTATAGCTATATCGACAAGGAATCCTGTTCAGTTAGCCGGTATTTATAAATTGTATTATGAGTTATACAAAAAAAGAGATGACTATAAATCCGCATTAGAAAGTTTCCAAAATTTTATTGTACTAAATGATTCGCTATCTAATCAAAAAACTCAAAAAGCAATAGCGGAATTAGAAATCAAATACCAAGCAGATAAAAAAGAACATGATAGATCACTTTTAGAGCAAAAGAATATCATTCAAAGAAATTTCTTTATCGCATTTGGGATTATGTTTTTACTTTTGCTTTTCTTTATCTACAGTAAATACGTTAATAAAAAGAAAGCTAACGATGCGCTACAATCAAAAAATCAGAAAATTAATCAACAGCATAAGTTATTAGAAGAAACTTTAGCTGAATTAAAAGAAAAAGAAAAAGGATTGATTGAAGCTAATATAACTAAAGATAAGTTCTTCTCAATTATTGCTCATGATTTAAAAAATCCTTTACATGCTATAGTACTTTCCTCAGATTTGCTTTTAAATCGATTCAAATCAATGACAGGAGAGCAATTGGTGGAACTAATTAATAGTATCAACAAAGCAGGGCTGCACCTTTCTACTTTATTAGAAAATTTGCTTAGTTGGGCGAGAGCTCAATCTAATAAAATTAATGTTGCTCAGGAAAATATAAATCTGAATTCTATCGTAGAGAGTGTTGTCGAGTTACACAGCGTAAATGCAAAAGAAAAGACTATAGCTATCGAAAAGAATATTGAACAAAGCTTAGAGATTTACTTCGATAAAAACATGCTCAAAACTGTTCTAAGAAATTTAATTTCTAATGCAATTAAGTTCTCTTTTGCATCTTCGTCTATTAAAATATTTGCTAATCCTGATGGGAATTTTATAAACCTATCTATTCAAGATTTTGGTACAGGTATGAAACCTGAAGATCTGAATAAACTGTTTAAAATCGACGTACATCATAGTACCAAGGGTACTAATGCTGAATCAGGTACAGGTCTCGGTCTTTTGCTATGTAAGGATTTTATTGAGCTCAATGGAGGTTCAATTTCAGTTACTTCTGAGTTCGAAGTAGGTACAACTTTTACGATTTCATTGCCTACTTCACATTTTAATGATGTGATATAAAACAACCTAACAAAAAAGTGATTTAGATTAACAATATATTTATCAATATATATCTTTTCTGCAATCTAAACCACTACTATTTTTTACTTGAATGTCTTATTTAAATAAGCAATTATGTACTTTTATAGTATCTACTAAATAGTCATATTTTGAAACATTTTAGGATTTCCAAAAACTACAATCCTAAATTTATGATTTCAGATTATTTTACTGGATAGTAAATATATGTCTTCAATTTATCAGCACTAACTTTTTCAGGATCATCTATATATTCTTCCCAACTGTCGCCATTCTCTTCAAGCCCATTAGCCTTCATATATTCCTGCATTTTAGTATATGTTTTATCAACTGTGTCATAAGGGCCAATGTGCGTAGCTTTTAAAACTTTACCTTCATAAGTTTTACCTGCTTTAATTTGACCTTCAGATTTAGTATTGTCGGAATTTACAGGAATAGCCGGATTGAATTTTACATCACCGGTTTCAATATCAAAAAATGTAGTAATTGATAGTGGTGCACCAGCAAAATCAAGTCCCTGTTTCTGCATTTCAGCAATAATTTTTTGATAAGCCGAAGCATAAATGGCACTAATATTTTTATTTGTATAGAAATTATCAGCTTCTTCAGTATAGAGAATATTATTACTTGCTACATTTACAAGTTCCATAATCGGCCCCTCCTTATTTTGTGATTCAGTATATTTTTTCAATGTTTTTAAACCTTTCTCATAGTCTTTACCTACCATTTCATCAATACCTAAAGCAACCCATCTTCCAAAGAAACCTAAGTCACCTTTCATTCCCCAAATAATTTCAGTTGTTTTTCCTTTTTCTTGTAATTCAAAGTATCCTACTCCCCACTGCTGACCGGCAAAAGTTAGTTCAGTTTCTAAATATTTATTTTCTTCAAGGTTAGAAATTTTCATACTTCCAATACCGACATTTTCATTAGTGCTTTCCCATTCCATAGTTGCACCAACGCCTTTCCCGTCTCGAGAATAATTCATTACCATATTTGAATCAATATTATGCCAAGGAGACCAATGTTCCCATTGCTTGAGATCTGAAATATTATTGAACACTTTAGATACAGGAGATTTTATCTCTATAGACCGTCTGATATCAAAACTTGGTTCCAAAAAGAACGTTGCAATCAGGAGTATTAATACTATTCCGATAATTGCAAATAATATGTACTTAAAAAACTTCATACATCACCTCTAAATTAGTATTTTACTTCATTATAATTTAAGTATTTAAAACAACTTTACAAATATGTTTCTTATTACATCAAAAAAAAGAGCCACATCAATAGATGTAGCTCTAAAATAAATATTTTCTAAGAATCTCTACAGTACGAAACCAAGTTGAGATTGAGGAGTTCTGCAGTCCATATCTTGACCTCTGTCGCGGTGATCAGCTATTTCAGCAGAAACACCTACAGCTCTACCAATCAAAAACAGAATAAACACTAAATCTTGTACTTGTTTTGTATTTATTTTGTCTGATTGCAAATCATTCCAAACTAGTTTTAATGCAATTACAGAAATAACTGCATCCACGTTTACGCAGAATACATTACGAGTTGCACCTTCGTTAAATAATTCAATGACTAATTTATGGTAGAAGTCCAAGAAAATATTATAAATATTAGAGTTTTCAAGCTCTTTTCTTACAAAGTCTTCTCGAGGATCAATATTAACATCATTACCTTTAAAGACAGGATGATTTACGCAAGGAATCTTAGCATAATTCATTTTACCGCCTTCCTGAGCCATTTTCTTAAAGTTTCTATACTCTTTAGCAGCTTTGTTGGCTAATGTCGCTAAATCTATGCTATGAGTCTTGTCACCGGGATTTTTAAGATTACTGTCTTTAAAGTTTCTTAATAAAAACTCTACAGCTTCAAATCCATTTCCACCATGTGCCAAACCGGTATTAACTAAAAAGCCAACATACGAGGTCGGGATATAGTTTCTAGCAGATACTGTTTCTTTAGCACCTTTAGCTGAAATAGTACCAGGTCCATTAGTTAGAGTCAAGCCAACAAGGTATTTAAGCTCTGTGAGCTCTTCTTCTTTAGGTACTCTATTGAATAATATTTTAAATACATTATCTGTAAAACTATTTGTTATATTTTTAACTTTACCGGATGTAAGTTCATTCCAATATTTATTATTTTCGCTATCAGTTACAGCAAATGCTACAAGCTGTGCAACTGAATAGAAATAACTGAGTGCATTTTCAGTAACATCTCGAGTAATTCTCTTTTCAAGCATAGGTTTCCAGAATATACATAAAGACATTCCGGCTAACATAAATTCGTATTTATTTTTTATTCCTTTTTTCTTATCCGCTGCATATTTTAAAATATGCTGAACAACTTTCAAAGAAATACATTTCTTTTTAGATTTTAGAATTTCTTTTTCTAAAATATCAGCAGCCTCATTGTTAGCTTCTACATCAGTAAGAATATTTTCATCTATGAAATTATTCAAAATGGTATCTAAATCTTTTGTGTTATCATCTATACCATTTTCTCTGATAACATCTACTAGCAAAGTAGAATATTTATTAGAGTTTTCAAGTAAAGCTTTATTCCCAATGGATGCTATTTGTGAAGCCATAAAGGCATTAGGAGTACAGTTATTGTTTTTTGCATATTTTAAATTAGCTAATTGGTGTGCTTCTACTTTCAAAAAGAGATTTAAAATGATATTTAATGTATTAATATCCTCTTCTTCCGGAAGTTTTTTAGCTAAAGAAAAATATAAATTTTCTTCTATAGTATATTTAGACAAACCAAGTATTGATTTACCATGCAAATGGGCAACTTGTGTATTTTTATCCATGCGTGATGCGCCTGATTTGTCAGACATATTCTGGCGAAGATAATTAGCACCAACTTGCTTGTTTTGTTCTAAAATTTGTTTGCTATATGGTTCAACTGCTTTTACAACAGGCAAGTCCAAATCTTTAGGAACTTTTACATAGCTATCGCTAATCCATAGTTTTAAAGATAAATCACCGGTTACTTCAAAATCAGGTTTTTCATCTATTTTTGCGTATACAGCTTGCATAGCTTTTGGGAAGTCTTGGATAGAAGTTATTCTGACACCTTTTTTACTCACTTTAGGATTATCAGGATCAAATACATCTACACCAAAATAATCATCAAACCATTGTTCTTTACTTATGGCATCATCTCCACCGCCGGCTAATGCTCCTGCGTGACCACAAGACCTTTGCAAATCTTTTTTCCATCTGCCTGTCACACAAACTACAATAGGTTTATTAAAAGCAAATTTTCTTTCTTCTATCCAATCTAATGCTACTTTCTCATAATATCCACCCGGCTCTACATATAAAGCTATTGCTTTTGTACGTGGATCATTCTGAGCAGCAAACAAAAATTCGGGTAATGCAAAATGTATATAGACATCTTTACCTGAAGATACTGCTGTGGAAATACCAAATCCTGAAGTCCTAAGATACTCAGAGATTGTAGTTGTAAAGTTGCCTGAGTTTGAATGGATAGCTACAGTACCCGGTCTCAAAGTTTCTTCAGGTTTATCACCACCTAATGCACCACCAATTCTAACGTGATCCCAAACGTTGGCTACACCCAAACAGTTACAACCTATAACATCTACACCGGCTTCCTGACAGATTACTCTTATCGCCATCGAATCATATGAAGACACTTTTTCAGTAACGATAACTATTCTTTTCAAATCCGGATTAAAATTAACTAGCTCAGCGACTGCCTGACTAACTGCAGTAGGCGGAAGGTAAATAACTCCAACGTCGAATGTGATACCATTATCCATTACGTCACGGATAGAACGAAAAACAGGAATATTGCCTTTTTTAGATTCTAATTCGCCTCTTCTTCCATACTGAACTCCTGCTACTACATTTCCATTGCTATATTCATGAGATACAGGAGTAACTTTACGGCTTTCACCGCCCAAAATATTTATGACACATACTCTTGAATCCTTATTTACAAGCTCTTCTAGAGAGTAAACACCCACATAATATGGGAAAGGTTTTGTTTCTAATTGAGTCATGGTTATATCCATTAATATTATTTTTAATACAAAATATTTACGTGATTACATATACTTTTTAATGTAATCTTCTTTACCTTCGCTTCCCCACCATTCATCGATTCTTTTTGCGTATTCTAATGTTTGAATCATTGAGGAATCAAAACCGAACATTTTGTAAGGGAGTTTCATTGTATCCAAAATATCCTTACCATAATACATCCCCTGTATCAGGTTAGGACCACCACGACCAATTACAGTATATATCGGTTTGTTGCCATGCTCTGCCAAATGGTCTCTAAGAGCATCAAAAATACCTTTAAATGTCACGTAAATATCAGTGTTGTTAGCTTTACCACCTATTAGCAATAAAGTATTTGCTTGATCTAACCAGTGTTTAAACACAATTTTTGCTATTTCATACATTTTTTCATAAGGAGGATTACCACCAAAATCAGAAGCAAATATTGCTTTAGCTCCCAAAGTTTCGGTTGCTGCCGAGTTCGCACCACCACCAAACATAAATGGAATAATGCTACCTTCTGCATTTAACTCTACAACGTCACTTTGCCCCTGGTAAGTTCTCAATTTGTTGATTTCTGATTCAAATTCAGTAGTTTCTGATTGGAAAATTGACATTGGGAGTTCAACACGTTTCCAATCAGGGCTATCTTGATCAAAAGCAACTTTAAGATCGCAAGCAACAGGTATGTATGAAGAGCCTTTTCGCTTCATTCTAATCGGATTTATTTCTAAAGTAGTTACACCATAATTGCTATATAAATCCCATAATTTTGGTAAGAATTGTACAAGAGGAGAAATAAATTCAAGTGGGCAATTTAAATCATTCAATGCATTTGTGATATCAAATGATTTAATACCAATCAATGGATCTATCCAAGTTATATTTTTTTTATCAGGAGGAAGATTTTCTATTTCTACACCACCATAAGGAGTAATTGTAAAAATTGGCTTTCTTTCTACTGTAGAGTTTGTAATGGAGAAATATAATTCAACTTCCGATGGGATAAACTCTTCAAAAGTTACTCCATTAGCACGAATAGTTTTATTACCATGTTGATGTTCTGCAAAGTATAGCTGTTCTTTTGCTCTAAAAGCATCATGAATATTATCAACTATTTTAACAAGACCGGCTTTCCCTTTTTTACCTACACCACCAGAAAATTGCGGCTTTACAACTGCTTTTCCGTTTTTATCGAGCATAGATTGAATTTCTTCTTTTGTAGAACTTCCGGTAAGAAAATCTGCGTATGGAAATTCTACCAGATCTAATAACCGCGAGCCGTATCTCAATCCGGAAATTTGCATTACATTACCTTTAATTTTATGAGTTATATTGATTGCCTTATTTCGGCATCTCTAATTTCTTAGTTTGTATGCTATTAGAAAAGTTTTTATTTTAAACTAAAAGGATTTTAATATCATTTTATATATCACATTATTATTAGTAAGCAATATATATTACTCTTGTTAGTATATCAAAACTAGTACAATATTTTATTATTCTTTTACGAGAATATTTTCTCGATTCAAATCTAAATATTTATATCCTAAAAGCAATAGGAAATTTTTATGCATAACATAAAAGACATTTTGAAAGAAGCAAAGAGCTTTGATGGTTATATCAAAAAGCATTTCGATACAATTAAACGATTCTTCTTTGATTATAATGGCTCAGATGCTGATATAATCTTTGAATTATTAGATATAGTTTTTAGAGTTACATTCCTTAAATACGTTCAAAATATAGAAGATAGGTACTTACTAGCTGAAAAAGCTTTTAAATTAATACAAAATTCTAATTATTCTTTGCTTGATATGTTTAAGCAACGTTTATATAGAAATAAGGATTCTATCTTATTTAGAGACATGGGTACTAATCCGTCACATAAATTCACCTATGCTCGTGTTGACGAGATTACTAAATCTTATGCTGCTAGCTTTGTTAAAACTAACAAAACTCCCCGAGTTGCAATTTTAACCGACAATGCCCCCTACTCTGCTATGGTTGATTTAAGCTGTATGTTTTATGGGATATTTGTGACACCCTTAAATATCAACTTTTCTAAAAGTGAAATATCTTCTATTCTCAAATCACTTGAGATAAATATCGTTGTCACAGATAAACTCGAAAGACTAAAGGTTATTGATGATGTTAAAAGAGATTTAAAACAAGATATTGTAATTTTTACTACAAAAGTATTTCAAAACATAGAACTCTACCAATGCAAAAATCTAAATTTGACTTCCTCTGAAATGTCGACAGAAGAGATAGAAGATTATATAAGTTCGTATACACCTTTAGCTATTGATGAAGTCTCTACGATTATGTTTACATCTGGCTCGACAGGAGCACCTAAAGGTATATCTTTTAGCAATTATTCTCTGGTAAGTAAAAGATTTGCAAGAGGTGCAGCAGTTCCCTTTATAGGCGAGTGCGAAGTTATGCTTTCATATCTACCTCTTTTCCATACTTTTGGAAGATACTTAGAGATGCTGGGAAGCATCTACTGGAATGGTACTTATGTATTCACCGGCTCTCCGTCCGGCTCAACATTATTTAAATTATTCCCTGTTGTCGATCCTACAATTTTTATCAGCATACCTCTCAGGTGGCAGCAAGCTTATGATAAAATTTTAACCTTAATGGAAACTCAGAGAATTGATTCCGACTCCGCCACTAAACTCATACTAGGTAAAAGACTCAAATGGGGACTCTCTGCTGCAGGCTATTTAGATCCGAAAGTTTTTAAGTTTTTTAACCAACAGAATATCAAGTTATCCAGTGGTTTTGGCATGACGGAGGCAACCGGAGGAATAACAATGACTCCTCCTGGCGAGTACATTGCAAACTCGACAGGAATAGCCTTGCCTGGCATATACCCTTCATTTAACGACAATGGCGAAATGTTAATTAGGGGGCACTATGTAGCAAAATACTTACAAGATGCTCCAATTGGTTCAAAAATCGAATACCCTCAAAATAATGATTCTGATTATGTAATACCTACAGGTGACATTTTTACTCAAGATAAAGATGGTCACTTTCAGATAATTGACAGAGTAAAAGACATATATAAAAACAACAAAGGACAAACTATTGCTCCCAGAAATGTTGAAAGCAAATTTGAGGGTGTTCCTGGTATCAAAAGAGTTTTTCTGGTAGGTGACGGCAAACCTTATAACTTTTTGTTTATTATTCCTGATCAAGATGATGACCTAATTCAACATTTAAATAGTTCAGATTTGTATGACTATTTCCACAAGCTAATTATGGCTGCAAATAAAAGCTTAGCTCGATACGAAAGAGTTGTTAATTTCAAAATATTGGATACTGATTTTAGTTCAAAATTAGGCGAGCTCACTGCCAAACAGTCTTTCAATCGTAAAGTAATTGTTAAAAACTATAACAATCTTATTGAAACCTGTTATGAAAGAAACTATGTGGACTTAAAACTGCAAGGATTTTATGTAAGGATACCAAGATGGTTTTACAGAGATTTAGGAATTTTGGAAAGTGACATAGTTATTCGCCAAAACTCTATATATGACCGCGTTAATAGCAAAGAACTCAGTTGTAGAAAATTTGACAACAATACCATTCAGATAGGTAACTTAATTTATAATATTGATGGTGACATTGTAGATTTTGACATACTTGCCAAACAGCCTTTGCTGTGGGCAGGAAACTACTCATTTCAAGAGTTTGCTCCAGTCAAAGAGATTTGGGAAGTTGATTTGAACAACTTTGGCAAAAGAGTAAAGATTCCTTTGATATCTGACCTTGATTCCACAAAAAAGGAACAATTTAAAACTATAGGTTTATCCGAACTTATTTTTAATTATGCACTGCTTTTGGCAAATAAGTCTTCTGATAACCAAAAAGCTCTTGAAAATATTGAACTCTTGATAAATAATACTGACTCTAACATAGTTGAGCTTATCAGATTGCGGTTAGAGTCATTAGCGTATCACCCTATTGAAAATATTAGATGTCGTTCTTATATGATACTACTTACAAATAGTGCTTTTGCGGACAATGAGTCAGGATACTTTACTTTTTTAGAGTCAGGATTTTCTTTTTTGAACGAAGAATATATTTCTAGAATTACTTCGCATAAATTTGAAAAACGAAGATTAGAAACTCTTCGGCAAAGGCTTTTTGTCTATCGGACTAAGCTTCATTGGCCAGTGAATAGATTATTAGTAAAACAATTTGAGAATATATTCAAATTGCTTGTAAGTTATGTAAAAAAGTATGTCCAATATTATGAACCTGTAAGAAGTGAGCTTGTTAATTGGATGATGCACGACGAAGATGAAAAAATTTCTGAAATAGCTCATAAATATTTTATAGAAGTTTCGGAATACTTTGAAAAGCAAATTCAAACTACTTATAAACCTGAAGACAAAGGTGAGTGGAAAAAGAAAATTATTTTTGATGATGGAGTGCAGGAAAAAGCAAAATCACAACTTTTTTCAATATTAACTTCCACTACGTTTCTTAAGCAATCCATAATGTTAGCCTATGATCAACAAGGTTTTTGTTTAGATGATTTGACTGCATATGGGATCTGGATTTCAAATATTACACATACCCATGAGAATAATCTCTATAGAATGTGCATAAATTCTAAATCAGGTCAAAGATATGATTTTCAGATAGTTATCAATGAAAATTTAAAATCAAGACGCAATTTAGAAACCGTATTTTGGTTAATGATTATATCTTCATATCCTTATGGTAGCAAAGTATTGCCTAAGCTTGGTTCCGCTCGCCCTGAGTTAAGTGCCAGATCTGTCATATATCATGATGAGTTAACTGCATGGGGACATATAAGGATACTCTCTAATGATATTATAGCAAGCGGTATTAATGCGGACATGTCTAAGCTTCAAAAAATCTTCATTTATTCAATAAAGTCTATCTTAATTGGTTGGAGAAACAGCGGAAAACGGATTATTCCTGGATTCATCTCAATGTCTAATGTTATCTTACCTAATAAAGAGTATATGCAAGCCGGTAAACTTTTGTCTCTAAACGGATGGGTATATTACTCAACGCCTATTTCTATAATTCTTCCTATTTATATAAACTTTTATCAAAAAGCTGTATCTCATTACTCATGGATTTCGGGTCATCTAGATTTGAGTTGGATTTTTGATGCTGTAATCGAAGTACTTGGAGAAGATTTAGGGGCAGAATTTCTAAAAGAGCTTGAGCAAGATTTAAATAAATATGATTTTATTGAAGGCAGAAATCAACTATTAGGTGTGCTAAAAATATATATAAGAGAATTTCCAAAATGCTACATACCTATAATTGTGTCAAATGCTATAGAAAACTTTTTAAATTGGAATAAAATAAACTCTGATGCAACATCTGAAGCTATTGTAGATTCTGTATTTACCATTTATGATAAATACGAACTAAACGAAACAAACTACTTTTTTAGATATTATTTTTACAGACATACCTACTTTAGAGAGCATGATAACGACATACGAATGGCTTTTGACAGGTTATTGAAAATCATTGATTCTAGGGAATATTCAAACATTACAGAACTGAATGAATTATCAGATTTACAATATTCACTAAAAAATAAACAAGATAGGATTGTTTTTAGTAAAATGGTATACCCTCATCAGTCTATTCCTAAGCAGTTATCATTTGACAATACTGATAATATTTTTGGTAATTCTATCAAAACAAAAATTATTGATAATAACAATAATAATTACTATTTATCTGAAACTTATAAACCTTCGGAAATTGGACTTCTCTATCGGCTCTTCTATAAAGCAAATTATACCATGAAATATGGAGAATCTTATCGCTATTATATTTTAAATGACAGATTTGATAGAATCATTGGTGGTTTGAGTTTTAAAGAAATTGATAGTAAAACTGTATTTTTAGACGGCACTATTTTAGTTCAAGAGTTGAAAGGAGTGGGTCTTGGTTCTGCTATGATTGAAGTTTTCTTTGATCGGATGAAGCTACAGGGCATAGAAATTATAAAAACACATTTTGAAATACAAGCTTTTGTAGAAAAAATTGGATTTAATATCGATAAAAATTTTGGCGCAATGGTAAAATTTTTATAAAAGTGTAACACCATACATTGTTTTACGTACTATTTAGTAAATGTCAACAATGGTATTGGTGTAATTATGAAAAGATTTTTTAGAAATCGTAACGGCAAAATGATTGCCGGAGTTAGTACAGGTTTGTCAGATTATTTTGGTATCGATCCTATCTTAATCAGAATCTTCTTTGTGATAACCTTTTTCACACACGGAGCAGGATTATTAGCTTATATACTTTTGTGGATAGTTTCGGACTATTCTCCTTCAGAATATTATGCCTCAGATTATAAAACTTCACGTAATTCCAAGCAAGTTTTCGGTTATGTCCTAATCTTTACCGGAGGTCTGTTACTTTTAGACTACATAATGCCTGACATTGACTCCCAAATAACTTTTGGTATTGCTTTTCTTTGCATAGGTGGAGCAATTGTATATAAAAATCTTAAAAATTCTACAATGAAGGAACAGCAAATATGAAAAGTGGATCCATATTCTGGGGAATATTCTTTATTTCGATGGGAACAAGCTTTCTGTTATCCAACTTTTCAATAGTTGACTTTTCATGCTTATCGATAAATTATATTTGGCCTATAATTCTGATTATGATAGGAATCTCTCTGCTCAAAATATCTGATACTTGGAAAAAGCTTTTCTCCGGAGTTTCAGGCTTACTGTTAGCTCTGTTTGTTGTAGGTACTGTAAGTTCTGGTATTTCTTGCGTTAAAAATTCGGATATACTCAATTATGAAAATTGGGAGTATGGCAATGTACAGGAAAGAAATTTTTTTATAGAAAACAACACAGTGTCGGAATCAGTTCTTAATTTTAAAGGAGGAGCTGGTGATTTCACATTAAATGGATTTGGAGATAGTACTAATATATTTAAGGCACATTCCTTTTCCCATATTACTACCTGTAACAGCTATTTAAATAACGACTCAGTATTTGTTGTAAATTTTGAATACAATAATAATTTAAAATCTATTCCTAATATTTCTGATGAGAATAGTGCAAATCTACATCTAAACTCAGCAGTCAACTGGCATCTAAATTTTAAAACAGGTGCTTGCAATATGGATTTGAATTTGAAGACTTTAATTATAAAAGATTTGACTCTACAGACAGGGGCTTCAGATATAAACATTGAACTTGGTAATTTAGCAGATACTTGCAATGTAAATATCAAAAATGGAATATCAAATATTAAAATGTATCTCCCCAAAGATGTACACTGTAAGATATATTCCAAATCGGCATTAAGTAATGAATCATTTATTGGATTTGAGGATAAAGGCGAATATTACGAAGCAAAGTCTGAACAGCCAACTGATAAATTAATCAATATAAAAATCAAAGGCGGTATTTCCGACTACTTAATAACTAGATACTAGAATATAGATTATATGTTTTAATATATTCTGCAACTTTTTCTGGTACTAATTGATTTATATTGAAACCTTTTGAAACCTTTGAACGTATTATAGTTGATGAAATCTCCATTAGTGATGCACTGACCCAATGAGGCTCTTTCGATTTATTTGAAAGGGCCTTTTTTATTTCTTCTTTATCTTTCAAATTCAAAACTCCCGGTCTGTCTACTATGCAAAGTTGAACATTATCAAGTATTTCCTGCCAGTTCTTCCATTTAGTAAAAGACAATGCATTATCGGCACCAATTAAAAGATAAAGACTATCTGCCGGATATATTTTTTTTAGGTATGCTACAGTTTTATAAGTATAAGAAATTTCAAATTCATTTTGTATCTCAAAATCTGATACTTCGAATTTTACGTTTTCTTTAGTTGCCAATTTTACCATATTGTATCTATTTCGAGCACTAACATGGCTCTCGCCTATTTTAAATGGAGATGTAGCATTTGGTATGAAAATACACTTATCAAGCTTGCAGGAGGCTACAAAGCTCTTTGCCATCTCTAAATGTGCATTGTGAATAGGATCAAAGCTCCCACCATAAATTCCTATTTTCATTATTGTCCTTTCCAATAAGATACTTTCGGGTAAAAAAAAAGCTTAAGATATATTTTCTTAAGCTTTTTATGTGATCCCGACAGGATTTGAACCTGTGGCCCTTTGATTAAAAGTCAAATGCTCTACCGGCTGAGCTACGGGATCGTCGCTATTACTAGCTAAATAACTTTTGTACCATAAATACAGATTTGTGATCCCGACAGGATTTGAACCTGTGGCCCTTTGATTAAAAGTCAAATGCTCTACCGGCTGAGCTACGGGATCATTTAATATTAATCTGTTTTACGATATTACTAAGTTATTTTATATGATATTTTAGAACTTGTGATCCCGACAGGATTTGAACCTGTGGCCCTTTGATTAAAAGTCAAATGCTCTACCGGCTGAGCTACGGGATC
>JBFHIJ010000062.1:0-15660 GCA_041596515.1 Chlorobiota bacterium
ATAGATGCTCACTCATTTCTGCCTCGAGTGCGGCTTCTAAGAATTGCTGCAGTAAAGGGGCAAATGCACCATCTTTACCTAACAGTGATTTGCCCTCTTTAAATTGCTTTATCGCTTTCTCTTGAATCGATTTGTAATCTTTTTCGTTCATTGCTCTGTCCTTTGATTTATTATTATAACTCTAATGGACAGAGTTTAGTTTACAGTCTCCTTTTTTTTGTGATTTTAATTGTTCTAATTCATAATCTCAATTTACTTCCTGTCTTTAGTTAAACAAAATACTATCCATTAATACCAAAAATGTCATTTGAAAATATGGAATAGCTCTAAAGTCAATAAATGGCAAGGGTTTGAAACACCTTGTTCAATAGGCAAATACGTAGTATTTTCTTACAAAGAAAGTAAACATACTCCTTGGCTATACTGTCATTTACAGCACTATGATAAAATCTAATGACAAATCCGGGATAAACTATTGCTGCTTATCACATTTTTCATGTTTATTCGAATAGTTTTCAACATCTGCACTTGATTATTAAAGGTTGCAATGCTTAGTGCCGAAATTCACTACTAAGGGGAAAATATTATATATTGGATAAGAAATAAATTCAGTATATTTATATTTATAAAGTTATTTATCATAATTTATAATTCAAAATCATGCAATCGATAATTCCATTTTATATAGCAGACGAAAGTTTAAACGTTTTACTGACTCTTCAAGGAATAATAGCAAAAGCTTTTCCTACTTCTCCGGTACGTAAATTTACCGATGGTGCAGAGCTTTGGTTAGCTTTGCAAAAAGAGCAAAGTCTATTTGTTGCTATAATGGATATCAACCTTCCGAAAATCGGGGCTCTACAAATAATCAAGAATTATAAAAAAAATGAAAGTTTGTTAGGCAGTTATGCTATTGTAATGACTTCAGCAAAGAAGCCCGATGAAAATTTACAAGCTTTGCAGCAGGGTGCTAATGATTTTCTTGGCAAACCTTTAAGTATGGATCACTTAATTGCAAAATTAAGAATTGCCATGAATACCATTAACTTAGAAATCAAAATGAAATCCCAGCAAGAAGATTTAACAAAAGTTGCAGGTGAAATTGAAAGTGGCTTTATGTCATTTCTGCAAAATCAGCAACAATTATTGCTTGGCATTGAAGATGATATAATGCAAAGAATGAAAGAAGCTACTATCTGGATAGCTAATCAAACGAATAAAATTAATGAACAGCAAGCTGTTGCTTTGGAAAAAGTTGCTTCTTTAGCTATGGTTGGGAGACTGCTGTTAGAGCCTAAAGATATGAATATACCTATAATGAAAGATGGAATGGTCAATGGTGAGAAGGCAAAACTCTTTCCTGAAAATGTCCGGGCTATTTTAGGAAATATTTCTATTTTTAGCGAGACTGTTGAAACCGTAACGTCCATATATGAAAACTATGACGGCACTGGTATACCATTAGGTAAAAAAGCTTGGGAAATCCCCTTAGGGGCTAGAATTTTAAGAATTATTCTTGATTATGAGGAAATGATAAAATCAGGTAAACCTCATATTAAAGCATGGGAGATATTGGAGAAAGAATCAAGAAGATTGTACGATTTGAAATTACTCGTACTTTTTGATCAGTATTTTGCTTTCAAAACAAAAGATAGCAAAGATAAGAGAGAGAAACCTCTAAAAATTCAAGATATTAAATCCGGTATGGTTATTTCCAGAAATGTATACACTGAGTCGGGTATAAAAATAGTTTCGGCAGGCACAAGATTGGATAATACCATCATAAATAAAATTTTAAATATTACTGTGGAAGATTCCATTATTGGGAATATTTACATCAAATATGATTCGATTAGAGTTGTTGCATAACACCAAATGGCTTATTAGAAATATAAGTTCATTTAGTATATTTTATTCCTTCCAAACAAAGTCAAAAAGCAAATAGGAAACACTTACTATTAAACCACTGTAGGCGGTCATTAGCCTGAAGTTTCCATCTCCCCCGCTGACTCCTCCGTCCATTGTGTAGCGAAAGGATTCTATCCCAAGTAATATTAGTGGCACTAATATAGGAAACGCCAGCACAGGGAATAAAGCATTTTTACTGTTTCCTTTGGCTATTAAGGCAGATATTATAGTAGTTGCACCTGCCAAACCAACTGATGCCAAAAGCAAACTAAGCATAAACTGACCAAAGAATGCTACGCTAAGGTAGTCGTTAAAGAGGAAGAACAGTGCGATAGCAAATGCATTAAGGAAGATCGAAAGCAGTATATTAAAAAGCAATTTTCCAAAAAATACCGAAGCGGAATCTGTGCTTATCTGCAGTAGAAAGCCCGTGCCACGTTCCTCTTCGCTTATAAAGGACTTTGCTAAGCCTGTCATTGCAGAAAAAAACATAATAATCCAGATTACGCCCGAGGCAGTAGCGGTTTCTAACTTAATGCCTGCAGTCGAAAAAGCAATCATTATTATCGTAGTAAAAATAAAAAGCAAAATTGCAGAAACGGCATACCTTGTTTTTAGTTCGCTCTTAAGCTCTTTTTTGAAAACTGCATTTATCTTTTTAATATTCAAACCGATGTCCTTTCATTTTACTAAGCTACAATATAAAAAAATCTAAGTTTGCTCCAAAGGCAGAAAAAGGCTACTTCTCTTCAGGAATTAGAACAACATCTTCCATGTCCCAACGCTTTTTGAGTGTTACTTTTTTGCTGACTAAATAAAATATTTCAGAATGTGAAAATGGGAATGCGGTGCCATAGTCATATTTTCCATTTGCATTCGAATCTAAATATGCCTCAAATGTATAATCGCCTTCATGTAAACCGCTTATCGACCAAGTGCTATCCGAATTTACTTTGGTCTCATGCCTCTTGCCTTTTTTATCCAACATTACGACAACCATATTAACTATATCAGTTTTAGGAATTAGCTTTCCGGAGCAGGTCACGTAGTTTCTCAAATCTTCTGTTTTATATCTTATTCTAATAATTGTGTCCTGTGGGCGTTTCCCGTTAACGCATTGGAATTTGTTCAGATTAAACTCAACTATATACCATTTATTGCCTAAGTAGTCTTTTTCCGGCAATAAGGTCAAAGTAGCTCCTCTATTTTCAATCCTAAAATCAACTGCAGTGGAATCTTCCATTTTTATAAATGTTATAGCCGAAGTATCTGTAATAGAAAAAGCATCACTAAGCACCAATTCAGGATAATTTTGGATAGGTATGTTTTCTGTAGAGTCTTTTATATTAAATGAGCGTATCAATATGTCGTTTGTGTCGGGCAACTCACTTGCTATTAGTCTGCAGGATGCAGAGCTGTCCGGCATTTGATTTCCGGTAGAGTCCTTCAGTACCGAGCCGTTATTCGCAAATAAATTCCATATCGAATTAGTATCTATTGTGTTATCTATTCTTAAATACCATTTGGAGAAGTCTCCATTAATAGAGAATGCATCGGTTACACTTCGGGTTTCATTGTTATCATTTTTCACTATAAAAGACTGAGAAGAAATGGAAGCAGTATCTATGGATTCGTTAAATCTAACTGCAAACATCTTTTCGTGTATAGTTTCTGCATCCAACATAGCAGGCGGAGTAATGTCCGCAGCATCGCCTATTTTCAGATACGTAAGCGGCACTAAAGAGTCTCTGACTTCATAGTCAGCCGGAGCAGAAGCAAACTTATCGATACCTTCTGTATACTTATTATCACTAAACTCATCAGACACTACAAAGAGTCTATATTTTCCCGGTTTTAGTGCATTTAGTTTAAAGTTCCCGTTTGTGCCAAGTTGAGTTCTATATTTGGGCTTTACCTGTCTGATATCTAAAGTGTCCTCGTCATAATCATTCAAGTTGTAAGCATAAATAAAGTTACCTTCCGGCTTATCAGAAAACAATCTGCCAACAATCTTGCCGGAATCAAGCACATCGCCGGTAGAAAATACAAGCGAAAATGCCTGCGATGGTTTATTACCGTAGTGGTCAGTATATCCTGTGCCCAACTGAAAAGAGTATGTCGTATTAGAATCCAGACCTTCGGAAAATTCTACAGTAAGATTAGTCCCACTCCAGTCAAAAGCCATTTTGGCTGCAGGATTAATAAAGATACTTTCCTGCACATTAGCTTTCTTCATATACTCGCTAAACTCAAGTTCTATCTCATCGCCGTCAAAATTAGTAGTGCTCATTGCCGGTGCAAATTTTTCTATGACGGGTGCTGCCACTATACCCGGACCGCCGGACGGGTCTTTTATATTGGCACAAGCAAAGACTAATAGAGAAGAAACAACAATATATATGATATATTTTACATTCATATAGCTAAAATAAATATATTTTCTACTTCAAATTTCTTATTTTCAAATATACCAAAACAATATGTAAGTTTCAGTAAGCAAAAAAGATAATGATAGATAAATTTTTAAAACAATATCCGAAATTATATAAAATCTACAAACTTGCAGATGAATTCATAGATAGAGTAGAATCTCATCACTTATTTATGATTGCAAGTGGTATTGCCTTTAATATTTTACTTTACCTTATTCCTTTGTTTTTAGTAACTCTTTATATCGTCAATCTGTTTTTAGAGCCTACTAATTTCCAGGATACTCTAGCAGGCCTAGTCCGAGAGTTACTGCCACCAACCAAATCAACAGAAACAATACTTGCAGAAGTGCTGAAAGAAGTTAATAGTATAATAGGATTGAGCTCAGTCTTTGGATATATTGGTTTTGGAGTTTTGCTATGGATTTCTTCTACTTTGATAAGCTCACTTCGCACAGGACTTAATGCAATTTTTGAGATTCCTTCTCCACGAGTTTATTTTTTTTATAGATTTAAAGACATTATCCTAACTATAATACTAACGGTACTGATTTTATTATATTCCTATGCTGTCCCTCTTATCCTTTTTACTACAGAGCTTTTAGAAAAGAATATAAATAGCTTATCAGTATATATAGATTTAGAAATCTCGGGCTTCCTTATAGTCCTTATCCCACTGGCAACAACTTTTCTACTGTTCTATTTTATACTGCGATCGGTGCCCAACCAAAAGCTCCCCAGAAAAATGCGACTGCTTGCAACGGGCATTAGCGTGATTTCAATAGAGCTTGGCAGATATATTTTCGGATGGTACATAAGTAGCATTAGTAACTATAGTAGATTTTACGGAACCTATGCTATAATAGTATCTATTGCTTTATGGATATATTATTCCTCACTAATCCTATTGCTTTCAGCAGAGCTTAGCAGATTTATTTTTAAAAACGAAGAGCTTTAAATCGTGAGTATTCCCTGTAAATAGATATGAGGCTTAAAGCCACAAATATCATTAGAAAAGATGATAAAAACTCTGATGTCATTGAATGGCAAGGGTTGAAACCCCTTGTTCAATAAGTAATTACGTAATATTTTATTACAGGAAAGTAAGTATGCTCCTTGATTCTGTGGACATTTACAACACTTTGATAACATCTAATAACATATAAGGAATTACTAAACTAACGTCTAAACAAAAAGCTATCATGCCTTAAATAGCAAGATAGCTTTTTGTTTGAAATTTGCATCTATGGCAAACTTATTTTATCATATCTAAGCCTTTAGCCAAGCCTGCGATTTGATCTTCTACATCTTCAAGACCGCAAGATATTCTTACCAAGCCGTCAGTGATATGAGCATTTTGTCTGCATTCTTTAGTCATACCTGCGTGAGTCATAGAAGCAGGGTGTTGGATTAATGATTCGATACCACCCAAAGAAACAGCTAACTGATAAACATCAACATTGTCCATCATAGTTCTACCTGCATCTATGCCACCTTTAAGTTCGAAAGACATCAAGCAACCAAAACCTTTCATTTGTTTTTTAGCCAATTCGTGCTGTGGATGAGAAGGCAGACCAGGATATTTAACCCAATCAACTTTCGGATGATTTTCTAAAAACTCAGCAATTTTGTGAGCATTTTCAGCCTGTTTTTCAACTCTTATTTTTAGAGTTTTTATGCCTCTGTGTACCAAGAAAGAATTGAAAGGATCAATAGTGCCACCAGTGTGGTTTAAAGTTTTTCTGAAGTGGGCATAATCCTCTTCATTTTTAACAATAACAACCCCAGCAACCACATCTGCGTGTCCGTTCAAAGATTTAGTCATTGAGTGCATAATATAATCAGCACCAAGTTCGAAAGGAGATTGCATGATTGGGCTCATAAATGTGTTGTCTACAGCTAATTTAGCACCATGCGAATGAGCTATATCAGCAATAGCAGCTAAGTCAGAGATACACATAGTAGGATTAGCAGGGGTTTCTACAAACACAAGCACAGTGTTATCTTTCATTGCATCTTTTACTTCATCTAAATAAGTAGTATTAACAAAACTTGTTTCTACACCAAATTTAGAGAAAATATTAAGAAGTAAAGTAGAAGTTGGGCCATAGACAGCATTGCTACATACAACATGATCACCGGCTTTGAGTAAAGCAGTAAATATAGTATGAGAAGCGGCCATACCTGTTGCTACGCCTAAAGCTTTGTAGCCACCTTCTAAAATAGCAACTGCATCTTCCATAGCTTCTACAGTAGGATTTCTCATTCTAGTGTAGATATAACCTTCTTCCTCGCCTTTAAATAATCTTGCACCATGATCCGCATTCTGAAAACGGAAAGTAGATGTTTGGTATATAGGTGTAACTACGGCACCCTCTGGTGTTTGTTTAGTGCCTGCATGAATACATTTAGTGTACTCTTTAGCATTTCTTACGTCGTGCATTTTGACTCCCAATCCACATTTATTAATATAATCATTCAAAATCTCAATGTTCTAAGTCTTTAAATTAGAATATTGTAGCCAATCCACCAAACTATTACTAAATTTAAAGATATATTAATATATCTATTAATCCAAAACATGATTATGACACCGAAGACATACCCGAAGCTTAGCCTTTAAAGAATACTTAATAATGCAAAGAAGATACAGAGAAAAGTATAATGTTTAATAGATAGTTTTATTTACTATATTTATAGTTCTAGATGCTATTTAAGTGATAATTTTACATATTATTCTTATTTAGATGCAATATTATATATTACTGATACTAATCAATAATATATAATACTAGTATTTCTGATAAATATACTATAGTATTTATTCTATACTATTTTATATTTGGATGATATATAATATTATATTATATTGTATAGAGCATAACAGGAATAGTACATTGATAAAAGATACAAGACGATATAACTTACAAGATAAAGATGTTGAAAACTTATCGCTTAATATCTTAAATATATATAGGAATAACAAAGATAAGTTTGTATCTTTGTTTCCGAAGCTTGATGATGAGTTTTTGAATGAATGGAAGAAAGAGCTAAACGTTCTTGAAAAATTAGAGGAAGACCGGGATGTGCTCGGAGTGCAGCAAAAACAAACCGAGATGTTATACAAGTCTCTTCAGAATGCTACTGGACAGATGAATATACTTTTGCTGTACGCCAAGATTAGCTTTCCGGCAAATCGGGCAAAGATGACAGCCTTTGGTAAGTCAGAATTTTCTAAAGTCAGATACTCTGCTCCCAAAATGCTATCTCTTATGAAAAACACCCTTGTCCGAATTCTCTTAACTGAGAATTTGGAGAAATTGCACTCAAATGGCTTTGATGAAAATCGTTTGAATGACTTTAAAAAGGCGATCTCTGAATTAGAGATAAATATCAACAAGCAGGCTGAAATTAAAAGCCTGCGCCCGATTAAAACTCAAGAGCGAATAGCTGCATATAATAGACTGTGGGAAAGACTTGAATTGGTATCCAATGCAGCAAAGCTAGTCTTTGCTGATGATAAGGATACTGCTGAAAAATTCCTATTGTACTCCGACAGGAAACGTAAATAGGGAACGCCAACTGACAGACAAACAGTATTGTGAATTACCTCCAAATACTGCCCGGCACTGCGAACACAGTGCCGGAATTTAAAAAATACTTGAATAATATATACTTAAATGAAACGGCCTCCGAAGATATTGTCTTCGGAGGTTTTTTATTTTATGGTGGTATTTTTTAGTATTTTGACAAGTCTGAAAACCTATTATATTATTTCTTTATATTTTAAATAATTAATTTTACTTCGTATGCTCCTTTTCAGAATTGCTATAACACTTATATTATTAGTGGTTAAGTCTATAGCGCTACAAAACCAGAGGTATTTCAATGTTAATTATTGAAAATATTTTGTCTCTGATAGAAAAATATATTTGTTTTTTTGGAATAAAAGCCATAAATTGGAATCACTCCTTGAGAGCAACACTGCCCTGTGGTGTAACAGGCAACACGTCTGATTCTGGATCAGAAGAGTTCAGGTTCGAGCCCTGACGGGGCAGCAAATCCTTCGACAATGTCGAAGGATTTTTTTGTATATTATGGTAAGTCTGTAGAAGTAAATTATAGAATATATAAATGATAGCAAGTGATACATTTGAAAGAGAAGAAAAATTAGTCGCCAGCAACAGAAAAGCCCGACATGATTTTTCAATAGTTTTTACTTTAGAAGTGGGCATTGCTTTGCAAGGCACTGAGGTAAAGTCTCTCAGACAAGGGAAATGCAGCCTTGTAGATGCTTACGCAGCCTTTAAAAATAAAGACGACAACCAGTTTATACTCTATAACTGCCACATAAACGAATACACTCATGGCAATATTCAAAATCACAAGCCAAAACGCGATAGAATCTTACTTGTTAATCATAACGAAATTAAAAAACTTCGCAATCTCACTCAAGAAAAAGGCATGACAATAGTGCCTCTGCGAATTTATTTCTCGGGCCCTTTTGCTAAAGTAGAGTTAGGTGTTGCTAAGCCTAAGAAAAAATATGATAAAAGGGAAGCAATCAAAGAAAGAGAGCAAAAACGCGAAACCCAAAGAAAATATAAAATGTAATTTCCTTATTGCTTTACTCATAACAAGATAAACACTTTTGGTACGTATTCAATATATACTTTCATAATAGTATATTTTGGCACTGATTTTGATGATTTAAATCAAAATATACAGAGGTGTTTATGGCAAATAATATGCAGGACTCAGAACTTTGGATTGACCGAGGCGATGAATTTTACAAAGCCCAAGACTTCGAAAAAGCGGTAGAATGCTTTTCAAGAGCTATTGATTTAAATCCACGTGCAGCTTTTGCTTTCTTTAAAAGAGGGAACGCATTATTTGCTATGGATAAATACAAGGAATCAGTTCCTGATTATAATAATGCAATTATTTTAAATAAAGATTTCTCTTTTGCCTACTTTAAACGTGGCTCAGCTTATTATGAAATCCGACATTATCAAAATGCTGCCGATGATTTGACTGTAGCTATTGAGCTCAATCCTGATTTATCTTTTGCATATTACAAACGCGGCATGTGCAGAAAAATCTTTAAAGATTTCAAAGGAGCTATTGAAGATTTTTCAATAGCTATTGAAAAAAATCAAACCTATATGCTTGCTTATTTTAACCGTGCAAACTGCTACTTTGAGCAACACAACTTTGAAACAGCAATAGTTGATTATAAAAAAGTTATAGAGCTTGACCCCTCTAATGAGCAAGCTTATACTTCTCGTGGCATAGCTCATGGGGCTTTAGGTAATTACTCCCAGGCAATTATCGATTACACTTCTGCCATTAGCGTGAAGTCGGATGCATGGATACCATATAACTATAGAGGATTAGTCCATAGCAAACAAAAAGATTATAAAGCTGCTATAGAAGACTTCAAAAAAGTCATTGAATTAAACCCAAAACTTGCGGATCCTTATAATAACAGAGGTATTGCCCATTTTGCTTTGAAGCAATATGATAAAGCTATTGCAGATTACACTCGTGCAATGGATTTGAATCCGAAATCAGCTAGATTATATTATAATAGAGCTAATGCTTACTATAATAACAAGCAGTTCTCTGAAGCAATTAATGACTTTACATTTGCACTTGAAATGGATCCTCAGTTGGAAACCGCTTTCCTAGGTATTGCTAATTCCTATTTTAATTTGGGACAGTTTAGAGAATCAATTAAAGAATACAGCAAAGCAATAACAGTTAATCCTCGCCTTTTTCAAGGATATATTGGCAGAGGCAACTCCTTCATGAAAATTAAACACTATAAAAAGGCACTGGAAGACTTTACTTTGGCAATAGAGTTAAAGCCGGATAGTGCTCAGGCTTATATGAATAGAGGAATTGCTTTTAGAGCCGAGAAAATGCTTGAAGATGCAGGAAAAGACTTCATAAAATTTTTAGAGTTTTCTCCTTCTAACTCCAGAGCTTCTATTCAAGTTAAACAATGGCTTAAAAAACAGGGCATTGCTTTTTAGATGTTCGGTTTTATCTCTTTGCTTTTATAGACTATTTAAATACTTTTGTTTCTTTTCAAATACACAAGAAGCAAAATGGAAAAGCAATCGGTAGAATCATATATAATTTTATTTATACTAAGTCTAATTTGGGGCAGTTCATTTATATTAATGAAGTGGGGGCTTATTAGTTTTTCTCCTGAGCAAGTAGGAGCTTTGCGTATTTTGTTTTCTGCTTTCGTATTTCTTCCAATTTTTATTAGAAAACTCAAGAAGTTTACTTTTAGAGAATATAAAATATTATTTTTCTATGGTGCATTTGGAGTCGGTCTGCCTCCTTTTCTTTATACATTCGCCCAAAGCCATATACAAAGTTCTATGGCAGGTATATTAAATTCTTTAGTTCCCCTGTGGACTCTGATTATTGGGATATTTGCCTTCTCACAGCAATTCAATTTAAAAAAAATCTTAGGTGTTGTAATTGGTCTGACCGGAGCCATTATAATTACTTTTGCCAGATCCGGTGGAGATGCTTTCGCTTTTGATATAAATAATGCCTGGGGTTTATTAGTAGTTGTTGCAACATTATGCTATGGGATTTCAGATAATCTACTAAAAGCGAAACTTCAAGATTACGATAGTAAAGATCTTGCAGCATTTGCTTTTGGATTGATGGCTTTGCCTGCACTTGGTATATTAGTAACTACTGACATTTCAACTATTGATTTTGATTCTAAACAGGTATATTATTCTTTAGGGGCTATATTAATTTTAGCCGTAGTGGGATCCGCATTTGCCCAATATTTATTTGCCAAGCTTATACAAAAATCTGATCCACTCTTTGCTTCGTTTGTCACTTACCTTATCCCTATTGTAGCTTTACTTTGGGGTGCTTTTGATGGAGAAAGTGTAGGGATGTTACACATAGTAGGCTTAGTTATAATTTTATCTTCTATCTACTTTGTCAACTCTAAAAACAAAAGCGCAAAAGCTAAAGACAGTGCCATTTAGTAAATATAGAAACTTCGTAAAGTCATAATAAACCCAACAATGTCTTTTGAAAGAATATAATATCTCTAAAGTCAGTGCATGGCAAGGGGGTGACACCCCTTGTTCAATCAGCAATTTCGTAATATTTTCTTACAAAGGAAGTATGCTTACTCCTTGATTTTACAGTCTTTTAAAGCACTTTATGACATCTAATGACAAATATAGGATAAACAGATAATAGCAATGCTTGAGAATTTCGGAATTGTTTTTTCATCATTTTTATTACTTTTTCAAATGATATTTTTGGGTTACTGATATTAGTAAGAGCGAAAATATTTATACAACGAAAAAAAAGATTGCTTTTACTGCACAATGGGACAATAATTATCTTGGCTCAAGGCACACAACGGCTCATCATGGGCCGAGTACGCTAGTAACTCACTTTATAGAAAGATTAGAAATAGTTTTAAGGTAGGAAGTTACAATCAGCCACTAAGGCTTTTTTGAGGCGATTGAGGTAGTCACTTCTTGAAATTTCGATAGCACCCAAGTTGGAAGTATGGTGATTAATATATTGCGAGTCAAGAAGCTTATACTTATTTTTATTAAGGATACGCAGTAACTCGTAGAATGCGGCTTTAGAAGTGTTTGTTTCGTAATTAAACATAGACTCTCCAAAAAAAGCTCCGCCTATGCACACACCGTAGAGTCCACCCAAAAGCTTGCCATTTTCCCATGTTTCCACAGAATGTGCAAAGCCAAGGCGATTGAGTTCGCAGAAAGAATCGATAATTTCATCATTAATCCACGTCTCTGCTCTATCGGCACATGCTCGAATAACAGTTTCAAATTCAGTATTGACTTTATACTCAAAGTCTCTCTTTTTGATAAATTGCTTAAGCGAGCGGGACATCGTAGCTACATCAATAGGTATAATAGCACGCGGCTCAGGTGAATGCCAATATATCTCACCATTGCGGGATTCCGCCATAGGAAAAAATCCCTCTTTGTAAGCATGTATTAAAATTTCCGGTCCGAAATAATCTCTAGCCACTACAATTCCCAAGTAACAAAAACTACAAAATGCAATATAAAGAAAAGGTCGGCATATACCGACCTTTACTGAAGAAATTTCTTTTACACACTCATTACTTTTTGACGTTCTGTTTGCATTTTGTCATAATCGCTTAAAAACTGTTGCAAGCCAATGTCAGTCAAAGGGTGTTTCAATGATTGCATTAATACTTTATAAGGTACAGTCGCAATATCAGCACCTGCTTTGGCAGCATCAATCATGTGCATTGGGTGTCTGATAGAAGCTGCAATTATTTGAGCTTCGATACCATGCATGTCCCATATTTCACAAACGTCTTCGATTACCTGTTTGCTGCTGATAGCTATATCATCTAATCTACCCATAAATATGGATACATAAGTTGCGCCTGCATTAGCCGCAGCCAAAGCTTGAGTAGCATTGAAAATCAAAGTAACATTCGTTGGGATATCTTTTTTGGCAAGTTCCTTAACGGCAGCAAGACCATTTGGAATCATAGGGATTTTGATAGTTGCATCAGGAAACCATGATAAAATATCATCAGCTTCTTTTAGCATCCCTTCAGTATTTGTAGAATTAACCTCAACAGACAGATGTCCACCAACTAATTCATGTATCTCTAAAATTCTTTTTTTGATATCTACATTTGGATCTTCTTTAGCAAGCAATGACGGGTTAGTAGTAACCCCGGAAATAAAACCAAGGCGAGCAGACTCTCTGATATGCTCTATATTGGCGGTATCTACATACAATTCCATAATTTACTCCGGTATTTAGTTAAAAGGACTATAACAAATTTACAGCTTTATTAGCTTTTTCCCTAATCCTTTTGGTCTTTTTGTTCTGGCTTATTTCCTAAATAGTGTTTCATTGAAATAAGATAATTCGCCTGCTTTCCAGCTTAATTTAGCTCGCCAAACTCCTTTTTGTAATTCACTTACGTCAAAGACCTGACTATTTGCAGCGGTCAGATCCAACTCGTAACGTTTATCTAATTTTGAGTCGGAAGGCCTATAAAAATGCAAATCCCCTCGAATATCATTCGACTTAAACTCAGACGGCAACTTAATTAGAAATGAGTTGTCCGCATATTGCAATATAGGCTGCTCTGCTAGCTTCTGTGTGTTCTTTTGCATCTCTATTTTATCTTGATATTTCATTTCCTGAGCATAGTAATCCTCTTCTACTAAGTTAATCGGCACTGTAGCAGAAAAGATTAGGTTGCCCACCCAAAACAAAACAAATATTATATAAAACAGGGCTATACCTGTTCCCCAATTCAATTTTAATTTCATCATCTATCTCCCCGGAGATTGGAAATTGGTAGTAGTGCTTTCTATCAAGTTCCCGTTTGAATAAATTCCGATTTCTATTTTATTTTTTGTAAATGGCACTTGTGACTTTTCCATCTCAACAAAGAATGTAGCTTCTACAAGGCTTTCAGGCTGCAAGTCTAATGTTTTACTACCAATTAGATTGATTTTGCCTTCCGGTTTAAGCATTTTAATCTCTACTGACATATCTTCAAACGTTTTATTGATGATTTTAGCATTGTAAAGATTAGAAATATTCCCGTTTGGCAGCTCTTGGAACAAAGAGCCAGACGCTCGCAGAATTGTAGCTTCCACATCGCTTCTGGTTAGCAACAGTGTCCCCGTCAAAATAACAAGAAAAGTCAGAACAAGCGAATATATTATAATTCGCGGAGTAATTTTGAACTTAGTGCCATTCTCTATTTGATTTAAAGACGCATATTTTATCAGCTTTTTGGGTTTGTTTATTTTAAGCATGACTTCGTCGCAAGCGTCCATGCAAGCTGTGCAATTTACACACTCAAGCTGGGTGCCATTACGAATGTCTATGCCGGTAGGGCAAACTCTAACGCATGATCCGCAGTCAATACAATCGCCATTGCCTTCGGCTATCTGCCCTTTCTGCAGTCTGCCCTTTGGCTCGCCACGCATGAAATCATAAGAAACTATTATCGAATTCTTGTCAAGCAGCACAGACTGCAATCTGCCATAAGGGCAAACATAAGTACAAGCCTGCTCTCTGAAATATGAAAATACAAAGTAAATAGCTCCTGTAAAAGCCATAATTCCGATAAATCCGGTAGGGTTAGCTATAGGCCCTGCCTGTAAGCCATTAAATACTTCATCAATACCAATAATATAAGCTAAACCAAAATTAGCTATCACAAACGAAAGAAAGGCAAAAACAGAATATTTTGCACCTTTTTTAAATATCTTTTCGCCTGTCCAGTCCGCATTGTTCAATTTCTTCTGAGCATTAGCGTCACCTTCGATAAAGTATTCTATCTTGCGGAATACCATTTCCATAAAAACAGTCTGTGGGCACGCCCAGCCACACCATATCCTGCCAAACACAGTAGTAAATAGTATCACAAAGACTATAATAGTCAAAAAAGCAAGTGCAAATAGGTGAAAATCCTGAGGCCAAAAGGCGAGACCAAATATGATAAAATGCCTATTAATAATATCTAATAACAAAAAAGGCTGTCCGCCGATATTAACAAAGGGGAGTCCGAAAAAAAGCAAAATCAAAAAAGTAGCAACTAACGCCCTGGCCCTGTGAAACGAGCCTTTAGGCTTTTTGGGATAAATCCATACTCTATTGCCCTTTTTATCAATATTTGAAACCCTATCCCTATAAGATTCGCCGGTTTCAGTAATCAAAGATTCTTCTTCATAGAGTTTCTCTGTGTCATGCTTAGACTTATTATTTTCCATTTTAAAAGACCGATTAGTTATATTCCCAAAACGCTAACTCCTAAACGGACAAAAATTTAATTAATTGTTTCATCTATTATTGATTTCTAAATTCAAGTAATCAATGCAACAGCGAGTTAAGAACATTCCCCAAACCCGGTATTTCATCTTCCCTTTCCATGCCATTGCACTTCGACTCCTTTCAGTCGCTCAGTGACCTTGAAGCGAATTTTAGCAGTGCTATCCTGATAGTAGTTTTCAGGCATCAGCATACCAAATGGAAAGTAGCTATTTCTTGAAAGAACTTTTAATCTTGGGCTGTTGTATCCCGCTGTTTTTACTCTGTAGTCTGAAAATATTAAGCGTACATTGCCTAGGTGGTCTGTTAGTTTGTAATAGTTAGCGTGTATTGTTTGATGTTTTAACGAAAAACATCCTATATACAATTAATTTATTTATTTTAGTATCATATTCCACAAAATCAAAGTATTCTCTTTTGTTGGTAACAATATAATCTTTATCATAGTAGTCTC
>JBFHIJ010000063.1:0-15475 GCA_041596515.1 Chlorobiota bacterium
ACCTTGGTTTTATCATAATAAATATTCATAACATCACCGTACACATGTTTTTTATTTCCGCAGGATACAGTTAGTGATTTATTGAAGCTGTTTAATTTTATTTTTATACATTGTGTTTGATTTAGATTATCAACCAAACTGCAATTGCTTTCTGTTATATCAGAATCAATTTTACAAGCTATAGATTCACTCGTTATTATTAATAAAGATACAAGGCTTAAAACAAATAATTTAATCGTACTCATTATGGTCACCTCTTATTAGAATGTTTTTCTGAATTGAATTTATAAAAAGTTGATTTCCCCAAGGTTGCTACTCTAACAAAAGTTTTATTGCTTATTACTAAAACCTAAACTATGATTTATTGCATCTCCGGCACTATAACAAGCGGCAAAGACAACTGCCTGTTTGAAAGCACTCCCCAAATCTCCGTTCCACAAAGCTGTTGTGATGTTATAAGTAGTATATGCAGGATAGGCATAAGAGACTATACTAAGAGCCGTCGCAATAAATTCACCACTAGGATCAGTATACATTAGTGGGTTATTTAGCGCATAAGCATATCTATTAAATGAACTTGACATCTCAGGGAATTGAACATAGTTGTCCGGTTGAATGAATTGTCCTAAAACTGGGTCATAAACTCTTCCATTCATATTAATTAAACAGAACTCAGACATATGCTCATTACATTTACATTTGTATCTATATCATATTAATTCTAATATAACGATTTAAAAGAGATAATCATTATTTTTTTTATATGTATATTTAAAATATTAAGAAAGTATATTGGGATGTAATCTGGGGTTAGAAGACAGATACTGTTGATATATAAAGATTTGTCATTAGGTGTTATAAATATTGCTATAAATGACCATAGAACCAATGGAGAATGCTTACTTCCTCTGTAAGAAAACATTAGGTAATTACTTATTGAACAAGGGGTTTCAACCCATAGCCATTAAAAGGCTTTAGAGCTTTTTGATCTTTTCAAATGACAAGTTTGGGATAAAGATATTTCAATTGTAAATACGCTTAAGTAAATGCACATGGGGCAGGCATAAATAAAAAAATCCCCGACAACTATAAGTGCGGGGATTTATATTCAAATATTTTAATTCAGTAAGCTATTTCATTGTAGCGATTTTTTCGGCTTCAGGAAATAACTCTTCTGCTTTTTTCACCATTTTTTCATCACTGTAGTAAATTTCAAGGTGCTTATCTCTGCTCCATATAGAAGTAGCTATGTTGCCCTTCAGTATTTTTTGGATTGTATGTTTACTGTAATCAAAGTCTTTGTCAATCCATTCTACATCTTTACTAACTACAAAGTCTTTGAATTCTTCCATCAAGTCATCGTCTACATTAAAGTTGCGTTTGAAACTTGGGAAGTCATCTAAGTATTTGTCTTTAAGAGCAACACCTTCGCCTTGCATGAACTGATCTACAAATAAGAAGAATAAGTTTTTAGACAGTATTTTTCTATACATGATAGATGTTGTGTCATATTTGATTATATAATCAGGAGATATACCACCACCACCTAGCACAGGTCTTCCTGCTTTAGTAGTGTACATGATAGAATCTATGTTCATCACTTCGCCGGTAGAGTCATTTTCAGATTTTACCAGTTCTAGGGCATGTTTAAGATTCATTCCTTCTTTTAAGTCTAATCTACCATATAGGCTACGGTATTTATCTTTATCTTTATAAGGTCTTTGTATACATCTGCCTGATGGAGTGTAATATTTAGCAATAGTCAGTCTGAAAGCAGAGCCGTCAGATAATGGGAACTGTCTTTGCACTAAGCCTTTACCAAAAGATGTTTCGCCCATGATAAGACCTCTGTCCAAATCCTGTATAGCACCGGATACAATCTCAGAAGCTGAAGCTGAGCCACGATCTATAATCACTATCACCGGAATGTCTTCCAAGATACCACCATCACTAGCTATGAAAGTTTCATTCATTTTAGGGATTCTACCATGAGTATAAACGATAGTATCTCCACCTTTCACAAATTCATCAGCCATCATGAAGGCTTGATTTAGATAGCCTCCCGGATTGCCACGTAAGTCCAATATCATTTTTTTCATACCTTGGGCTTTGAGTTTCGCAGCTGCATTGACTAACTCTTCATGTGTAGTTTCCATAAATCTGTTTATACGGAAAAATCCAATATCAGTATTATCTAAGAGAAATGAAGTTTCCAAACTATATAACGGAATTTTATCTCTTTCTATATCAAAATTCAAAAGTTCTTCTACTCCGGCTCTCTTTATGTCTACATTTACTATAGTGCCTTTAGTTCCGCGAAGTTTGTCAGGTACATCATTTCTATCCATGCCTACAGCATCTTCGTGGTCTATTTTGACAATTTTATCGCCTGACATAATACCCAATTTCTCGGAGGGGCCGCCGGAAATTGCAGAAACGATAGTAATAGTATCATCCACTACATTAAATTGAACACCAATGCCATCAAAACTACCTTTGAAATCTTCAGTAACTGCTTTCATTTCTTCGGTAGTCATATAGACAGAGTGCACATCCAGCTCGCTAAGCAAGCCTTCTATAGCAGCTTCATTTAATTTCTCCGGATCTATTTCCTCTACATAATTCTGATATGCAGTATTAAATACATATTGAAATTTGTAAAACTGTTCATATATTGAATCCCCTGAAATAAGAGGAGTAAGCAATACACCAATAAAAACCCCTATCCCTACGGATAAGGATGCTATCAAAAATCTTCGCATAAGCACCCCAAATCGTATCATTTATAAAATCCTAATTTAGCAATTATTTAAACTACGAAAAATATAGCAAAAAGTTGTTTAAAATACGCTATTATGCAAGTAATGACGCACTTATCCATTTATTTATGTATGAATATTTGATATTGTCCGAGAAGATATATGATGTGTGTAGAGCACTTCAAGCAAACAAGGGTTGCTAATTTTGTCTTTTGGATTCAAAAAGCCCACTATGCAGCATAAGTAGAATTTTTTCTGAATAGTCTTTGTGGCATTTAATAAGTATTGCATGGCGAGAAAAACCTGTAAATATCTCTATGCCGGCACTGTGAGTCAGTAACGTGTGCATCACCCTAAGCAATCCTGAAGACTTATTTACATTATTGCCACAAATAGCAATTATGTCAGTTTCTTCTACCTCTCCTTCTAAAAGATTGCGTAAGTCAGGCATATTCTCAAAAATCACAATTCCTTGCCCATCAGACTCTGAAGAATAAAGAATCCTTGATTTCTCAATAATTATATTTGTCAGTGTTTCTTTTGTATAATTAATAAGACAATTTCTTTTTAGTACCAGAGATTGTATTTCTATTTTATCAGAATAATCTGCAACTATAGTAGTTCCAGGGTTACTCTGATTAAACGTATTGAGAATCTTTACCGGAATATTTGCTTCCATTGCAGGAAGTAGCGTGTCCGGATGAATTACTTTCGCTCCAAAAAACGAAAGCCTCCTTACTTGAGGGAAGCTAAGCTTAAGTAGCTGCTGTGCATTAGGGACTAGCCTGGGATCGGTGCTCATTATCCCATCCACATCGGTATAGATTTGGATTTCACTAGCCTTAATCATTTCACCAAAGATGGCAGCACTAAAGTCAGACCCGCCTCTGCCAAGTAATGTAATCTTGCCAAGTTGGTTTGAGCCAATAAACCCTTGAGCTATTATTAAATCATATTGATTAAGCATTTGCGCAAGTTTTTGACCTTCTGCTTTTGTTTCACTTACAAGATATTTTGCAGCCAAGAAATTATCATTAGTCTTAATAAACTTAGAGGAATCAATCAGTATCGAGTTTTTTTCCATCTGACGGCAAAACTCATCAAAAATAATAGTAGAAAACCACTCGCCGAAGGAAACTAACTTTGCATAGTTATTGTCACTGTATTCACCTAAAATAGCTATACCTTCGCAGAAATCCCTAAGCTCTGCAAATTTGTACTCAAATGCAGGATAACTCTCAATTGGAAGCAACTCGTCAATAAGCTTAATATGATGAGCATGGATGGTATCAAGCAAGTTTTGTGCTTTATTTTTATCAGATAGCAGGAGATCCGGCAATGACATAAGCATATCAGTTATACCAGAGCATGCCGACAGCACAATAAGTGAAGGTTTGCTCTGGCTTACAATAGCTTTATATGCTTGCTTCATGGCGGAAGCATCTTTAATAGAAGTACCGCCAAATTTCATCACGATCACTTCTATTCCTCCATGAATTTAGCCAAATGCTCTGCATCTGTCAGATGCACTAAAGCAAAATCATCTTTTAGATCTTCGACAGCTTGTTTTGCCGCAGCTATGGAAATTTTATATTTATAGGCAAAATGCCATATATCTATTGGCCCTACAGAAATTTCTAAAGCCAAAAGCTGAGCGACTGTAAGTTCTTTGTGATCTTTGAATCTAACCCTTGAAGTTTCAATGTAGACTTTGGATTCCTCGTCAGTCATGTGCTTTTCGTTAAAGAAGTAATTATCATTACGTTCCAGGTCGCAGATGGGGAAGCCTCTGCCATCTCGCTCTACTAGATTAGGTAAAAATATGATGCTTACTATGTATGGTTCATGCAGCTCGCAAGACCATAAATCATCCCATATATGTCTGTCATTTTCTTTTAGCCATTCCTGAAAAGCTATTTCATACTTTGGAAGTTTAAACAGTGCCCTGTGTTTTAGTTCTGCAACTATTTTTTTTGCACTCTCGTTGTCTAATTCGTCGAACATTTTATCAGGAAAATCCAAATATTCTTGTTCTCTGTGCTCGTTTAGGCACCAGATTATTATCTCTTTAATATCCATATAATTTTTTGTTTTCCTTAATAGGTAGATATGTATCAAAGCAAAAGTACTAAATTGTTATTATCATAGTAATAATATTTTTTGTTTTCCCAAAATCATTTTAGTTGACATCATATATCTAATTTTGTGTGGGAAGTCGATTATTACAGAAGATAGTACTTTAAATGTATTTGTTGACCTAGTTTCTCAGTCGTTTAGGATTAAAGATAATGATGCTCATATATATATTATCTGATATATTGCAAATCTTAAAAAATACAAATATTAACAAATATTTTCAAACAACTCTTAAATTCAGTAGTTATACTTAAAACATCTATATCTATAAATACGTACATTTGTATATATAAATAAAGATATATGGAGGCATTATGGAAAAGAGAATACAAACGAAAGGAGCTAATTCTCAAAAATTAGCCACTTCTGTGAAGTATAGCCTTGCCTCAATTACTACTCAAGGTAAGGATAAACAAGCAACAAGTATTTCTGAGTCAACTTTGAGTTATTACAGACTTCGTAAAAGGATTAGGGAGTACGGTTTGTAATAAATTTGTGATAAAGCCTAAGAATATCAAGTGCCAGTTTTTCTCTTGATTCTATAAAGAGGCTTTCCAATTGCTTATAGCTGATATTTAATGCGAAGTAGTAGGTATGCCCTTTATATATTTGCCACCCTACAAACCATCCAACTTTCTGTTTGAGAGAAAGTCCCGTTTTATAGTACAGCTCTCCGAAGCTTGTATCTTGTAACATAATCTCTTTAGTTTTATGCATTGCAGATTTTGAAAAAGGTAATGAATCATTTTTCAATGCTCTTAGAAATTTGATTTGCTCTATTGCACTGATTTGCAAAGAGGTGTCTAACCAATATCTATCTATCTGCTTGCCAATATTTCTATTCCCATAGCTGCACGAAACAATGAATTTTTTCGCGGTCTCTCTGCCAATGCTACGTGCTAAAGACTGATAGTACCATACTACAGAATTTTTAAAAGCTGAATTGAGAGAGTGATCTCTATTCCAGGAGAGGATAGAATGCTTTTCCCCGTCCCATTTGATACTGTAAGAGCTATCTTTGGCTATTGCTGATTCAAATGCCAAAAGAGTGTTAAATATCTTATAAGTAGACGCAGGTGAAAACCGCCTATAAGCTCTGGTGGAATCATGTATAAATATATCCTTATCCGTTTCGTTATATACAACAATGCACCCCGGATAATAATTATTAAATAGGCTATCTGCACTAATTGTAAAAGTAGCCGAATTATTATCACTCTTAGCATTTAGATTGCTATAGATGAATAGCATCAATACTATATTCACTATTAATAAAATATTTCTATTCATGCTGAACCTTGTTAAGTTATTGAAAAGCAAAGATAAATATTTATTCCAATATATCATTTTCTTACGTTTAAGTTTTGAATATATCAAAAATGTTTGTAACTTTATTAAGTGTGCTTCATAGACATAATATTACCAGAGGAAAATATGAAGAAGTTAAAAGCTAATCCATTAGTGAGTGATGATTCAGTCCAAGCAATCTTAGGCATTGCAAAAGCTTACCAAAAAAGCAAAGTACTATTGACTGCGCTTGAGCTGGATATATTTACTGCATTAGGCGATTCAGAAAAAACAAGTGACGAGCTCTCATCAGAGTTAAATGCTCAGCCGGAAGCACTGGAAAAACTACTAAACGCTCTTTGCTCTTTAAATTTATTAGTTAAGCATATAAATACTTACCAAAACACCGCAGGGACAGCCAGATTCCTGGTCAGAGGCAAGGATGAATATATTGGTTCTTTAAATCACATTGCTAATCTATGGGAAACATGGGGTGAGTTGACCGAAGTTGTCAAAACGGGTAAATCGTCTAAGTATAAGTCTCTTGATGAAAAAGATTCAGCGTGGATCAAAGACTATGTTGACTCTCTGCATGCTCAGTCAAGCATGAAAGCTCCGGATATAATTTCTTTGTTAGACCTAAAGGGTGTCAAAAGAGTGCTGGATATTGGCTGTGGATCTGCTATATATTGCATTGCATTTGTCAAAGCGAAACCTGACTTGAAAGCCGTAGCATTTGATCATCCCAATATCATAAGAGAAACTCAAAAATATATTGAATATGAAAACTTAAATTCACGTATTGAACCTATATCTGGCGACGCTTTAACGGATGAGTTCGGAGACGGTTTTGATTTGATATTTATCTCGGATTTGATTAGCCAGTATTCACTGTTTGAAAATATTGATATTTTTAAAAGAGCTCATGCTGCTCTTAATCCCGGTGGTAAATTAGTAGTGCAGGACTATATAATCGACGATGATAAATTAGGACCACTTAAAGCCGTTATGGAATCGATAAATATGCTTGTAAATACTCCTACCGGAAACATTTACACCCAAACTGACCTTTGGATTATGATGAAAGAAGCAGGCTTTCCTGAAGTGAACAGAGTAGAGACTCCATTTGTTACTGACTTAATGATAGCCTTCAAAGACGATGGAGACGTACTCAAAAAATTCAGTGCCTATGATTAGAAAGGTCATTACTCCAAAAGGTTGAGTGACTGCTATTTTTTTAAAGATGTGATACTTAAGAATATAGATATTGAAGAATCACATCCTCAAAATTATATGCAAAGCGAACAATAGAGATTAATCATCATATTCTCTATATAATTTATATTAGTGTTAAATCTATTTTAAAGCCATTTCGATTGTGTTCAGAAACTGAGCCAATTCAAATGGCTTTTCTATTCTTCCTTTAAAGCCATACTTTTGATAATTTGCAACGATAGGCATGGAAGAATGCCCGCTAAAAACTAATGCCTTTATCTCAGGATTTATCTTCTTTAGTTCTTTAAATACATCATATCCATTTAAACTATAGCCTTTGAGTGTAAGATCTAATATTACAAGAGCTACTTTTTTTGAATTGTCGTTTTTGGAATATACATTAAGAATCTCATGGGGATTTGAAAAAGTAACTAAATTTATTCCCAAACCTTCTGCCAAATCATTCAAATTATCCAGTATTGCCAAGTCATCATCCAAAAGATAAATTAATTGTTCCTTAGGCAGTAAAATTCCATGTTGAGCCTCGGATTTATCTAATTTTTTGCCACTTGGTACATAAGGCAAAAATATAGAGAAAATAGTACCTTCGTCTATTTTGGATTCAACTGATATATGACCTTTATGTTTACTTATAATATAGAAAACAGATGACAACCCTAACCCTTGCCCTTTGTCTTTAGTAGTAAAAAACGGAGTGAAGATTTCATCTAAATGTGATTTTGGTACCCCCATCCCTTCATCTTTGAAGTCTATATGGATATATTCTCCGGCTGCAAGATCCATGTTGTTTTTTGCCGGCAATGAATCTAACCATGTTTCAATTGTTATTTTCCCACCTTTAGGCATCGCTTGATTTGCATTGAGCAACAAATTGGCAAATACTTCCTGCATTTGTTTGTCGTCAAGCATCACTTTTTCTATTTGCTCAGAGAATACATATTCTATAGTAGAGCTAGAGCCTGACAAAACCATATCTGCAGAATCCCTGATGATTTCATGCAAATCAGTAGGTCTTAATTCAGGGCCACCTCCTTTGGAGTAGGTTTGAAATTTAGTAACAAGCGCAGTAGCCTGAGAAATACTAATAGCAATTTTATTAAGATGATTCTCGATTGTAGCCGGTTTTAATTTGATTATTTCAACAGAGAGGCTCATAGCAGTGAGTATGTTTTTAAAATTATGCGCAATGCCACCGGCAAGCACTCCGAGAGACTCTAACTTAGCTATTTTATGCAGCTCACGCTCTGCTTTTTTCCTTTCAGTATTATCAGCAATAGAGAGAAGAATTTTATCTTCACCATTTATTTTAATAAGGTTTGTTGATATAATCAAATCAATATCTTTTTCTTCGCCTCCAAATAGCAATCTCATTCTTGCTTCATGAGAATAGATATCATGACCACTTTCTTTTGTAGTAATCGCTGAATTTCTGATTGGACATTTTGCACAATCAGAACTTCCCCCACATCCATCATCAGTAAAAGAATTGAGACAATTTATAACAGCTCCACTTAATTTCCCGAATACTTGATGAATTTTCTGCCCGGTAAATTGAACTCCCTGCTTATTTATATTTTCGACACGTAAATGTTTGTCAAGTAACAATAAAACATAAGGGGCATTATCAAAAATTTGATTTAGGGCATCCGTTTGATTTTGCAGTTGCTTTTCAGCATCTTTTCGTTTTGTAATATCTCTACAGACTTCTATGGTTCTAGTATGCTTTCCGTTTTCGTCGAATAGAAAGCGTGCATGGTTTTCTCTCCAAATATAATGCCCCTTTTTATGCTTTACTCTAAAGGTATAAGTAAGAGATTCGACATTGTTTTGAATAGCAGATTTATAAGTTTCAGTCAGTGACGCACGGTCATCAGGATGAATGAAATCATCTCCATCATATATATTACTACCAAATTCACTAATATCCTTCAAACCAATCTGTTGCAAGTAAGTTGGAGAAACATATTCAATATTACCACCTTCAGATGTAAGTATAATTCCGTCAGAAGTGTTTTGTGCGATTAACTTAAACATTTCTTCGCTTTTGATAGCTTTTACGGTTTCTTTAATAAGCGATTTTTCTAATAATTTCTCTGTAGAAATGTCAGTGACTGAAAGTTTTATTTTTTCCGGATTATGCTTGTCTGCAACATTTGTTCGATGAATTCTTACGCTTAAGAATGAATATTCACTCTTTTTGAGTTCTACATCGCAACTTTTATCATATATTTCTTTCTGACTGATAATATCCTGAAAAAAGAAGTAAAATGCATCTTGATACAGCGGGTGAATAAACTTAGTAAACTCTATATTTATCGCTTTAGCATAATCTAAATCCAACATTTTACATAAAGTATGGTTCATTTCAATTATGCGATTTGATGAATCTAGGACAGCATACCCTAAAGGTGCATTTTGAAATAAATTAAAATATCTCTCTTTCGCATGGGTGAGGTCAAGTTGTGACTTTTTAAGTTCATTGTTTTGATGCTCTAATTCAATTTTATATATAGAAAGCTCTTCGACAAGTTCCTTTAAGTCTTTCTGAAATAGAGAATTGTCTATAACCCCCTCCTTTGAAAGGAGTTCTTCTGCCTTTCTTCTTAGTTCATCACTATTAAGCATTATCAAGATCCTTTATATCAATTTCTTTAAACATGGTAAAGACTTGAGTAAGTATACCGTTAGAATCAAAAATTGGCATAGCGTTTATATTAATCCAAACGTAAGCACATTTTATTGGGTTATAAACACCCATTATGACATTGTCCACTGCCTTGCCAGTCTTCAAGGCTACCATTGAAGGATGTTCATCGCCGGGGAAATGTTTATTGTTAATATCTAATGCCTGCCATTCTTCAGAATAAGAATCTAACTGCTTATCAGAATTGGGATTGATTCCTAATATAGAAATTGCAGCAGGATTAATATCAACTATTTTGCCTTCAGCATTTTGGAATACTACTCCATGCTTCATAGAATTAAAAAGCAGATTGTATCTAATTTCAGATTTTGCCATTTCACTATGAGCAGCTCGTATTTCACTCTTCATATTTTTTTTGATGTCAATTTCATTGTTAATATTCATTACAATACCCACTAAATTCTTAGGGGTTCCTTCGTCGGTGTAGTCTACTATCCCACCTTTATCTCTGTACCAGATATAAGAGTCGTCTTTAGCTTTTATTCTGTATTCAACAAAATAAAATTCACAGTTACCCTGCAAGTATTCTTTCATAGCATGCATCGCACTTGGCAAATCATCAGGATGAATTAGACGAGTCCAATCTTGATAGGAATTACCAATCTCATCCTTGTTATAGCCAAGCATTTCATATTTACCTTTGCCTGTTGTCACAATGTCTTGCTCATAGTCCCATTCCCACCATGCCATTTCTCCCATCAATAGAGCATTTTCCAAACGTTTTCTCAGAGAGTCTACCAGTTCTCTGGATTTGTGGAGCATAGTGATATCAATAAATGTGATAATTATTCCATTTACAGCATTTTCAGACGTACGATAAGGAATAATCCTCATAAGATAAACCTCTGAATCTTCCACCATAATTTCACGTTCTACTGGCTTTAGTGTTTGAATTACGGATTTAACATCATCAATAAATTCGTTGTAGAGTTGTTTTACAGAGAGATGATATATTGGTCTGCCTCTGTCAGTAGGCAATACATGAGTAATACGAGAAGCAACCTCATTTACTTTACGAATATTAAGCTCTCTGTCTAAAAATAGATTACCTACTCTCGTATTTTTCAGTAGATTGTCCATATCTGCATTAAGTTCAGTCAGTTCTTCAATTTTTTTGATATGCTCAGAATTTACTGTATATAGCTCTTCATTGACAGACTGCAGCTCCTCGTTTGTACTCTGTAGCTCCTCGTTGGAAGCAATAAGCTCTTCGTTGGAAGATTGCAGCTCTTCGTTGGAGGTTTCTAACTCTTCTACTGTAGCCTGCAAGCTTTCACTCTTGAATTGTAAATCTTTTTCCAATTCTTCGATACGCTCTTGGTACTGAGTGCTGAGCTCTATAGATTCAACCTTTTTCGTTATCGAAGGTCTATCCTGATGCGTATTTTCAATGAAAGATATTAGATAATAGGTATCACCAAAATTACGATTTATTAGCTTTTTGCATGAAATAGAGAGCTGTTTGTCGTTATCACTGATTTTAATATTTTCTATAACTACTTTAGAATCAGTGGTATTACTTCTTCTTATCAGACCATTTACGATTATCGATAGCTCCTTGTTAATCATTTTCATCAGATTGAGTGAAACTTGCCCTATAGGCAAAGAGATATAGTGACTGACATTATGTATTGTATGTATCACTTCATGACGTTCATCAATAATTACTGAAGGTGGAATATAATCTGTAAGGATATCATCGATGATGCCTTCCAATAATTTTGGTTTAGGTTTTATATTTTTAAGTGTAGTACTTAAGCTTTTTAGTTCATTGCGGCCCCTATATATGGATGAAGCACCGTAACTAGGGAGGATCTCAGGTTTATATCCACTTAGCATTCTAAATATTTTATTTTTTGAATCGATAATCTGAAATCCATCAGTAAGATTGCCAAGCGATTCGCTACTTCCTAAAAACAAATAAGAATTGGGATTAAGTGAAAGATAGAACATAGAAAGTACTTTCTGCTGTACATCTGTGTTTAGATATATCAATAAGTTTCGGCATGATATTAAATCAATTTTTGAAAAAGGAGGATCCTGCATCAAATTGTGCCTCGCAAATATAATCATGCTCCTTATGTTTTCATTAATCTGATAGCCTGATTCTCTCTTAGTAAAATATTTTGCTAAGCGTTCAGGAGTGACATCACTAATGATACTTTCAGGGTAATAGCCTGCTCCGGCAAATTCCAAGGATTTAGTATCTAAGTCAGTGGCAAATATTTTTACTTCTTTATAGTTTAAACTTTCATCCATATACTCTTTAAAAAGCATTGCTAAAGAGTATGCTTCTTCTCCGGTAGAACAGGCTGCCACCCAAATTCTGATTTCCTGTTTCGATCCCGTATTGTTTATTATCTGAGGAATGATTTTGTCTTTAAGTTTATTAAAAGCCTCTGTATCTCGGAAAAAGCGGGTAACTCCTATTAGGAATTCATTGAATAGAATATTTGCTTCCTTAGGATTTTCTGACAAATAGTTCAAATAAGTATCTATATTATCGAACCTATTAATACTTATTCGTTTCTCTAATCTTCTTATAACTGTGTTTTGCTTGTAAAGTCCAAAATCGACACCTTTTTCGTCGCGAAGGATAGCTATCACTTTTGCAAGACTATTTTGGTCAGTATTTAATAAGTTTTCTATTTGATTTTTACTTTTGACAAATGGATGTTTGATATAGACCACCAGTTCTTCTGCTAACTTATCCGCTGGCAAAATAAAGTCCACCAAACCGGTAGAAATTGAGCTCCGTGGCATGCCGTCAAACTTAGCACTTCTGTCATCTTGCACCATGATTATTCCACCCATTTCTTTAATGGAGCGAATACCCAAAGTCCCATCAGAGCCTGTGCCTGAAAGTATGATAGCAATTGCATTCTTTTCCTGATCCTTAGCCAAGGAGCGTAAAAATACATCAATTGGTAAATTGAGAGAGCGTTTTTCACTCAAAGCAGTAAGATATAATTTACCTTTATGTATTTCCATTGTAACTTTGGGAGGGATAAGATATACGTTATTTTCTCTAACTTCCATGCCGTCTTTTACTACATGAATTGTCATATTTGTATATCTGGCAAGCAATTCGTCCATAAGACTTTTATAATCAGGCGAAAGATGTTGCACTATAACAAAAGCGGCTCCTGGCTTAGAAGGCATCTTGCTGAAAAATTCCTGCAAGGCTTCAAGCCCGCCGGCTGAAGCCCCTATCCCGACAACCGGAAAGTCTAAAATATCTTCGTTATCTAATACTTCGTTCTTCAAATCAGTATATATAGCCATTTTTAGATACTCTAAATTATTTTCAATAGCCCTATTGATTACAACATTTACAGCACAACAATACCTTACAATGATAAAAGGTAAATTCTATATTACATAGCAATCAGGATGCTAATTACAAATATATTAGTAAACGATTTTATTCTAAATATATGATATAATTGTTTCTGAGTTTTGAGTTTCAAGTATCTTCAAAATATTGCTGATATTATCGTAACTTATCTCACTTTTCAAACACAACGTATTCTAAGCTTTTAAAATATAATTCTATTCTACAAAGGAATGTGCTATGCTTTAACTAATGCTCTACCATTCCCTTAGATTAGACTTCGCAAGGAACTAAAGCATAGCAATAAAGAACTAATTAGTGCTTCATCTGCAAGTATTTATGCAAAATAGATAATGATAATAGGATTGAGTTTTGAGATTGACAAATACAATTGGCCTTGCGATACTAAAAATTTACAAAACTATATAAGTAATCTAAAAGATTATTCCCGATATTTCGTTTAAATACATTGTATATCAAGTATATATATTGTTTTTGCTCTATTTTTATTTGCATTTATAAAAAGAAAAATGTAATTTGTTATGTATTTAATACTGCTCACCGGGTAAAAGTTGTAGAAAGCAACCCTTCTCCCGTACTTTCGATTGAATTCCCAAATTATTTAAACTCTATCGTGATATGAGCGCTATTCCTATTTTTTGAAATCTTAAATTAAGTCATGGTATAGAAGGAGTTTTCAGTTTAATGGAAAACAACAATAGCCAAAGAGCTCCAAGAATTATTGATGGAAGCGAGCTCAAACAAAAAAAAATTGCTGAATTAACTGCCTTAGCTAAAGAGCTTGGCATCACCAATTTCTCAGAGCTTAGGAAACAAGAGCTTATCGTAAAGATTTTGGAAGCTCAGACAAAAGCACCAAGAAGCAGAAGTAAAGATGATAAAAGAGGCAATGACCGAGATCAACCTATGGAAGGATTAGTTGCCAGTGGTGGCGTCCTAGAAGTTCTGCCGGATGGTTATGGCTTCTTACGATCTGCTGACTATAATTACCTACCTTCTCCTGATGATATCTATGTTTCTCCTTCACAAATCAAAAAATTTGTTTTGCGTACAGGTGATACTGTCAAAGGTCTGGTTAGACCACCAAAAGAGGGTGAAAGATTTTTTGCACTTTTGAAAGTTGAAACTGTAAACTTCCTGCTTCCTGAAGAAATCAGAAACAGAACTATCTTCGATAACCTTACTCCTCTTTTCCCTGAAGAAAGACTTCACATGGAAACTACTCCGAGCAATTATTCTATGCGTATCTTAGATATGCTTGCTCCGGTAGGTAAAGGTCAAAGGGGACTAATAGTTTCACCTCCTAAATCAGGTAAAACTATTTTGCTACAGCAAATGGCTAATAGTATCGTAAAAAACCATCCGGAAACAAAACTAATTGTTTTGCTTATAGATGAAAGACCTGAAGAGGTTACTGATATGCAGCGCTCAGTGAAAGCAGAAGTTGTGTCTTCCACCTTTGACGAACCACCTGAAAGGCACGTTCAAGTTGCGGAAATCGTACTTCAAAAAGCAAAACGAATGGTGGAAGCTAAGCATGACGTAGTAATTCTTTTAGATTCTATTACCAGACTTGCCAGAGCTTACAACACTGTTACTCCTCACTCAGGTAAAATTCTTTCCGGTGGTGTGGATGCTCATGCTCTTCACAAACCTAAAAGATTCTTTGGTGCTGCCAGAAATGTGGAAGAAGGTGGCTCTTTGACTATCATCGCTACTGCACTGGTGGACACAGGCAGCAGAATGGATGAAGTTATCTTTGAAGAATTTAAAGGTACCGGTAACCAGGAACTTGTTCTTGACAGAAGACTTGCAGAAAGAAGAGTATTCCCTGCGATTGACGTAAATAAATCTTCAACTCGTAGAGAAGACTTGATTATGAATCAAGATGAAACTACTAGAATTTGGATATTGAGAAAAGTGCTTAGCGAATTGCAATCAGTTGATGCAATGGCCTTCCTTTTAGACAGACTAAAAGGCTCGAGATCAAATAATGAT
>JBFHIJ010000064.1:0-14433 GCA_041596515.1 Chlorobiota bacterium
CATTAGCATACCAAACGGGAAGTAGTTATTTCTTGAAAGAACTTTTAGCCTTGGGCTGTTATAGCTAGTTGTTTTCAACCTGTAATCTGAAAATGTTAAGCGTACATTACCAAGGTGGTCAGTCAGTTCGTATTGTTTATGACCGATTTGGCGAGTAGAATAATATTCTTTTGAGTCCTCGTCTCCCAAGGCAGCTATTGTTTGACCTTCATCAGGGAAAGTATAACCCATTGTTCCAGGAAATTCTCCGTCCTGATATGGTTCAACTACAGCAACTCTTCCATCACCGCCCGAGCCGTACAGATACCAAGCATCCAGTTCCCAATTCCTTCGCATTATAATCAGAGATAGTATATATAAGCAAATCTACAAATATAGTATCAATTTTCCCATTAACATTCCAGCTAATTCTCTTGTCTGAATTGACTTGTGTTAGATTTCTTTCTGCATCATACGAATAGAATTCATAGGCAAAAGAATTCCTGCGAACCGTAGAAATTATTAGTAATTCTGGGATGAGCGACACCAATAAAATAATTATATAATAAAAGATTATAGTCACTGTTTTGGCACTTTTTTTGTACATTCTCGTCACTAATTGCTTTAATAGATGTATATTGTCGATAGTAGAAACTTATGAGTGTTGTCTTGAGATATATTTTCTTGATTTGGATATGTACCATAGTTGCGTCCTCTGCTGAAAGGAAGATGCATAAGGGGCTGTTCCCTTCTTTAGATCATGGCTACGGCTATGAAATACATGAGATTAAGTTCGAAGGTACTGAGGCATTTCTCCCAAGCGAGCTCAAAAGTATTATTAAAACTCGCGAAAGCAATCGTGGTTTTACTCACGATTTCCTTAGATATTATTACGATAATATTTCTAAAATGGATGGGCCGGAACCTGTCGTTTCTCCTCTAAAAAAAGAACTTCGTCGCAGTCTTAATTCAATCAGTGACGAACTTAGCTATTTTAGCCCAAATGTAGTAGAGACTGATATACATGCAGTATTAAAAGAACTTTACAACATGAGTGGCTACCACTGGGCACAAATAGATTACACTTTTGTGCCGGATTCGACAGAAAAGAAAAATGTGCTTACTTTTTACATTAAAGATAGCATTCGCGCTAAACTTGCTTACTATAAATATCACGGATTAGATTCCCTGCCAGGTGATGTCAGAAATAAAATTACCTCTTTCAGAACTATCGAAGAAGGCGAATACTTTAACGAAACACGCATAGTCTCAGAAGTAAATGGAATAATCAGGATATTGAAGAATAATGGGTACTTTTACTCAGAGTTTGTTGCAGATTTTGTACGTACGAAATATGGTACAAATGATGATAGTCTTGATATCAATTTTAAACCCGGCAGACGTATTAAAATTGGAAAAATCACTTTTGTTGATAGCCTTAACGGGCAAAGGCCTGTTTCTCTTTACCAAAAGCAACAAATGCTAGACTTTAAAGAGGGGGACTGGTACAGCCGAGAAAAAGTTAAAAACTCCGAGATAAATCTTATGTCCTTGGGCGTTTTTGTTCCCGAGATTGATACTTCTTCTGCATTTAATCCATTTACAGACAGCACACTAAATTTTAGAATACTAAATAACTATGGTCATCAGTTCGAATATGGTATAGAGCCATACTTTAACGAGGCTGTAAACAGTCAGGAGCAGGATTATTACTCTATTGGTATAGATGGTTCAGTACTATTCAAAAACTTTGGTGGTGCGGCTCAAAAGCTTGGCATAACAGGTAAGTTTGCAATTAAGGATATCATAGAATATATACAGACCGGCAAGGCAAAAAAAGAATATAGGCTTTCATTCGAGTTTATGCAGCCACTGCTGTGGAACTTTGAAGGGGTAAGAGTTTCACTGCTTGCGAAGCCCGAGTTTATACGCAGGGATATTCAAACAGATTTCGAACTGGAAACCTTTAGCTTTCCCCTTAGATTTACTGCCAATCTCCGAAAATTCCTTTTTATAGACAAAGTATATTTTGATTTTTGGCTCACCAGAGAGTACCCTGTAGATATAAGTCTGTGGCAGACTATAATGAATGATCAGACAAGAGACAATAAGTTTTCGGAATACTCTTTCAGGTATTATGAGCAGCTAGCAGATTATACAAACAATCACTTTTTTAGCTCTAATATCATAGGGTTAACTTTTTCCGGCGACAAAAGAAATCATCCGTTTAATCCAACTTCAGGTCATTTTACTTCCATAGCTACTGACGGGTGGAATATATTTATGCCACTTTCTGACTTATCCGGCATAGCTCGATATGCAAGGTTTCAGTTTGCACACTTTCATTTCTTTTCTCTATCTAATAATTTCGTGATAGCAACTAAATTAAAAGCAGGAGTTATTTTACAGTTAGACGAAAATTCAGTAATTCCGTTTGACAGGCAGTTTTTTGCTGGTGGCGCTAATAGCGTTAGGGGCTGGCCTGCTCGCCAATTACATTACACCTACCGAAACACTCAAAATGCAGATGACGAAGAGGCATTTAACACAGATCAGTTCCAATTCGACTCTGACATTGTGGGAAGCTCTACTTTGGTAGAAGGGAGTATAGAGTTTCGTTATCATTTTAGCAAACCTGCCAATCTAAGCACTCAGTTAGCAGACCAAATCAGTAGTATAGGTTTTACAGGATTTATTGATTTTGGCAATGCTTTTGGTTGGTTTGCCGAATCGCCTGACAAAGCAACTAATGTAGACCCAGTGGACTATCTAAGCAAATTAGCGGTTTCTATGGGCTTTGGTTTCAGATATGACTTGCCGATAGGTCCATTGCGAGTAGATGTAGCATTCCCATTTTTAGGTCCTAAGATAGGCGAAAGCAACTACACGAGCTATAAACTGTCAGATGCTCTGCAGTCACCGGTGTTTTATCTGGGCATAGGTCACGCATTCTAAATATAGAAAAAGCGAGAATAGTGCATATATACAGGCCCTAATCTCGCTAATTCACAACTTATGACAAATTATACGAATGTATCTTAGAAATACTGTTCTTCTTCATCATCGTTATAGAAGTACTCTTCGTTGATTACATCTTCGTATTCAGGCCAGAGATCTTCTACACCTTCGATTAATTCGTCCCCATCATCAAGCTCGATTAAATTATCAAGGACTTGCTGCGGCGCGCCTGTTCTGTTGGCGTAATCAATAAGCTCGTCTTTAGTAGCCGGCCAAGGAGCATCCTCAAGGGTTTGAGCTAACTCAGGAGTCCAAAACATACTTCACCTCTTTTAATATTACAATCCCTTACAAAGGTCTGCAAAAATAACATATAAGATAGTAAAAAAGCAAAATATTTTTTCTTTATCTTTATAAGACACACAATTTTGTAAATATAATATTGTACAGAAATATGACATCTATCAAGAAAAGTTTAAATAAGTAGATTAAGCAAAAAAAAAGCTGCTCACTCGAGCAGCTTTTACTACAATTTTTGCTTTTAGCTGAGTTTTTGACGGATTTTCTTTTCAGACATTCCACGTAAGTAGTATAATTTAGCACGACGAACGCGCCCTTCTCTAACTACTTCGATTTTTTGAATCATTGGTGAGTAAAAAGGGAAAATCCTTTCTACGCCAATACCATTAGAAATTTTTCTAACGAGGAATGTTTCTTGGATACCTCCGCCTTGGCGTGCAAGAACGATACCTTTGAAATTCTGAATACGTTCTTTTTCACCTTCAACTACGCGAACAGAAACGATTACTGTATCGCCGGCTTTGAACTTAGGAATTTCAGTGTAGTTATCGCCATCTTTAGCTTTACGAGCTTCGATAGCAGTATTTACTGCCATCTGATTTACATAATCTAGAGCATTCATTGTATCCGACTCCCAAAAAATTACGAGCTACAAATATAGCTACTATTTATTTCTTAAACAAATTATTTTCAATTCTCAAAATATATTTATCCCCATTCTGCTTTTCGAAGGGACTACAAATATACTAAATTCTTTTGGAATAAGATAAATAAATTAAATAGGCCATGAAACCGAGACTGCCCAGTTAAATCTGCCACCTGCCTGCCGCCCTATTCCCCAGCGAGTGTCAAAGGTAAGAAAAACTACATTACTTATCAGAGTCGGGATGCGGCCTAAGCTGACTCCAACCTCACTATAACCATCTTTTAGCTCATCTATATTGCCAAAAGTCTGCCATATTTTTATGTCCGAATTCTGATAGAACTGCCCGGAGGAGGCAGCTAAAATCAAATCTAAACCACGACCTTCGATCAGAGGTAAGCCTAAAGCCCGCCACCATGAGTCAGTAAAATTATATCTAACATGATAAGTCTGGAATGCCTTGCTACTAAAAGTAGTTCGTGGCGAGGACACAAAGTTACCAAACTGAGAAAAGATAAACATATCTGTTCTCATTCTAAATTGGTACTGAATCGGCAAATTATTAGAACCTATTCCATGGTGAATCAACACTTCAAGTTTTTGCGATGAATATCCGGTGTTGTGTATTGGCACGGACATAAATAATCTTGCCTGAATGGCACGAAAAGCCTCGTTAGTTAACGTATTTTCTCCGTACATTGCATCTATTTCTGCATTAGTAGTAATACCTCTGGTAAAGTTGATAAAATCAAACTTCCCAAACTTGGCTTTTAGCCTCGCAGTTCGGTAATGCCCGGGATCGCACGGAGTATTTTCGAGCCAAGGGTTTCCATTTACATAATCTCCATGCAGCAGCAGGGAGCGTTCAGTTGCTTTTTCTAATGAAGAGTGCATAGAGTAGTTTATTTCGCCTCTCATTTCCACAAACAAATTCTCATAGTTAAGCCCCATAGTCCAGCCATCATTTCGGAAATAGTCAAAGAAATCCCTATGAAAAATCAGAGCTATAAGTGAATTTGCAAAGCGATTATAGCCATTATTAATCATAATTGAAACATCGCTGTAGGTCTTAAAGTCCCAAAAGAGACTTTTATATTTAGAATGATAGAGGTAGTCTGTAAATTGAATATATCCATAAGGTAACTTTTGCCCAAAACTATAGGAGCCATTAAAACGCATTTCGTAATTGCGATACTGAAAGACCGGCGAGAGTCCTATAGCCAAAGCATTTACACGGTTAAAGTCAAAATATGGCAATATTTTACCTTTTAATCGAGTAGGAGAGTATTTCCATAAATCAAAAGAATCTAAACTGTCGCGGTGAAGTTTAGCAGTAAGCTCCCTCAATTCTATTTCTGTTCGAGCATGCCGATGCCAAAAATCTAAACCAACAGAATCCGCTTTGGGCAGATAATCTAAACTGAAATCCGGTTTGGAAAGTTCTTCTTCATCATACATAAAAGCAGGTAACTCTTCATTGACAGCTACAGAGTCAAACATACTCACAGCATGTGCATTGGTTGATACGTCGACATATTTATACAGCATCTGAACTTTAATCTTAGAAGTAACCTCTAAAAATGCCCAATGCCATACGCCTGGGAGGTATTCCTCGTACCTTTGATAGAAAAATACTTTTTCTAAAAGAGGGATTTTAGTAATGCGAGCAGGCTCGATATCAATTTCTATAATACTATAATTTTTACCTTCTATCTTTATGCTTCCCTCTACCGTAGGATAGACATCATCTTTCGATATTATTTCAATTTCATAGATATAATCTCCCCTATAGCGAAGTACTTTATTTAGCTCAAATTCGTAATGATTTGAAGCATCAGCCGCAAAAGGAGATCGAATAGTCAAATTGAAAAAATTAATATTCTCAGGCGTTACTGTCAAAAATTTGAGCATTTCATACAAATAATCTTCAGCATCAAAGTCTGCAGTTTTTCTATGCTCTTTGACTATTGTTTTTTCAATATGCTTATCATAGTCAAAATACTCTTCACTAAATAGCTCTTTTACAAAAACTCTATCCAAATCCCTGAATAATGCCTTCTGAGGCGGTGCTATTTTGATACCTGTGCCGATATTTCTCAGCACTCCCCAGTCAGTCCCTCGCAAATGCAAATGTAACTTAGAGTAGTTAGAACCTTGGAATGTATGCACTTGGGGGCTTAGGAGTGTATTGCGGGCATGACTCATAATTTCATAGGGACTTTCAAATAATTCCGTAAGAGAATCCTGACTCACATAATCCTGCACTAAATGGATTTGAAAATTATCCTTTCTCATGTCATAAATAGCAATTGTATCCAGATATCCCGGCAAAGAAAATCTAATGCGCGTTAGCCCTGTATCCGCAGGAATTCTAAATTCGCCGTTCATAAGCGAAAAAGTAATCGAACCATTTTCAATATTTTCGCATTTCACACCGGGCAGTTGCACATCGCTTCGTTTATCAAACACCTTACCGAAGGCAGCCGTTGGGTCAGTTTCTGCATAAGTTGAAACAAAGCATACAGATACGCAAAGCAAACAGTAAATTATATACTTTAGATTGTTATGCATCCCTTATTCCCGATACTGCCAGTTTTTTTGCTATCTTTTAGAATTAAAATATACAAAAAAAATCACCTCACTTTTGATACAGAATTACACTTTATGAAATAAAAAGTTCTGTAAACGCAAAAAGCAACAAGAAATATAATAGATGTAAAATAGAAATTATCACTTTGAGCAGTATTTCCAACTTTATATTGAACCCAAAAATGTCATTTGAACAGAAGAAAAAGCTATAAAGTCATTGCATATCAAGGAATTATAATTCCTTGCCCAACAAGCAATTACGTAATATTTTCTTGCAAAGGAAGTAAGTATGCTCCTTGATTTTACGGTCATTTACCACACTATGACAACAATCTAATGACAAATCCGGGTTGAAATCATTATGATGCCTACTATGTTGTACTAATATGACACATTATCTACGTTACACAAAACAGAAGTAAAGGGGTTAAATTCTATATCGTCAGGCTCTGCATCAAACGGACCTATGTTGAACTCTGTTTCTTTGCCTTGCATAAGCACTCTCTGTATGTAGAAGGAATCATTGTCAAATGTAACTTTAATCGGCACGAGCATTTTAAAACTTTTTGCTACATCTTCCTGTGCCAGTTTGCATTTTACTAAATACTTGCCATCTTTCGTTTTCTCCACTTTAGAGGCAAATTTGTAAGTAGGAATGTCGCTGCCGTCCACCCATTGGTCAAAAAACCACTCCAGTGAATAGCCACAGTGCTTTTCTAATAGTTGGCGGAAATCATCAGTAGAATATTTCTTCCCTTTAAATTGATGATAATAGTCTCTCATCATACCCAAAAACATATCTTCGTTCATGCCTTTTGTATAATCCATAAACATATTGCGGAGCATGTGAAATATAAAAACTGACTTTAGTCCATTTGTTTTTTGAGTAGAAGTTTTATAAATATTCTCGGCTCGCACACCAAGTGAGAGTGGGCCCAAATCAGAATAACTTTTCGATATGCCGTCGCTATAGCTTAAAAAAGCGAATTCTATATCTCTAAGCAGCCTGAAAAATCTATCTTTATCCTTGTAGTAAGTATAGTAGTAAACCATCCCTAAATACATAGGCAGTCCTGTTTCTATCCAGCTATCTCTATAGCTCTTTACTCTATGGTCATAAAGCCACATACTGCTTAGTCTGGCGATAAATTCTGAGAAAATGGTGGGGCTTTTCCTGTTAAAATAGTATGGAGGAAGCACTGCCATATTTGGATAATCTGAAGCTATCATTAGTGCATCATATGGCTTGTCTGAATATTTGGATTGCTTGTATAAATTATTTCGAGTTAAATACTGCAAACGCTCTTCAAAAAGCCTGGTCTTATCAAAAGGTGTAGATGTATCATCTATCTTCAGTTCATTTGCAAGAATCCAGTCTCCTTGGTTAGCTAAGTCATCGGAATTATTTAGCAAACCGGATATAGAGTCTATGGAAGTATAGTAAGGAAGCTCATAAAGAACAACTTTGTTTTGATCCAGTTCCCCAAATATATTATTGAAATATTGTAGACCGTTGCTGTAATTATCAAGCACTTCATCAGTAAAGTTTACATGTTGATATTTCAAAGTAAATTCTTTAGGCTGTGTTTCAAATTCTAAATCTTGCTCCTTAAAGTTCCATCTCAAGATTCCAATCGAATATAGAGGTCTGTGGTATTTCCACTCGGTCTGGCTTTTGCCTCTGAGTTTATCACTATTGTCCTCAAGTTTTTCGCCAAAGGCGTGAATTTCTTTAGTCAAATCTGCTTCTACTTTCAGAGAGAAGTTTAGAAGCTCATCTTTAGGATATATCGGATACAAGTTGTAGCCTACCAGAAAAGATCTATTCCTGACATTTGCAGTAATGGTGAATGTAATACTCCTTTTTTCTCCTTTTCTAATCTTCTTATCAAAATGAAGCCAAAGCACTTTTTCAAGGGGGTAATCAGTGTAATAGAAGTATATGGGTTTGCCTTCCTCATCTTCTACTGATTGAATATCTACTAAATTAAAGATGTCAAGTTTAAGCCATGAAAAGTCTTCTTCTGCCCGAAAGGTATAAGTACTGGTAGATTTATACTCGACAGACGAAGTCATCTTAAAATCTATACCATAAGATAGTCCGGTAATAAGTTGTGCTTTCTTTTGGGCACGCAAGTCTGAATTTAGTAACTGATCTTCAGAACTTTCAAATTCTATCACGCTTGATATTCTGTCAAAATCATCAGACATCCCTTCTTCTGCTATGAACAGCCTATTTTCTTCCATTGAATAAGGGTCATATATCCATACGTAATGGTTTTTGTTTTCTCTGAAAAACTGCGCATAGAAAAAGTCAGAGGATTTATCATCTAAAAGGCTATAAGCAAGACCATAGTATATTTCTTTTGTTTTAGTGTGCATATAATGCTTGTAGGTGTCATAGTAGACTCTTGTTATATATTCAATATCATCTACATACTGCAACTTAACTCCATGCTTCTTGGCAAGTTGGTAAAAGTCATTATCAAACACAAAAGAGGCTTTTGTAAAATTATAATCTATTTTATCAGTGTCAAATATCCTTTTTAGATTTTCCTGTTCAGCTTTAACATTTGGGACAAACGAAAATGTTCCTTCACCTAAGAATATCGCAAAATGCTTTTGCCCGCCAAAGTCTTCCATGAAATATATAGTACCATTAGAAAGAGTCATCGTGCCGGCATCTTTTTCAACTACCAATTGCTTCACTTCATAAGCTTCCTGCTGATCTACTTTAATAGCTTTTATACCATTATAAAAGTCTAAGTAATCAGTAAATTCTGTTGCTGACAAATCTATACAGAGCAACAAAATAAAGAAGGGTATATACTTAATATTTCTTAGCATCGCTGCACCTCTCTCTTTTTTAATAGTTAACATAGCGGAGTGTAAACTATAATTAGCATTACAAACATGCTTTTGTTGCCCAAATCCGACAACATAAACACAGGAAAGACCGTTTAGTATAAAAGTATACTTTTAGAACAAATTTACCAAAGAATAGTTACATAAATTTATATACATTATCATAATAAGTAGTCTAATATTATTATTTATCAAAGTAGAAAATATTTTTAACCCGAAAACACTCTACACAATTTGATAACCAACTAAATAAAATTACTTTTTAAAAACTATCAACACGTTTATATTCCTATATATCAAAATATATTATATATTTGAATCCGCATTTTTGACACTAATTATGATAGAGACATGCTAAACGAAGAAAAAATTGCAGTTTATCCCGGTTCTTTTGACCCAATTACAAAAGGGCATATAGATGTTATAGAAAGAGCTAGCTTTATATTCAATAAGGTGATAGTTCTGGTAGGCGTAAATTCTAAGAAAACAAATCTCTTTACTGAAGACGAGCGATGTAATATGGCTACTCAAGCTTTAAAGCATCTTCATAATGTAGAAGTAAGCAAGCACCAGGGGCTGATAGTTGAATATTGCAGGCAGTATAAAGCAATCGCGATGATAAGAGGTATACGCGCCGTTTCTGACTTCGAATATGAATTTCAGATAGCACTTATGAATCGTAAATTGGAGCCAGAAGTGCATACCGTCTTTATGATGCCGCATGAAAAATACACGTATCTCAACTCAACCATCGTAAGAGAGCTTGCTCGCTACCAAAAAGATACATCTGATTTTGTCCCGGAATACGTATCCGCTATGTTGGCTGAAAAGTTTAAGGATAATTCACTCTAATCATCTAAAAAAGACTTATTATATAAGCTTTATTACCGATTTAAAACTATAGTTTACAGAGACGTAACACCATACGTCTCTGCAGACTAACATTTCTCTACAGCCACTCACAACTTTACCTATAACATTTCTGTCTTTCATTTATATTCCGTGCAGTAATTTTGTGTCATTGCCAAAGCATTGGTGTTAGACTAATGCTAAGTATAATCTCTATTATTTAATATGAGATTAAATATCTATATTTAGAGTTAGATTTTTGCTTTTTTATTATTAACTTGAAAAATTGGAAAAATAATAAGTTCTAAATAGTAATATTGGGAATAGCTATGAGCAATTTCAACCCGAACGACAGGAAGTTTTTTATTCCTGAGAAGTACCAAGATCTCTTTTTTTCAGGACTGCTGGTGCTGCTTATTTACATATTCTTTGGCAACGCAATAATGTCAGGCGGATTTAACGCATCTGATAATGTTGCTTCTGAGAGTTTTAAACCTTTTTTAGAGAAAGCAAGCAACAATGGTGAATTTCCCCAGTGGATTCCTTATATTTTTAGCGGTATGCCTAGTTTTGCTTCTTTGCTGACAACTGGCTCAAGGGTTTATGATATAATACCACATGTCTATTTTGCAATGACTGAGTTCGTAGGTGCTATCTTTTCAAGTGATGCAGCTCGTGTAGCATCTTTTTACGCTATTTACGCTATTGGTATGTATTTACTTATGAGAAGCAAAAAGCAAGACCGCTTAGCTTCTTTTCTTACCGCTTTCGTGGCTGTGTTTTCTACCTATGTAATAACTTGGATTATGATAGGTCACAACACTAAACCAATGGTTATAGCTATGTTCCCTTATGTATTTCTTCTGATGGAACGCCTGAGAGAAAAAATAACATTACTACATGTGGCACTTCTAATAATTACCGTGCATATTATGCTGGAGGGTGCGCACTATCAGATGATATTCTATGGTGTACTTTCTTTCGGTATATATCTAATATTTGAATTCGTTTCCAGACTTATAAAAAAAGATAAAGCTTTGAATATTGCTTATGTAGCAGGACTTTTAGCATTAGCCGGCGGGCTGTCATATTTAATGTCTTCCGATAGATTTTTTAGCACTCAGGAGTATATGCCTTATTCCACTCGCGGCTCAGCTCCGATAATAAAAGCAGATGCTCATGTAACTGATAACGGTGGACATGATTACGAATATGCGACTATGTACTCTTATACTCCTTCTGAATGTATAACTTTTGCCGTGCCGAGCTACTATGGCTTTGGCAGAACGGATAACACATTACGACTACCTACACAGCAGGGAGTGCCTGATAAAATCCCGACATATTGGGGGCAGAAAGAAATAGAAGATTCCCCTCCGTATATGGGAATTTTAGTTTTTGCTTTGGCGATAGTCGGCTTTATTTATAATCGCAAGGATATATTTGTCCAAGCGATGATGGCAATAGCGCTCGTAGGGCTCTTCCTATCCTTTGGAGATAATTTGCCGGTGCTGTTTGATTTCTTTTATTATTATGTGCCTATGTTCAATAAATTCCGTGCACCATCAATGGCTTTGGCAATGATGCACTTTACTTTCCCGATATTGGCAGGGTATGGAATTAACTCTCTAATAAATAGTAAAGATGACAGAGTAAAAAAATATATCAAATATTTCTTCTATGGTGTTGGTGGATTTGCTGTTTTAGGTATGATTTGGGCAGCAGCTTTCCAAAACGACTACATTAGTGCAGTTGGCCAAAAAATACAACACCCACAGCTGCAAAAAGAGCTTTGGAGTATTATGATTAGTGATTGGTTTATCAATGTGGCTATACTTGCATTAGCAGGTGCTCTGATTTGGGCATTCCGTGCAAATAAAATCAAATATGCCGGACTTGTGGTATTGCTGATAGCGCTGTCTATCTTCGATATGTGGCGTATTGATTTCAGACCTATGGAAGTAGCTAAAAATGACATCAACAAAGAATACTTCAAAGAAACTGATATAGAAACATTTTTGAAACAAGACAATGAAGTTTTCAGAATAACTGACTTCACTCGTCAGGCAAACATTCCGGCTTATTTCGGCTTGCAAAACGTTGGGGGCTATCACTCTGCAAAACTTAGAGTCTATCAAGACATGTTAGACAATGCAGACCGTGCTTCCACTTCGTATGTAACCAATCCATTCCTATGGAATTTGCTAAATGTTAAATATATAATTGCCGGGCAGAATGTTGGACTGCCTCCTGTGATGCAATCACAGTATAACGGAGCTTATGTATTCAAAAATCCGAGTATGATGAAAAGAGCTGAATTTGTAAATTCTGTAAAAATTGCGGATGCTAAGACTATCTTAAGTAATTTAAAAGCCGGCAATTTCAATCCTAAAGAAGTGGCATTCATGGAAGAAGACAAAGGCTTGAAACTTGATTCTGTAGGCGAAGGCGCTTCGGCAACAGTAACTAACTACGAAAATGAGTTGATAGAATTAGATGTTACTGCTACCGGAAATAACTTATTGCTACTGTCAGAAATCTACTACCCTGTAGCATGGAAAGCTTACATAGATGGCAATGAAACAGAAATCTATAAAACTAACTTTGCTTTCCGCTCTATAGTAGTACCGGCAGGCAAGCACAAAGTTGAGTTCAAATATCACTCTGACTCATACGCTACCGGAAGGACTCTCAGCATGGCAACTAATGCCTTAACATTGCTGGCTCTTTTAGGCGGATTATTCCTTCACTTCAGAGGGAGAAAAAAGGAAGATGAAAAAGTAGAAGATAAAATCTAAAATTTATACAATACCAAATGCAACATGGCAAGACTTAAGAAATTGAGTCTTGCTTTTTTTTGCAACGGTCTCATACTGCGAAACTGATGAAATGGTTCTTTTAGCTATGAGTTTGTCTCAAAACATTAATTCTACATCTACCAACATCTTTACTATTAGCAAAGTGCTTAGAATCACCCCCAAACAGAGCCGTAATTAAACCTGCCTAGCTCGTAGTCCACTTTACGCACGCCGTGGTCGCCTAGTTCGCTTTCGGTATCGAGTTCCTTGCCGAGGTAGGCGGTGCGCTGGTCTGCGTCACCTTTTTCAGTGTACTGTCTGCCATAAGGTGAGTAGGCAAATTTTTCGGTTTATTTATAGAAAGATTCAAGCATTTTGGAGCTTGAATGTGGCCATCATATTATCGAAACATATATTTACTTATCATGTGTTATTTTCAACACTTTACCATCTTTTTTTTGCAAAATAACGTAGGCAACACCTCCTGTACGAACACCTTCATCCGGACTACATTTTGCAAGTGTTCCTGAAATAAACCATATACTCTCATCTACTAATAAACAATTAAAAGGTCTTTGTTCTAATACTTTTTCTCCATAAATAGGAATCAGTAATGCCTCTGCAATTTTAACTGCTATCTCTTTATTTGGAACTGCGTCTTTTGTGTTTAAAACGTTATGGTCGCCATATTCCATAACATATTGATATTCTTTTTTTAAAACTTCATCTTTTTTTTTAGTTCGAATATATGAGGTACAACTACTCAAAGAGAGAATAGTACATATTATCAAAACACAACAAATATATTTTCTCATCATAACATTCCTTGTTGACTTATTTACTATTTATCAATAATATTTAAAAAATAGAAGATATAACATCTACTATTTGCTCCAATAAATTAGGGTTGTTAATTCTAGGATTGGTATCACTTGGGTTCACAGCAGTTGCTCTAATAGGTGACTTTGGATCACTAGGAATTAATGTTGATGCTCCTGTGTGCGTTATAGGATTACCTCCGAATGGATCCAAATATAATAGTTTTCCTTCTGGAGTAGCTATATATGATGGCAACCCCCAATCGTCTCTATTCTGTATATCACCATAAGAAAATATATTAGATAAGGCATCACTACGATAGCCTGGATGAGTATGTAAAAACCCAACACGTACTGTCCCTTCAGGTACATCCCAGTTATGAATAGAACTCTTATAATCACCTCTATTTGCCTCATTGTATGAATATTTATATACTTCTTCCTGCGTTTCCTCGTCCATCACAATTAACGCATACATTACAGAAGCATACTCTCGATCAAGAACAATAGAAGTCCCATTATAATATATTGCAAAATCATTTGCTGCATCTATCTCAGATGTAAACACATCACCCGGATCCTTCCCATCATAATCCGCCATACTCACAGGATTATTCATACTATACTGGTACGG
>JBFHIJ010000065.1:0-14014 GCA_041596515.1 Chlorobiota bacterium
ACTCCTGTTATTTCAAAATAATCCAAGATATCTTCCGGCAAAATCATCGATAATATTGACTTGTCTAACATAGCTCTACACTTCTATTCTTTTGACTTTTTACAAAGTTAATATTTTTCCCCAACTTTTAAAACTTTGCCCATTATTTGAGCTTTTGTGGGAGATTCTCTAATATATTTTGCCGTGCACTACGGCGTGTCAGTTGTAATATAAAAAACTATTCAATCAGTATTGGTAAGTATTACTGCTCGCCTTTTTCAATCATATCTATAATTTGCATAGCTTCTGAGTAATAGGGTGTGGGGACATATATTTTTACTATCGCCAAATGGCCGATTGTAAACATTCGGGTAGTATCAATCTGAGAAATAATTTGGGTAGGAATATCTGCACTTTCTAAGTTGGATTTGAGCATTTCTGCATCTATCTGGGTATTGGTCGTGTGAACCAATACCCAAGTATAGCTTTTATTGTTGTCTTGATTGACTGACATTAATTATCTCGAAAGAGAAGTTTGTACCACTTGATATACTAACTTAGTGTTATTATAATCATGGACGAAAGCAATTACTTTCAAATTGTCCGGCTTCCAGTCAGTTTTACCATTAATATTCATGGTATAAGTCCTTGTATTGCTGGAAACTGTTATCGGAGTACCCCACATACCATTGAAAGATTCTCTGAATACGTGCATGTGTACGTAGTCTTCTACTAATGGAACCGGTAACTCGTCATTTTTCTGCCTGGCAACAATGCTGTCCTGCACAAGGTAAACAGAAAGATTAGCACCACTGTACTTTTCGTTTAGAAAGTCCACTTCAACATTTACCGTTATGTCTTTAGTTTCTTCTTTGTACATAGCTTTTAACTTTATGTCTACTTCTTTTTCTTTTACTGCTTCTTTAAATACTTCATTTTCCCAAATAGATCTGTAAACCAAAGGGCTACCATTAATCTCTTTAAGATTTATAGATCCAATAGGGAAACCGTAGTCTTCAGCGCTAAAATAGTCTTCTATCTTATCGCCGATTTCCGTTCTGAAGTCAGGGCCACCACCGGAAGGGTCTGCATTGCTACCGGCATGTATACCTACTGCAACTATGTGTCCTTCAGGATACAAATTAGTGAGTTCATGTATAATATGGTGAGCATCAGGACAGTTACCACATTTCCATCCGGTAAATTCCAGTATAAATACATTTTTATTATCATCACTTATAGAATTAATCAACTCAGATGAGTCCGGTTGGTAAGGTGCTTCTATCTCATCGCAGGCAGCAAAAATCATCAAAGCTGCAAATAGTCCTATTATATATTTTAGTTTCATGTTTATTTCTCCTTAGTTTGCATCTTAAAATGATGACGTAATTGATAGATAAAAACCGTTAGCAGCAGGAACTGTTCTGCACACACCACCTACACAAAGAATACCACCTCTTTGCTTACCGTACTCAACCGAAACGCGAGTGGTTTCGTGGACATAAGCAACGGCACCTTTAACGTAATGAATTTGTTTTTCATCCCACTCATTACCATAGTTATATTCATCAAACACTGAAATAAACCAATTTGAATTTAGAGTTAGCTCTGCTAAACCCATAATCCAATTCCCATTCATATTATCAGGGATTTTGCTCTGTGTACGCCAGTCATTGCGTGACCACATGTGCTCTATTTCACCTTTGATAGCAGTTCTGCTCGCTAATTTATATGTCAAATCAGCAATTACAGAGTTTGAAGTAACATCTCCGAAAAAAGGAGCTCCTTCGTTTTCCATTATGTCTTTGTTGTATAAGATATACACATAAGACAGGTGAGCTTTCAAATCTTTAGAAATACGATGTTCGAATGAGATATTCAAATCTCTGTAAAATAACTCATCACCAATGCCTAAGAATTTTGACTCATGAGTATATTCATCTATTTGAGTAGTATCTATGGAATTTACCTGCGAGTAATTAATATGCATAGTAGTTCCATACTTGCCACCCAAAAATGAGTTGCGTTTGAACTTATACGTAAAGTCATACTGCATACCAAATTCACCATTGAGCAAAGTTGCATAAGGGTACATAGAAGGTAGTCTATATGTATGCTGGCGAGTAATAGCAGGGATATAAGAAAGCAATAGCTCTGTGTTTTGAGCTTCTCTCTGACTTCTGAAATCCATGTTGTCTATATGGTGTATCTCTGCAGAAAAGCCAATACCATCACCAAATACGCTCGCTGAAACTATTAAACCTTTGCCGGGAGTATATGATTTTTTGTTTGTGCTACTTGGGTCATTATATTTTTTTGCATATTCAGTATTTACAGTAAACCAAGATCCTGAGAAATTAGCTCTTAGAGCATAGGCAAATACGTTTTCAGGTAAGAAATAAAACACATCGTCATCTTCCTGGTAGCGTGACACAAAGCTTGCACCTAAGTCTAGATTATATTCGTTACTCCACAAATCACCTAGTATTTCAGCAGCTGAAAAGTTAAAGTCAGCACCTCTTACAAGTCCTGTGCCTTTATCCCAAAAGTTTCTTTGCTTACCAACGACCCCAGTTATGCGGACACCGGCAGTAGGTCTGAATTTAATCCGAAAACCATCCATGGCATTATCTATTCCGAGTTGTCTTTCTTCATAAGATCTGAAAATCATACCGGAGCCGAACTGCTCGTAAAAGTCACCGGCAGTAACTTCCAATTCGTCAGAGTGGTAGGTTACATATCTGTAAGGTATGCCACTACCTTTGTACCTTGAGTCAATCCCTAATATAGGATTGAGATAAGATTCATATCTCATACCCACATCGAAGGAACTGCTGTTATAATTTAAGTTTAGGAATCCATTAGATAGCATTCCTTCTCGAACTTTTTCGGAATTGATTTTTTCGTCTTCTTTGCTGGTTTGAGCTTCAAATTGGAAGTTGCCGGAGAGTCTACCACCCAGTAAATCCTGTCCGTAACCATTCGCAAAAGCAGCAAAAATGAAAAATAAGACACATAGCTTAGATAGTTTCATGCCTACAGCCTAAATATGAAAAATAAAATAATAATACAATATATAAAAAATGTTAAAAACTACGAGCAACTTATATGCATCTATCAAAAATTTAATATTTAATCGGTATTTGATTTAGATTGTTTGCCTTCAGTTATGTTACTATAAAACCGAGTAGTAGGGTAAGCAAAATCAACATCTGCATGTTTTTGAAACTCAGCTATAACCTTTTCTATTATTTCATGTTTTGCTTTCCTTCTTTCATTGTATATGAAATTGAATCGGAGGACAAAATTTATGCCCTGATCTAGCAATTCTGTGTAAATACCGGTATTAAAATTAGTATTTTCTAAATTGTACTTTGCTATAATATCTTCTAAATTTGATTTCATTTTGTCGGTTAATAAATTATTATAATCATCAAGTATTTTTTCTAAAAGATCTTTTGCTTTTTTATAATCACTCTCAAATGTGATAGTGATATTTAGTTCGTCCCATAGCAAATCAAAATCATTAGAATATAAGCTATGCTGCATAGAGAATATATTGGAATTTGGAATATTTACTATTCGCCCTGTATATTGATCTGCATTTACCCAGTTCCCAATTTCCATGATAGAAAACTGAAAGAGTCGGATATCGATTACGTCACCTGCGTTGTCTCCTATTTGAATTCTGTCTCCGGCTTTAAAGGGATGCCGCCAAAGTATAAAAATCCATCCAAAAATATTGACAATGGGGTCTTTTAAAGCAACTGCAACACCTGCACTCATCAGACCAAGGAAAGTTAAAAGTGATTGTGACTCACTGACCCAAACGCTAAAAACCCATAGCAATCCAAAAATAAATGTGATATTTAAAGTTATTTTGCGAGCATTAAATTTAATTCTTGGACTTTTAGCATATTTAGCAATCAGTTTAAGGGAAATTGACCTAAGTATAGACAATATAATGATAATAGCAACTGTCATAATAGCTTTAGAAATCAAGTCTCCCTGCAAAACTGACATTGCATCTTGAAATTTTGGTAGTTGATCCATAAAATTCCTAAAATATTTTGTAACCTTTTTCAATTTAATCGTGTATTATAAGAAACGAAGCGATGGCATATATAATTTTGACTAAAAAAACAGAATTAATGCAAAATTTCTATACATATATGTCATAGCTAAGTTAGTTCCATATGAGGCTAATATTTTATATAGATATTACCTGATCTTAAGTAATTAGTACAGACCTCCTGAACCCGGTATGCAAAAACCGGGTTTTTTTATTGCCCGGACTGAAAGATGTCTTAGTAAGTAGAATAAAAGGTGCTTTGGACGTGAAAATATGTGAATGATATATTGGAAGTATAGATATAAACTACTCTATTTGTTTTTATAGATATAATTATCTTTATCATGCTTTATAAAGCCCATTTTTTCCCAAAAGCCAATAGCGTTAAAACGCACTCTGTCTGCAATAAGAGTATCATATTTCTTCTTTGCACGCTCTACAAATTCTGCACCAAAATGTCTACCTTGATATTCAGGGTATATATTTATAGAGTAGATAGTAAGAGTTTTCCCTTGTATAAGGCATCTTGCTTTTCCTACTCTCTCACTACCTAAAGAAATATTTGCCCAGTCATATTCCGAAAGTTGGTCTTTCCTATCTATAAAAACAATCGTAAGAGTATCTTGCATTATTTGAATCCATCGCAAAATGATAGTACATTTTCACCCAAATCAGGTAAGTAATAGCCTCCTTCTAAGCAGGCGAAACGTCGTTGGTGACCCCATTTAATAGAAAGCCTTTTCATTTTGAAACCAATTTGATAAAAATCAAATTTATCCAGCTTTTTGCCTACATCTAACTTATACGAATCAAATCCTGCATTTATTGCTATGATGTCAGCTTTGGGAGCGTCCTCGATTTTTTCATCAAGAACTTGTATATATTTTTCGCGATCGTCAGCAAAAACGTTTACTATTTGTACTTCTTTTCTATTTTTGAAGCAGTCAAGCGTGCCGTCGCCTGTGTGAGCATCAAAATCAAATATAAAAGCTGATTTTATTCTGCCCTCAGCAAAGAGTTTTTCCAAAGCTATTGCCATATTGTTGAAGTAGCAGTAGCCCCAGCAGGAATCTTTGTAAGCATGATGCCCGGGTGGGCGAATAGCTGCAAAAGCCGGATTGCCGGCAAACGCCAGTTGCGAAGCTCTGACAGCACCGCCGGCTGAGAGTAATGCTGCCTGAAACAGCACAGTATTTGACCGTATCTTACTTATATGCTCTGGAGTGTGAACTTTTTGAATATCTGATAATTCAGCAGGGTAAGGCAATACTGTTTCATAATATTCTTTAACTTTGCTCATTACAGCTTCCATTCTACCGGAGACAGCAGCTTGCTCATCTGCATAATCAGATTTATAGTAGTCCGGATGAAAAACAATATTCATATCATATAGCCTAATTTTTAAAATACAAAGTAAAAATAAAGACATTAAGTTCCTAACAAAAGTAGAAACTATGACGCTTTAAGTCGGATTGAAATAGTTAAATAATCTCCATAAAATATGCGGAGTGATTTTGCTTTGTGGCTGACAGTAAAGAAAAATTTAGAAGAATTGTAAAAAAAATGATAAGAATTGCATAAAATCCGGTATCTGTATTCGTAATCTCATATCTTTTTAGTATTTTATACTATTAAACTAATTTTTACTCATTTCAAGACATGTGTACTATGAAGAGATTTCTAAAATATTTTGCCGGAGCTGTTTTTGCAAGCTCTCTGATTATGCCAAATGTATCTGCCGCAGAAAAAGATGTGGTGCAGACTTTGACATTTGATTCTGTTACAACCAGGCGTGGCGTGTGGCAATTCCCTGATGACACAGATCAATATAGAAAAATATTGATGTACTACACACTAAAATGTGATCCTCAGACTGCTCAAGATAAACTTGACTGTGGCGAATGGGATTATGACACTTATAACCGCTTATTTTTTAATACAGGAGAGTTAGATTCAACTCTAAAAAAAGCACCTAAATACAAATTAGGACGAACCTCTCCTGTGCAGATTCCTTATACTACTCAAGGTATAAGCAATACTCGCGAAGTGTTAGAAATAGAAACAACTATAAATAACATAGATTCTAATAATGAGTTTGTAGTTGGTGATGGCTCCAATACATTGACATTAGAAAAAAACACTGCTCAGCATATACAGTTTTATTACAAACAGGATGAGCTAACTGCAAGCGGACTTCAAGCTGATAATATCAAATTAATCAAACTAAACTCAAGCGTCGGTACCCTTAAAAATGCAGAAATATCTTTCAGAAGATATACTAAAGATGGCCTTGAAGATATACAGACAAGTCTAATGAAGATTGTTTACCAAGGAGACATCAAGCTACTCAATGATGGCTGGAACTATATTTATCTTCAAAGCCCATATAGCTGGAATGGTTCTTCAGGCTTTGTTTTAGATATCAAATATGACAGCTCTGATGAAGATATTACATTCAAAGCGAATACCAACACAAACATTTTACACAAAGGTCAGAAGAATACTAGCATCAAGTTCGATGGTAATAACGATTTTATCATTACTGATATAAATGAAGAACTAAATGAAGTAAGCGAGTTTACCTATGAGACTTGGATAAAAGTAGATGAATGGAAAAATTGGGCTAAGGTAATGGGTAAAGAAATCAAAACCATTATCGAGCTTGGCGATAGTAATGGAGAAATTTATCTGCAAGTCAGAAATGGTGGAAATACTCACGGATATAGCACTTCTGCAGTTTACAAAGGAGTTTGGGCTCATATCGCCATGGTCTTTAATGGTAATGGTGCTACCAATGAAGATAAATTAAAACTTTACCTTAACGGCCAAGAAAAAACATTACAATATAGTGCTGATATTCCTGCAAAAACTATAGACATAGACTTCCCGTTTGCTATAGCTAGCCGATATAATGGGCAAGATATGTTTAACGGTAGCATGGATGACATCAGAGTCTGGACCAAAGCAATAGACGGAGCTACAATCAAGGAATGGTACAACAAATCCTTAGAAAACACTCATCCGGATTTTGCTAATTTGATTCTGAATTACGATATGGAAACAGTAAATGACTATATAATAGATGACAAATCAAATGCCGACAATAATGGTACTATCATAGGCCCTGCAACTCTACATTCTGCAACTTATGACGATATTACAGTAGATGAAGAAAGGTTAGACGTAAGACCGACTCTTGGTTTGATTCAAGGTGACAATGATGTAGATTCTAAGGGTGTTATTAACACAGTGGTCGAACCGATTAAACAAATTTCTATTATGGAATATAAAGTTGGAGATCACAAAGTAGATATTGATAATATCAAGTATGTCTATCCGGCTGATATTTATACTTATTCTTATGATTTAGATGGAAATGTAAAAGACTCTACTTATGTTACTCCGGAAATTACTTTAGATAATGAAGAACTAACATATTACACTGAGCCATTTGACAAAATTGATGTATGGGAAATCGGTAGATTTATTACTCCTTACGGTATTAACTTGGATTTAGGTCCCGAGGGTTTTACATGGATTTATGATGTCTCTGATTATGCGCCGCTCCTTAAAGGATTAGTAGATATGCAAGCCGGTAACCAGCAAGAGCTTATAGATGTACGTTTTGAATTTATCAAAGGTACTCCACCTCGCCATGTCAAGTCTATCGTTAGGCCATGGGGAACTCAAGCAGGCTATTCTTATGGTGCTCTAAGTGATGACGATGCACTGTCAGAAGTTGATGTTACATTAAATGCAGAAGCTTCTCAGTGGAAAATCAAAACAAGAATTACAGGACATGGCCATAATAGTGATGATGGTAATTTTCCGCATTGCTGCGAATGGAAAGAAAACACTCACTCATTCTTGTCTAAAGGTTCAACAGTAGCCAGTTGGAAAATCTGGAGAGACGACTGTGCTTTGAACCCTGTATACCCACAAGGTGGCACTTGGCCGGGAGCAAGAGAGGGATGGTGCCCTGGTGATGTAGTAAAAGAATTTGAATTTGAAATGACAGATTTTGTTACAGATCATGTTTTAAATATAGACTATGACATAACTAAAGTTCCTGTGTCTAATCAAGGTATGGCTAATGGGCAATATCGCATAGCCGCTCAAGTAATTGAGTATGGTGAAAATTCATTTGATACAGATGTTGAGGTTTATGATGTATATAATCCTAATAACTGGCCTTACTTCTCTAGGATGAATCCAATTTGTGCTGATCCTACTATTGTTATCAGAAACAATGGGAGTGAAGATCTTACATCATTAACAATAAAATATAATATTTCAGGTAATGAGAATGTTGAGATTTATAACTGGTCAGGTACTGTAAAACCACACGAAACAGAAATCATCTCTTTACCAGTAGCTGATGAAACATTTTGGGTGGGTGATGATAGTCACAAGTTTATGGTTTCAGTTTTAGAACCAAATGGCAAGGAAGATCAATATGCTGATAACGACTTCTACGAAACGGAATTTACTCTTCCTGATTTCTATGGTAAAAAAATCGTAGTCGAGCTAAAAAATAATTTAAGAGGCCAACATTTTAGCTATAGTATTGCGGATTTAGATGGTGACAAGTTGGTAAATCATAGTTATAATACTATGGCTGCAAGCTCTATTTATAGAGATACAATAACTGTAAGTGACCAGTGTTTGACTCTTGAACTAAAAGACCAATACCAATATGGTTTGTCATATTGGGCATATCCTGATCAAGGTCAAGGTTCGTTGATAATTAAGTCCATTGATGGCACTCCGCTTAAAGTATTTAATCCTGACTGTGGTGCAGGTATACATTATTCATTTAGAACCGGAGACTTGTCTTTAGTGCAGGATGCTAACCTGCAAGCTTTATTGACTGTTTCACCAGTGCCTGCTGCTAATCAAATAACCTTGAACATAGCAGAACCACTGGGTAATGCAATAATGAAGATTACAGATGTGAATGGTGCTAAGATTAGCACTGAATCTATCCTCTTAGATGGTAATTTTGAGAAACAACTTGATATTAAAAATCTTGCAAATGGTACTTATTTCATTAATATTGAAAGCGATAAAGCGGCATTCACTAAAAAGTTTGTTGTAAATAGATAGTTAAATAGACGAATACTTCTTTTAAACAGCTTTTCTTTTACAAGGGGAGCTGTTTTTTTTATGCACGTTTTCATATTATCAATCGTTATATATATTAAAATATAATATATTGTGGTTATTAATAACTTAAATAGGCAAGAAAGATGCTTTTGAAATGGGATGATAGCTTACTTACAGGTATAGAAATTATAGATAATCAACATAAAGAGCTTCTGAATAAAATAAATGATTTGGTAAATAAGTTAGAGACAGACAGCTCTAATGATGATTTCATAAAGTCAATTAATTTTATGAAAATGTATGCTTTAGAACATTTTGAAACTGAACAAAGTTATTTTGAAGAATTTGATTATCCAATGTCACAGGAACATACACAAGAACATAAAAAATTTATCTCTAAAATTCAAGAACTCGAAGAAAAATCTAACACTTTTGGCAACGCTATTCACTTGTCAATTGAACTAAACGCATACCTGATACATTGGTGGTACTCTCATATTAAGCATTATGATAAACACCTTGCTTCGTTTATTAATATAAAAAACAAAGGAATATAAAGAGAATATTTTCTCTATAGTTGATGAATTGTTGTCCTAAATGCGTGATGCAAACTTCGTATTTGGATTAATAAAAATCTTACAAATAAAAAATTTAATAAGTAAGGATGCAATTCCTTACGTTTACTCTTTTCGATTTAGTGCAATGAATTATATATTTGACCTCCTACTTGCCATTCAATACACAACGATGTTTTGAAAATTGTCATTTTTTCTCCTATATCAAATCTTAAATATATTTGAAAGATAAGAACTTACAATATCAATAAATACAAACTAACTGTTTTTTGGTATAGTATTTGATTGTTTTCCTGCTAAGTGCTTTAAATAGCATATAATAAAGAGAAAAAAAGATTAATATAATTTATCACGGAGTATCCGATGAAACGAATTATTGCACTTAGCTTTCTAATAGCCATGCTTTTATGTGGTGTAGAAAATTTACAAGCTCAGTATCAAAAGATTATCAACTATCAAGGTTATTTAGTTGATGAAAGTGATGATCCCATAACAGACACCCAAGGTATCACATTCGAGATATTTGACGTGCCTACAGGTGGCTCTCCGTTGTGGATAGAGGTAAGAAACGTTGCGGCTGTCGGTGGATATATAAACGTATATCTTGGCTCTAACAGCCCAATAAATTTACCTTTTGATAAGCAATACTGGCTTCAGGTAACTCTTGGTACAGGTGACCCGTACCCGAGGACTCCATTATCAGCAGTGCCTTATGCAATTCATTCTCTAAATGCGGACGTAGCTAAAATGGCTCAAGAAGTGCCTGATAAATCAATAACAAGAGAAAAACTTTCTGATGATATTAGCTTAGAGCCGGAAGGCCCTGCTGCTGGTGATTTGAGTGGAACATATCCAAACCCTGTAATAGCAGCCGGTGCAGTTAGCACTTTAAAACTTGCCAATAATGCAGTAACAAATGAAAAAATAGATCAAAATGCCGTAGCTACGGCTAACTTGCAAGACAGTTCAGTTACTGAAGCTAAGCTGGCAAGAGGCGCTGTCTCCGGAGATAAAATTGCTGATGGTTCAATTAGCTCTACTAAACTTGCAAAAGGCGAGGCACGTGCTCAAATATTATATTATGATGCAGCTTCTGAAAAGTGGCTATTATCTGACCCAAGTGTAGAACCTGAAAATGGTCAGGTATTGAAATGGGATGGAGAAAATGGCTTAGTACAGTGGCAAAATGATGCAATGACTATTCCTTATGAATATAGAGGCGAATCAGACGGCAAAGATATGATTTCGCTGGAAAAAACAGACAAAGGTGGCAATGGTATTTCTGTAAAAGTGCCTTTGGAAGATGCAGGAAATGCTTTATATGTAGAAGGTGGCGGTAAAAACATGCCTGCTGTACTTGTCAAAAAAGACAGTAAAGGTAGCTTAGCCGGTGGTGCTTTCAGAGTTGAGACAGAATCTACGAATTTAGATAATGGCGACGCTGTTTCTACTTTTGTTTCGCATAAAGTAGATAACGATAACGGCTATAATACAAATGCCTTGAAAACTGAAAATATAGTGATGAATGCTGACCAAGAATCTATTCACACCGCTGCAAATTTCTACTCTTATGCTGATGATGGTGTTGCGATTGGTGCAATCGCCAGAGCAGAACAAGGGAATGTAAACATTGGTATGGCAGCTATTTCGGGCGAGAGAACCGATATTGTAAATAGTATCACCGAGTCCTCTAAAATTGGTCTACTGGCCTATACCGAAGGCTCTACAATTAAAGATAATGCTATAACAGCTATAGCAAAAGAAACAGCAAGAGGTGTTGTCGTAGAAACTGAAAAAGGCAATGCAGTCTTTGCAAGAAATAGCAGTAATGTATATCCTACTTTAGAAGTAAGCAATAATGGTTCTGCTCCTGCACTTAAAGCTATAAGTAACCCCGGCTTTCCGGGTATGTATGTTGCTGAAGTTCGTAACTTAGGCGAAGGTCGTACAATGTATGTTGAGGGTATGTCTCACAACACAACAGGTGATTTAGACCCAATGGATAAAGACGACGCTATTTTAGTAGTAAGAAACACTTACCAAGGTGAAAATAAAACTGCAATCAAGACCTATGGAGATATCAGAGCAAATAGTACTGTAAGTGCATCCACATTAGTTGGTTCCGAAAAAATCATTATTGGTGATGAAGCCGGCAATCATATTGTAATTAATCCTCCTACTTCTGAAAATCCAAACATGGATATAGACGGCGATATGAATGTTAGCGGAAAACTAACTGTTGAAGGCTGGACAGGTCTGGGAGTGGCTGAGCCTCAAGAGCAGTTAGAGGTAAACGGAGCAATCAAAATCGGAACAGCTTATAATGCAAATAACGGTACTATCAGATTTAACGGACTAGATTTTGAAGGTAGAACTGATAATGGCTGGGAATCCTTGACCAAATCAGCTGCTTGGAAAGTAAACGGTATTGACATAATCAATAATAACAGTGGTAAAGTAGGTATTGGCACAGATACTCCATTAGAAGCATTAGATGTAAATGGAGCAATTCGCGTAGGAATTACAGCAAATGCAAATGCAGGTGCAATCAGATACGATGGCGTAGATTTCCAAGGCTTTAACGGCACAGAATGGAAATCATTTACAGAAGTGCTTGACGGTCCGGCAGGTGGCGATTTGACAGGTATTTATCCTAATCCAACTATCGCAACAGCAGCAGTAACTTCTGAGAAAATATTGAATAATACAATAGTAGAAGATGATATCTTTACTGTAAATAATGCAAATTCGAACAGTCTTCTTTATTACAATCAAGGGAACTGGGACTGGTTAGACGCTCCTGCAGGCTTGACAGCGCAAGTGCTAAAATCTGACGGTAGCGGCAATTTGACTTGGACAGATGAATATAATCAGACTGATAAAATAGTAGACACTGATGCAAATACAAAAATATCAGTAGGCGAAAATAATGATGATAATCAAATCTACTTCCATGCAAATGGAATAGAAGCAGTTGTTATAGATGATGAAGGAAATGTGGGTATTAATACTAATACCCCGGCTGAAAAATTAGATGTAAATGGAGCAATTAAACTTGGTGATACAGGCAATGAAACACCGGGTGCTATCAAATATGTAAATAATGACTTCTTAGGTCGCAACGAAGATGGATGGAATTCTCTTACAGTTTCCAGCGAATGGGAAACCGTTGGTAATAACATTCAGAATAAAAACACAGGCGATGTAAATATTCAGAATAATCTGGATGTAACAGCGGACTTGACAGTTGGTGGTACATTAAAACTTGCTGCTGGCCAAGCAAATGAAATATCTTCTGATGATAATCTTGGTTCTAGTAATATGATTCTTCCTACTCAAAGAGCAGTTAAAGAATACGTAGATACAAAATTTGACACAGTTGACAGAACCTTGCTTATAGACGCTGATGGCGATACAAAAATACAGATAGAAAACGATAACGAAATTAGAATTGATGTAAATAATGCACAAGCGGCTTTATTCGACAGCAACAGAAATCTCAAATTAGGAAGTGGTATTCCAAACGAACGCTTAGATGTAGATGGAGCTATTATAGTTGGTGCAGCAAACAATACAAACGAAGGTACTGTGCAGTATGCAAACAGTGACTTGCAAGTTCGTAAAAATGGAGCTTGGGTATCATTGACAGAGCAAAGCAGCTGGACAGTGAATGGTGCTAACATTGAAAATAATAATCCTCAGAATGTAGTTATCACAGGTGGCAACTTAGAAGTACAACACGATATTAATTTATCAGGAAGTCTTTCTATGGGAGACCATAGCGCCAATGCAATTACTATTGATAACTTACTTGCATCTAACAGCAATACTAACTTGCCTACTGAAGCCGCTGTAAAAGGCTATGTGGATAATCAGGTAAATCTATCTGTAATGGACGGTGACCAGGCAGGAGGCGATTTAGATGGTACATATCCTAATCCGACTGTAGCCAGACTACAGGGTATTCAGGTAGATGTAACAGGTATAGCCGCTGATCAGGTATTAAAATATGACGGAACAAAATTTGTAGCAACCGTAGCAGATTTGGATGCAACTAATGATGTTTTAAAAACTGATGCATTTGGTGGCGATGTCAGTGGCACTTATGATGCTGTAAGCGTAGACAAAGTCAAAGGCTTAAGCGTAGATGTAACAGGTATAGCCGCTGATCAGGTATTAAAATATGACGGAACAAAATTTGTAGCAACCGTAGCAGATTTGGATGCAACTAATGATGTTTTAAAAACTGATGCATTTGGTGGCGATGTCAGTGGCACTTATG
>JBFHIJ010000066.1:0-13767 GCA_041596515.1 Chlorobiota bacterium
ACCCCGGGGTCTTTTGTGCTACTATTATGGTCTTTAGTACTGCTATTGCGGTCTTTTGTGCTGCTATCAGGGGCGATAGCTTCGCATTTGCCCAGCTCCTTCAAAAACTGGCTACTGCTTAGCGTATGCCAGTTCTGCATTTTTTTGCTGAACTTCTCAATGCCGAACTTAGTAGACAAAAACTTCAAAAAGGAATCCTTAACTTCCTGCAATTCCTTATTTTTTTCGAGCATTATATCTGCCTTATCTATAAATGGCTGCTGCTCTTCAAGTGATATTTCTGGGATGGGGAGTTGTTTGATTTGATAACCCTTAATTTTCGGGAATAATTGTTTACCATCTGAATATTTTGAAATCCAATAGTATTTAACTGTGCTTGAACACAGAATGGATAAAATATATTTTAGCGAGAAATTGTGATTTTTAAGGTTTATATTGTACAATGTATTTGAAGCAACTATACCACTTTTGCAATAGCCCACAATTGGATATTTACCTATTTGTCGAATGACGATTCTATCTTCATTATAAATATCGATATTCCCACCACTTTTGATATTAGAATCGTTAAAATTGAAAAATATTCTAGGATATGAATATGAAAATTGCTCGATATCTCCTCCATCTATCATTGGCAGAAAATTTATATTATCTTTTTTTGTAGAGATTGACTTCTTTCTATCATATGCTTGAATGCCAAAATAACTTCCGCATATTTCTTGCAATTCTAAACAATTTTCAAAATTTAAATCAATCGATTGTTTCGTATTAAACACTAAGTCTTTATCCTGTCTCCATAACTTAACATCTCTTGAGAAACTATTATAAGTAGAATTGTAACTTTCAATTATTTTAATATTGTAGTCTGTTATACTGTCATTTCTAAGTATGATTGTCGCTACATCAACACCTGCATCTACAAATACACTTTCTTTATAATTTACGATTTCTATCACTCTACTATGATCTAATATATACTGACGAAGAGGTTGAATATATTTATTAGTAAAGTAAGTATTTGGAGTTATAAGTCCAAGATATCCATGGTCGAATAAAATACTTATTGATTTCTCAAAAAATAGATGATATAAATCTATTTTATAAGAGGCTACAGAAAATAATCTATAGTAATTTAATACTTTTTCTAAAGTATTTGACGGTTGACATAGTACATACGGCGGATTACCAATAACCACATCAAAGCCGCCTGAGTGCAGGGGTTCAAAAGCCTTTTCCAGCGGAGTGAGCATTGAGAAAGAGTATTTTATCTGTGCTATTTCATGTTTCAGGTGGTTGTTTTGAATGTAGTGTATAGTATTTGCATAGTGCTCATCATCATTGATATAAGTCTTGCTAAAACCGCTACCCCAAAGCTTTTTACGAGTGCCGTCCGAGTACATCGCAGGATCGACCGTAGGGTTAACCCTACGGTTGAGAGCATCGCTTTCTGCATGAAGTTTATGACTGGAATAACCTTTTAGCTGACCTACAATTTTAGAAAGTTCGTCTTCCGCACAAATAATCAGACAATGTACATGGTCGCTCATTACGTTGCAGGCAAGCACACTATAATCTTCTTTACCAATTTTTTCATCAAGGAATCCGGCGATGAGTTCTCTTTCTTCGCCACTTAGTTCTACATCGGAGCCAATATTATGATCAGATCCGCCCCTGGTATTATAAGTAGCCCAAGTAACATGCCACGCTTTTAGCTCTTTTTCTTTAAATACTTCGGGGAATTCTTTTTGCCAGTTAAAGGCTTTATCACCAGCTACTGCAGGGTCATCTATAAGCGAATTGCCGCACTTTATATTATTATTGAGCGAACTTAGCTTTCGTCCTTTGCGTGCAGTCCTAAGCCACAAAGAAAGCTTTGCTATCTCTACAGACTCTTCATTAATATCCACACCAAATATATTTCTCTCTAGAATATCATTAGTAATATCCTGAATTACAAACCCCTCTTCCAAAAGCTGATTCCTTAGCTCATCAATCTTGCCGTGTTCATCAATCAAAAACTCCAAAGCCTGATTCAAGAAAGCACCCGAACCGCATGCAGGGTCGAGTATCGTTAGATTCAATAACCACTCGCGATAGTCATCAAGCTTTTGCAAAAGCTCAGCTATTGTTTCTTTTTTTCTGTTCTTGCGACCTTTTGCATATTCCTCGTCAATTATTTCCAGCTCAGCCCTTTTCTCTATGCAAAGCTTACCGACAGTATTTTCAACTATATACTTAGTGATATACTTTGGTGTGTAAAATATCCCGTCCTTTTTGCGTCTTGAGGTTTTTTTGCTACTAACAGCCGCACCAGACCCCGGGGTTAACCCCGCGGTTGTATTATTACCATACACCGTGGGGTTAACCCCACGGTTGTCTTTGTCCCCTTTGTCTTTGTCCCCTTTGTCTTCTGCTTCACGGTTGTCTGCGTCTCCACGGTTGTCGTTTTGCAAGCGTGTTGTGTCGTTCTGCAGAGTACTATAAGACCCCGGGGCTGTATGGTTATTACCAGGGGCTGTTTTATTATCAGCACTAATTTCCTCTTGTATCTGCTCTATTTCACTTAGCGAGTGTTCGAATATATGACCAAGTATATTTACATCCACTTCAGTATCAAAATCATAAGCACTTAGCTTTTGAGTATGTATAAATAGCAAATCATCATCTATTTTAATGTTATCGAGTACTTCGTCAGGAGCGAAAAGCCCGCCGTTGTATGCAAAAATATCATGCGATTTACTTTTATGACCTGAATTAAGGTAACCAAAAAATTGTTTAAATCTATCATAGAGAGGGATATATGCATCTAAATCTCTTAATGTTGTCCACTCATTAATAATACTACTAATGCTGTTCGGTGGTATCAAAAGTCTATCTTCAGCAAAAAATACAAACAAAAACCGGTCTAATAGCTTTTGAGTTTTCTTGAATAAAACTAACTTATCTTTATCAGGATTGCCCTGCACAAGATTATCAAAGATTACATTCCGAAACGTAGAATAATCTTTATAAAGTTTCTTAGAGATATCTTCTTCTTCAAGCACCGACTGGTTCTTCATAGTTAGCGGCACATCAGCAGACAGTTTCTCGTGCGAAAGGCAGAGCCAAAGAAGTTTGAACTTCTCCCTTTTGGCATCCATCTCAGCCATATACTCAGCACTGCCCTTGTTCTTATCGCTGCTTGTAGCTATGTCAAACAAGTCAAACTCTAAATGCTCTACAGTATTCTGGATATAAAACCGGAGTTTCTCAAAATTAGAAGTAATAACATAGACGCAGTTCGGATGATTATTCTTATACCCGAATGCTTGGCTCTCCACCGTACCCAAATCAGTTGTATCCGTACCTTTCAGCTCTATCACAGCAATGGCTTCATTATCTTTGATTATTGCACCATCTGCCTTCTTTGCATTAGATATATTCCTAAATTCTGCTCTTAGATTAAAGTTAGGTTGCGGATTAAGAGTATATCCTAAAATCTTTTCAAAAAGTTCAGTTAGAAAAATACCTTGATATTCCTCTTCTTTAGTATTTCGGATATTCTCCTGAATAGTCTGATTCCCAAAATAAGATCTAAACTCAGCATATTTCAGTTCAATTGTATCTTTTGGGTTTTTATCTAAATCAGTGATATATTTCTTTTCTATAGATTTCTGAAATAGAGCCATATCATTTACTCAAATATTGTTTATTATAATCAATATACAAAGATACTAAAAGCGATCAAATATGGTGGAAAAAATAAGTGAGATCTAAGTGCGGTTTATGTGCTGCAATACTATCATGAAGATAATATAACCCTGAAAAATACAACCGTGGGGTTAACCCCACGGTCTTTTGCATTACTTTTTTCGTTCTACAACTGTGGGGTTAATGCACTCAGCCCCGGGGTTAACCCCGGGGCTGAGTTGAGTGTAACGGTCGAATATGCAATTTCTATTTGCCTTCATTCATCAATTCTTCGATTTCATCTGCCTCTACAGGGATTGTTTCCATTAAGTCAACCGGTCCGTTTTCAGTAACAAGAATGTCATTTTCTATACGAATACCAATTCCTTCTTCAGGAATGTAAATGCCCGGTTCGCAAGAGAATACCATGCCCGGTACTAATTTTTCCTGTTTGAAACCAAGATCATGCACGTCTAAGCCCATAAAGTGAGAAGTACCATGCATATAATATTTGAAGAATAACGGATTATTAGGATCTTGATTTTTAACTTCTTCTGCAGTAAATAGTCCTAATTTGATCATTTCTGCTTCCATTAGCCCGCATACTTCTTTATGATATTCGTCAATAGTTGCACCAACAACTAATTTGGAAATAGCTTGTTTCATTACGCTTCGAACTGAATTATAGCAAGCTTTTTGTCTTTCGGTGTACTTACCGTTTACAGGAATAGTACGACTCAAATCGCCTGCATAGTTTGCGTACTCTGCACCAAAATCAAGAAGTAGCAGATCGCCGTCTTTACATTCTTTGTTGTTTTCTACGTAGTGAAGAACGCAAGCAGACTCACCGGAAGCAACGATAGGATTGTAAGCATGACCTGTCGCTCTATTACTTAAAAATTCATGGATGATTTCTGCTTCTACTTGATACTCCATCATGCCGGGTTTTATGTTTTTAAGCAATCTTCGGAAAGCTTTTTCTGTGATGTCGCAGGCTTCTCTCATCAAACCAACTTCAATTGGTGACTTAGCAACGCGGATGTCCCTAAGGATTTGAGCAGCGCGATAGTATTCGTGCAAAGGCCATTTAGCTTTTACATTAGCAACAAATCGCATATCTGCATACTGCACGTCTGTTGCAAATCTTATATTTTCATTTGAGTTTAAGTATACTCCGTCAGTGTTTGCCATAAGGTCAGTCATCACTGTGTCAAACTGGTCTAACCAGTAAACAGTTCTGATGCCGGACACATCAGTAGCTTCCGGTTTAGAGTATTTTTTGCCATACCAGCGAGCCATATAGTCATTAGTTTCTTCTACAAAGAGGACTTCGCGAAGCAACTCTCTTTTGCAGTCAGGGTAAATAACAAGAATAGATTTAGCTTGATCAATACCGGAAAGGTAAAACATATCAGAATTTTGGCGGAAAGGGTGAAACTGGTCACCATTTCTAGGGTATTCATCATTAGAATTTATAATTGCCAACGTGTTAGGCTTCATTTCCTTAGCAAATTTAGCTCTGTTTTCAATAAAAAGTCTGTTATCAATCGGTAAATATTTCATTTTACACCTATTTGAATTCAAAAATGATGTTATTTAATTGAATATGTCAAAATATCAAAAATAGCTGGCACAGGCAAACCTAAATCACAGTTTTGGAGCAATTATTTTTGATATGATATATCGCATAAAGAATTATACGAAGCGGAGCTGGGTTTGTTCAAGCAAACATTGTTTGGTTGCTATACAACAGAAATATGTTATAATACGAGCCAAACAGATAACATGTTGAAATGTACAGTTCTTTAAATTGTATTCACTACCCACAACTCGTGCATACCTTCTTGATAAGCTACAAGGTAGCCTTTCACCTCCTACGCCATACCACGCCAAACCACTAACCATTTTCCGTCAATATAGCTTAAAGTGAAGATATCTATACCTTCCTCGTCATATTTTTCGTTATTCACTGTGTAGCTGATTTTGTAAGTGTAGTGGGCTACTGCTGTATTGCCAGTAACAGTTATATTCAAATTGTCAATCTCAAAGTCGTGTAACTCCGCAGCTTCCATAAACTGTTTATAGCCTTCTATACATTTCTCTTTGCCAATCACCTGGGCAGTAAAGCCGGGCATAGTAAAAACTACGTCTTTATGCAACATCTGCTCTAATGGCTCATATTCTTTATTTACCCAAGCTGCATTTACATTTTCTATTATTGTTTGTATCGCATCCATTATCACTCTCCGATATTTCAGAATCTAATAAAAAAAAAGGTATCCTGCGAGTAACAAGATACCTTTGAGAACGAATTAATGCAAGTTATTATTTGCTGTTTTCCATCCATATTCTAATTAGATTCATCACAGTTTTATTTGTGTATTCTAATGAATCAATAGAAACCCATTCAGTGCGAGAGTGGAAATTATGACCACCTGTGAAGATGTTTGGAGTAGGCAAGCCCATTTCAGTCAGGCGGGATCCGTCAGTACCTCCGCGAATTGGTTCCCAGTATGGTTTAGCGTCTGCTTCTTCAGCAGCCTGCCATAAGTAATCAAGGCCTTGAGGTTGCTCTTCTAATTTTTCGAGCATATTTCGGTACATTTCTATAATTTCTAATTCAAACTCTGTAGTAGGAAAATCTTTTTTGACATCTTCAATAATTCCTTCCATAAGTTTTTTCTGATCGTCGAGACCTGAAGTTTTAAAATCTCTGAAAAGGATTTTTAGTTCAGATTCGTAAACAGTACCGGATACTGTATAAGGGTGGATATATGGCTGATGTCCGTCAGTTGTTTCAGGAGCCATATCTTTAGGCATTTTGTCGATAATAGCAGCCATTGCACGCATAGAGTTAATCATTCTGTCTTTTGCAAAGCCGGGATGAATATCTTTACCTTTTGTGCGAATGATGCAAGAGTTAGCGCTGAAAGTTTCTTTATTTAATTCACCCAACGAGCCACCGTCAATAGTATAAGCATATTTACATTGGAATTTATCCATCGTAAATTTGATTGTACCTTGTCCGATTTCTTCATCCGGAGTAAAAGCAATTTTCACATCACCATGAAGGATATCTTTGTTTTCCATCAAAGTTTCAGCCATAACCATAATAGCAGCCACGCCTGATTTATCATCAGAACCAAGTAAAGTAGTGCCATCAGTAGTAACGATAGTATGCCCTAAGCAAAGCTTTAGAGTAGGATTTTCGGAATCTTTAATCACTACACTATTGTCAGCCGGAAGAACAATATCTCCACCTTGATAGTTTTTAATAATCTGAGGCTTTACGTCTTTACCACTTACATCAGGAGAAGTGTCTACGTGAGCAATAAAACCAATTGCAGGCACTTTACCATATTTAGGATGATTAGCCGGGATATTAGAAGGAATAGTAGCATAAAGGTAGCAATGCTCATCTAATTCAACATCCTTAACGCCCATATCTTTAAGCTCTTTTAAAAGCAAATTAGAAAGATCAAATTGTTTTTTAGTACTTGGAGTAGTACCGGTTCCTTCCTGAGCCTGAGTATCTATTTTCACGTATCTGAGGAACTTATCTAAAACTGATTCAGCCATTGTATTATTACCCTATTATATTTAAAAAAGTGTAATTATGCGTTTATATCATTTAGCAATATAGCATAATTACACTTTAACTTAAAATCAAAATCAGATTGTCTATTTTACTTTGATAAAACTTCCGGATGTTTGTTTTCCGTTATGATTTATTGTAATAAAATAAACTCCTGATACAATAGAAGACAAATCTAATGAAATAGATTTTTCAGATATCAATTCCATTTGAATTATAACTTCCTTGCCAAAGTTATCTATAATTCTAATATCATCTAATTTAATATCAGACTTGGATTCGATAATAATATAATCCCGTGCAGGAAGCGGATATATGTTAAATCCTTCTTTTGCAAACTCTTCATTAATGCTATTGCCATTATTGGCTTTCCCCGGAGTGCCATATAATTGCTCAGATGCATACCAGCTTTCAGGAAGCGTATTGTCAAAGTCAGGGTCTATTAAAGATAGTGTATAACCATCACCATCAGCGGTAACAGGCCAAGGGTCTTTATCATCATATTCCACATAATCTACTAAATTATCTTTAGAATCATATAAACGCACTAACTCTCCCCCGCCACTAAGTCCAAAACCCATACTGCCAATATAGTTAGTTACATAAGGATAAGATTTTGCAAACAATGCAGCATCTTCAACTAACACAATAAAACCACGTCGAGGCAATACTGTCCCTTCAGGAGCGATAAACTTATGATTATCATCAGAGTCAGAAAAATACCAATTACTAATGTCTATTGCCTGTTCCGAATTATTATATAGCTCCACCCAATCTCCACACAGCACAACATCATCCTGATTATAATGAATCTCATTTATAACTACATTAGCTTTTATGTGACTGTAAGGCTTAGCACCTATGTCGGCTCTTGTACCGTCAGCATCATTAGGCAAAGCCGGATCGCCTGCATCTATCGCCGGAGAATTAGCAAGTAAGGAAAAGTCATTCTGCTCAGGATTGGCAAACATTGCTTCTTTTTTAAGATTGGAGTTGCCAGGCAATAGCTCTTGATTTGATAAATTATAAGAGAATTGCAATTTATCAAGCGCTTCCTGAGGCATTGCATCATTTTGACTAAATATAGTATTTTTAACAGTTACAAGCCCCGGGCTCATCCGAAGTGCTTCTAACGGCATTTTATTATTATATAAAGTATTATTATAGTAATCTACTTCCGAATTATCTTTAAAAGAAGTACCAATTCCACAGCCAACTATAATATTATGATGTACTTTGAAACCAGATGCAATAGTATCATTCTGATTACCAATACTGATCCCTTTATCAAAAGCATTATAGATTATATTATTAGCTATTTCGAGATTAGTACCGCCATTACAATCTATAGCGTCGTCATTTGAAGCATAATATATATTCCTCAATACTTTACTATCTTCACAAGCTACAAGCTCCGTCGCATCTCTGATGTTCTCGAAAACACAATCTTCTACATTTACTATAGAATTCCAAAAAATGATTCCATCCAGTCCAACTGAGCTTCTGTCAAATGTACAAGACGTAACTTTATAAGAGCCTTGATGAGCATCAATAAAAGGGCGATTATCATCAATCGCTTCAAATGAAAAATATATACTAGTACTTTTTATATCTAATGAAGCAACTGATGCTTCAAATGCAATATTTGTAATATCGCAGAAATTTATACTTACATCAGCTCCATCAGATAGAACAATGCGATTTCTGTAGCCATCTTCATCTAAGGCTTTGATTATAACTTTTTTGTCTGAAATTCCATTTATCTCTAAAATACCTTTAGTTTTTATTAAATGATCACCTGTAACATATATTTCTACCCCCGGATCAATTATCAACTTGCCGTTTTCAGAAATAGTCATATCGCAATCAATAACATAAGGCGAGTTATCGGTAGTAAATCTCACTTCAGAGTCTATAGTGCAATATTCAGTATCAGGCTTTTTATAAATAAAGTAATTATTATTATCTGTTCCTTCAATATAAATATATTGATCAAAAGCTAAAACTTCGTAGTAGTATTTACCTTCCGGAAAATCTGAAGGAAATGTATAGCTGAGAGCATCTATATTGTCAATAGTTTCATAGTTTGTATATAAATCTTTAGAAGTATTATATCTAATTTGATAAGTAATTTTTCTGCCTGATGGTGAGACTGACTTCTCCCAGGAAATTGTAGGAGGAGCAGAAACTATATTATCAATCTGCTCCACTCTGAAATTAGATTGATATAGGTTCAACTGATTTAACAGATGTTGAGGTCTATCTTTAACGTAATCTTTGGTTTTACTAATATAATCTTCCCAGTCTTCCATTGAGGCTACATTGTCAGTATTATCCATTTCTACATATTGTCTGATTTCAGCTTTTAAGCTATCAATTTTAGCTATAATATCTTCATAGCGGAATTTATTAGCAAGAAGGAACTCCACTCTTTTTATCAAATCATCTTTTACCCTACTATCCATAAAAGACCATTCCAACATAGGATTATCAGGATACCTATAGTTAGAACTATTCAATATATCTGTGTATAGACCATATTTATAAAATGTCTTATCCATATCCCAAGGGATGGGCATCCATTTCTTATCTGAAGTCACTCTTTGGAACATATAATAGTTGTGATAATATGTGCTGAAATTAGACAAAATCAAATTTGCACTAATGAAGTTGAGCATTTTATCATAGTCAAAATACTGCTGTGCAAAGTCTTTAAATTTTAACGGATCTGTTGTATTTAAAGTATCAATCAAATCTTGTAAATTTTGTTTGCCACTGCTTTCATTTGTTTTCTTTTCCCATAGTGCGTCTATATCGTCATAGTCGCTTAGGCAAGCACCGTCAACAGTTGCCTTGTATAAATCATCGTCCGTACTCAGACTATTCGCGTTAAGAAACTCATCATCCACATTTTCGATGCGCACAAATAGCCCCCAAAAATTGCCATTTAGATAAAGTGCGGCATGGCTTGCTTCAAAACAAGGATGGCCTGTGCTGCGATATATTTGTGAGGAAAGAACAGAATTCAAATAAGTATAATCTTCATATTCAGCATTGAAATTTATTTTTTCACGCCCGTCTAGTGTCTCTCCATCAAATACAACTTTCAAAGATTTCTTAGGCCAGTCTCTCGTACCATCACCTCTGACTCGCATTCTGCATGCGATGGGGTTGCCTTGTGTTTTAATAGTTCCTGTGATATAAATATCTTCATGTGGATTAGCATATATCATATCTACATCAGACTGAGAAAACTCAAGGTAGTATTTGGCAACTTCAGCTTTAGACTCCTCTACTTCAAATAGTAAAAAGAATAAGCATAGCAATAGTAGCTTCAATATTTTCATGGCACTATATTATTAGTTTGACAAGGCTTTAATCTTTAATATGAAATCAATTATATTTTAGTACTTTTCTCTTGAATGTTTACTTACTTACTACAAGCATATTAGTTTGAGAGCTTCCATCATCAAACTGAACGAGAATATAGTAAGTCCCGGAGCTAATATTTCTAATGTCAAATCGCATAAGTCCTGCAACATTCATAGATTTTATTGGCAAAACCGGTACACCATAGACATCATATATGGTACAAGACTTGACATCAAGTAATGAGTCGAATACTATATCAAGATAGTTTTTAGCCGGCAATGGGTACACTATTAAATTAGAAGAATCCACTAATTCTTCTAATTTAATGCTTTTATTTGCCATGCTTGGAGTCCCGTATTTAGAACTAGAAGCTTCCCAGCTTTCAGGTAGTGAATTATCATAGTTTGGATCAATCAAAGAAAGAGTATAACCATCACCATCAGCAGCTGCAGGCCATGGATCTTTGTCGTCATAATCTATCATATCAATCAGCATACTATCTGAATTATATAGCCTGATTAGCTCTCCACCTCCGGCAAGTCCAAATCCCATATCTCCAATATAATTTCTTACTTTAGGATATGAGACTGTGAAATCACTTTCGCGCTCAACTAAAACTAAATATTCGTTATCCTTTAACACAGTCCCTGTTGGTAAGATAAAGTTATAAGTATCGTCAGAATATTTAAAATTCCAATCACTTAAGTCAACATCTCGTCCCGAATTGTTATATAGTTCTACCCAGTCTCCTGAAATCAAAATATTGTCTTGGCTGTAATGTATTTCATTGATTACTATGTTAGCTGATAACTGATTAAAAGGGAAAGCTCCCATGTCTGCTCTGGTTCCATCTTTATCTTTATCAGTATTTGGATCTCCGGCATCTATTGCAGGAGAATTTTCAAGTAATCTATAATTCCTATTTACATAATCTCTAAACATAGGATTTGCTTTTATATTCTCTGTACCATTATGTTCTTCTTTATTGGAAAGAGAGTAATTTATAGCTATTTCAGAGTTACTAGCATTCAGCAAATCGTTTTCATTGTTAAAGAATATGACGTTTGATAATTTAACCTTAGTTGGACCAAGTCCCAAAGCATTATACGTAGAAACGGCAGTTTCGCAGTTTATGATGTCTAAATTGAAGACCTCTACAGTACTTGCGTCTTTGATTGAAACTCCATATTTAGAACCGTCTACTACAGTATATCTTATTTCTATTCCGCTGGAAGGAGTGTTCTCTAAATGACCTATAGAAACTGCCTTGTCTGTAATTTTAGCTAAGTGACAATTTGAAATAATGACATTTTCGGCACCATTCAAATCAATCCCATCATCTTTCGAATCATATATTGAGCAATTGATAATGTTTCCACCAGACTTATTTTGATACTCAATTGCATCATTAATTTTTGAAAAAGAAGTCTCTTCTATATTTCCGCTCGAATTTATATAGATAATTCCTTCACCGGAATAATTCCCTAAGAACTGGCAATTATAGTAATTCACCAAAGCTTCTGACTCAGCAGTGATAATTTGAGATTGAAAAAAAGGATTTGTTATTATAAAACAACATTTATTAAAATCGATAGAAGCATGATTTATTGTTATCCTAGAATTCTCAAACTGTATATTTGATAAATTAAGATGCTTGGAATTTGCAAAGTCAATATCAAAACTAATCTCATTATTTTTAGGTATTATTGATATATTATTTCCAACAAGTGTTTTAATTTCACCCAATATATATATTCTATACTCTCCTGTTACTACTATCACAGTTTCAGGTTCGATAGTTAATATTGCATTTGGGTTTATTGTCACGTCACACTCAATGGTATATGGACCACCTTCTTTGGTCAAAGTCATATCTTCGGTTATTTCGCAAGGAAGCTTTACAAGACCACCTAACGTACTATCTGCATAAGAACAAATAAAATTTAGAAGTAACACATTCAACGATAATAAGAACAATCTAAAGATATTCATATTCCTGTTTTCAATATTTGTTATATACTTCGTCAATTGGTCTAATCACAAATAATGGAAAAGAGACAAGCTACATTACTTGCCTCTTGCAAAAAACCTACTTACTTATCACAAACCGACTCTTTAGAGAGCTGTCGTCATCTAATCGTACGACAAAATAATAAGCACCTGAGCATAGATTGCTTACATCAAACCTAATCTTGCCTTCACTAATTTTTGTTTTATTAGGTAAAATTGAATTACCAAAAACATCATAAATATGGTATGATTCAATATTACAGGAAGAATAATATTCTAAAGTCAGATAATTATTAGCCGGCAAAGGATATACTTTGAAGCTTGGCACTTCAGGAGGATTCCCAAATATATTTGTGTCTGTATTAGACTTGCCCGGAGTGCCGTATAGTTTCTCTGAAGCTTCCCAACTTTCGGGGAGTGCATTATCAAAATTAGGGTCAATCAAAGAAAGAGTATAACCATCACCATCAGCAGAAGTAGCCCAAGGCTCTTTGTCGTCATACTCTACCATGTCAATCAAAACGCCACTTGCATTGTAAAGCCTGATTAGTTCTCCACTACCGGCAAGACCAAATCCCATATCTCCAATATAATTACTTACTTTAGGATATGAGATTGTGAAATCACTTCCAAGTTCAACTAAAACTAAGTATTCTTTTTCTTTTAAAATAGTTCCATTAGGCAAAACGAATTTATGAGCATCGTCAGAATCTGAGAAATACCAGTCACTTAAATCAATATCCTGATCAGAGTTATTATATAGTTCTACCCAGTCTCCTGACACTAATATATCATCTTGGTTGTAATGTATTTCATTGATTACGATGTTAGCTGATAACTGATTAAAAGGAAAAGCTCCCATGTCTGCTCTGGTTCCATCTTTATCTTTATCAGAATTTGGATCACCGGCATCTATAGCAGGTGAACTGATTAACAAGCTATATTTACCATTTTGCATATCGGTAAACAAAGGATCTGCTTTAATATTACCAATGCCTTCATGTAGTGTAACATTCGACATTGAATATTCTATGGTCCCTTCAGATTTTGAATCAATTACGAAATCATCCCCGTTACTATATAATATATTATTATAACTAGTTACTTTACCGCCACCATCT
>JBFHIJ010000067.1:0-12982 GCA_041596515.1 Chlorobiota bacterium
ACAGATTTATCCTTGCCAATCGTCTCTGCTATGTAAGTTATTGATTTTTCTATTGCTAACAAACATGCTATTGTATATCTTTGTTCACTGGTGATATGTGCCATTGCAACCCTCTTGTTTGGACGCTGGAAGGAAAAATGCACATATTTTCCATCAAAACACGGAAGGCAGATTTTTTTCTGCTTTCCTGTTTTGAAAAATATATGCTTGTCTTCTATAACGTCTTACTTCGATGTTGCATTTATTACTTGAATTTAGAGAACATGAATGTAAGCATTTGGGTAAGATGTACCGATAGCTAAAAAGAAAAGTACTAATCTGTGTTGGTCTTATTAGTATAAATACCTTCCCCCAATAGTTGCACAGAATAGTAAGATTTAGCAAGCAAGGGAAATGACGCATATCTTATAGGATTAAACTCCCAACTACGTTCCTTTCTAGTAGAATTTATGATGCTAAATCTTATAAGCTAAATAACAGATATTCTTGCTAATCCTGTACAAATTATAGTAGTTCAACGAATAAAATCCGTCATTAGTTTTATGACTTCCATCTCTTGACTGATATGCGGAAAGTGCCCGCAATTTGGGATTATATATGCCTTGCATGCTTTCAGAGAATGTTTTATATCCCAAAGGTGATTATCTGTAGCGTATTCGTCTTTGTCTCCCTGCAAAGCTAAAACCGGGACTTTGACTTTCTTTAAATATGGACTCAGATCTAAATTATTATCTCTTGCTTTGCTCCAGTAGTTATACCACTTATAAAAAACTGTATCTGTGTATTCTTTGTGTTGCTTATAAAGGATATCTTTTAATCCTTTGTGAAGATATTTTTGAAGTGTAGCTTTTACGCCGACATCGGTTTTGTCTTCGGAGTATATATGAGCTGCCATAGATATTACGGATTTGATAGCGTCCGGATATTTCGCGGCATAAAGCAAAGCCGTAGTTGCTCCATCGCTATGCCCTACTAATATCGGATTCTTTATATTTAATTGCAGGATAAAGGCCCTTAGCTCTTCTACCTGAAAATCAAAATAGTCATAAGTATCAGGTAATATTTGGATAGATTTGCCGTGAGAAGCTCTATCGTAGGAGGCATAACTAATGGGTAGCACTTTAGAAAGTTGAGTTGGAAACTTTCCCCATGATTTTCGGGATCCTAAACCCTCATGTAAGAAGATTAGATTCTGAATATGAACAGAATCATTAATGGAATAGTGAAGTTCATATTCGCTAATGTTGAATTTATGCACTTTTAGAGCCTCTCTTTGTCAATCATTTGCAATAAAACTAAAAATATATACTCTTAGTAAGTAGTTTTGGTAAAAAAATACAAATAATCCTAATATTTTATTGATTATGAATATAATGTTTTTGTTTCAAAGCAAATAATTTACCATTTTATATGTAATATTTTGTTGGTTCATATTATGTTAATTGCATGCAAATAAAACTATTTAACTCGCTTTCTAAAAAGGTACAGCCATTCAAGCCATTATATGGTGACGAAGTAAAGCTATATTCTTGTGGTCCTACTGTTTATAGCTATGCACATATCGGGAATATGCGTTCTTTCCTTTTTGCAGATTTATTGCAAAGAGTTTTACGCATCGCCGGTGGATACAAAGTACAATGGGTGATGAATATCACCAATATTGACGATAAAACTATCAGAGATAGTGCCAAAGGTAGTGGTGCTTGGAAGCCTGAAATGGGGTATCAAACTAATGACCCTAAAGAAAACTTAAAACTCTTTACGGAGTACTACTACGAAGAATTTATCAAAGATATAGAAGCTTTAGGTATTCGTAGCTCTGATTTAGATGCTCTACCAAAAGCTACTGATTACATTGCTCACATGCAGGATTTGATTCGTCGCATAATTGATAATGGGTATGCTTATGTAGCTAAAGGCTCTGTGTACTTTGATGTAACTAAATGGCGTAATTCAGATATTTACGGCAAGCTTAAAAAAATTGATTTCGAAAACTTCAAGCCGGGCGAAAGAGTCGACACTGACGAGTACGAAAAAGAAACAGCTCATGACTTCGTGCTATGGAAAGGCAGAAAAGATGGTGAACCGTTCTGGAACTTCAGCGTTTACGGTATGCCTTGCCCAGGCCGTCCAGGTTGGCACATAGAGTGCTCTGCTATGGAATATGAAATATTAGGTATTCCTTTTGATATTCATACAGGCGGAGTAGATTTAAAATTCCCTCACCACGAAGATGAAATAGCTCAGTCTAAAGCAGGTTACGGTGTTGATCCAAATAACTTCTGGTGTCACAACGAATTTTTGGAAGTGGAAGGCAAAAAAATGAGCAAATCCGCAGGTAACTTCTATACTTTGCGTGATTTGATTAATAAAGGTATTGATCCGCTGGACATTCGTTTCTCTATGCTTTCAGCACACTATGGTACCAAATTTAACTTTACTTTTGATGGTATCAAAGCAGCTAAAAAAGCTAGGTTGCGTATTCAGGATTATATCTATGATTTGCACGAAGACATAGATGGTGATGAATTTGTAGAAGTAAATATGCTTAGAGAAGAAGCGTTTGGCTATTTAGCAGATGACTTGCATACCCCTAAAGCTCTTGCTTCCATATTCACATTTATGAACGAAAATCCTGCGAATGAGCTTTCTCAAATTTCTAAAAAAGCTTTGATTGATTTATTCAGAGAGTTCAATAATGTATTTGCTGTTTGGATTATTACTTCCAGGGCTTCAATTGTAGAAGAAGTTCCTGCAGAAGTAAAAGATTTGGCTGAACGCAGATTTAAAGCTAAAGCTGATCAAGAATGGGCATTAGCTGATGAGCTTAGGGATAGAATCCAGGATTTGGGTTATATAATCAAAGATAATAAATACAACTACGAACTTATTAAAATATAAGATCATGTGTGACACTACTAAATATGGTATCATCGGTGCCGGAAAGGTAGGAATTAGTATTGCTGAGCTTCTCTTGGACCAAGGGAAGCTCAGTTTTATATATAGCAGGAATGCAGAGAGTATTCCTGATAGGTATAAAGAATATGCCGTTCTGAGAGTGGCAGATATACCTAAATGTAGTTTTATATATATTGCAATATCTGACAGGCATATAAGCGAGCTTGCTAAAGAGATAAGAGCAGAGTATCCTTATGCCAAATCTGCAGTATTTGCACATTCTTCAGGTGTAAAAAGTGCAAATGAGTTAACTTCGTTAAAGGAAGAGTCTCTTGGCATTGCATCTGTGCACCCTTTTCAGACATTTGCTTATGCTGACAAAACCAATCTGGCAGATATTGCATGGGGAATAGAAACGGAGAACCCCATATTTGAATATTGTTCTAAATTTGTACTTGCTTTGGGAGGAACACCTGTTCGCTTAAGGCTTGGCGACCTGCAACAGAAAGCTTTATATCACTGCTCTGCAGTCATGACTTCTAATAATATGACTACTTTGCTTCAGACAGGAAGACTTATCGCAGAGAAGGCAGGAATCCCTACTAAGGAATTCATAGCTCCTATTGCTAAAAAGACATTAGAAAATAATATAGACGCATATTCTATTAAATCCATACCACTCACCGGCCCGATAGCCAGGGCTGATGGTGAAGCAATACGGTCACATATTGAAGCACTTAAAGAAGACTCACTGGTACGTATTTACTGCTATACAGCTCTTGCAACCTTAGAGCTATCTTTGCACGAAAAAATTATTTCAACAGACCAATACCAACTTATAAAACATATCCTACAAGATGCACTGTCTGATAAATCATAGTCACATACGAACATAAGACCACTCTAAATCTCTGAATATATTGACTGTTAGATGCTTTTAAAAAATGGCACGATAAATGATAATGTATACTCCATAAGCATAAAGAGATAATACTTACGGAGCGAAACATGAATATTAGTTCTAGACTCAATAAGAGATTTCATAAGTCAAATTATTCGACAAACAATACTACTTCTACAGTAAAAGAACAAAGCGGCACGATTAATGTTAAACAATCTATAGCTTCTAAATACTTTAAACAGCCGATAGGCAAGCAAAGCTTTATTACTTTTACCGGCGATGTAGCAGGACTTGAATCAAAGACCTCTAACTTAAATTCAATGATAGTAGACAAGAATGCAAACTATTTTATGATGCGAGTGTCCGGCGATTCTATGGTAGGAGCAGGGATTAAAAATGGTTCTTTTGTTTTTGTAGATAGAACAAAGCAAGCAAAAAATAACGATATAGTCGTGGCAAAAATCAATAACGAATTAGTTCTAAAAACTTTGCAAAAATCAGTTGAAGGTATATTCCTTAAACCTGAAAATGAAAAGTATCCTGTTTTAAAGATAAAAAGTGACGATAAATTTGAGATATGGGGCGTAGTGGCTAATTCAATTTACCATAACCCACAAGGTATCTCGCTTAATAATTAGTGTCTATGTAAATACCATTTAGTTCTGTAACAGTTTGTAACCAAATTTTATCAAAGCCGATTATAGTTTTCCCCCAAACAAATGAAAGGCAAGATAAAGCAGTCTATATAAATACCATTTGTATTTTTTGGAGTGGATGCTTTTGGAGTTTGACTACAGGTAGAGATGCTTCCCCCCAGAAGTAGCCTAAAGTGAAACCAACCGAATAATCTACAAATTAAATACTAAAAGAAATATCTGAAAGAGCAGTGGGGCGAAGATATAATCGTTTCCCCCCAAGAAATAAGCTCCGCCGCTCTTGTAAGAAATTAGAAATTGTGTCTAACATTTAGCATGCCCACCATGCTATTTTGGCGGAAACGCCGGGATTTGCTCCTCCTAGTTCCCCCCCGGGAGGAGCGTTAATTGCAAAAAAGCCTTATAGAATCATGTTCTACAAGGCTTTTGTTTTAGACTACTAACAATAACTAACACTTTGCTTCAAAAAACGTATTTACCCATTCCTAAGTCTTCTTTTTTGTCTATTGCTTTCACGATTGTTAGCTTCGTAAATTTCATTTTCTGTAATGTATAAGTCCAGATTTCTAACCTCTTGAGTTAAAGAGTCGAACTTTGTTTCTAAACGGCTAAAGTCATAATTATTTTGTTGCCCCATAAAATTTGGCAACTCTTCCAACGGGATAATTGCTTCTGCCCTGGGTCCATCTCCAACTATGGCTAAAGTTTCAGTAGTTGCTATACCTCCAGTAGCAAGTTTTGGTATCTCAATAAGTTTTACTTCTTTTTTGTAATCAGCTAAATCAATACTTCCATTTTGAAGCTTAACCTGAAGATATTTGATATTCGTTTGACTGTCAAAGTACTCTTTAATAATATCTAAATTATTGTTTTTTAAAATAGGGTGCAAGTTTAATATTACTTTTTCAATACTTTGCAAGCCCTCTGATACTCCTATTAAGTTTCCTGAAATTTCTGTAGCCATTTTGAAACCGAATTTGTTTAATATATCTGCAACTAGTGCTTGCATTTGAGTAGAGTTGAATATCCACTCTGTATTAGTATTGTGCCCGGACTGCTTTGCGTCACCGAAAATGGCGATTGTTGGTTCTGTAACCTCACCACCAGTTGCAAATGAAGTAAGACCCTCTAAGATTGGAGTTAATAACTTATTGACTGCTCCTGTTGCTATGCCTTTGATGAACGGAACTAATATCAAACCCGCCAAACCTGTGGTAACACCCTCTAACCCTAAAGCTCCGAGGATTATGTTAGTTATTGTAGCAGAGGCTAATTTCTTTAAAGCTGGTAGGGCTTTTTTAATATGTACGTATTTGCAGTTCGTGCCGTTTTATACTATATTTCCTTAATGATTTACTTTATTTCTTTACTTACGCCACATTGTGTCCTCCTTGAACTTGTATTTGAATATACTCAAGGGTGATTTTTATGTTTACACTTACCGAACCATCCAGATATAAACCTGCTTGCAATTTGGTGAATATTTATTTTGAAGCATGCTAAGGTTGAATAGATATACCTATAATTAGTTACGTATCTTTTGCAAGGTTAATTATTAGCAAGGGAAAATATACGTAATTTTATTCATTCACGGAATTATACCTGATTATTAAATCTCTACTTACTATATTAGCCTAAACACTTTTCTGTTATAAACTTAGAAATGGAGTAGTTATGGCTTCCGGAATTAATTTACAAGAATCAGTTGCTAAAGCATTGCACTATTACTATGGTGATTATTACTTTTATAGCGGACTAAGAAGGGTTTTGTCTTTAGGTATGATAGGTGAGCTTGATAATCGTGTCTTTAATGAGACTTACCACGTTAACAAATTAAATGGACTAGGCACAAGTATTCCACAGCAGAAAGTTGGCAGTAAGATTTATGAGCCATTTAATTGTATAGCCTATTCATCGCAATCCGGCACAGCATTCAAACTCGATTTAGAGTTTGCAGGCAATACTATATCTGTGGATTTGAGTAATAAGAAAAGCATGGACTTACTTCTTTACTTTACTAATCCAACATCGTATTCATTTGACTTGAGTACACTTCAACAAGATATTGCTTCTAATCTTCCAGGAAATTTAAGGGATATGTTTTACGATCTGGTATTCGTAGATACTGTAATTAATGTAGAAGATTGTGTTATAATTGCAGTCAATCAGAATTCGGGAACAAATAATGGAAAAATTGATTTAACCAAAATCATTCAAAATGGCTCAGGCAATGCAGGGGTACAAACCAATTATGGTCAAAACGGAGCAACTCAGATAGTTGCCAAAGACATTACTTTAGCAGTCGATTTAGTGAGATTTAGTAGGCAATTCTTTGGTAGCAATAATCAGTACTTGGAGAAAATCTAATGAAATTTCAAGAGTTCCTGCAAGAGGAAAATGGAAATTTTAGTTCTTCTCGCTTAGTAATGTACATTATCGTCATTGCCGGCATTGTAGATTGGATGCACGCAGTCTTTACTACAACCGATGGAGTGTGGAGACCTGAAGAATCGACAATTATGTTAATACTCGGTGCTATGGGCTAAAAGTAGGGCAAAAGTTTGCAGAAAGAAAAAAGCTAAATCAATCTAATTCTAACCAATCCAATCCAACCGAATAAAGTCCATAAGGTCGATATAGTCCAATAAATATTGACCTTTTTCTTATATTTTATGAATTATATATAAATTATATTTGGAATAAGTATTATATTTAATTGACTTGTATTCAGAAATCAGGGAGAAATGTTCCCGTTTTTAAAAACATACATAGGGGCGAATTCATTTCAGATATTATACCCTCAACCATCTCTCCAGAAGTTGAATAAATTCTGGAGAGATTAGATAGCCAATTGAAGAGTGGGGATTAGATTTCCCATTTCTAACTGTTAGATTGTAAATAGGAGAAATTTCTTCGATATTTTTTATCAATCCTAACTCTATCATATCTTGAAAATCATTTGATAATTTATTATCATGGCAGACATAGTCATCTTCAGCTGAAATATTTATCCAACTATTTATGTTGTGGGGGTACTTTCTGAGTCCGGTACTATTTTTTCCTTTAAGTTCTCTTTTTACGTTCTCATCTCCTAGAGGTGAACCTAAAGTGATTAAGTTAACTTTTTTATCGCTAAACCTATGCCTATATTCTCCGTAATGAGAGAGTTTCCAGAGGCAATCATAAGCAACAATCGTTCCCAGACTATGAGAAACTATTAGAATGTCATCTGTCTCTTGTTCAAAGCATTTTACTAAAGTGTCTGTGAATCGATATCTAATATCGCTACCATAATATGCTTCGCTATTCCAATATTCTAGTAAATCGGGGGCTACGCTACCTATTAATTGTTTCCCTACGTTAAATAGGCTTACGCTACTTGATAAAGCATCTGCAAAAAATTCTAAAGCGGCATTTTTACATGGTAGAGCGTTATATACATGTTTATTGAAGTCTGAGGATTTATATTTTTTTAGCAAATCTAATGATATTAGCCTAGATATGATATCATCTGGAATAACAGCATCTGTTTTTTTATGTAGATAAGCATTTGACAAATCACCATAATAAACAAAATCTTTATTTATATGACTAAATTTATAAACAGTAGAATCTCCAAAATCTCTGCCCAAACCAAAAGCAATCGCTTCATACCAAAGCATTTTTAAGTTCTGTTTTAATGGTTTCGTAGATCTACCATGGATGAAAATAATCCTTTTCATATTTATCCCCTTTAAAATGGTGGTTGTACGATAGGACAATATTATATTGTACGATAGGACAAATTGGCTTCATATTGTATTAATCTAAGGTATAATATATAGAAACTGCTAAACTTCCAAGAGAAATAAGAACGCAGAGATTATAATTATTAAATTGACTATAAATCAACAATGTTGTAATTTGATATGGCATAATCAAATATTATTTGTAATATTGTTGGATAATAACAATAAATAAAACTGGATTGTACTTTAGGACAAATGTTTATTGCACTGTAGTACAAAAGTGTTTATGCAGTTATTAATCTAGGGAATAATATGAAAGTAACTATTGCAGAGAGACTTGACTTATTTATAAAAGTGATGCTAAGAGACTATACGAAAACAAAGATTGCTGAAATGATTGAAATAGATTTACCTTTGCTTTCTAAGTTTACTAAGGGAAGCAAAGTGCCGGGAGTAGATAGCTTAGTTAAAATATCAAAATTAGGAATCTCTATAAATTGGTTGCTGAATGGATCAGGTTCTATAATAGCATGCGATGAGTATGGGATACGAGCTAGAAATATTTTTATAGATGATTTACGCCATGCTAAATCATCATTAGATGCAAAAGAGTACTCATATCGCAAAATTATAGATACTATAGATAAACATTATGGAAGTGAAGAACAATTTTATCAATATTTGAAAGAACATAATATTGGTTTCGATGAAGAACAATTTGATGATTTCTTCTTAGGGAATCAATCTGTCAGCTTAAGTATTGAAGAGGTATTTTATAAAACAAATATCTATTTATATATCAAATTTGAAAATCAAGAACTCTTGTCTGATATAAAACAAGTTATTGAAAATATACAGAAATACCAGGATCAGTACTTGAAAGGAAATGGTAAAGCAGACGAAATATTACAAAAAATCAAAGATATAATATGCGAGTATTAGATTTGAAAAAAATAGCCATATTTCTACTTGTTTTGGTATCTGGGAATAATCTTTTTGCTATGGAGTTATCCAAATCTAAAAGAAGTAATCCAATTGCAGAGCAATATATGATAAAATCTGAAAATGTATTCCAAGCATATCCTGATTCGGGGAGATATTATGCCAAGAAGTCTTTATCTTATTCAGAAAATTCATTAGATAGTGCATATGCATTTCAACAGTTAGGCAGGTCATTTGTAGAGCTAGGTTTTATAGATAGTGGGTTCGTATGCTTAAATAATGCCAGAAAAATATTTCAAGAAATAGATTTTGATTCTGGGCTAATCAAAATCTATACTGATTTGGGGCAAACATTCTCGCGTAATGGTTACTACGAGAAGTCAAAAGAATATTATCAGCAAGCTTTATCAATAAAATCATTGGAGTTGAATGAAGATATAGTACTTAGGGATATCTATTATCATTTAGGAATAGTAGAATCTGTTTTAGGACAGTATAAAGAAAGTTTTAAATACTTTGAAAAGATATTAGAGTTCTATAAAGTAAATAAACATGATACCAGATATTCTAATACTGTACTTGAGTACGCTAAAGTACTAACGAACTCCGGTAGATACAAAAATTCATCCGATATATTACTTACTGGGGTGCAAACAAATCATATTGAATTCCAAGACGATGTTTTCTCTCAATTAGCTATGAATTATTATTATCAAAACAACTTGGATAGTGCTGTTTATTATTCCTTACAAGAGTTGAAATATTGTGGCACACCGGCAGATAGTTTAGAATGCTTGAGTAATTTATCGGCTTATTATATTTTACTAGAGAGATATATTGACGCAGACAGTTGTTTTAAATTATCAGAAAGCAAAATGTTAAATAGTGCTACCAAAATACAACTGCAAATGAACCAAATTGAATTATTTTGTTTGACGAATAGAAATGAACAGGCTGTTTCTTTATTTGAAGAGGTCTCAAAAATAGTAATAGATTCTAACATGACAATATATTTTCCAAATTTACTAGAAGCTAAATCCTTCCTTTTATCACAAGGGCTTGAGTTTAGTTTCGATACTGATAAATTGTGCAGAAAGCTAATTCAAATTGATTGTAATGAGTCTAAGCACGAGAAGAAATTTTCAAATGATTTCATCAATACAATATCCAAAGCTGATAGAGAGATTGAAATTAAGAACAAAGAAATTGAAGTAGAGCGTAGATATAATATAATATTAACGACTTTATCGTTACTGCTAATATGTTCACTTGTAATAGCTGTTTACAAACATTATAAGCTTAAGTTATATCTTAGCAGTCTTAAAGATAGTTATTCTATCGTCTCCGATAAAATTAACAATGACATGAGAATGCTATTACAGAAGCTTTTATCTGTTGAAGAAGAAATTGGTTCTGTATTTAGTATCAGGAAGCGATTAGAAATGGATATTTTGCCATTATTAGAAGATATTAAAAGCTTACTGGAAGTACTAAGTAAGCAATTGTTTAAACATAATAAAAGTAAGGAGAAACGACATGGTAACAACAATTAAGTATGATTCTGATCAAAATCTATTATCTTGGGAAATTGAAGGAGATTTACTTGATTTTGAAGTAGATATTAAGGTAGGTGATAATGAACCTAAACTTATTTACAAAGGCAGTGCAATGAATTGTCCTCTTGATATAGATAATTACGGTTCGCCATTAGAAGTTGTAGTAAGGCAAAAGTCTGAAAATGGTAAATGGTTACCATTAGGAAAGAAATTGAAATAAAAGAAGCCAAAATAATTATAGGAAGGAAATTTTTTCCTTCCTATTCTCTTTCTTAGTAGATTCGTTTTCCATTTTGCCTCAAAGCATCTCATAATTCAATTCTACCATTTTTAATGGCAACATAAATTCTAAGATTCAGGTCATCAAAAAGCTCCTAAGATGGATTTTATTTTAAAAAGGTCTAAAATATCTTGGATTGTATTGAGATATTTTATATTATAAACAAGTATGAATTAGTAGTGACAAAACATTGTACATTAGAACAATATTATATTGTACCTTCGGACAAATTAGTATAGAAGTTAACAACATAAATTATGAATATCATATACTGTAAGCAATGGCTATAAAATATAGCCAAATTTGTATACTAAAATAGAGGTTCAAGATGAAACAATTTCTTTTTATCATGCTAGCACTAGTTGCTACTTTGCCTTTAAAGGCACAATTTGATCCATTATTAGTTAACATGGATGTTGCTAAAGCACCATACTTTATTGACAAAATTGAGCCAATGACTCACATTGGTATTTCATTGGCTCCAGAACCAGTACCTCCATTTAGCTGTTATGAAGACTCTACATGTACAAATTGGGGTCCATGGAAAACTGACAGTGCTATTGTTATTCACCCACTATTCCCAGATTGTCCTATCTACATTGGATATAAACATAGAAATTGTGCAACTAATCAGAAGTTGCAACAACATTACATGACATGTTTGAATTATTTGGAAAACGATCCAGATTGTAGCAGTCTCCATCTATGGCTTACAAATGGAGTTATTGGTCCAGGTGGTACAATAGATCCAGACAAGATGAATAAATTAGAGCATGATGTTTATGCTTTGCTTGCAAAACAAATATTCATCCAATTTAATGATATGGAAATGAAATATATGGGGGATACTCTATATTGTGATACATATGACAATTACAAAGTCAGTTATGCTAAAGGAACTTGCACTGGGCGATGTGTAGGCTATTATACTTGCGGAACTCCTGGTACACGAGCTATCGTTATTTATCCTAAAGCTTGTGATGCTGACGCGTGTTGCAAAGTTACTAATGCCTTCTGTATAGACCGTGCCACAGGCGTATTAATCCATCAAGAAGACATTGAGATGGGAAATCAATCTCCGAATTGTACTGCCGCTCCGATGACAGACAATGAATGCTATGACATGCATAATGATACTGAACAATCATCATTAGAAGAGGTGAGGGTGTTGAATTGCAAACCAGCATGTGATATAAATTTTGTAAATTTTGGTGGCGATCAAATCGTAAAATAATAGGGAGATTACAATGAAGCTTGTTGTAGCATTATCGTTTATTTTCGTTGCAATGCTGTCTGCTTCTTTAGCAACAGATATCAAATATGATAAAGTTGTTTTTAAAAGTAGTAATGGGCAATACTTTGCGACAGAAGATAATGGCTCTAGTTGGAAGCAATTAAGAATTGTTGATAACAATTTTGATAATCAAATTTATATCAACAAAGATAAAAAATTCAAGTCAGACAATAAAGGGAAAGAATGGATTGAAATAGTTCAAGAAGTCGAAAATCAAGAAAACAATTCAATCCAAGTATTCCCTAATCCTGTCAAAGCAGACAGAATAAATCTAAAATTCGAAATGAATTCGAATTCTAGATATGAAATTATGATTTATACCGTAGACGGTTCAAAAGTATTTTATTCTGAATATAATACTAATGAAAATGTAACAGAGGTTGCATTAAATATTGGCTCCATGATACCTGGAACTTATATTGTGACAATAAGTGAATCAGGTAATATGAAATACGGTAAGTTTATTGTTGAGTGATGAAGCCGTGGCATTACATTAGTAATGCCACATATTTTGAATAGGAGGATTTATGGTTAAGAAGTTTGTTTGTTTTATATGTTTATATCTATTGGTAATTTTTACATATTCTAATTCTGAAGAATTAGTAAAAATCACAGATATAATGTCACCTGCTAGTTGGTTTGTTGATGCTAATATCAGATATGACGGTAATAATGCTTATCTTTTCGGGAGCTATTCGGTTGATGATGAGTATTTTAAAAAAGGTAT
>JBFHIJ010000068.1:0-12956 GCA_041596515.1 Chlorobiota bacterium
AAGCACTAATGCATCTGCAGAATCCTTCAACTCTAAAATCAAACTCTTCAGAGCTAATCTTAGAGGTGTTATCGACAACGAGTTTTTCTTGTTTAGAATTATGAAACTTTTTGCCTAAACCCCAAGTATTAGTTGTGAGCCTTTGTTTGTTTATGTTAGAAAAAAGACTGCCTATTTGTAGCGTTTGTACAGATAGACAGTCTCTTTTGGGTTTAATCTATTTCAGAAATTGGATAGAAATTTTCTCCTCTATCTTCTGGTCTTTGCTTTCTTAACTATGTGCTCTATTTCCTCTTGTGCCTCTGCTAAAGCATCTTCAGGGCTTTTTTTAGCATATAGCACCTGTTCAATAGCATTCTCTAAAATAGCTTCCATTTTGAGCCATTTGGGATGTACCGGAGTCATATTTGCATATTTAAGTTGCTCAGCGAACACTTGTCTGTAAACTTGTGTTTTATAGTAATCATCGTTAAAATATTCTTTATCGCATGGAAAACCTGCTTCGGGAATCATTTTGCAAAATTCAATTGCGTTTTCACCTGAAGTAAGGAATTTTGCAAATTGGACTGCCATTGGATTTTCGCTCTTCTCATTTATAGCTATGTACTCACCACCGGCAAAACTCATACCCGGCACCAAATCGCCACCTGCGGTTGCTTTTACGCTTGGCATCATTGCTACTCCAAATCGCATGGTAGGATTTTCTTTTTTTATCTTATTTAAAAGCCATGCACCGGAAAACCAAAAACCAACTTTACCCTGAGCAAACATTGCGTCTAATTGCTTCTGAGTTTCCTGCACTCCAAACCCTGCAAGAGTTACATAATCATAGAAAGCTTCAATATTTTCTTTGGAATTAATTACTACATTACCTGCTACATCTAATATTCCACCTCCGTGGCTCCACATCAAAGGAATAATTTTTTTGTAGAGTCTATGCTGATCCGAGCCATTTGCCCCAAATCCATAAGCATCTTGAATATTGTTTATTTTTTCAGATGCTCGCATCAAATCAGCAATAGATTGAGGAGCAATAGTATCTAAGCCTGCTCTTTCAAGTAAATCTTTGTTGTAAAACATCACTCTGGTATCAGTAATCCATGGCAGTGCATACATCTTTTCATTCCATTTGCATGGAGCTATTGTAAAGTCTATAAATTTACCAAAGTCAGCTAGAGAGTCCAACTCTTTCAAAACTCCAGATGATGAAAATTGAGCTACCCAGTCCGATCCTAATTCGAGAACGTCAGGAGCAGTACCGGAGTTAAAGGCAGCCATAAGCTTAGTTTTACCATCATTCCAGCTAAGCTCAGTAACGTTTACTTTGCAATCATTTTGCGATTCGAATTTGGCAATTAACTTGGCAATTGCTTCTCTTTGGTAAGGTTCGCTCCAAAAATGCCAAAAAGATATTTCTTTTTTTTGAGTAGTTTGCGGTTGTTTATCATCTTCACCGCAAGAAATGATAATAAAAGATGCTACAACCAGCATTAATAACATACGAAAGAGATTTTGCATAAACATTCTGTCTTTAAGGTTTCACATGAAGTCAAAATAATCAAATATCTTGTGAAAATAAAATCTAGTATCTAAAACATAAACCTTTTTGCAATTTAGTTTTGATTCTTAGGCAATTTAATGCAAGCGATTAGAATTGTGTAAACATATTGGTTGCTCTTTAGTTTTTTTATAGCTATTTTGTATTCCCATAGACGTGCATTTTACAAACTAAAATATACAAGTGCAATGGGTGATGATTTAAATTCCGCAAAGAAAAATACCAAGTATATTTTTATCACAGGTGGTGTAGTATCCTCTCTTGGTAAAGGTATCGCTTCAGCTTCATTAAGCTTTTTATTGAAACAACGCGGCTACTCAGTTACAATCATGAAACTAGATCCATATATCAATGTGGATCCTGGGACTATGAATCCTTTCCAGCATGGAGAGGTGTACGTTACTGATGATGGCGCTGAAACTGACTTAGATTTGGGTCATTACGAAAGATTCTTAAGTGAATCTTTGACGAAAGAAAACAATCACACCACAGGACAGGTGTACTACGAAGTCCTAATGAAAGAAAGGCGTGGACATTACTTAGGTAAAACTGTTCAGGTTATCCCTCACATCACTGACGAAATCAAAAAAAGAATTAAAACATTTGATGGCAAGTTTGACATCATATTGCTGGAAATCGGCGGTACTGTTGGCGATATAGAATCGCTACCATTCCTCGAAGCCCAACGTCAAATGTGGCTGGAACGAGGACCTGAGAACGTCTTAAATATTCACCTAACTTATATTCCATACTTGGAATCTGCTGGTGAGATTAAAACGAAACCTACTCAGCACTCTGTAAAAGCTTTGATGGAATATGGTATCAGACCTGACATTCTGATGTGCCGTACAGAACATAAAGTATATAAAGACACTCGTCAAAAGATTGCTCTTTTCTGCAGTGTTAACGAAGAAGCTGTTTTCGATGTCGAAAATGCAGCTCATTCTATATACGAAGTACCTCTGATGTTTGCCAAAAAGAAAGTTGCGGAAATTGTTTTACGTAAATTGCATTTACCTGAAAACGAATTGAATATAGACACTTGGAAGAAATTCGTCAATCGAATCAAATCTCCTAAGCATGAAGTAACTGTTGCCCTTGTAGGTAAATACACTCAATATAGGGACTCTTACAAATCTATTTTAGAAGCTTTCATTCATGCAGGATCTATAAATAATGCAAGAGTAAATGTAGAACTCATTGACTCTGAGCAGCTTACGGATGAAAACATTGCTGAAAAGCTACAAAATGTGGGTGGTATTCTTATCGGTCCGGGTTTTGGTGATAGAGGTATCGAAGGTAAAATCAGTGCTATCAAATATGTACGTGAAAATAACATCCCGATGTTTGGTATTTGTTTAGGAATGCAGTGCACTGTAATTGAGTTTGCAAGAAACGTTGCAAATATTGGAGATGCTCACTCAGGCGAATTTAATAAAGAGGCTTCCTGCGTTATTGACTTGATGGATGAACAGAAAAAAGTCAAAAACAAAGGTGGCACGATGCGCCTAGGAGCTTATCCTTGTGTCGTTAAAAAAGGAACTAAAGCTTTTGATGCTTATAAATCTGAAGAAATTTCCGAAAGACACAGACACAGATATGAATTTAATAATGACTACCGTGAAGAATTAGAAAAACACGGAATGGTATTAAGTGGTATGTCACCTGACGGCAAACTGGTAGAGATAGTAGAGTTACCGTCTCATCCATGGTTTATTGGTGTCCAATTTCACCCGGAATTGAAATCAAGAGCTGTAACAGGACATCCATTGTTTATTCAATTTATTAAAGCAGTTTTGAAATTGCAGAAAGCAAAAGAAGATTAAAATCTTCTCAAATAGACTAAAGGCAGTTAGAATTATTAGAAATTTTAACTGCCTTTTTTTATATTATAATCTATTAGTGGTTTATAAAATATTGTAAACACAAAACTTAATATTCACGGAGATATTTATATGAAAACGATTTTAGTTACCCTTTTAATTGCTTTTACTTTAGGTTTTTTGGGGTGTTCCTCTGCTAAACATGAAATAAAGGAAGAGGTTGGTGTGTTGCAACAGCTTGACTCAGGTCTGCAATATCTTGATAGAAAACTTGGTGAAGGTCCTTTACCCGAAGATGGAGACATAGTCTTTGTACACTACACAGGAACATTAGCCGACGGGACTAAATTTGATAGCTCTTTGGATAAAGGCAAGCCTCTTTCTTTTCCTTTGGGCGAAGGAAGAGTTATAAAAGGCTGGGACGAAGGAATTGCTACAATGCGTAAAGGCGGAAAACGCCAGCTTATAATTCCTTCTTATTTAGCATACGGAGAGCGTAAAGTTGGTAAAATCCCTGCAAATTCTACACTTTACTTTGAAGTTGAATTAGTTGATATTAGGAAATAATAACATGAATATAGATAAAGTACTTTTATTCGAGCCGGAAAACGTAGACAACTTCTACCCATTCAATGTTCTCCACCCAATTTGGGAGCTAAGATGTGGTGCTTTTCGACTATTCGAAAAGTACAGGCGACAACTTCCTGACTGCAACTTTGCTTTCAAAGGAAGAGAAAAGCATCTAAGCTCTTTTCTTCAAAGATTTGACATGATGGATTCGGGCATAGACGAGGAAAATATACTTAGTGTAAGCTCGGCAGTGCTGCCTGATACTTATTTCTGGGACAATATTGATAAAGCAGTCGAAAAAGATAAGCCTTGCATTTTTTATAAGGATTCCTACCCTTATGCAGCATATTTACCGCGCACTGAAATAGAAAGAACGGAAGAACTCACAAGAAAAGAACTTCTTTCAGATTTGAAGATAGACCTTTTTTCTTCTTATGAAAAAATCGATTTACCTAATCTGAAAACTTTAGACTATCTGTTTCATACTGTGCCAAATAATGCTCAGTCCATCCTTGATGATGCAGAATACTTTGACTTGGGCAATGCGGTTGAAACTGACTTCAAAGGAGCAAATTTTGTAGAGGAAGATAATATATTTATTGGTAGTAATGTAAAAATAGCTCCTGGCGTTGTTTTAGATGCTGAGAAAGGTCCTATTATAATTGATGATAACGTAAAAATCATGCCTAATGCTGTCATCATTGGACCTGCATATATCGGTAAAAATTCCACAATAAAAGTAGCTGCCAAAATATACGAAGAAACGAGCATAGGTGAGTTTTGCAAGATTGGCGGCGAAGTTGAGTGTTCTATCTTCCAAAGCTACTCTAACAAGCAGCATGAAGGCTTTTTGGGGCATTCATTTATAAGTGAGTGGGTCAATTTTGGAGCGGATACAAATAATTCGGATTTAAAAAATACTTACGATAATATCAAATTAAGAATAGACAACAAAGAAGTAGATACTAATACAATGTTTATGGGGTTACTCTGCGGCGACCATACAAAATCAGGTATTAATTCTATGTTTACTACCGGTACAGTCTGTGGTATTTGCAGCATAGTAGTAAAAGAGTGGTTTATGCCAAACTTCATACCTTCTTTTTCTTGGGGAGGCAAACACGGCTCTCCAATTTACAAAGCCTCAAAGGCTATTGCTACAGCAGAAATAGTAATGAGCAGGCGAGGCAAAGAGCTTCTTCCTATTGAAAAGGAATTATTGATTGCTGAGCATGATAGAGTAGCGTCTATAGTTAGATAACATTGAAATAATGTACTAGAGATTCCTAATATTAAGTTAGTTGGTATTAGGAATCTGGTTAAAAAAAGCAAGATTTATCTATTACCAATCATTATAATTTTAGCGAACTCTTTTTCCTAAAAGTATTTTTAGCACCAAAGGAACTAGAGCAATAAGAAACGACAAAAGTGTTATTGGAGGCATATATCCATGCCAATTGCTCATACTAAACCATCCGGAATAGCCCACTACAAAAACATGAGTAGCCCCAAAAATCAACGCTAAATATCCCAGTTTTTGAAATTTCTTAAATTTGTCATCTTTCAAGCTTTCTCTTACTGAGGGCAAGGAGCTGATTCCCGGCATTATTAACGCAGAAAGAGTTAATATACCAAATAGTATCAAGAGATTGCCGGTTGTATTAAATTCAAGATTTGAATCGTATATATTAGCAAAAAAAACAGGAGTAGTGATTCGTAACGAAAGAACTGCGTGCACCATTCCCATGATAAAGCCCCACTGACCTAAGTATTTGACTACTCCCTTGTTTTCTAAAGCCCATGGTTTATCCAGTTTCGCCAAGCTTGAAATCGAATAAGAGAGGGCAACAGATGTAAGTGCAGTCCAAGCTAAAGCTTTATTGAGTGTGTAGCTTGAAACAAAAAACCAGTCCACTCCTTTAAATATATGATGTCTGCTTATAGCATATAAAAAGAAAAATACAAATAAACTCCAGAATAGTTTCAGTGCCTTCTTTTTATATGGGTCTTGTTGTATTTCTTTAGATTCCATTGTTACATTAAGTTTAGTATTCATCAGTTATCAAAATAATTAGTCAATCTGCCACCTAAAGTGCTTCCATAAAAAATACAATCTTTGCAACGCACTATCAATAAAATTTTGAGCCTGTATGCTATATTCCACAATCCCTGACTTTAAGGAGTTGAGTTTGCAGTGATTTGCCCTAAACATATTTCATGTAGCTACGGTTTAACCAAAAACTTTTTAGTTGAGGTTTCCTCTTCACTTCCATCATTTTTATAAGTAATTCTATAAATGTAAACACCGGGTGTGATATAAGATCCATTGACATCTCTTCCATCCCACTTAGCACCACCATTCCCATCATTTTCTTCGATAGAAATAACAAATAACCCATCAAGTCTAAACACATCAATTCTGCATCTTGCAGGTAACTCTGCAAAAAATATATCAGGTCGTGTACCTATTTCAATAGGATTAGGATAGACATAGGCCTTAGAGTCAGTATCTTCGCTTGTCAGCACAAAACCTAAAGAATTGCCCGCTCCGGTGGTAATTTTAGTACCGTCAGCAGCTACTACATTCCTTACGGTTAGCAAGTAATCAATACCTTTTGCAGATAATCTTTTATTAGGATTTAGTCCTATTAATATTCTGGTAGAGTCAGTCAAATCTCTTTCAATTAAGTTAATCGCACCTTCTGGTGATATCGCGTAGTTATTTACATCTAAAGCAGTATTATCATCAATTTTATGGCTGAACTGAAGCCCGAGCACTCCTTTTGACAATACTCTTAGATTTTTAAGATACATTTCTTCTTCATTAGGAACATCGTTTTTTGAAATTTCCAACTCTTTTTCAATACTAGGAGATCCATAGTAATCTTTAAATATACCGGAGTGGAATGTATAATTTCCATTTTTAACAGCTCCGTAGAAAGTAACTATCAAAGTACTATCGGAGTTACTTAATACCTGTTGAATAGCAATATCGCCATCATCACCGGAGAGACTAAAATCATGAACGTTTAAACCGGATACTGGTAGATTACCTGAATATTTTACACGAAGCACTTTATCTGTTAATTCTGCCTCGACAGGTTCTATCATTTTATGTGTATACACTTCTACTATTTCAGAATCCTCAAGTACAGACTCTGTATCTGTCATTATTAGGCTTACAGATTGAATAACATATTCATAATTTGTATCAGGACTAAGAGTATCGATAGAGACACTTAGTTGGTCTGTAACCGCTGCCATGACAGCTTTTGCAGAAGTCTCCGAGCGAACTATTCTATATATCTGATAATAATCTGCATTAAGTGCTTTATTCCATTTCAGATAAGCAGATGTATCAGAAGTCGCCCATGCTTCAAATCCGGTTGGCACATCAGGCCCTTCATATTTGGTATCATATTCGAAGAATACAGTTTTAGAAAAATTGGAAAATCCCAATTCATTTACACCATTTTTATCGAAATCATAAATCAATGCAGAAACTGTGAAAGCATTTGGATAGTACCACATAGGTACTATTTTTTTCTGATCAGTGTCCCACTTGAAAACGTATAAATTTGGAAATGTAGAGATAACAAACTCTTCACCTTTTTGATTATCCAAATCTCCAACTGCAATGCCATTTTTGTAGGATGCATTCACTTTTGGGATTTGACCTGCACGAATTTGAGTAAAGTGTTCCTGCCAAATCTGTTTATAGTTATTGGCTCCATCTCTTTGATAGATTCTATAATACCATACACTGCTTCCATCGTCATATTTTCCATTTAGAGGGTAACTGCCATGATTCCCTAAAATTAGTTCAGAGATACCATCTCCGTCAATGTCACATTTACGCATATATACAGTATTAGGAAAAATCTGAGTAGAATCTATATACTCAAACGTAAATTTACCATTATTATACTCATGAATATACAATCTCCCATACGAATCAGAGTGAGCAAGTTCTACTTTGCCGTCATTATCAAAGTCACCAACAGTCATCCCCAATGCAATGGAAACCTTTAAATATTGTGAAGGTATGACAGCTGTGGTTTTATACTTATACTCTCCATTGGCATATTGATAAACAAAATAGGAAGTGTCATTATACATAATGACATCGTCAGTGCCATCATTATCAAAATCATACAATCCAGCAGCCCACATCGTATAAGACTTGTTAGAAGAAAAGAGTGGTTTGTCAAAATATTTTCCGTTGCTTTCCTGGAAGATAGAAGTCTTTCCATAGTTAGTAGCTATTATTTCAGGTTTTCCATCTCCGTTGGAATCACCTTTTCCGACAACTGCCCAAGGAATTTCTGTAGAATCTACGGGAGTAAATACATTATTTTCAAAAGTAACAGCAATAGTTTTATCATCAGATAGATTTTCACCATCGTTTATCACAAAAGTTGGCTTTTCATTTCCTCCGAAATCATCTACAATGTTAGACAAGTAAGCCATACGTGTCGAATAACTTTTCAAAACAAATTTATCAGTAGGCATATCGTCAATTTTTGCACTAAATGCCCGATTTAGTAACGTAGAATTACCGGCTATGTCAGTAACATTGACGTTAACATTATAATCACCTTCCGGCAGACTATCTATAATAAATATGTGATTTGGTCCTTCACTTTCCGCATCTCGTATTTCGAGAATAGATGAAAGATTGTCTCTAACTTCAATATTTGCTATGGTCGCCCTGTTTGTTTTAAAACTTAGGATATTTATTCTCTTATCAGCTTCGTATCCATCAAGTATTCTCAAATCAGAAATTATCGGTTTACTATCTTTAGAGATAATTTCTAGATATTTTCTTTGCTCTATAGTTTTTCCATTTTTCAGTTTTACTTTCAATCTGACTGTATAAGTAGAATCTTTGAATTGACTCGGGTCAAACTCAGCTAAAACTCCATTCTTTATTTGATCTGTATTATTTTCACTAATCACAAACCATTCGTTTGGAAGTATTCCATATCCGAGATACAAGTAATAAGAATCAAAAAGAGGTGTAAGTACAGTCCCTTTTATTTGATAAGTACTATAGTCTTCTTTGATAATTCCGTCTTCATATTTTGGCGAAGTAATTTCCACATCAGACGGGGATGATTCACGAAGAGCAGCAGCAATATCTAAAAATCCTGCACCGGTGTATATATCCCAACCATCAGATTTATAATCATAAGCAGATGCCATCAGGATAGACTTAAGTTCTTTAGGAGAATAATCCGGATGTTTTTCTTTTAGTAGTGCTAAAGCTGCTGAAATATGCGGAGCAGCAAGAGAAGTACCACTTGCTTCAGCAAAGTCATTATTTACAGTAGTTGTATAAACTAAAGAGCCCGGTGCACAAATATCAAGTCGAGAGCCATAATTAGAGGCTCCATACAAATTATTATTATTTGCCGAACCTCCAACAGAAATAGTTTCATCATAATCAGAAGGATAGTGTCTGTAATATGAGCCACTATTGCCTGAGGATGCAGCAATCACCACCCCCATCTCAGAAGCCAGTCTGACTGCAGCTTCTACAAGAGGTGATTTTGAGCTTTGCCCAAAGCTAAAATTCAGCACATCTACCCCATTAAGTGCAGCGTAAACTATTGCTCTTGCTATATCATCTGACTCTCCGTTACCGGTGATATCAAAAGCACGTAGTGCCATGAGTTTCGCATCATAAGCTAAACCTTGCATGCCTGCCCCATCAATTCTTTGAGCTGCTATCACACCACTTACTTTTGTACCATGATGATTTTCATCGGTAGGAATTGGATCAATCACTCTATAATCGCCAATATTAGCAACAGACTGATCAACAAAATCATATCCGATAAGATCATCTATAAATCCATTCCCATCGTCGTCAGTACCATTCAAATCTCCGAAGACACCATCTATTTCCTCTTCATAACTCCAAGCGTCAAATTTACCATTACCGTTTATATCTTCTTTGGAGTTAATCCATATACTGTTTTGCAAATTTTTATGCAAATAGTCCAGTCCGGTATCTACTACACCAACAACGATTCCTTTTCCGGTAGCGTATTTCCACGCCTCTTTAGCATTAACTTGCTCCAATGCCCATTGACCTTCTATAGATATATCTGTTTGCTCTACTTGAAAAACAACATTTTCAAATAATTCGTACTCTACACCGGAGCTACTTAGACTGGCTTCTACTGACTCCAAGTTACTATTATCAACCACATAATAATTTTTTAGTTCGCTAATTGATTTATTTGCAGCGAGAGTAAAATCATTTCTATGTTTCAAAGATTTTAGCGTTGGGCTATTCAGAAAAGCTGTTGCATTAATCTGAGGCAACTTTGAATCTGTCTGTATCTTCAAAATATATGATTTAGAGTTTGCTAACATTGGTAGAGCAAAAAACATAAATAAGCAGATATATCTAAACATTATTGAATCCAATTATTTTACTAATAAGTCACTTGGTAAAACGGGTATAGCGAGTAATTCTTTGAATAATTCCCATCTTTTTTCAGGATTGTCAGCTGTACCACCTAAACTATTGATATAGTCAGCAACCATATCCTGACCAAGATTGTAGTTAATTACATAAGCACGGTAAGTATCAATGAAATCCATTAGTTTAGTTGCTCTCAGTTCAGACTGAAGCTGATATTTCATTTTAAAAGCGATTGCCTCTTCCCTACTGATTTTCCCATCTAAATAATCACGAGCAGCATCATTACCAGCATAAGTCAGCTTAGCTGCTAATTCCATAATTTTATAATATTTTTCTGCATCATCAGGATTAAAGCCTGCGAGCGGAAAAATAACTGATTTTTCGAACTCAAGCCTTTCATTGCCCGGGAATGCTACTTTAATTCCAAAATTTGCAGTGCCTTCTGATATTAGAGCTTGTGGACTAAAAAGAGGATAAATAGAGAACTCTATCATACCATTTTCTTTTACCTGACGGGTTTCTATTGTGCTATGATAAGCATGATGCCCCGGATAGCCTTCATGGCAAGCCAAATCAATAGCCCTATCTACATAAATAGGCAAATCCATATTGACTTCAATCAAACTGTAAGCATTTCCTTTGAACCAGTTATATGCTCCCCAAGGCTTATCGTTCACATATTCTACAGTAAAGTTTTCATTATTCGGTAGCTCCATGTGCTGCAAAGTTCTTTTTCTACCTTCAGCAATAGCAGCATCAAAGACAGCAGGCACTTTGTCAGAAGGGATAATAAAACGATTCCTATAATCATTGAACCGCGTAGACATATCTCCCTCTCCGGGTAGTAATTCTTCTAACTCAGAAATAAGCTTAGCATAATGCTCCTCGGGGAAAGATGGAGAAACTGCATCATAAAGAGCTTTGGACTCTTCATCAAAACTCATTTTTTCACCTTGCAAAAATCTGATGCGAGCAAGTGCAGATTCCAACATCCTCTTTAAATATTTCACACGACTGTTTAGATTATATTGTTGCTTATCATATTCCAAAACATCTAAGGTATGTATAAGAGATTCCGTGTTCAATTTTATATCTTTAAGTTCAGGTCTAGTTTTTAATGCAGCTTCTTGTAAACTGTCAGGCCCAAAATACGCATCAACATAGTTTTTGTCATATTCTCCTATTTGGAAAATAACTTTTACATATTCGTTAGCTATTTCATTTACCTGAGTTAGTATAACAGCATTTGATCGATTGGTATCAAGAATATCATCTTCTTGATTTTGGCAAGCAATTAGTGTAAGTATAAGTCCAATGCAAAAAAGATATTTCATTTTAAATTTCTCCTATTATATTTACTTCTCTATCTAATTTTATAGCAAATAAGTCATTGACTTTATCAATGATTTCTTGGGATAAATTATAAATCTCCCGACCTGAAGCATTGCCATGATTTACAAGAATCAAAGCATGATTCTCTGAGACTCCTGCATCTCCAATACGTTTCCCTTTATAGCCTACTTTTTCAATCAGCCATGCCGCTGATATTTTATATTTATCTTCAAAATCGTATAAAGGCACATTAGTATACTCGTTTTTTATATAATCCGCCTTTTCTTTTGAAATAATCGGATTTTTGAAGAAACTGCCTGCATTGCCCAATACTTTGTAATCCGGAAGTTTTGCCTTTCGCACTTCGCATATATAATCAAACAACTCAGTAGGCAAAAAGTTTTCTTTATTGGAAAATTTTTCTATTAAATCTTTATACTTCAAGATAGGTTCAAATTTCTTACTTAGTTTATAACGAACATGCGTAATAATAAACCGTCCACGAAGTGAAGTTTTAAAAATAGAACTCCTATATGAGAATTTACATTTGTTTTTAGTAAAAGTCATAGTTTCAGCAGTGTCTCTCAATATACCTCGCAGTGACTCAAAGCAGCTATCTTGCTCAATCCCGTAAGCACCGATATTTTGAACTGGTGCAGCACCCACTGTTCCCGGGATAAGTGCAAGATTCTCCAAACCATAGTAACCGTTTTTCAAACATTCCAATAAGAAATCATTCCATATTACGCCGGCACCAACTTCAATTACAACGGCTTCTTCTGTATCCTCAATTAAACGAAAACCTTGAATATCATTTTTAATAATATTTTGCTTCACATCTCCAAGCATAAGAATATTTGAGCCACTTCCAATTATAAAATCTTGCTCTGTATAGTATTCACTATTTAAATACCGGATTATATCTTCCTCGGAATGCACCAAAATAAATTTAGAGGCACAGACATCAATACCAAAACTATTATACTCTTTTAAATTAGCATCTCTAATGATTTTCATACTTTTTTTTGATTAATAGTAAAATACAAAGATACAAATTTGGTAAGTGTTTAGCCTAATCTAATCTCACCATCTCCCCAAAAAAAAAGCCCGGCACTTTCATGCCGAGCTTGAAGTAAATCTATTTTAGATAGATTATTTTACTACGCGTACGTTACGTGTGATTACCACGCCGTCTTGTTCGATTACCAATGTGTAGCTTCCGCTTGTCAAGTTTGAT
>JBFHIJ010000069.1:0-12244 GCA_041596515.1 Chlorobiota bacterium
AGGGATGGTTAGTATTCGGTAGACTTTAGGTTTTTTAGTTGGAAAATATAAGCAATAAGTCTCCCCGGGCAAAGCGATGTGCTGAGCTAGAGTTTATCCAGAGCATCGCCCGAAGGGAAGTAGAGATTTAGAGCATTTTGGGGCGTTAGCCAATTACCAAACGCTGCAAACCCACCCCGTGTTTTCCTTTAAAAAACCCGACCCTTCTTGTCAGGAGGGTGAAGATGCAGGGGGAAATAAAAATAAACTTCTGTTTTCGTAACAGTACGTTTAAATCAGAGCTTGTAAGCTTAAGGCAAAGCGTTCTTTTTTCTTTTTCTTTGGTTTCCGTTTCTTTTGAAAAGGTTGCTGAGCCTGTCGAAGTATACCGCAAAAAAAAGAAAAAGAAATGGAAAAAAGTACTACAAATCTCCAAATTAAATAGAGCATTTAGGCACGTTTTTCAATTAGCAAGCATTGCTAAACCTCCCCGTGTTTTCCTTTGGAAAACCCGCCCCTCCCTTGTCATGGAGGGTGGAGATGTAGGGGGAAATATATTATAGAAATAAGTCTCCCCGGGCAAAGCGAAGTGCTGAGCTTGCCTAATATCTCTACAAGGCAAGCTTTCACAAAATCAAACTATAATATTACTTAGCTATTATATATAAAAACTTCCTTTTACCGACTTTGAATAGCCTTTGCTCTTTTAGGTCTATTGAAGCAAAAGGGTCTTCTGACTTTTCCCCGTCTATTGATACTGCACCCTGCTCTACCATACGCTTAGCCTCTTTTTTAGAAGGAATTAGCTTGGATTTTGCGAGTATATCTAATAAGCCCATAGCTCCGTCTTCAGCTTCCAATGCCAGTTCGTCGATATTATCAGGTATGTCTTTATTTTTAAAGATTCTTTCAAATTCTGCAAACGCAGCTTTGCCGGCTTCTTCACTGTGGTACTTAGAAACGATGCGAATGGCGGTGTCTACTTTTGCATTTCTCGGGTGAACGCTTCCGTCTTTTAGTCCCTCTTCTACTTGCTTAACTTCTTCATCAGAAGCAAAAGCAGCATACTGCAAGTAACGAGGAATAAGCTCATCAGGAATAGACATTACTTTACCAAATATCTCCTGAGGCACGTCAGTAAGTGCAATGTAATTATCCAAAGATTTAGACATTTTTTGTACACCGTCTGTACCTTCAAGTATAGGCATAGTAAGTATACATTGAGGTTCTTTGCCATAAGCACGCTGGATGTCGCGACCTACCATCAGATTGAACTTCTGGTCAGTGCCGCCAAGCTCTACATCCGAATCTATAGCCGCCGAATCCATTGCTTGAGCTAATGGATAGAGTAATTCGTGAATGCCGATAGGAGTACCTGATTTATAACGTTTACTGAAATCATCTCTCTCCAAAAGCTGAGCAACAGTATACTGAGCACAAAGCTTAATGACATCATTGAAATTCATGATGCCAAGCCATTCAGAATTATATCTGACTTCCATTTTATTTTTAATAAGTACGATTCCTGCCTGATCCAAATAGGACTGACCATTCACTTTAGTCTCTTCGATAGTAAGTTGAGGTCTGGTTTTTGATTTGCCGGTTGGGTCACCTATCATTGCTGTGAAATCACCAATGATTAGCACTGCTGTGTGGCCTAAATCCTGAAACTGGCGAAGTTTATTAAGCACTACTGCATGCCCTATATGCAAATCCGGTCTGCTCGGGTCAGCTCCCAATTTTATTCGCATAGGAGTGTTAGTTTTAATAGATTTCTCTATTTTTTTTACGAGCTCTTCTTCTGGTAAAACTTCTATAGCAGCCGAACGTATAATATCCATCTGCTCATTTAAGGAAGGAAACATATTTTGTACCTCTGAAATATTTATTTTTTGATAGATTGCTGTTTTATTTCCAATCCCACATACAAACTACACTGATGTAAAAAAGCAAATAACTAAAATGATGTTTGTATTCGTTAAAATGGGAAAATCTGGGTTGTAATTTATAAAAGCATCCCTTGTAAATATTTAGCAGTTCTAAATGCCATACATTTACAAACCATTAGAATCTACAAAATTAAGAAATTATTGCCTTGTAAAAAATTTGGTGATTGATTTTGACAAAAAGAGTAAAAGATATATTTCAAATATTTGTTATCATTGCATTGGCAGTAGTGATTCTAAGAGTGTTTATTCTTGGATTCGCTTATGTTCCTTCACGTTCGATGATGCCTGAAGTACTCCCGGGAGATTACTTATTTGTAAACAAAATGGCTTACTCTTTAGGTGTGGGTAAGTACAAAATAGATTTATTTGATATTAAAAAAGACGATATAGTAACCACCACTTCCAATTTAGTTAAACGGCTTGTAGGCGTGCCGGCAGACAGTATTATCTGTAAAAAAGGTGACGGCTATCTTAAAATCGGTAAAAGGTTTTTTCCATCATCACAATGCAAACCTATGACACTACAAATCCCCTACAGTGGCTTAAAGATTATTTGTAAAAATATCGATTCCCTTCACGAATTTTATAAAAATGCAATTGAGCATGAAAACCCTGAACTGGCAAACTCCGCTGAAGCATTTGACTCTACAGACTCCGACTTTGGAGTGCTCTATACTTATCAGTTCAAGGAAGATTATTATATGCTGTTGGGTGATAATTACGATAACAGCATGGATTCCCGATTCTTCGGCTTTGTACCCAAAAGCTCAATTTTGGGTAAAGTAGAGTTTATTTACCTTTCTGTAGAACCTAAAGCAGGAAAGTTCCGTTTAAACAGAATAGGCAAAACGTTTTAAGTGCGAAAAATCCTAATCTCATATTCATCTAAATAATTGGAGACCTTTTAGCTATTGTTTTGTCTATTAATTATAGATTTTCTATACTGTAGAAAAATATTTAAATTTGTTATTATGTAAAGTGTATAATTTTGGGATACCTATGAGATATTTATTTGCGATTTTGATATTATGTATATATACCAGTGAGCTTTTTGCACAGGACTACACTGAAGAACCGTTGATGGCATATAAGAATAATAACTTATGGCATGTTTTGGATTACGACGGAGATGAAATATTTTCACTGGAAAACGTTGAAAAAATATCTGCTTACAGCGAAGGCTTTTATACTCTTAAACTTGCGGCAAGCCACCCCGAGCACCCCGGTAGATGGGCGTATGCAAACAGAGAAGGCAAAATTACAATAGTGCCTGACGCTGACATTGTGAAAAATTTCACAGAAGGCAGAGCTGTCATTATCAAAATCAAAGGTGAATATAAAAAGTCAAAAATGTTTGGTTTTATTGACACTTTAGGCAATGAAATTGTTCCTACAGACTTAATCTATGCTTCGGACTATCAGGAAGGTAGAGCTTACTGCATGGATTTTGATAAAAATAAGTTCTATTTGGATAAAAACGGCAATAGAGTGCTGACATTAGACTCCTTAGTCGGTTACCCATATTCTGACGGCTTAGCTTGCGTTACTACCAAAGCTTTAAAATGTGGTTATATGAATAGAATTGGCGAAATAGTTATTGATTTGAAATTTGACGAACCGGGCGAATTTTCCGAAGGACTCGCTCAGGCTCTTATATATGACAAAGTTGGCTATATAGACACTACCGGAACTTATGTTATAGAAAAGCAATTTGATCTTGGGAAACCATTTAAAGAAGGTAGAGCAGTGGTAGGCTACGCAGATCATAATTATAGATTCAAATATGCTTATATCGACAAAAAAGGCAACAGGCTGTGCGATCCTGTGTACGAATGGGCTTCAGACTACCACGAAGGCATGGCATTAGTACTTAAAGACGGCAAACTGGGCTTCCTAAGTTTAGATGGGCTTGAAGCCATTCCGATTAAATATAACTTTGCAGTAGACTTTGCCAATGGTATTGCCTACGTATCTTCCAAAGAAGATAATTTTAAAGCTTACATCGACAAGTCCGGCGAAGAAGTCTTTGAAGTCCCGGCTTTCGAAAAAGCAATAGATCTCAGAATCAATAAAGCACTCAGATAAGTTAAAAATAAAGAATAGCAATTGTATAGTCTACATTTCTTATTCTCCTTGATGTACTTTAGAGGTCTAAATTCAAGTAGTATATGATGTTAATCAATATTGTTAGTATGCGAACTTTAATCTGTTATCAGTGGGAATTTAAAATCTATATGAGATATAGTTCGTGTTAGAAAGTGCAGCTTAATACTAGATTTTGAGATTCATAAAATATTTCCTGACTTAACCGGAAATTTTCAGATTTAGATTGTTTGCATTTTGATATAAAGGAAAAATATAGTATTATGGAAATAATCCTCATTATATTTTAGTTTACTGTGTGGAAATATGAGCAAATATATTAGCGACATTATATCTAGTCCATTATTTGAATTAGTGCCTTTTAGGCTGTCAATTATTGACAAAAATTATAATGTAGTAGCAGCCAATCAAATATACATAGATGCCTTGGGGCAATATGAAGGTAAGAAATGCTATGACATTTGCAAACAACTCGATTTGCCCTGCACTAAATGTAAAATGCAGCAAGTTTTCGAAACCGGTCAAAGCCGCGTATCAGACGAAGCTACTATCACTCAGCAAGGTAACTCTACTCACACAATAGTGCACTTTACTCCTATAAAAGATGATGATGGAGAAGTAGTTTTTGTTCTCGAAATGTCTTCTGATTTGACAGAGAGCAGTTACTGGCTAAAAGAATATAATATGCTATTCGAGAAAGTACCTAATTATATTACAGTGATAGATAAAGACTTCAAAATAATTCGCTCTAATGCTAAGTTTAGAGAGACTTTCGGAAATAAAATAGGCACTCACTGCTACGAAGTTTATAAAAAGAAAAAACATAAATGTACTAATTGCCCGGCTATCCTGTCTTTCGATGAAAACACAGATAATACTTCCACTCAAATAGGAGTGACTACCACAGGTGACAAGACTAATTACATAGTCCAGACTATCCCTATTAGCAAAAAAGGCAATCAAGTCGATCTTGTTATGGAGATAGCTCAGGATATTACCGAAATTAACAAACTCCAAGAGCAACTAAGCACGGTACATGATTTCTATAGCTCGCTAATCCATCACGTTTCTGATGCAATAATTGCGATAGATAAAAAAGGCAAAACTAAAATAATGAATCCTGCGGCAAAAGAGCTTTTGGGTTGGTCTTCCACCAGGAAACCACCTCTTAACAAACTTATCACTATGCTTCCTCAGGAATTTTTAGTGGATTCAGGCAAGGATGGGATAATAGCTACTAATTTGGAAACGCAGATAGTTAATAACAACAGCACAGCGATACCTGTAATATTAGATGCTTTTGAGCTTACAACTAAGAAGGATGTTTTAGGACGAGTTGGCTTTTTTAAAGATTTAAGAAAAAAAATCTTGCAGGGTTTTCAGATGTACGAATCTGAAAAGTCCATAGCAGAATCAAAATATATGCAACATGTTTCCAAACGACTTTCTCATAAATACAAAAAGATAGAATCTTTACTGGAAACTACAGAATTAGACAATGATTTGAAGGAATTATTACTAAGTATGAAGCAGGATATTTCTTCGCTTTGTGAAGTAAACTGTAGTGAGTCTTACTTTACTTTAGCTTCTCCCAATCTGATTTTGGAAGAAATCATTAGTGAGTACGACAATATTGACAGCTATGATATTCCCACAGCTAAGCCTATATATCTGAAATCTGATTTATTCCGTGACAGCATTAAAAAAATACTAAATATCCCAAAACAGATTAAAAAGATTAATGCCTACGAAGAGGGGCACAGTTATAAAATTCGCATAGAATTTGAGCTTACTGACAACTGTAACCAGTATGATAACGAAATGCACTTTTTAGATGCTGCCCGAATTATCAAATACTTTGCCGGCGACATACAGTGCCAAAAAACTAAAACATCTTCTATATTTACCATAGAGTTGAATAAAAAGTATCTTGAGCATATAGCTTCAAAAGAGTTTGACGAAGGTAACTATTAGCGAGAAAAAGCTTCATTTTTCTCAAGTTTTGCCGATATTTAGCCTATGAAAAGACTATGCTTAATATTGATATTAACTATTGCTGTTTCCTGCCGTGAAACTATTTTCCCCCGTCCTGATATCATTGTGCAGGGTAAGCTTACTAATTCTGCAACAGAAAAGATATTTTTGACGTCGCAGGATGAGTTTTTTAAATATTCCCTACCCAAGATAATAGATACTGTTTTTATTGCCACGGACAGCAGTTTTAAATTCTACTCCGAATCGGACAGAGATGTTTCCGCCAATCTTAATTTCAGAAAGTATAACTATACGCTTCCAATTTATCTTTCCAAAGGAGATTCTGTTTTCCTTTTGCTTGATTTGACTAATAAAAAAATAGAGTCGATTGGTGGTGAAGGTTATAAAAAAGTATTTCTAAAAGATTCTCTTTATAAAATATCTAAATCTATCCGACGATTTGAGCAAAAAATGCTCAGTGACAGTAAGACATGTAACCCGATTTTGCTTGAATCTAAGCAGTCTATAGACCTATTTCTGGATGAATATTTTTATGAATATAAGGACAGATATATAGAACTGAAGGAAGAGTTGCAGCGCCATTTTGAATTACTCTTTGATATTTGTAGCCTCAAATCCTTTCATGCGGACTCTACTTTTGAAAGACTAATAAAAAAATATAATCTGAAAAGCAGTGTTTTCAAAAATAATAAAGCTTTTTACCATTTTGCAAACCTGATGACTGATTATATGATTGGCTATGTAGGCTTAGATACAAACAGAAACGGAACAGAGCAATATGATAGAGTCGTTGATAGCATAATGAGCAAAACTGATTTTACTTTTAGAGATATATGCCTAGTTAGCTTGATGGAAAAAATTATTCCAAGGGAATGGAGCTACTCTGATGAACTATACCTACTTGGGAAAAAGAAAGTAATAACTCCTGAAATGCACGAAGAATCGTATAGATATTACTTAAATAAGTTAGTGGAACAACATTTTAAGTTCCAACCCGGTAAGAAGTTCCCAGAGTTTTTGCTTAGTGATGAAAACACATACCAATATAATCTATATAGATTTCGTGGCAGGACTGTGCTGATTATGTTTCGCGATGCTTTAGATAAAGACCTCGCTGAGCTTAAGCAATTTCATCAGTCGTTTGAGGAAAGGGAAGATATTGCGACTATATCTATCTCTCTTGGTAGCGAATCGCAAAAATTGTGGTCTGCTATGATTCGAAGATTTGACATTGGCGGAGTCAATCTCTACGAACCCAATGGTATATACTCAGAGCTTGCTGACAAGCTAATGATAAGGGATTTGCCTATGTATTTTGAAATAGATGAAGAAGGAAATATAGTTTCCCCCGGTAATTTGAATTTGGAGGAATTACAGAAAAAATTGCTTGCAAAGTAAATATTAAATGTGTTAATTGATTTTTCCCATTTTTATGACCATTTGAAACGTACAGCAGCATGAAAGAAAAAGACAGCATTAATATATTAGTTGCCGCAGGGGGAACCGGCGGGCACTTATTCCCTGCTTTGGCAGTAGCCAAAGAAATAGAAAAAACATCTGAAAAGCCCGTTAAGTTATTTTTCACTGGAAGAGCTGATAAGATAGAAGCAGAAAAAATTCCGGCTCTTGGTTATCCATTCATTCCTATGAATATCTCCGGTTTAGTGAAGAAAGTATCTTTAGCTACATTGCTCTTGCCCCTAAAGATATGGAGCTCTACCCGCAAGATAAAAAGATTAATCCGCAGAGAAAAAATTGATGCTGTGATAGCAGCAGGAGCATACATAAGTTACCCTCCGGGGATAGCTTCATCAATAACCCGTACTCCTTTATTTCTGTTAGAAGCAAACGTAAATCCCGGAAAAACCATAAAGTCACTTGCCCCAAAAGCTAAGTTTATATTTACTTCCTACGAAGAAAGTAAAAACTATTTTCCCTACGAGCAGCAAGGCAAACTAATTTATACAGGCAACCCAATCAGAGATAACATATTAGTAATGCCGGAGCAATCCAAAGCAAAAGAGCAATTAGGCTTCGATAGTAGCAAGAAGATGATATTTGTTTTTGGTGGCAGTTTGGGAGCAAAATCAATAAATGAAGCGATGAGCAAATATGTATCCGATTTTGGGAATATGGATATTAGTATTCTGTGGCAAACCGGTAAAAACTTCCAAGTGCCGAAGCTACTCCCTAATAATATAAAAGTAGTAGAGTTTATTGATGATATGAATATCGCATACTCCGCTGCTGATTTGCTGATTTGCAGATCCGGCGGCACTACTGTTGCTGAAATAGCAGCCATTGGCAAGCCGTCCATATTAGTTCCTCTTTCCACTGCATCCAATAATGAGCAGGCACACAACGCTAAGGCTCTGATGGAGAATAATGCAGCAGTAATGATAAGCGATAAAGAAATTAGAGATAAACTATTATCAGAGTTAAAACTGCTTATAACTGATGAAACAAAACTTGCCAATATGTCGAGCCGAGCCAGATCATTAGGTAGACCTTTTGCAGCAAAAGAATGTGCAAACATAATATTAGATGAGTTAAAAGCACAAACAACAAAGTAATATGTAATATAGTACGACCAGCGTGACGACGACCAACGCACCGCCTACCTCGGCAAAGAACTGGACACCGAAAGTGAACTGGGTGAACTTCAGCACACTCCAAGGTCACTGAGCGAGCATAGCGAGTCGAAGTGTGGGAGAAATATTATGCTTGGTCTCCGTACCAGTATAGTATGAATAATCCGATTAGCTTGGCAGATTGGAATGGGAAGTGGGCAGTGAATGCATCTGTAGGTGGTGCTTTTACTAGGGTAAATGAAAATTTGAAGACTATTTCATCTCTATGTGCTATCAGTCAAGGAGGCTATGCGGGGATGATTAACGGTTATTATGATTCTTGGAAAGGCTCAGCTCCTAAAGTAGCTAATTTTCTTAAAAATAATACTTTATATATCACCCCTTACGCAGAAGTAAGTTCTGTTGGAGGTTTTACTACAAGAGGTGGTGATAGAATATTTATGAATACTATGCATCCTAAAGAATTATCTCAGGAAGGTACTGCATTTCATGAAATTATTCATACAATGGGTGAAGATGAATATACTGCTTGGGGAGCTTCAATGGCGATGGGATTAGCGGAGCCCAATATGGTAAAAGCTGGCTTGAGTAGTATTGAGCGTACATATAATGAAGGCGATAAGCAAGGAAAACCAACCGGTTCTTTTAAAGCAATGTATTATCTACAAGGCACTAATAATCAAGCTTTAAAGGATGAAATCACGTTTTTATTGCTTGATATTGAAGCTTTTACAAAAGCAGGCAATAACTCTCAGGTAGAAAAATCTAGGAATAAACTAAATGGTAAAGTACAACAAGCTGTGAGGGAGATGATAGAAAATGGTACATCTTTTATTAAATAATAAAACTACTTTAACTATATTGTGTAGTATAGTACTGACTATAGCATTGTGCAGTTGTAGCAATAGTAATGGAAGCGATAATTTTAGATTTAATATTCCAAAAAATGAGTATAAAATTCCAGTAGTTGATAGCCTAAAACTTCTTGGATATAATATACAGGGAACAAATTTTGAAGTAAAATACCATCATTGGCAAATGTTGACTATCGACTCGTACTTACAAATAAAACATTATTTTTCTAAAGATAGTATTATTTTTACAAATTGTGATCAAGTAATCTACTATCCTTCCTTTACATTTTTGAAGGAGGAACATTATAAACATAATGAGAAGTTAGGCAATCTTTTGGCTTTCAGAGTTCAAAATCTAATAGCAATTAGAGAAACAAATGGTGAATTTATAGAAAAAGCATTTTATATTTCTTGGTTGAATAAACCAATCTTAGTTGAATACACTACACCGCATCATTACACTAGTTATGACTCTTTTTATAGTGACGGGATTGATTCTACTACTTTTGAGGTATTTACTACTTTAGATACTAATCTACTAAGGAATCTTTACCCTGAATATCGTGGGAATGTTACACGTATTAATATAGATACAATTTACTTGCCTCTTATAGAAAGAAATACGTTAGATTATTATCCAGAGATAAGAATAGATTCCTTTTATTATGGGAATTGTACATTGCCACATCATTTCTTTAGAACATTGAAAATTAGATCTAAAGAAGAGTTAGATTCACTCAAAAAAAACATGGATACGATTCCGAAATTTGAACATGTTTATTTATAGGTGTATGAAGTATTTACTTTTCTGATCAAAATTTACAGCAATCCATTTGACTCAAGCCTTTAGTCGCTTGAGTCTATTTTGACAACTCGACACCGAAAGCGAACTGGGCGAACTTCAGCACGCTCTAAGGTCACTGAGCGAGCATAGCGAGTCGAAGTGTGGGAGAAATATTATGCGTGGTCTCCGTACCAGTATAGTATGAATAATCCGATAAGCTTGGCAGATTGGAATGGGAAGGAGCCAGGAGATGCTTTTGCTTCCATTTCTGATGCCTTATTTGATTTTGCAACACTATATAATCCAGTGTCTTGGAATTTAGGGCTAGAAGCAGGTAGTTCAATTTATCAGTACGATGATGGATTAGGGAGCACAATGTATACTTATGGAATACCTGTATTAATGTATTCCACAAGCACTAATTGTTTGCTTTCATGGTCACCTATTGACGGTGGAGAGCTAGTAGCAACAGTTCATACGCATCCATATTTAGAAGGTGAAACGGAAGACGAATCGCACTTTTCTGATCGAGATATAAGTTCAGCAAATAAAGAAGGAGTGAATTCTTATATTTCTATATACACAGGAGAAATGCGGGAATACAATCCTCATAGTCCGAAAAGCATAAAAACAGTATTTAGTAATTTACCAGCAATGTTTAATGTTCCTTTAAGAGATGTTTCTGTAAATAAAGGTAATACTTTTTCTATTTTTGATAGACCACTATATGGGTATGTTGATGCTAATGTGTTAAGTGATGGGAATGGTAATTTTGGCACTGGAATGTTGATGATGGATATGAATACTAGAGAGTATAAGAGTTTTGATTATTTTATTAATAATTTTAATTTTAGTTTCTAAGAGGAATTTAGATGTACATTCTTTTAGTGTTATTAGTTGTATTCGCCACAACTTCTTGTAAGCAAAGTACAGATTCAATTTCACAAAACGATTCACAATTCAAATTAAGGATTATTGGCAAACTATTAGGAGTAGAAAAATCTGATTCGTTAAGAGAGTACTACTTTGAGAATATATACAAACATGAAGTAGTGAACTTGCAGGAGTCAATAGAGTATGATTCTTTAGCTTTTATATTAGATAGTTTAGCTTCGCAAGCATCATCCTTGTCTATTGTTAATAATGAAAAAGTTAATTTGTTTTCTATTTTAGAGGAACATAAAAAATATGGAGACTATATTTCCTTTAAAATTCGAAAGAGTTTATTATTTAAAAACATTATTGATATTCATCCAAGAAAACTTCGAGGTAAGGATTTGCTTTGTATGGAATATGCAATTGACTCGACTATGCGAAAAAAGAGAAAAATTTATGGTATCATTAGAGAACAAGATACGCTCTGTTTTTTAATTACTTGGTCTTCTCAAACTATGCTTCAGAGACGAGAAATAATTGGGAAGGTTAAAAAAACAACAAAATTGGATTTTTATTCGTGGGGAATAAACGAATATACAGATACTATATGGACAAATATTGAGGAGCATGTCATCCGTAACTGGTATCCTCATTTTAAAGGTATCTATATAAAAGAAAAGTATGAAGAGGTATATATAGATTATGGAAAGTATCCTAATCCGAAGGATGTATTCAAAACAATAAAAATTGTAAAATCTAAAAAATAGTTTTAAAATTTTGGATATAAATATTAAAAACTCAAGCCCCAAAAATGCTTGAGTCTTTCTATAAGAAACCGAAAAATTTGCCTACTCACCTTATGGCAGACAGTACACTGAAAAAGGTGACGCAGACCAGCGCACCGCCTACCTCGGCAAGGAACTCGATACCGAAAGCGAACTAGGCGACCACGGCGTACGTAAAGTGGACTACGAGCTAGGCAGGTTTACTACTATAGACCCCCTGTGGGAGAAATATTATGCATGGTCTCCGTACCAGTATAGTATGAATAATCCTATTAGTTTTTTGGATTGGAATGGAAAAGTTGTGCAAGCACTAAACGATGCCGCTAAA
>JBFHIJ010000070.1:0-12017 GCA_041596515.1 Chlorobiota bacterium
ACTTTATGGCACTAATGCCTATTCAGGTGTAATCAATATTATTACAAAGTCTCCAAAGCATTCACAAGCATCAGGGCAGATTAGGTTAGGCTATCCAGGATTATATTCAACATCAATAACATTAACCCAGCATATAGGAGACTTCTCTGCACATGTTTCAGTGTCAAACTTACATGAAGAGAGAAATCCATATCGGTTAGAAGTCGCACCAGATAGTATTATTCTTAGTAAAGATATTATTTTAAATTATGACTCTATAGTAAATTATCAGGAACATTTAGAAGAAAGCACTGCTGAGATACAGTTAAAATATAAAGAGCATTCTTTGTTTATAAATACTTTCAATAATAAACATGCTTACATGGGAGTCTATTTATCTTATTCATCAGGAATGCCGGGATACTTTGCGGATAAAGGCTTGCTTGCTGCTTATAGAATTCAAAATATGAAACTTTATGAAGATTTATCTTTAGATTTTAACCTTTACTATGATTATTTTCAACGGGATTATCCTTCAAATTACTTACACACCGAGGAATTGAATTTATTTGATAAGAAATTTGGCTCTAAGCTGAATGCTAATTACAGATTCAACGATGCTTTAAACTTTGAAGTTGGGGCTGATGTTGTGAAAGGTATTGATTATAATCACACTATTTCTTCTATTCCAAATGAATCAATAATTCATGAAAACTTAGAAGGAGGAGAGAAAATATTTGAATATTCTGCTTTTATGCAGGGAAATCTGAAAATTGATTTCTTTAGTTTATTAATAGGTACCAGATATACCGGGAACGATATCTTTGAAAGTAATATTTCTTCTAGAGCTACTGCAAACTTCCAATTAGGCACAAAAAATGCACTAAAACTTATTTATGGAGAATCTTTTCGTACGCCGAATATGTTAGAACTATATTTCTACCATCCAAGTGTAGTGGGCAATCCTAATCTTAAACCTGAGACTTCTGTTTCTTATGAAATAGCGTATATTACGCAAATAGACAATTTCTTCGCACAAGCGACTGTATATTATAGTTCTTATAATGATTTAATACAGAGAGTTAGCTATAGTAGAGAGAAGCCTTCTGAATATAGAAATGTAGGTGAATTTGCAGGTTACGGTTTCGAATTGGAATTGAAATATGTGAATCACAAACTAATCAGTACTTTCTTGAATTATAATATAATCAATGCCGAAGACAAGGATGAGGCTTATTCAAATTATAGATTTGTACCTAAACATACTATATCTGCTGGTGCAAGTAAAGAAATTGGCAATTTCAATCTTGCTTTTGACAGTTACTTTTACAGTAAAACTCATGGAAACTTAGCTGATATTCCAATGCAATATACTCTAAACATACATGTTTCCTATCATCATGATTTATCCCATAAATTGGGTCTGAATCATACTTTATCTATTACAAATATTAATAACAGTGATATGCTTATCCCTGAATATATTCGTGCCAGAGAAAATGTAAATCAAATCCCTACAACAGCCTTTGGCAGGAGGATTATATATTCTCTTTGTCTAGACTTGTAATTGTATCCAATAAAGCGAAATCCACATCACAACTATTTTATTTTGTAAATGTAGACTAGTAGTTTACAATATTTCTTGTATCAATCCTAACTCCTACTCATTATTCCTACTAGCTAAGCTAAATATCGGTTTATTCTTAAATCAATTTTATATAATGGGTCAAAATTGAACTATGATATTTATTATGCGTAATATATCACGAATAAAATTGCTATGATTACTATGAATTAGGATAATGAAATGAAGTATTTAGTATTAATTGCATTTATAATTATTGGATTTAATGTAAATGTAAATGCAACTGAAATGAAAGAAAATCTTAAAAAGCACGTAAACTTCCTTGCCTCTGACTCTTTGGAGGGCAGAAAAGCCGGTACTGCCAAAGGCAGGCAAGCTGCGTATTATGTAGCTTCAGAATTTGAAACAATTGGGCTGAAAAGATTTGGAGACTCTTACTATCATAAGTTCTCTTATAGCAATGTGCATGCACAAAATGTGATAGGGCTGATAGAAGCTATTAATCCAAAATATAAAGATGAATATATTGTGCTTGGTGCACATTATGACCATATAGGGTTTATAATTGAAGACGATGATATCTCGCTTGTATCTAGTGTTGAATCTGAAAGTAATGGTGACAAAATGAAGGTGTGTAACGGAGCTGATGACAATGCTTCTGGAGTGGCAGCTTTAATTGAGTTAGCCGGAATGCTTATGGCAAATAGAGACAAACTAGATCGAAATGTCATTATTGCCGCTTTTGATGGCGAAGAAGTTGGACTTTATGGTAGTAGAAATTTTGTAAAAAATCCGCCAGTGAAGTTATCTAAAATTAAAGCCATGCTGAATTTGGATATGATTGGGCGACTCAGAAATGCTCAGGGAGTTTCCTTTTTAGGATTTGGATCTATGGAGGAAGGAGATGACTTTTCTGAAACCATAGAAAGAGTGAGAGGACTTCACGTAAAATTTGAAGATAGAGAAGCTCTTTGGAGAGATCAAAGTGATCATGGACCATTTTATAGAAATAGTATTCCCTGCATTGCTGCTACTACCGGGGAGCATCGGCAATATCATAAACCTGAAGATGATATTGATTTGATAAACTTTGAAGGATTGGAGCTAATTTGCAAGCAGAGTTATAACTTATTACTTGCTATGGCATCTAAAGAGAGATATGAATTTGAAACTACCAGAGAGTGGAAAAGAATATCTTTAGAGTCTCATAAGTTCGGACTTAGCCTTGATTATTGCAAGAGTAACTTTGAATATTCTGACGGGCCTTCTGATGGTAAAAACGATATAGGTGGGGCAGTTGGTTTGTTCTATAATACGAATTTGTCAAAACACACTAATTTAATATTAGAGGCTCGATATCGTTATATGCAAAATCCTAGTTTCCAGGGAGATTTGAAAATGCACTCGATAGAAGTACCTGTAAAATTTGCATTTTCTTCTGAACAACAGCAATATATGCCGTTCAGAATTATGCTCTTTGTTGGTGGGGATTTGCATTATTCCTTGGGTGGTACTCTTGGGGAAGAAAATCTGGACTGGGCTAATATGGGCATTAACCAGATGCGATATAGTTGGAATATGGGCTTTAGGCTAGAAATATTTACTTTATATTTAGATTTTTATTTCTTTAATCACACGATAACTCCATTCTTTAAAGATGAAGTAGAAGAATTTGGTAAGGTCAAGCTTCATAATAAAATATTTAGCATAGGTTGGGCATTTTAATCTTATACATACTGCTATCTGCTTGTAAGTTATGTGACTCTGGTAGATAAGACAAAATAGTTGTATTATTGTTTCTATTTTCTATCTTTTGGAATAACTCACGACATAATATGTCAGTTGTCAAAGTATTTTAGTATAAGAACAAAAATCAATTATACTATTTACGGAGACAGCAAAATGGGGTTAGTAATTGGATATTTAGCAAGCAAAGATTTATATACAGTAAATCAGGTACTTAATCTGGAAAATAGCGAATCGCTATTTAAAATTTATAATACTATTGATGATTTGCTTTATGCTGAAAGGATGTATAAAAATTTGAAGATTTACGAAGTGGAGTTACTGTCATTTGTTGATATGATAGAAGACGTTTTGCTTAGTGACCGAATCAAAATTTTAGACTCTTACTCTATCGCTTCCGATAGAGTCTCTGATCAGATTTATAATGATAAAAATAAGTATGACTATTGCAGGCAAATTGCAGACAAACCTAAACTCTGGCAAAGTATGAAAGATGAGTATGCTATGTTTCTATATTGTTGCTATGTACAGGATAGGGAAGAACTAAGTGCAAGGCTGTCAACCCCCAGATACAAAAAACTATATAGAGAGCAGGTAAAGGGCTTGCAAACTGCTCTATATGCAACACAAGCTATAAGTGTACCTATGAATCTTGGTTTTATATTAGCACATAGATGCTAAATCATATTATAAAAAAGAAAATATTATTCCCGTTTTTTACCCTCTATATAGAGAATAATAAAAAACGGGAATTTTTTTAATCAGCTATTTGATTTGGGGTATTATAGTTTATTTTTTAGATGAATTTACTACTGCAAACTTTCCAGATTTTGCATCACATTCTTTTCTATTCTATCTAGAATTTTAATGAGAAATTCTTGCTCTTCATTGTTAATACCTTCCATAGCAATATTCATAGACTCTTTCCAGCATTGCTGTATAGGCTTTTTAATTTCATCGGACTTTGGAAGTAAATGAATAGTGTAACTTCTTGAGTCTGCGAGGTTTTTGCGTTTTGTAATGTAGCCTGCTTTTTCTAACTTTTCAATGATTCTTGTTACATTTGCAAAATCTTTTTTAGCATTTAGAGCTATTTCGCCTACTGTCGAGCCATCTTGCTGCCATAAGTGATACATTACTATCCACTGCTCGGGAGTAATATCCAGATTGTTTTTAGCAATAATCCTGAATATTTGTCTCTTGAGTAAAATAGCCAGCATAGCAATTCTGTGATTCGGCGAATTTTCTAACTTAATTTCCATTATTTTCTATTCTCTTTTTAACATTATTCCACGCGTGAGTTCCCTGAAGACAAGACTTGCCGAATGTATGATACATCTCTGCAAAGCGAGACATGGGAACAGATAGACTTAATTCATCAGCTGCAACCTGAGGGCGTACTGAAGGGTCGAACAACCCAAGAAACGTGCGATGCCCATTCTCTCTGTTTTCTACTACTGTCTGAGCAACTATAGCACTACAACCCGATGCAAATGGAACAGAAACAGCGTCTGATTTATTTGTATCATAATGCACCCACGAAATAAGTCCGGTCATGACATCTGGGTTTGCAAAAAATACTAAACCCTCTAACGATTCGAAAGACTCGAGCTTATCTATAGATACAAAATTCAGATACTTTGTCGACTTGTCGCTCATATTTAATTCTTTTACAAAATTTTCCACCATTTCCGGTGTTTCTTTATACTTCTCTTTTCCGGACACAAAACCCGGTAAAAATTGGGGCATTTCCATATACCCGGTATATACTTTTCCGCCCGGGCAAAATATAGTCTCCAAGTTAAAGCTAACAAATTCTCCGTTGCGAGCTGCTTTTAAGTCTTTAATGAAACATCCTTTTGATTTTTGAGGCTCAGCGACAGGGGCATCAGTATACCAGATGCCAAGCGGCAATTCGTAGCTTCCGAAAGCATGTCTATATTGCTCGATAAAATTCTTGATATCCATGATGCACCTTTTAGAGTTGTTGTATTGTAATTGTCATGACAAATATATATGTAAAATGGATATGAAGCAAATAAAAATATGTGATTGTATAATTTAAGTTGAAATATATAAATTATTAGCCTATATTTGTTTAATATATTAAAATATAAGTATTTTTATAGTGTAAGAGTCAAAAATTATGAAGCTTGTAGTAGTTTTTATTTTATGTTTGGTATTTTTTAATGTAAAAGCTTTTAGCCAGCAGCATTCAGCTGAATCCTCGATTGGGCTGCAGGGGACTCTTTTAGGACCTACTTTTTTGGGGTCGCTTGATTTAAGTTTTTTGGTTGAAGGTAAAGATTCAAATTTATCAGCTTTTACGCTTGGTGCATTACCTATGCTAGAATCGGACTCTCACGTTTTTCATTTAGAATATTCTTACAACTTAGGTTCTAATGGTAGTTATTTAGAGTTAGGTGGTGGCATGACTTTTCTTAAGTTTTCTAATGGTGGTTTATTTTTTGATAGTCATAAAGAATACTACATGCCGACTGTTATTGCCGGATGGAGATGGCACGGTTGGAAGCATTTTATATTTAGAATCAACTTAAACGCACTTCTGATTAACTGGAAGCCTATGCCATGGCCGGGTCTAAGCGTAGGTTACCGCTTCTAAAAGTGGAAGTAAATATTGTATCGAATAGTGGAATGTTAAATAGTAAAATCAACGTAATTAATAATTTACTTTAAACTCGAAGTCCTGCTCTTTTAGTGCAGTAACTGATTCGCCCTCTATAAAGTCTCTCACTGCCGGCTTAATAAATATATTATCTATATCTAAAGAGCCGAGCCCCTTTGCAATAACAGAAACTGCACCTTCCACAGGTGTAGTTTTATTTATAACAATCACGGGTAAGTCGTTTACCATGCATAGCCCACTTCTGAACTTGCCATCACCTTTTCTGACTTTCACGCCCAGAGTTTTAGCTATTTCCAGTAACTCTTTATGCATTTCTTTGGGTTTCATCATTCACCTTATCTGATTTATTTACAAATCTTTGTAGAGGTTGGTACAGTAAGCATACTGCTGCTGAAATATTGGACATAAATGCCAGCACAGAAAATACCTTGATACCATTATTCTGAAAACGAATTAGAAAGTAATCTTTTATCTGAGTTGCATAAATATCTTTAATAAAATTATCTTTAAAATCATTTATCAGACGCCAATCTAAATAATGACTATATAGTTCACCGGGTAGTCCTAATAGAAGGAAAAGCCCTGCCATCATAATCCAGCCAAAAGTTTTTATCTCTTTGCGGTTGAAAAAGAGTAGCAACAAGATACCAATAAAAAACAGCCCATAGCCAAGATTAGGTAAAAAGAACATTTCGGCATACTGCCTTATAGCAAAGTATATATTATCAGGAGAAATGCCCATATTGAGGGGCATCCCATCTTCTATAAGTAACAAATTATAAGCAAACGAAGATCTCAAAATATTAGCACCCAGCCACACAGAAAAGCCCATCATGCTAATCAGCAAAGACCATTTACTTTTTTTATCTAACACCATTCTTATCTCTTTTGTAGATATATATTATAAATCCAATATCCCAAAAATACAAAAGTTATTTGATAACTCACCGCCAAAGTATTCCACAGGTATGGCCGCAAAAAGCAGATTGAAGCTAGGAACTTAGTAGTTGCGGGGAAAGATACTAGAGAACACTTATTTTATTTTTGGCTTTTTGATGGCGATATAGATAAAGAACAAGAGACTCAAAACAAGAAAAACTAAGTTCACTAAACGAGCGAATGGAGGCGCACCCTCCGGATAAACCTGACCCAACAGCACAACAGAATTGAGAACCAACAGCACAATAACATATCTGCGGAAAAATTTTGACATTGTTATTACCTATATAAATAGAATCATTTTTAGATTTATACAATCAAAAAACTCGCCAAAATAGTTGCTCTAAGATGGCGAGTTCTAAATATTTCTTTTATTGAACACTTTCCAGACCGTCTAAGATATTATTTTCCATTTTATCGATTATTTCAATTAGCTTTTTTTGTTCTTCGATACTAACGCCTTTTAAAGCTATATCCATAGATTCCTGCCAACACTGCTGAACTATATCTTTAATTCCGTCAGCTTTAGGAAGAACGTGCACGGATAACTTCCTCGAATCAGTGCTGCATTTTATTTTCTCAACGTAACCTGCCTGTTCAAGTTTATTGACTATGCGGGTAACATTTGCAAAATCTTTATTAGTTTTGTCCGCAAGCTCACCGATAGAAAGCCCGTCTGTCTGCCACAGATAATATAGTATAACCCATTGATCCGGCGTTATTTCGACCTTATTTTTAGCAATGATTCTAAAAATTTGCCTTTTTAATAAGGCACCCAACATCGCCACTCTGTGATTAGCGGATTCTTCAAGATTAATCTTCATTTGCTACTATTCTCTTTTGTACATTTTTCCAGCCGTGAGTACCCTGCAGGCAAGACTCGCTGAAAGTATGATACATTTCTTTAAATCTGGACATCGGTATAGAAAGACTAATTACATCAGATTGTATATGCACTCTGACAGAAGGATCAAACATACCTAAGTAAGTTCTGTAACCGTTTCTTCTGTTTTCAGTGATTGTCTGAGCAACTGTAGCACTGCATCCTGAAGCAAAAGGCACACACACAGCATCATCTCTGTTATGATCAAAATGTACCCAAGACACCAGACCCGACATAACATCAGGATTAGCAAAGAAGACCAGACCTTCCACAGATTCAAAGTTTTCAATTTGAGTAATAGATGCAAAATTAAGGTATTTGCCTGACATATCAATAAGCCCTAAACTTTTGATAAAATCCACCATCTGCTCAGGAGTGTCTTTATATCTTTCTTTAAGAGATACATACGGAGGAATAAAATCCGGCATATCAGTAAATCCACAATATAATTTGCCGCCGGGACAAGAAATAGATTCAGCATCAAAGCTGATAACTCCGCCTTCGCGTGCAATCTTAAGGTCTTGAATAAAGCAGCCTTTTGCTTTTGAAATATCGCCTACAGGTTCTTCCGAGTACCACACTGCAACAGGTAACTCATAATTGCTAAAGGCTTCTTTATACATTTCGATAAATTTTGTGATGTTCATATTGCTCTCTAAGGTATATTTAAGAAACGCTTGTCATGACAAATATAATAATATTATTTGTTATGACAAGTAAAATTTTATAAAAAAAATATTCTTGGATTAGAGTTGAAGAGTTGGAGAGAATAAAATTTGTTGTATATTGAAGAATAATATTATTAATAGTTTTTTTTTATAATTAATCATTTAGATAATACATAAGTTAGGAATCGATGGATTACTTCATGTATATACTGTTTGGAATTTTAATATTATTTTGGCTATTTCGACAAAGAGTTTGTAAAGTTGCAGGTATAAAATATTCAATTGATACAAAGAAATTGATATTAAAAGATTTAGAATTGCAAAGACAAGATATTAAAAATATATGCAAGCTAAAAAATTTAGAGTACTTACAAATTAAAAATTGTAATGTGAAAAGCATTCCTGAGAGTTTATTTGATTTAAAGGATCTCAATTATTTAGATTTAAGTAATAATAAGATTGAATATATATCAAGTCATATAAGCAAACTTGAAAAATTAAAAGTTCTTAGACTAAATAATAATAGATTGACAAAAATTGAGTTTCAATATTCCCATAATCTTGTAGAACTTAATATTAGAAATAATGCCATTGTTTCATTAGGAAATATCATTTGTTTTAGTTTCCTGTCTTCATTAAGAAAGCTAGATGTTTCACATAATGAGCTTCGGGAATTGCCTAGAAGCATAGGCGATTTATCGAGTATTGAATATATAAATGTTAGCTATAATAAAATATCACAATTCCCAACTAATTTAAACAACCTAACTAAATTAAAATATATATATGCACAAAACAATCAATTAGAAAAGTTATCAAAAAGAATTTTGGATAATATCCATATCGAAAGGTTGTTTCTTCAACACAATCAGCTTAGAACTATGCCCAATAATATTACTGATTTAGATAATCTTACTCATTTATATTTACATCATAATCAATTGGAGAATCTGCCTAAAGATATTAATATTCTAGTGAATATAAGATATTTGGTTTTGCAATATAACAATATCAAAGCTTTACCAATGTTTTTTTCAGAATTGAATTTGCAGAATTTGTATTTGAATAATAATAATTTAGAATGCTTCCCAGAATTCATTTCAGATATGAAGAAGTTAAAGAGGATATATATTAGTGGTAATAAAATTAGTAATATTCCTTGGGACCTCTTTGAGTTGAATGAATTAGTAGGAATCGATATTTCAAACAACTGTTTATATCAAATGTCTGATTTAGAAGCATTTACTTTTACTCTCAATGATTGTTTAAAATTGAAGAATATGAAGTGTTTCAATATTTCACATAATAGACTTACAATAAAACAGAAAAAATATATTACATCTAATGTTGAAAATATTGATATAGTAAGAATATAAAAGAAATGGAAAACGAAACCTCAATCTCTTCTCTATATCATAGATAAAAAAACTTACCGCCCTTACAGGGCTCAAGAGTTGAGCTATATAGAACACCCGGGGCGTGCTGCCCCGGGGCTAAAATCTTTGAGGCTTTCAGCCTCCTTTTTGCAACCATAATATATCTGAACAAAGGACTTAAGCCCCTTGCCCTAATAAAAAACTTACAATCCCTTTTTGCCAATATCATTTCTATAGAAATGATTGTTAAAGTCGATTTTTTTAACGCCGATGTAGGCTTTGTCAATTGCTTCCTGAAGGTTGCTGCCAAGACCGGTAACGCCGAGAACTCTGCCGCCGTTTGAAACAACTTTGCCGTTCGCATCTTTTGTGCCTGCTTGGTAGACAATTAAGTTATCATTGCTTGCTTCTTCTATACCATTTATTTCAAAGCCGCTTTCGCATTTGCCCGGATAGCCCTCTGAAGCCATCACAACACAGCATGCAGATTTAGAGGCAACACTGCGGATCGTGGATTTATCTAATTTGCCTTTCGCAGCGCTATCAAGTAATCCGGCAAAATCAGCATCTAAGATTGCAAGTACAGCCTGAGTTTCAGGATCACCAAAGCGAACATTAAATTCTACAACGCGTGGGTTGCCGTCTTTAATCATCAAACCTGCATATAGGCAACCTATATAAGGCGAACCTTCTGACTTCATTCCTTCCAAAACAGGGGCGATTATATCTTTATGAGCTATTGCAATTACTTCATCTGTTGCAACTTTCGCAGGAGCGTAAGCACCCATGCCGCCTGTGTTTAAGCCTAGATCACCATCAAAAGCACGTTTGTGATCCTGAGAAGGAGCAAGTGTAACAAAGTCTTTGCCATCACAAATAGCAAAAACAGAAGCTTCTTCACCTTCCATAAACTCTTCTATAACGATACGTTCCGATGCTGAACCAAACATGCCGCCAAACATCTCATCAAGCTGAGATATGGCTTCGTCAGCGGTCTCAGGGATTAGTACGCCTTTGCCGCCTGCAAGCCCATCAGCTTTCAGCACAACAGGGAAATTAGCTTTGATAAAGTCAATAGCCTGAGTTTTTTGAGTAGCATCAAAAGTTTCATAAGCCGCAGTCGGGATTTTATACTTAGCCATAAAATCTTTAGCAAAGCCTTTGGAAGCTTCCAGCATAGCAGCTTTCTGCATAGGGCCAAAAACGAAGATACCCTGCTTAGTTAGAGCATCAGCCATGCCGTCAGCAAGAGGCTGTTCAGGGCCAACCACTACGAGAGTAATATCATTAGCCTTGCAAAACTGAGCCACAGCATTAAAATTATTAATATCAATATCAGCTTTTTTAGCAATCGTTAAAATGCCCGGATTCCCCGGAGCAACGTAAATATCACCGGCAGACTCAGAGACTGCCAGCGCATGGGTAATAGCGTGCTCTCTGCCACCCCCACCAATAACAAGAATATTCATAAGGTTAGAGTCCTATTTATTTTTCCATTTTTTAACAGCTTCAGTAAGAGTCATAAATTTTATAGTACCAGAATATTTATCTGATATACTTTTTACTATAGATTCTAAATTTTCAATACTGTGCATATCTTTAGTATGTCCTGAGGCAATTATCGGAAGAAAATTATATTTTTCAGATAACTTTTCTTTCTCAATTTGCCTAAGTAAATCTTCAATTACCTTCATAAATGCACTTGCAGGAAGATAGTCATAATCCAACTGCATAGAAGTTTTGGAAAGCAAAGCATTTGCGAACCACTTCAGATTTTTTTTGCCTTTTTTATAGAATCGCCTATTTCTAGGATAGCGTTCTTCTTTGATTCGGTCACGTTCTTTAGCCCATTCGGATTCTTCTGAAGTTGGAGAAGTTCCAAATTTTAATTTGTAATAGAGACTAGGTACAAATTTTTTAAGAACTTGACTCTCAATTCCAGTGACAGCATAAATAGGAAATTCCAATAGATCTGAAGAGCCACTTTTCTTGATATCTTCTGTAGATACATTCCAAGGTTTGAAATTAGAATGAGCATTAGAAAAATCAAAAAATCCTGGATTTACGAAACCTTTTGTCACAGAACTATCCACTTGAAAATTGAGCTCATTTAGAGCTGTAATTATATTCTCAGATGGTTCTATACCATAAGCACCTGCACGAAATCCTATACATTTGTAGTCAGGATTTATTG
>JBFHIJ010000071.1:0-11331 GCA_041596515.1 Chlorobiota bacterium
ATAAAAAAAATAAAAATATATATAAATAATGACTATGCGTAAACAAAATAATTGCATAAATATATCTAAATATTATACACTATCTGGATTAGTATGCAAAAAGAAATTGCTAAATATTTCTTATCATTATATTTGAACATTTCATCGTCTTAAGTTAAATTGCAATGTGGATAAATGTTATTTTGGTATAAGCTATATGATATATTTTGTTTCCGATGTGCATCTTGGGCATGACGATCGTGCTTCCGATTTGCAAAGAGAAAAGCTCTTTATTGAGTTCTTAGATAAAATCAAAGATGATTGCGAAGTGCTCTATTTAGTAGGAGATATCTTTGATTATTGGTTTGAATTTAAAACGGTTATACCTAAAATATATGTCCGTAGTCTGGCAGCCCTTGCTGATTTTGCAGAATCAGGTATAAAGATAGAATATCTTATGGGTAATCATGACTTCGGTCATCTTGCTTTTTTCAAAGAAGAACTTGGAATTGAAATAATAAAATCTGATATAACAAGAGAGCACGCCGGCAAGCGCTTCTATATTTCACACGGAGACGGGAAAGCTTACCATGATAGAGGCTACCTGATACTCAGATCAATACTAAGAAATAGATTTGCACTTTGGTTATATGGATGGATTCATCCTGATATCGGCATAAATCTTGCTCTTAATAGTTCCAGAAAAAGCCGGAAATATACTAAAAAGAAAGATTATGGAAAGTCTGATGGAATGAGAGACTTTGCACGAAACAAAATTGATAATGAAAATATCGATTATGTAGTAATGGGCCATCGCCATATCGCAGAGATAACTCCCTTTGGGAAAGGTAAATATGTGAATTTGGGTGAGTGGCTCAAAAATCCAACTTTTGGTAGATTTGACGGAAAAGATATGTATATTGAAAAAGTTTATGACTTCTTGAGCAAATAAATATGAGTGAGCAAATTCAAGCAAAAGATTTTGTTGTTACTGCCAGAAAGTGGCGCCCTCAGTCTTTTTCGGACGTTGTGGGGCAGCAGCATATATCAAATACTTTAAAAAATGCAATAAAAAATAATAGAGTGCACCACGCATATCTGTTTTGCGGTCCGCGTGGGGTCGGAAAAACTACTACTGCGCGTATTCTTTCGCGTGCAGTAAATTGCTTAAACCCGGTTGATAATGAACCCTGCAACGAATGCGAAAACTGCATCAATATTCTAAACGGTCAGTCTATGGACGTTATAGAGATTGATGGAGCTTCAAATAATAGTGTGGATGACATAAGAAAACTTAGAGAAAATGCAAAATATGCACCGTCGGGCAGTAAGTATAAAATGTATATCATCGATGAGGTGCACATGCTTTCGACTTCTGCGTTTAATGCACTGCTAAAAACGCTCGAAGAGCCACCGCCTCACTTGATCTTTGTTTTTGCAACTACTGAGGCACATAAGGTGCCGGCGACAATCATTAGTCGTTGCCAAAAATTTGACTTCCGAAGGATGGAAATAGATTCGATAGTAAATAGATTGAAGTTTATTGCAGATAGCGAAGGCATTTCTGTAGATGATGAATCTCTGATAACGGTAGCCAAGAAGGGTGATGGCTCTATGCGAGACAGTCAAAGTATATTTGACCAGGTCGTTGCATTTTGTGGTAAAGATATTCGCTATAAAGATATGGCTGACGCTTTGAACCTGATAGATGAAGATTTCTATTTCAGGATAAGCAACTCTATGTTAAAACATGATTTGGCGGATATGTTTGATATCGCTAATGGCGTAGTTAATAGAGGTTATGACCTAAAAGAAGCTCTGCATGGCCTAATAGATTTCTTCAGAAATATCCTTACTATTAAGGTAACCGGAGAAACCAAACTCATTGAAACTTCTGAAGCCTATCTGCAACAATATAGAGAAACTGCAGATAGCTATACAAAAGAGGATTTGATTAGGTATATCAATTTTGTTACTCAGGCAGAATTAAATTTAAGGTTTGCTCCCCAGCCAAAAATAAAATTTGAAATGACTTTAGTCCAATTAGCTTCGATGGATTCTGTTACCCAAATTAGTACTCTTATTGCAGAACTGCAAGACTTGAGAGCTAAGATGGCTTCAGGAAATATTCCTAATATAGCAGAAGACGAAAAAAAAAAATCTGATATAGCATCTGAAACTCACGAAGCTCAGTACTCGGCTCCTCTAGTAAAAAAGGAAGTCGCTGCAAAGCAATCAGTTAGCAGTACGCAATCCATAAATGATAATTCTAAATCAACATTAGAATCTAATTGGGATGCTTTTTTAGAAACAAAGTGCTTATCAGAACTGGCTATTGCAAAACAGTGTAAAGCTAAGTTCTTTGATGGAGAAGTATTGCTATTTGCTACTCAAACTTTTCAAAGATCTATATTAGGTTCAAAGAAAGAAGAACTAAGCAAAGTGGCAAGCGAATATTTCGGCAAACAGGTTAAAATACTACCTGGTGAAGAGGAAAAATTAGAAAAAAAGACAATAGCTGACCTTGTTTCAGCTCTGCCAACTAAAGCGGAGCTTAAGGAAGAAATTACTTCATTTCTTTCTGAATCAAAAGAGCCGTCAAACGACAGAGATGAGTTTGCCGCTGCACTTAAGAGACAAGAAGAGTCAGCACAATTTGAAGATAGTCCCAAAAAACATGAAAATGTTACAGTAATTACAAGTAAAGAAGATCTTGCCAACTTACACCCTGTGGAAAGAACTATCATAGAGGAATTCGGTGCAAGAGAAGTACGGTAAGATTTATTTATCCTGGATAGGTCATTAGATGTCATAAAAATTGCAGTAATTGACCGTAAAATCAAGGAGCACGCATACTTCCTTTGTAAGAAAATATTACGTAATTGCCTATTGAACAAGGGGTTCCAACCCCTTGCCATACAATGAATTTGAGCTTTTTTATCTGTTAAAATGACATTTTTGGATTTGTAATTTCTATGCGACGCACTATACTTTGTAACATATTTACAAAAGAGTATAGTGCTTTTTGCATCCTACAGATTACTTGTGTTATTCGGTAACAAATAGGAAGTAATCCTATTTGACGAATTTGATTGTAATTCATATTACGATAGTTGTTGTACTATTTGCTTAAAAGTCTAAATGATACTCTTCTGTTTTTTTGATTCCTTCCTTTTATATCTGAGATAGGCATAGTTTTACCATAAGCTGTGATGCTTAATCTTTTTGCTTCGATTCCACTTTCTATCAGAAAGTCCATAACTGCCTGAGCTCTTTGTAGCGAGAGCTCCATATTATAGTCAAAAGAGCCTTGCTCGTCTGTGTGCCCTTCAATCATTATGCTGTAACTTGTCTCTTGCTTTAGGAATTTGGAAAATCTCTGCAACGCAGGCATTGATTCCGGTTTAAGTGTTGCCATGTCATAATCAAAATAGATATTATCTATTTTGACTGCTTTTTGCTGTTTAACAGCCGAACGGATGGACTGCATATCAATGTCATGATGAAAACTTTCTTCTTTACCTTTGCTTAAGTCAAAATCTGTAGAATAAGGAACATATCCTAGCTTTTCTATATAAATACCGTAATATTTACCCAACGGAAGAGCTAACATATACGCACCATTTTCAGAGCTGCTAATAATTTCACCTAAAAATTTTCCTGTACTTAAGTCTTCGTACTTAATAATAGTTGAAATAGGATTTCCGGTCTCTACATCTCTAACATTGCCGTATACAGTAACAAGTGGATTTGCTGCTGCAAAATTAGGTAGATTAAGTTTATAAATATCCCACCCCCCTTGACCTCCGAGTAATTGATCAGCAGCAAAGTAAGCGGTTTTGCCATCAGTTGATACTTTGTAGCCCCAGTCATCTCTGCTTGTATTTATGTATCTGCCTAAATTCACAGGTTCGGTCCAATCTGTCCATGAGCTATCATAGAGCCTATGGCTTACAAATACATCCAAGCCTCCTAACCCATAATGACCATCAGAGCTAAAATATAAAGTCCTGCCATCCGGGTGTAAATATGGAGTTCGCTCAGCAAAAGGAGTATTAATGACATCGCCAAGATTTATAGGGTCGGTCCACTTATTGTTTTGTTTAAGGCAAATATATATATCTGTATTGCCCATAAAATTTCCATGATAATGTGAGTTCATTGCATGAAACTCACCTATGCCTCCTGGTCGGTCAGAGCAGAATAGAAGAGATTGGCCGTCAGCTGTGATATTGGCAGACTCATCAGTATATTCTGTATTGATTGGGTAAGGCAGGTGCTTTAGATAAAACTGCCCGGAAGTATCTGCTATAAATGTATAAATGTCATATTGCCCAAATGTACCGGCAAAGGTTCCCGAGAGTGTTAAACCCGACCCATCAAACAATACGTTATCTATTGTTTCGCTATTTTTTCCATTAACTCCGCCACCAAGTCGCATAGCTTCATTAAAGCCATTTGAATCAATATCACAAAACCAAATATCAGATCCACCCTCTGTGCCGGCTCTGTTAGAAGAAAAGAAAAGGCGTTTGCCGTCAGGAGTAGGGTTAGGATCCCATTCGTTAGCGGGCGTGTTTAGAGGTGAGCCAAATGAATTAGAAAGTATCTCTTCTTCCTCTCTTTCAAGCAAGTCTATTATTTTATCAAACCGTTGCTCCATTTTAGGAAATAGCTCCTTATACCCCCTATAAACAATGGCTGCAGAATCGAAGTATGCAATATCAGTATAATAACCTGCGATTTTCTGAACAGCCACAAAAGCCTCTTCGCTGGGAGCATTTTTAAGAACAATGTTGTGATATTCAGGAAAATAAATGCGAGGTACTTTTTGGCTAATGGCTTGATTTAAACATACGTTTAAAAGTTTGCCAAAGCTTTTTTCTCTATTGGGAAACAATCCCTGATACATATCATAAACACGAAAGGCAACAGCGTAGCGCTTGCCAAAAAGATGTATTTGACCAAAGTGATTCACCAATTCAAAAGCAGAATCCGCCGGAGCATATTTTTTAATATATGTATCCCATAGTGGATATGAGTTAGTGTCGAGCTGCATTTTCTTAAGTTCTTTGAGAGATTGAGCTTCAAGATTGGTAATGCTAAACACTAAGAATAATAATAGGCTTATTAGAATATATTTTATCATTTCAATTTACATTTTATGTCTGACAATCTCTCTAATTTAGCTTATATCAGAGAATAGTACAAGATAAAGACCAAAATAGTTTAGCAGAAATTATCTAAATGACTAATGCTGGTAGAACTGGATAGTATGTCTCCCAAAATTCCAACATTTATACTTCGAGCTACACTGTTCTTTTTGTACTAATCTTAAATATTATCCAAATATTTAGTAAAGCATGACTATGCGACACTTGAAGACAATTTAAAAAGATGAGCAAGGTACAGATACTAAATGTTTGGCTTGCTGCACATTATCATGCCATTAGATTATAGAGGAAAAAAATCTACAGATATATAAAAAAGTATAATAAATATTTGTATAAATAGATACAATATAACTATGTTGTAATACTGTTGTTTTAATAAGGGGGAAATATGCCTAAGATTTTATTTTTATTAGTTCTAAGCTTCTTTGTCTTTTCGTCTTGCTCTTCTGTCAAAGATCAACATAGGAAAGATTACACTTTGGATAAGTCTGTGGAAGAAGGTGGTGATAAGTTTATCACAAGGGCAGTTACAAAAGATGAGTATAAGGCGCTCTTTGAACGATTTGAAGCTAATGATACCACTTTAACTTTATCTGACTATAACGCTCTCTATTACGGCCAGTCAGATCAAGAAGGTTTTGTAGGATATGGAGCTAGCACAGCAATTCAACAAAAGCTAATTCGCGAGATTCTTACAGATAAAAACCCAAGCAAAGAAGACTGGTTAAAGGCTTATGAAGTGGGTAAAAACGTAGCCGATATGGCACCTTTCGATATAGAGAATAAGTATTTCTGCTATATATCGAGCAAAAATGCAGGTAAGATTGATGAAAGTAAAAAATGGTTCTATAAATTTAATAAATTGGTAGATGGAATTCTTCGCTCTGGAGACGGATTGACTGCTAAAACAGCATTTAAGGTAATGTGCGTAAGAGACGAATACGTTCTTCTAAATATATTGGGGCTAAAATTTACTTCGCAAGCATTAGTTTTTGAAGAAGACACCCCTTTTGACATAATGTCAGTAGAAACAAATGATCATGGTGTAGAGAAAGTGTATTTTGATATCAGTAGCTTTTTTGGCAAATTTTAAAAAAAATAAGGCTTGATTCAACTTTTGCCACAGCACCAAAAATCTACTTTGGCGGGGTGAAAAAACCAAACCCGCCAGGAATCGACGGGTTTAAGATATTACTCTACCACAATTTTATCTACTTCTTTCATTAGGCGGTCTGTCTCTGTGAGAGCTACTATCATTTTTTGATAGTGAAGTATGTCCTCAAAGTCCAGCGTTCTGCCTTTGCGGTCTTTTAGCCACTTTTGGGCGGGTTGGTAGCCGCCTATGTAGAACTCCCATGCTACCTGCGGAACATTATCGAAATACTGGGTGTCATTTATGTAGACTTTACCTTTTTTGTATGTTGGCTTAGCTACTGTGTTATCTCCGTCTATAGGGTACTGGGTGATGTACTCTTCTACTACAGGGCTTTCCAGTAGGTGTATTTCTCTGATTTGCCTGCCGAGTGCCGCCAATGCCCAAAACGTTTCCGTGTCTTTCGGATATGGTACACGTGGAAAGTCTATTTTCAGAAATTCTTTATATTTTTCTCTGTAAGCAGGCGAATGCAAAACTGCGTAGATATAATCCAAAATGTCTATTGGTGCAAATGTGCCCTCGGTTTCTTCTTTTTCCGCTGTGAACTTCAGTCCTATTTTATCCGCTATCTGCTTTACTACTTCCATGTTTAGATTAGGCTTTCTGCCCGTCTCTCCGCCTATGCTCTCTTGCTTATTTTCTTCAGGGTATAGGTAGAGAGGGAAGACTAGTTCACCACCCCGACGATAATAATTTAAATCAATTATGGTTTTAGTAATCGAGACTATATCCCACACAGGTGAGCCTATAACTTGCCACTGCCTTCCTATCGCTAAACCAACATTTTGACCTTTTAAGAAGTGCTGCATTATTTCTTTTCGACTTCTTTCAATAAAGTAATTATTGTAATACACATATCTTTCGTCAAATGGTCTATAGTTAAGTTTACATAAATATTTAGAATTGTAACTCTTAGCTTCAGCCTTTACATCAATTATTTTCCATCTATGTTTATCTTTAAGATTATATTTGTTCTCTAATTCATTTTTATCCAATTCGAAAAAGTGTTTAACTCTACTAATTAAAGATTCCATTCTTTCATCTATTATAAAAGAGTCTCTAGATGTAACAATTCCAACACTGCTTTGAGGAAATAATTCAGTGATTTGAATTCCATTATCAAACTTTTTCTGTAGTCCAAAATTTTTCGGAACAAAATAGTAATTAGGCTTCTCATTTGGAATATTTTCATAGGGAACTTTTCCAAGAGTATTATCTAAAAGATAATGATACTTGTCATCTCTTTTACCATACAAATCATAATGGTACACTTCAGCCAAGGCGTTCGCTTTTTTCTTTCCGGTTTTTACTAATAGATTTATTGAAACACCTTGCTGAATATCAAAAACATTGAAATCAGGTGAACCATCAGGACAAACTTCTTTCTTTTTACTATTCCCATGTAGATCAATAGTATATATCTTATCGTATGTCTTAAGCAAATTCCATCTCATACCGCGAAAAGTGGGATTATCTAAAAATCCATGTGGATTTATAAAAGCAAGTATACCTTCTCCGTTGCGTTCAATAAAATACTGACCGTATCTCAAAAATTTTACATAATCATCATTTATCCATTTAGGATTACGTTCCTGAAGCTTTATTTTCCCACCCGGTTCTTTTTTATAATCTTCCATCAAATCCATAATCCATTTGCCTTTATTGGCACTTTCACCAGAATACGGCGGATTACCGATAATGCACATAACGGGAGTGTCTCTTTTAATATGGTTAGCCTCGTTGGCTTCGGCACTGAGCCAGCTTGCAAAAAGACCGCCTGTGTCTGGGTGGTGTTCTTCCAGGCTGTTAGTCAGGAACACTCGGAAACGCTGCTCTTTTGTGGGCTTGTATCCTGTTTCTTTCAGAAGCAAATCAAGTTTAAGGTGAGCCATAGCGTAGCTCGCCATCAGCAGCTCAAATCCGTTTAGGCGAGGCAAAAGGTGATCTTCCACATACTTGCTCCAAATGCCCTGCTGCCCTTTGAATTTCTTATGTATATGTTTCACAACTTCAGCAAGGAAAGTGCCTGTACCAGTGGCAGGATCAAGGATCTGCACTTTATGTACTTCTTTTTCAATTTTTTTGCCAAGTTGGTCAACTTTTATCTTTGTTTTGGAAGTATCGGCAAGTCCCTGCGGTAAACCAAAATCAGTTTTCAAAATATCATCTACAGCCCGAACGATAAAATCCACCACAGGCTGAGGAGTGTACCACACGCCACGAGATTTACGAAGTTTAGGGTCGTACTCGCTAAGGAAAGTCTCATAAAAATGGATAATAGGATCTTCCATTTTAGTAGCTTTGCCGTATTCACTTAAGATCATTTCCACGTTGGTGGCAAGGAAAATATCGGCAAGACTGTCAACAATCCATTTAATCCTGTCATCAATTTCAGGGCCTGAAATATAGCCGAAAAGTTTACGCAGAAAAGGATTAGATTTAGGGATAAGCTCAGCCGCTTCCTGCCTGCTGAAATCATCTAAAGTCTGATCGTGCAGTCTGGCAGCAAACATACCGTAGGCGATAGTCTGAGCATAAACATCTGCAAAACCTTTAGGCGTGATGTCATGAATCAATATCTCTCTGAAAGCCGTCATCTGGTCTTTCAGAGAACTGTTATCTTCATTATCTTTATCGCTTTCCAGAGCTTTTTCTATAACATCTGAAAGAAGCCTGGCTTTGCCCGCCATCATCTGAGCCAGCTTTTTAGGACTTTTAATATTTTGACCAACATGCAGGCAAAAATCTTTAATAAGATTTTCGAAAGCTCTGAAATTCTCAGGAAGTGGCTTAATCCCTTTATCAGTAACTTCACCAATAGTAATATCAGTTACAAACTCACCATCTCTATAGAGCAAAAATCTAAGATAGTCAGTAAAAATCAGATTATTCAACGAATTTTTATATCGTTTAAACTGCTCTTTGTTAGCTTTCTTGCCTACTAGGTCTTTATTCCCAATATCCTTAGCTTCGATGAAGCCGACAGGAATTTCTTTTCTGGTAAGAATATAATCGGGAGCACCGCAGCTTTGCCTTTTAGGTTCATTTGTGGCACGAATGTCCGGCATTATAGATTCTATAAGTTGCTGCAAATCACCACGAAAAGAGTGTTCTGTAGCGTTGCCAAGTTTGAATCTTTCATTCAACACAGAGATATATTGGTCAATAGTCATAGTTATTCTTCAAGAGAAATATTGCAGATTGTATTACTGACAAATATACAAAATATGTAATACGATTAACCCAGATTTGTCATTAGATGCCATAAAAAGTGCTGTAAATGACCGTAGTACCAAGGCGTATGCTTACTTCCTTTGTAAGAAAATATTACCAAATTGCTGATTGAACAAGGGGTTTCAACCCCTTGCCATACAATGACATTAGAGATTATTTATATTTTCAAATGACATTTTTAGGATTAACTGACAATTTCAGAATAAAAAAAAGGAAGCCTCTCATCAGAAGCTCCCTTTTATAAAATTCTATGTAGTTTTCTCGACCTTGGGGTTATAGTATGTCTTCATCCGTGGGGTTAACCCCGCGGCTGATAAAATTTTACTTAAAAATCTTATCAAATGCTGCGTCGATCACATTATCATCTGCGATGTTTGGAAGTGTAACTTTTAATTTGGGTTCTGCTTCCATAGCACGTTTGATAGCAAAAATTGCTTCTTCGTTGCGAGCCCAGCTTCTTCTAGAAATACCGTTATTCACGTCCCAGTGAAGCATCATTTTCAATCTGCGTTCAGCATCTTCGCTGCCGTCAAGCATCATACCAAATCCGCCATTGATTACTTCACCCCAACCTACACCGCCGCCATTATGGATAGAAACCCATGTAGCACCGCGGAATGAGTCACCTATTACGTTATGAATAGCCATGTCAGCGGTGAAGCTTGAACCATCATAAATGTTAGAAGTTTCGCGGAACGGAGAGTCCGTACCTGAAACGTCATGGTGATCTCTGCCTAAGATAACAGGTTCAGAGATTTTACCTGCTTTAATAGCATCATTAAAGGCTTTTGCGATATTGATACGACCTTCTGCATCTGCATAAAGAATGCGCGCCTGAGAGCCGACAACCATTTTGTTTTTGCCTGCTTCTTTGATCCAGCGGATGTTGTCATCCATTTGCTGTTTGATTTCTTCAGGAGCAGTTTTCATCATTTCTTCTAATACTTCAGTTGCGATTTTGTCAGTCATTTCCAAATCTTTAGGATCTGAGCTTGAGCATACCCAACGGAAAGGACCAAAGCCGTAATCAAAGCACATTGGCCCCATAATATCTTCTACATAAGAAGGATATTTAAATTTATTAGTTCCTTCTTTCATTACGTCAGCACCTGCTCTGCTAGCTTCCAGAAGGAAAGCATTACCGTAATCCCAGAAATACATGCCTTTTTCAGCCATTTTATTTACGGCAGCTACGTGACGACGAAGAGTTTTTTGAACTTCTTCTTTGAATCTTTCAGGTTCGTCTCTCATCATCTTATTCGATTCTTCATAGCTAAAGCCTACTGGATAATAACCGCCTGCCCAAGGGTTATGAAGAGAAGTCTGGTCAGAACCTAATTCCACTTCGATATTTCTTTCAACTAAGCGTTCCCAAAGATCTACGATATTGCCTATGAATGCAAGAGATACCGCTTCCTTGTTAGCTTTAGCTTCCAAAGCTCTGTCAATCACTTTATCTACATCGTCAAATATTTCATCTACCCAGCCTTGTTCATGGCGAGTTTTAGCAGGTTTAGGGTTAACTTCAGCACAGATACTTACAGAACCTGCAATAACCGCTGCTTTAGGTTGAGCACCTGACATGCCGCCCAGACCTGCTGTAACGTATAGTTTACCTGCAAGACCGCTACCACCTTTAGAGAATTTTCTTCCTGCATTTAGCAATGTGATAGTTGTTCCATGCACAATACCCTGAGGGCCGATATACATGAAAGAACCTGCTGTCATCTGACCATATTGCGATACACCTAAGGCATTGAATTTTTCCCAATCATCAGGTTTAGAGTA
>JBFHIJ010000072.1:0-11015 GCA_041596515.1 Chlorobiota bacterium
AGTGCTTAGCGAATTGCAATCAGTTGATGCAATGGCCTTCCTTTTAGACAGACTAAAAGGCTCGAGATCAAATAATGATTTCTTGAACTCTCTCAATAGCTAAAAGACTAATAATATAATTTTACAAAGCCGCTCATTAGAGATTTTCTTAGAGCGGCTTTTTTTGTATATTATAATACATGGAGGTAAAAAATAATGCAAAATGAAATAGAAAAACTTAAAAACATGCGATTAGAATGGCACCACGGTACTGAAATTGGAATGTACTATTGTTCTGCTTATGATAGAAAACAATGCTGGCTGAGAATGAATGATTTCCCTGAAGAACCAATGTGGACTCTGTATTTTAAAGGAATTACGGTTGATTTTGATGAAGAGTCACCACTTTGGATAATTCATTACATCACATCTGCTGATTAATATACTTATATCAGAAAATTTAAGAAAACTAGGAAACTTCACTTGATGAAAAATGCCAGATTTATAAAAAAGCTTAGTATGTTTTCTGCATTCTAAGCTTTTTTTTTGAATTCTTTTAAGATCTAAGTTCACTTCAAATGTTTGGAGACTAAGTTATATTAATACCCGACTTAATTGTCTTCCTTGACAATAGAGAGTCCTCTATAACTAACCGTAGATATATTCCACTTATTTTTTGATATTGAAAGCTCTTTTAGTATAGCGGGGTTTACGAGATAAAGTAGATTTTGTAGGTATCACACCACCATTTACATATCGCAAATCTTCTATGGTATAGAACGCGTTTGGGTTATATTCTTTTATAGTATTTACCACGTTTTCAAGCGACTTTCTTTTGCAAATAATAAATAACAATTTTACAGGTCCATATCTGCCTTCAGCATCGAGACTTGTAGCTGCAAACTCTTCCTCTCTAAGGTGGTGAAGGAGCTCGGAAGCATCTCTGTTAGTAATCACTCTGACAATAACCTTACCTAAGGAGATTTTTTCTTCCAACCAAATACCGGTATAAGTACCTGCAGCAAAGCCTGCGGCATAAGCTATGTAGTAAAAGAAGTTATTTAGGTTTGACATTACCTGGCTGGCAGCTACTACCCAAATCAAAGCTTCAACGAAACCTAATAGAGGTGCTATAGTTTTATATCCTTTACTAATTAGTATTATGCGTATCGTGCCTATACTAACATCAAGAATACGTGCTATAAAAAGCATACCGGGGATAATTACCCAAATGTATAATAAGCTGTCAGAATTAAGGAAATCCATTCAAACTCCATATTTATTTACTTGTATAAACTACAAACATATTGATAATCTTTACCAAGTCAAAATACTAAAGAGCTTTTAGTACTTCGAGGCAATAATCTTTATAAGAACAGTTGGGTAGAGATTCTACTTGTGATTGGTATTTGCTATGATTAATAAAGCCCATTTCGAGAGCAACTTCTTCGAGGCAGGCTATCTTTTTGCCTTGACGTTTTTCTATAGCATGGATAAATGTAGAAGCTTCCATAAGCGATTCGGGAGTTCCGGTATCAAGCCATGCGATGCCGCGCTCCATTATCTCTACATTTAGTTTGCCTTCTGCTTGATATATTTTCTGCAAATCCGTAATTTCAAGTTCGCCACGTTTGCTGGGCTGTAATATTTTTACCTTGTCTTTCACATTGTTATCAAATACATACAAGCCGGGTATTGCATATTTTGATTTAGGCGATTCAGGCTTTTCTTCTATACTTTTTACTTTTCCGGCGGAGTCAAACTCTACGACCCCATAGGCAGATGGATTGTTGACTCTGTAACCAAAGACAGTCGCACCATTATTGGATTTCACTGCTTGCTGGAAAAAGTGCATTGGACCATAAAACAGATTATCTCCTAAAATCAGACATACTTGATCATCTGCTATAAAGTCGTGACCATAGATAAATGATTCTGCAATGCCACCCGGTCTGTCCTGCACCACATATTGTAGGTTAAGTCCCCAAGCGGAACCGTCACCCAGCAATTTTTCAAAGTTTGGAGTATCATTGGGTGTAGAGATGATTAGAATATCTCTGATGCCTGCTTGCATCAATGTAGATATAGGATAATATATCATAGGTTTATCATAAACCACCTGAAGCTGCTTGCTAAAAACCGCAGTCATAGGAAACAGACGAGTGCCACTGCCACCAGCAAGCACAATACCTTTTGTATTCATACCAGATTTCTATATTTATTATTATAATTCTGAGTTGTCTTTCGCAGGCAATATAACAGTAAATTCCGTGCCTTCATTCAATTTGCTTTCTACAAAGATTTGTCCTTTATTTTTATCGACAAACTCTTTGCATAAAATCAGACCTAAACCAGTGCCTTTCTCATCTTCAGTGCCGGGTGTCGTCTGGCTTCTGCCTGGATCAAATAGCTTTTCTTTTACAGATGATGTCATACCAACGCCATCATCTACCACTTTAAAATACAGCTTGTTATCTTGGTTATAAGCAGATATAGTAATATTGCCATTGCGATTGGTATATTTCATCGAATTAGAAAGTAAATTCCTAATGATAGTAGAAAGCATATTTACATCAGCATAAACAGTTGCATCAGCATCAATCTCAGAAACGACATTGATTTCTTTCCTAAATTTCATTTCGTCTAACAAATCACTAAGGGGATTAATAACAGATTCGATCAACACTTGCTGGGAAACTACGTTAATGCCTTTGCTCTGAGATCTTGCCCAAGTGAGCAAGTTATTAAGCAACTCTAAAGATATATTCGTATTTTTTGTTATTTTTAGTAGGTGATTTTTAAGCCTGTCTGTATTTCCCTGATTAAAATGATCCATAGCTAATGAAGAGGATGAAAGGATAATCTGCATTGGGTTTTTCAAATCATGCCCGATAACTGAAAACAGTTTATCTTTTGCACTATTTGCAGATTTAAGTGCTTCTTCACTTTCTTTCAAGTCGAGAAGTAGCATATCCAGTTCGTCTTTTTGTTTGGAAATAGTGTCATTTTGCTTTGTTAGTTTCTCGTTTGCTTTTTTTGAAGATCTATTTTTACTAAGCAATACCGCAACCAAAATAAATACTAATAATACTATTATAGCCATATAGTTTCTAGTCGTTTCAGAAGTTTGGATGTCAGCTCTCAGCATTTCATTTTCGCGTACTTTGCTATTTATATCATATTTGACACCAAGCTCAGCAACAACAGAAGTCGTATACTGATTAAATAGAGAATCTTTTCTGGCAGAATATAATTTATAATAATCTAGTGCTTTATCGCTATTCCCAAGTATAGAATATAAATCTGACAGTTCGTAATAAGTATCAAGTATATATTTATTTAGCGATATTTCAGTAGACAGCTTGAGTGCATTTCTCAGATAATCTAGTGAAATAACATAATCTTCTTTAAGTTTATAGCAAACTCCAATGTTTTTCATAGTAACAGCCATAAGATTTACATCACCATTATCAGTACTCATATCTAATGACTTACGGTATAATTCCAATGCTTTTGTGTATTCGCCTTGTGTGCGATAAACATTTGCTAAATTATTATAGGCTCCGGCTACACCGTCCCCGGAAGAATCAATTTTTAAAAACGCCTCTTTAGCTTTTGCATAATATTGCAGAGCTTCATCATTTTTGTTATTATACCAATAAAAAGACCCTATGTTAGATAAGGAAGTAGCAACACCTTCCAAATAATTATTATTCTCACTTATACTGAGGGCTTTTCTATAAAAGCTAATTGCTTTGTTGTCCATTTGAATATTTCTGAAAACAATACCTGCATTATTATACGATGACACAAGCTGCTCTATTGAAGAAGCTTTTTGGCTATATTCTATAGCTTCAAGGTGGTATCTTAATGCAGCACCGTAGTTACTTGTATATCTATGCGCAATCCCCATGTTATTAACTGTCTTAGCTAGCTCTAAGTAGTCTTTTAGAAATTTATTAAGCTGAAGAGATTTTTTAAAGAATTCAATAGAGTTTTGAGTTTGGCCGGAGTGTATATGAGCGAGGCCAATAGTATTAAATGCTCTGGCTATTTGTCTTCTGTTTTGCCTGGGCTTAGCAAGTTCCCATGCTTTGGTTGCATAGTCTATGGAACGATTAGCATCTCTTTCTGAGTAAAGTTCCGCTAACTTATTAAGTATAATTATTCTGTCATCTATGTCAGCATTCTCCAGCCTTTTCTCTAAATCAATTATAGAGGATTCTGAATATGCAAACGTAGCTGAAGAAATAATTAGTAATATAAATAAAATATATCTCATTTATCAGTTTTTTGGTATTAAAATGGTAAATATTGAGCCTTCCTTGACCGAGCTAATTACGTCGATTCGTCCTTTATGTTTTTGTATAAATTCATTACACAATACTAAACCAAGGCCTGTGCCTTTTTCATTGTTAGTGCCAGGATTAGATTCAAAGTTAGACGGTTCAAACAGCTGTTTAATTTTTTCTTCGGTAATTCCAACTCCAGAGTCTTTAACTCTAATATAAACATATTTTTCAAAAGAACCTGTACTTACTGTAATTTTACCATCTTTAGGAGTAAATTTGATAGCGTTAGATATTATATTTCTAATAACGGTCAACAGCATATTTGCATCTGCCTTTATCAATAGATTTTCTGCTAATCTTGTTGAAATAGTAATATTTTTATTATTTGCTTGCATCTGCAGTAATTCTACGCACTGATTTACCAGATAGTTCACATCTAACTGCATAAGGTTAAATTCAATTACTCCCATCTGAGAGCGAGACCAATAAAGTAAATTTTCTAGTAAACCAAAAAGCAATTTAGAAGAATTGAACATATCATTTATAAACTCCTTTTTTTCTACATTATCTAATGTATCAAAGTCATTATTCAAAAACTCGGTTACTGTGATAAAGCTTGAAAGCGGATTTCTTAGGTCATGAGCGATAATGGAAAAGAATTTATCCTTGGATTGATTAGTTTCTTCCAGCTCCTTTTGATATTTCGACAAATCATGAATTGCAATATCCAACTTTTCATTTTTGATTTCTAATTCGGAGCTGTAAATACTCTTTTGCTTATTTGCTCTGTAAAGAAAGAACGCTGCAAGCATTAAGATTAGTGACCCGAGAGAAAGAGAAATATTAATGATTGCACTTGTATCTTTTTGTGCTGCTAAAAGCTCTTTCTCTTTTGTTATTAAATTGATTGCGTTTATTTTTTGTTCTTGTAAAGATGAAATTCGTAGTTGCATTAGCTTATCATTTATACTTTGATCATATAGACTGTCCTGTAATTCTAAATGAGTCCAAAGGTAATTATATGCTTTGGCAGGTTGGTTCAGCTGATTGTATGCCATTGCTAATTTCAAAGCATAATTTGCACTTAGTTTATTATAAGAGTTCTTTTTAGAGATGGCATATCCTTTTTCTAACACTTTAATTTGTTGCTTGTATTTGCCTTTTTTTTCAAGCAAAGTTGCATATCCTATATGTACATTGGCAAAAGAATAATCATTGTGAATATCTTTAATAATTGCAAGCGACTTCTTATAGTAATATTCAGCACTGTCTAACTGGTTGAGTTCGGTATAAATATTGAGAAAGTTACCATACACATTCGCCAAATATCTTCTGTGGTTAATTCTTTCACAAATTGCCTGGCCTTTCCTATAATATTTCAACGCTTTTTGCATATCATAATATTCTGTATTTTCATTATATACATTAGCAATATTGATATAGGTGCCGGCAAGTCTTACATCATCCGACAATTGTTTTGCTATTTTTAATGCTTTATGGTAGTATCTCAGTGCATCCTTAAAGTAATTCATATCATTATATAATAAGCCGAAGTCAGTATACAAGATAGATGCTACTTTTAGTGGTCTTTCATTTATAACTTCTTTATTCGCAACAAAGGAATTATACTTTTGCTCAGCCAGATTATAGTAGACAAAAGCACTGTCGTATATGCCGAGTTTTTTATAAATAGTCCCTATCTGACTTAGCGCATATACAACTACATAAGCCGAATCTGTCTCTTGTGCGATTCGAGAAGATAACTTTAAAGTGTCGATTCCATTGCTGTCTTCTGCAATATAGGACAGAGAGACACCATAGTTCGCAAGCGAAAAAGCTAAATAATATTTATCTTGCAAGTCTTGACTTTTTATCACTGCCTGCTTATATATTAAAAGTGTAGAATCTGTGTTGCGGATACTTAATGAGCGCCCTAAAATCAACAACTTTTGGATTTCATTTGCTTTAATAGAATCTTTGTTGTTAGAGGCAGTCATGTTATTTTGCATGACAAGAAGACTAAATAGCAATAATATAATAATTTTCATTTAGAATCATCTGGTATTTTTTAGAATTTATCAATATATAGATATTTTTGCTGATATCATAGTACCGAGATAAGGTCACTTATTTTTTATGATTCTGAATTCAACCCTTCTGTTTTGCGCTCTGCCTTCGTCAGTTTCGTTATCCACTATTGGCATTTTTTTGCCGTAACCTTTGGCAATAAACTCCATTTCATTAAGCCCGTTATTGCGTAAATATTCTATTACGGATTTTGCTCTTTCTTCTGAAAGGGTTAAGTTATATTCGTCAGTGCCGATGTTATCTGTATGTCCGATTATTTCAACTTTTACGTCAGGTAACTCTTTTAACATTTGAATTAATCGATTAAGCTCAGGGAAAGACTCCGGCATTAGAACTGCCTTGTCATACTCAAAGAAAATATTATTAATTAGCGATGTTCCGTTTACTAAATCATCTATGTTTACCATAGTTAGAGTGTCTGTGATATTCTTATAATTGTTGGTTTTGCTCAAATCGATATTCTTAGAAATAGGATAGTAGCCATCTTTTCTTGCATGATAGCCATATTTTTTGCCGGCAGGAAGTATAAAGAAAAACTTCCCATCCGAGGAGTTACTTTTTATTTTGCTAATCTCTTTATCCATGCTTAAATCTTCCCATACAATATCTGCCTGGAGCGGATTACCATCTTGGTCTATTACTTTCCCATCGATAGCTACTACAGGAAGTGGTCTGGCAAACTTTGGCAGCTTTATTTTATAAATATCAGAGAGCCCATGATTATGGATTTTATCACTTGATGAAAAGTAAGCATCGTCACCCTTAGGTATTACGTATATACCCCAATCTCTGCCTGAACCATTAATCTCTTTTCCTAAGTTTATCGGTTCACTCCATTCTGTCCACGAATCTTCGTTTAATCGCTTAGATACATATACATCTAATCTGCCTAACCCAGCATGCCCCTCGCTGCTAAAATAGAGGGTTTTACCATCTGCGTGAAGTTGAGGCTTCCTTTCTGCAAAAGGGGTATTTATCGAAGAGCCAAGGTTTATTGGCTTGCTCCATCCACTGTCAGTTTTGAGAGCAACATAAATATCAGTATTCCCAAAAAATGAACCATGAAAATAGTTTTGGACAGTGTCTTTATTACCCGGAACAAAATGAGTTTCTCCTACAGATCCGGGTCTTTCACTTACAAAAAACAGTGCATCCCCATTTGTTGAAATATTTGCATCGCCTTCATAATATTTCGTATTAATAGGAGATTCCAAATGCTTTCTGCCACCCCACAAACTGTCCTGCCAGTAAAATTCGTATAAGTCCCCACGTCCGTAACTATCAGCATAATTACCATAGACATACATAGTCCTACCATCTACACTCAGGCTTTGAGCGGCTTCGCTACGGCGAGTTTTAACTGCACCGCTAAGTTTTGACGCTCGGTACCAACCCTCAGTTTCTGAATAATTTGCGACATATATGTCCTCTTGGTTGTCCGCTCTTGATAGCGGATTGGAAGTATAATATATTTGCGACATATCAGCTCTAAGAATAGGTGAAAATTCGGAGGAAGTTGTATTGATAATATCACCTAAGTTGTCTTCTATTAGATTCTCTTCCGGTGCTTGTAGTATCCCAATAATTTTCTCTATTTCCTCTTTTTTATCAGGGAATTTATTGCTATAAGAATTAAGTAATGTAACAACGGTTTCCCAGTCCTTACCTTTAATATGTGGAGCTACAATTCTCATCAAAGCTACAAAAGCATCTTCGCTTGGTGCGTTAGCGTCCATATATTCAAATAAAGCTCCAAAATTTTTACTATCAGCATCTCTAAGCAATAAATATTTGTCTTGCTCTTCAGATACTAAATTGCAAGTAGTTGATAATAATAACCAACAGTATAATAGTATCTTCTGCATTTCATTTCCCTTATTGTAACAGAAAGTACTTTTTATCGTAGTATTTAACCAATATATTTAAGTAACGCAAGTGATATTTTATTAGTATTAATTGGTATACCAAAAAACATACCTAAAATTTATATCTCAAGAAATATTATTTTGTTTTTATATTAATACTTAGTATCATATCTTTGTATTCCTTGGTAATATACACATGAATTATATTTATAAATAGTCTATAAATGGGGTGTTTAGTGGACGTTTTCCAAAAGTGTTATGACTTCACTCTCGCTGACGAAGTAAAAGAAGCAGGGCTTTACCCGTATTTCCACCCAATTCAAGAAAATGAAGGGCCGGAAGTAACTATTGGTGGTAAAAATATGATAATGGGTGGTTCTAATAACTACCTTGGGCTCACAGCCCATCCAAAAGTAAAAGCAGCGGCTAATCAAGCCGTTGAAAAATATGGCACAGGTTGCTCAGGCTCTAGATATCTAACTGGTACTTTAGATTTGCACGTTGAACTCGAAGCAAGACTTGCTAAGTTTTTAGGTGTTGAAGCTGTGCTTTTATTTAGTACAGGCTACCAGACGGCTTTAGGAGTTATCTCTTCTATCGCTCAAAGAGGTGATTATATTATCTCTGACAAAGAAAATCACGCATGCATTATTAGCGGTGCAATGTTAGCAAAAGGTGCTTTTACAGATTTTGTACGTTACAAGCATAACGATATGGAAGACCTCGAAAGAGTCCTTGCAAAAATACCTGAAGGTGCAGGCAAATTTATCGTGTCGGACGGTGTCTTTTCTGTAACTGGTGAAATCGTTAATTTGCCGGATTTGATTAAAGTTGCGAATAAATATGGCGCTAGAGTTCTTATTGATGATGCTCACTCTGTGGGTGTTATTGGTAAAGGTGGACGCGGAACTCCAAGCCACTACGACTTAGTGAAAGAAACAGATATGACTATGGGAACTTTTTCCAAGACCTTTGCTTCTCTTGGTGGGTATGTAGCAGGTCCGGAAAGAGTTATTAATTATTTAAAACATAATTCTCCTGCGATTATTTTTAGTGCTAGCCCGACTCCTCCGTCTTGTGCCGCTACTTTAGCAGCACTTGATATATTGGAAGAACAACCGGAGTTAGTAGACAAATTGGTAAACAATGCTGAATACATGAGAAAACATCTATCCGAAGTAGGCTTTAAAGTAGTTGGTGGCCAAACAGGTATAGTGCCGGTTATAGTAGGTGAAGTGGATATAGCATTTGCCATGTGGAAGAAATTATTTGATAATGGCGTTTTTGTAAACGCATTTATTCCACCGGGAGTGCCACCTCACATGAGTATGATGCGTACTAGCTATATGGCATCTCATGAGAAACATCATTTAGATAAAATGATTGATGTCTTTACTAAAGTAGGTAAAGAATTAGGTCTTGTGAAATAAACTCTTCACATTGCTTAAAAATATAAAGAGGCTGTCTATCTGTGCAAACGCTACAAATAGGCAGCTTTTTTTCGTGTGATATATTTATTAGAATTTACTATAGATTGCAGTATGATGTGTTTTTTGTATATTTGGGGATTGGTATAGATAATGATTAAGTTATTTTGAGGCTTAAAAGAATATGTTATACGATAGAGATTATAACGTACTGACAACAGAAGAACATGCTAGAAATCAAGAAGCTGAAGATTACTGTAAAAGAAATTCTGGTATTCGCATTTTAAATGCTAAATACTATGAGTTAAAACCTTCAGCAGCGTATCATTATGAATCATTATTTCCAAACAACTATTTAAATAAAGATAGCTTAGAAGACAAAGCTGCACTAAAAAACATAGGAGATGATTTCGAAAAACTCTTGGAATCTGATATTACTGAAAGAAATATTCTAAATTTTATTAATAAATATAAATATTACAATCTGATTGCATCTATTTTTCAAGAGGGATATCGATTCGGACATCATGATGCATATCTCTTCAAAGAATTTGAATTAACATCAACTTACAAAGCTGACTATTTATTATGTGGCAAAAATTCAGACGGGTATCATTTTATATTTGTTGAGTTAGAAAACCCAAGCGGTTCTATCACTACAAAAGATGGTTCATTTGGTCAAACTATAATGAAAGGTTTGAAACAAGTGAGAGACTGGAATAAATGGATTGAAGGAAATTTTCACACACTAAATTTGGTATTTGATAAGTACACAAATCAAAATATAAATCCAAGGATTCCATTACCTGATGAATTCAGAACTTTAGATAAGACAAGAATCAATTTTGTAGTGATTGCTGGAAGAAGATATGATTTTGAAAAAAATCCTAAGACTTATGATGAAAGGAGGAGGCTTTATCGAAATGAGAATATTAAGCTTCTTCATTACGACAATTTGATAGACTTATTTAGTCAATTCCAAACTGTTAATAATTACTGGTAAAAACACTAAAAAGAAAAACACACATGAAACCAATAACAAAATTATACATAAAGACATTCTTATGGACAGGAGTCCTTTACGGTACAATTATGGCAGCTTTTGACTGGGCAGTTCATGATGAATTCCTAATATGGAGACTGCTATTTCAGTTCTTCTTTTTTGGATTGTTTATGTCATGGTATCTCGTTGGCTACCATAAAAGAAGACTCAAAAAAATGGGTATCACAGAGTTTACAGATGATAATTTAGCACTGAAGCAAACAAGAATCTTTAAAACTGATCTGAATATGACTCAACTTATCGAAAAACTAAAGACCAATGAAAAAATTGCCGGCTTGGAAATGTCTGAAATTGAAAATGG
>JBFHIJ010000073.1:0-10912 GCA_041596515.1 Chlorobiota bacterium
CTGAAATGAGTACAGACCGGCTTCTTTTGCTTCAAACTCTAACTGCAGCTTTTCACCCTTTTGTATAGGATTAGGATAAATGGATAAGTCAGAAACATAAGCGTTTGACTCTGCAACTGAAGTTAAGGGCTCTAATGTGGCAAAAAAATCCTATTCCTACTGCCATTCCTTTATTTGGCGATATCCTTTCTATTGAGTTAAATGGCGCAGAACTTGAAAAATTCTTAGCTTTAACTTCCTCTGTCCATGAAACGCCACTGTCAGTAGAAATGTAAGTCCCTGAAACTGAATTGAGACACAATACATTATCAAACATGGACAAGCTATTCAAATTCTGCATATTTATAGAATTTGAATCAGCCAATATTACCAAATCGCCAGAGTTCTTATTATATTTGACTATTTTATAATGCGGTGTAGCGTCCTGAACTGTATCTATTCCTCCTTGGGGACTGTGAATAAGTAAGTCTTCGAAAGTAACTTCTGTAGTTTGAGTAATTATAGATTCTTCATTTACTGCATAAAAAGTAGACGCGATTGCATTCTTATTCGTAAATAATTGTTCCCAAGTTTCCCCATCGTCTGTACTTTCTAAATATATATTATCTACAAAGTATTTCATATTTGATAGAAACTCTACTTTATCTTTAAAAATAATTGACATATATAATTTATCATTATAAAAAACAGGCTCTCTTACTAAAATCTGTTCGTATTTTTCAACTGAATCTATTTGGTATTCAGGAGAAATCAACTTCCAAGTATTTCCCATATCTGTACTTTTGGCAAATTTGGTAGAAGTGCCTGCCACAAAAACCAAGCTATCTCTTGAACAAATTTTAGTATATGGAAAAGCATCATCAAAATAACTAGTATCTACCCAAGTTTTCCCTTGATCTGATGTTTTTAGCATTCTTTTATAGCCTGCAAGTGCTATTATATTGTTTTTATCTAAATATTTAACATCTGTAAATAAATAGTTATAAAAATCGGGATACCCTTTGTCAGTGAAATCTTCATAATAAATGGTATCCCATGTTTGACCATAGTCCTCTGTTATTTGAATCATCCGAAAATATGTTAAGCCTATCGCAGAAGTTGCAATAACAAAAGTTGACGTATCTAAAGCAGAAATATATTTGTTCCAAAAAGGCGACTCATTCTCTGAAATATCAGAGACCTTCCATTGATAGTCTTGGGCTTGGGAAATACTTGTTGCATAGACAAGCAATAATAAAAAGTAAAAAGTACGCATTTGTAAAATTCTTATATTAATATATTATTAAAGTTAGCAATCTCATAAAATACATCCATCTATATTTATGCTGCTTTGAAAAACTTCAACCTTGTTTTTTTCTAATCTAACTCGTATTATTACAATCATGACTATAATATGTTCAATGTCATTATATACACATACCATATTTATTAAACACTGACATCATGTTCTTCATTCAAATTGTCTCAAGCTCTTTTAGGCTTTGACCACCTCTAATGCTTTTCAAATTCTATACAAGATTTTTCTATATATTCGTAGTATGCTGAATGCGAATTTAAATCAATTTATAGTATAGAATATGCCATCTATCATAGAAAATATCAAATCACTTAGATCCGGCTTTTGGGTGCTCAATCTTATTCAAATGACCGAAAAGCTTGCTTACTGGATTATGCTTTTGCAGATTCCTATATATATTGCTCAAAAGGATGCTGCCGGAGGCTTGCAATGGGGACAAGACACAAAAGGGCAAATCTTCTTTTTTTGGGCAGTATTGCAAAACTTAACTTCTGTTTTCTCAGGAGCATTTGTTGATAAAATTGGCAGAAAAAAGGCTATGTTTGCCTCCTATGTGATGATGATTTTGGGGCTTTTCCTTATCGCTACCCAAAGAGAATTTTATCCTTTTCTTTTTGGAACTATTACATACGGTATCGGACTTGGGGTGTTCCGCCCTGCACTGCAGGGAGCAGTAGCTGCTAATTTGAATGCGAAAAACTCCGCTATTGGCTGGGGTATTTATATCATGCTACTGAATTTCGCCGTATTTTTCGGGCCTCCTATTACCATGATATTAAAAGAAATATCGTGGCAAGCAGTGTTCTTTGGTAGTGCTGCTATCATGAGTTTTAACTTTGCTCTTACTCTGCTTTATAAACCTGCTGATGACAAAGAGAAGAGCTATCCTGGAACTAAAGCTATCTTTGCTAATTTCAAGAAGAATATCTTAAATCCTCAAATATCAGTTTTCCTGCTGATTATGACCGGCTTTACTATTATTTATATGCAGTTTTATGAGACTCTTCCAAACTTTATTTTCGATTGGGTAAATACAGATAATGTTGCTAAGGATTTGCATCTGCCTGACTTCCTTTTAAGCGAAGCGGGTGGGATTTCTTATGAGTGGTTGTATAATATTAATTCTGGTTTGATTGTGCTATTTGTAGTATTTACATCTTGGCTGTTTTCTCGAGCGAAGGTAATAACCGGTTTGTGGGTAGGCGTGTTGCTGGCAACTGTTGGATTTGCGCTAAGTGGAATATCTCAAAATGGCTATTATCTGATAGCAGGCTTTTGGGTTTACACGTTTGGCGAGATGATTGCCAATCCGCACTTTAATGAGTTTATGGGCAGGCGTGCAAAAATAGAGGACAAATCGATGTTCATGAGCTTTATGTATGCCTCATGGACTGTTGGGCTTGGAATAGGAGCACTTTCAGGCGGATGGATATACAAGGCTTTAGGAGAAAAGTCAGGATTTGCCATTCGCTACTTAGCTGATAACTTTAATCTTGCAGGAGTGGAGCATAGTGCAGCTCTGCAAATGCTGGCAGAGAAGACGGGCATGAGCCCGCAAGAGGCTACTACATTGCTTTGGAATACTTATAATCCGCAACTTTTACTCCTGCCATTCGGCATTATAGGATTGCTGTCGGTAGTGGGCTTAATGTGGTATAGCAGGAAGTACAAATAAAACAATACATGCGAATAAATCATTTACTTATATTTGTATATGTTTCAAAATCATAATATCGAAATGTATAGAAATATTGTACTTCTGTTCCTCGCTATGCTTCCTACGGTGTCAATAGCCGCCGAACCGGATAATTTCGAACTGCTTTTAGACTCTTCTTACCAGCAGTATAAAATAGATGAGAACACAATTTTTCTCTATAAAGAGCCTAAGTCGTTTGAGTTTGTGACAAACGTACCGGGTAACTTTATAGATTTTTATGATAGAGGTTTTTCTTCTGATTTATGGCAGGAATATACTATTATTACTGGTTCTACTGTATTGCTTTGGTATTACGACCAAGACATATTGGATAAGAGCCAGCAGTGGGGAAGAGATCTCGGTCTCGGAAATAGTGACAAAACAACCTCTTATATATCAATTGGAGACTTACCTATATTTAGAGGGCCTTCGGATTGGGGGTCAGCCATGTACTTTATTGGTGATGGTTGGACTCATATTGGATTTTCCTTAGGATTTTATGCATACGGACTTATAGATAATGATAACCGTGCCTTGCAGACTGCATCACAGATAGCTCAGGGAATGCTTACTACAGGCGTAGCGACTCAGGTATTAAAACATATCACAGGCAGGCAGAGTCCTTACGTTTCTACAGAAAAGCGAGGCAAATGGGATTTATTTCCGGATCAGGTGGAATACCACAAACATGTTTCATCTCACGATGCCTTCCCTTCCGGGCACATCGCTACTGCAATGATGACTGTTACTGTAATTGCAGAAAACTATCCCGAATACACTTACATTCGCCCGGTAGGCTATACGTTGATGTCGCTTCTTATGTATCAAATGATGAATAACGGAGTTCACTGGGCAAGCGATTATCCACTTGGGATAGCAATAGGTTATTTAATGGGAAAAATTGCTTCGGATAATGGTAGAAAAATTGTTAAATTGAACAATGTTCAAAATCAAACATGGTTTGACAAAATACAGGTCACACCTTCAATAAATTTATTGGGTGGCATGAGCATCAATTTAACTTACCCATTGTATTAGTTAGTTATTATTTGAGTTATGAAATTAGTTATTATCTTTATTGCCATATTGGTTGTTTTCACTAATAAATGCTTATCCCAAAATACCATAGAAAAGTCCGGAGATTTTATTCAATTAGGCTTACCAGTGGGAGCTTTTGTTATAAGTTGCTTCGACGACTCTTACGAAAATTTTGTCTATAGCATGGTGGCAACTCAAATAGTAACCCATACCGTAAAACGAACAATGAACAGAGCAAGACCAAGCGGAGGAGATTTTTCTTTTCCATCAGGTCATACATCTGCTGCCTTTCAAGCGGCATCTTTCCTTCATTTTAAATATGGTTGGAAAGTAGGTCTTCCTAGTTTTGCACTGGCTGCTTATGTAGGTTGGTCACGTTTTTATTCAGATAAGCATTATATTAGTGATATAATTGCAGGAGCTGCATTAGGAATATTTATGTCATATATCTGTTTAGACAATGACGTAAGAATCTTTACCAGTTCCAAGAAAATAGAAGATCAGGATTCTTACGCCGTTAATTTTCAAATGTCCTTTTAGAAATAGATTTTTTACAATGTGCCGAAAATTCTGTCTCCTGCATCCCCTAAGCCCGGTAATATATATTTTTTATCATTGAGCTCTCTGTCGATACTTACTGTGTAAATCTTGCAGTTGGGAAACTCTGAATTAATTCTTTCTATGCCTTCTGGTGTGGCTACTACATTCAATATTCTTATTTCTTTATGCTTCTCTAATTCCAATTTTTTTAATGACTCTACTAAAGAAATACCGGTAGCAAGCATTACATCCAAAACATAGAAAACACTGTTTTCCGTGCTTTCAGGTACTGAGTATAGATATTGCAACCCTTCAAAAGTTTCTTCATCGCGTTTCATACCTACTAATGCAGTTCTGGCATAAGGCACTGCCTGCAAAAATCCATCTAACATGCCAAGACCTGCTTTTAAAATAGGAGTAGCTATGATGTCGCAATCTACTGCATGGCCCTTTGTAGTCTCTAAGGGTGTAGTAATATACTGTGGTCTAAGAGGTAAGTCCTCAGTGGCTTTTATAGCAATAAGTGCAGAAATCCTTTTCAAAATAGACTTGAAATGCTCAAAGTGTAAGTTTTTATCACGAATAAGTGATAAATCGTGCAATGCTAAAGGGTGAGTTATAAGCTCTATGTTACTCATTATGACAAACTTCCAAATTATAGATTTTCTACAAAACTACTAAATCCGGCAAAAATACCCTAATAGGAGTTTTGTCGTCCGAGATTTGTTATTAGGTATAGATAGATAGCAATAATAAGCATATCTACTAGTGAAATATATTCTACATATAGTTATCAATCCACCAAATTGAGTATGTAATTTCCTTTTTGAGGATATCTTATCTCCGAACCATCAGAGAAGCTTGTAAAAGAAACTTCTTCAGGTCTGATTCCTTCAAATTCTATAGCAAGCTCCGGCACGCCCCTATCCTCAAAATGGAAATAATTTATTTTTGACTCGCAACTGACTAACTCCAATCCGGTTTTAGTAATCTTAATTTCACAGGCATTGTCTATTTTCAATTTCAGATAATCTTTTTCACTTAGTTCATTGCTCGGTTCTAATCTGAAGAATATCTTATTCCCATTATTACCCCAGTAAACTCTTTTAAGAAGCTCGCCAATTTGGTGCATGGCAGACATAGCTCCCATAGCATTGAAGACCCCTGCACCATTCCAACCGGACTTTTCATCTCTGAAACCGGATATAATAGGCTCAATAGTATTAGAAGGTGTCTGCAGGATTACGTTCTCGTCCTGAGAAATTGGATGAGTAAGGTATTCCGGTGTCTCTTTGCCTACGATCCTGTAGAACTCAGTAAGGTGCCAGCGGAAAAGCTCATCAAAGTCGCTTTTGTTTTCTGCGTTATGCTCGGGGCCGTACCACCAGTACCAGTCAGAACCCTCCGCAATGTAAAGCTCATTCATCGCTTTTTCAAATTGCTCTTTTGGCAAAGTATCCTTAAGAGTTTCAGCAAGCTCTCTTGCTTCGGCTAACATATTCCAAGCCTTACGGTCATCTTCGTCGCCAATCCATATTGAAAAGTTTGCATTAATCCAAGAGCCTGAAAAAATAGAATCTAAAGACGGAAGAAACTCATTTTCTCTTTTGGCACTAGCTTCGCTCATAGTCACAGTAGTTATTTCATTCATATTGGAGAAACGAGCATAAAGTTCTCTTAGGAAAGGTCTGCCATTATCAAAGTAGTATTCCCAGCAGTTCTCGCCGTCAAGGATAATTGGAATAACTGCATAGTCCAAAGCATCTTCGCCGTATACTTTTATTATTTCATTTCTAATTTTTGTAATGTTGTTGCAGAAATCATCTGCTGCTTGCACAGCGTCCCAATTCGAATAGACAAAGCCAATCCTGTCCGAAAGATAATGGTCGCGGAAAAGGACAGTAATGTCGCCTTCTTTCGTATTGAATTTACGAGGGAAAAACTTATCTACCTCTTTGGCCATTCCGCCAGGAGTGCGCCTCAATATTTCCTCGTCAGTTGCTACCCATTTTACTTTGTTTTTAGCAAATATATCAAGAGCTTCATTAGAAACCGACCCTTCCGAAGGCCACATACCTGTAGGCCGTTTATTAAAGATGTGCTCAGTATAGTGCAGTGCATTTGAGATATGCCACTCGGCATCTTCCGGATATTTATACAGTGGATTAGGCATAGGCACATTTGGCATAGCTTCTTTGGCAGACTCTGAGTCACACACTAAGGGAATAATGGGATGATACATTGGCGAACAGCTAATCTCTATTTGATTCAAATCCTGCAAGGATTTCATCTGACCTGTAACGCGCTTAAGTATTTCAATATGCCTATCTAAGATAAAAAGTTTTTCAGCCTCAGTAAAATTGCCCCCTTTATCAAAGAATCGCTTGATAGCTATATTTTCCTTAGAGTAAGGCCCAAACCAAGTCAGATTGTACCACACCTGCAGATCACGGAAATCCTGTTCGGTAAAGTTTGCCAGAGCCGCATCATGATTTCTACTCCTCTCGTATAAATCTCTGTACCTACCATAGGGTAAAACCATATTGTCAACATGGCAGAGGAAAAAGAGGTTTAGTATTTCAGATTTTTGCTTCATATTCAAAAGATTTGCAGGCAACTTGCTCAGTCTAAGAACTTTATCTTCCTTTTGAGCAAAAATATAATCCTCAATTTGCATCATCATAGACGGCACGAGATTAAAAGTTTGCTTTACATTGGGGAATTCGTGCAACACTTCCGGCAAATCAAAATAGTCTTTCACACCATGAAGGCGAGTCCAAGGCATTAAAAATCCATCTTTATAGCTATATAGCGGTTGGTGTTTATGCCACAAAATGGCAACTTTAACAGGTTTCATTGTTTCTCATTTTATCTAATTAATATTAAGCATAATATATAGGAAGGCGAGAGAAGAAGCAAGATATTATAAATTTATATTACCCCAAATGAGCAATATTATCGAGCTAATGTTTAAAGTAAAGTGATAAGATTTGTAAAAAATATTTGTTGATATTTTGCATGTTTCTTATTTTGACACTTTAGTACTATCAATTCCAAAGCAGTGGCAGATGTACAAAATCTTTCTTATATCGATATGCATGGTCTTTATTTTGACAGGATGTGTTGTTTTGCAATTTGTGATGCCGGAAACACATAAAATTTACTATTCTTCAAAATTTGCTTTTACAAAAGAAGAGATTGGTGATAAAGATAGAATACAAGACTCAGATACTTTTAAGATTCTTGATTTAAGTAGAGAATATAATACTTTAGCAGATATTGTAATTTTAAAAGAATCTGCATTTTATAGACTTTCTGAACTTTGGTTAGAAGGTAAGTGCAGAATATCTTTAAGTTATTATGATAAGATTGGTTACCTCAGTATTTCAGATGATTTTTATTTTGCTTGGCAATCGAAATTATATAAAATTGAATTGATTAGTCCGAGCCAGTTAAAAATTGTATTAGAAAGTGTTGCTATGACTTAACAAACAAAAGATTAAAACCCCGACCCATGAACTTTAGAGATAAAGTATTTATTTCGGTAGCGGAAAATCTTAGCTTTTCTAAGGCGGCTGAGATGATGTTCATCAGTCAGCCGGCGGTTACTAAGCATATTAAGGAGATGGAGTCCGCTCTTAATCTTTCGCTTTTTGAGCGGAAGGGAAATCGTGTATTCTTAACTAAAGCCGGGAAACTGGCTTATGAGCATCTTAAAAATATTAGGCAGCTCTACCGAGATATGGAGTTCGAGCTTGAGAGACTTAATGATGCATTCAAAGGTAGCCTTCGCATTGGTGCCAGCTCTACTATTTCTCAGTATGTTTTGCCAAAAATCCTTGCTGCCTTTCATAGACGATACCCTGAAATAGAAATTTTTCTCTTCAATGGCAACTCATTTGAGATGGAGCAGAAGCTCTTGGCTAACGAAATTGATTTGGCTCTTGTTGAAAATATGACTTCTCATCAAGATTTTAAATATATCAACCTTATGGAAGATGAGATTATTGCAGTTACAAGTGGTTCCGGTGTGTATGGGAAGATTAATTCAATATCGTTAACGGATATTTTCGATATCCCAATTATTCTGCGTGAACAAGGATCCGGCTCTTTGCAAGTAATTCTTGGAGCACTGGCGAAACATAGTATAGAATTACAAGAGCTAAATATTGCTTTCCATCTCGGCAGTACCGAAGCTATTAAAAATTTTCTGCCGGAATTTGATGGCATAGCTCTTATATCTGAAAAAGCTCTAGCTAAAGAGTTTCGTCTGAGAGAGTTAGTTCCAATCGTTATCAAACAACTCTCTATTAGCAGAAAGTTCCGAATAGCTAGACGTAAAGGGCAAGTTAATTCGGCCTCTAAGATTTTGATTGATTTTCTTCTTAATTATAACTATAAGTTATAGTATATAACATATCTATATTTGCTATAATTATAACTAACGCGTATTTTTGCTCAACCTAATCAGCGGAGATAAAAATATGCAAATAAGTCAAAAGCAAATAACGATGCTGTACAGCATTATTATATTCTTATGTTTTACTCCTTTTCTCTCACCCGCCATTGCCTTAATGATTGGTATTAGTTTGTCGCTACTTGGTCTGAAGCACCGCAATATTAAAAAATACACTACTCTGTCATTGCAGGCATCTATTGTGCTTATGGGCTTTGGTATGAATCTAACGCAAGTTATTGCAGCATCAAAAGTGGGGTTTGTAGAAACAGCTATCTCAGTAACATTTGTAATAGTTACTGGTTTGCTTTTGGCTAAACTGCTGAAAGTAGAATCTAATATCGGCATGCTGATTTCTGCCGGCACCGCTATCTGTGGAGGTAGTGCCATTGCTGCTGTTGCTCCGATTATCAAAGCAAAGAACTATCAAATATCGTTTGCATTAGTTGTTATCTTCGTTTTAAATGCCATTGCACTAATGATTTTCCCTACTATTGGTCATTACTTAGGCTTAAGTCAGGAAACCTTTGGTCATTGGGCTGCTATTGCCATTCATGATACCAGTTCAGTAGTAGGTGCAGGGGCTGAATATGGCACAAAAGCATTAGAGATAGCGACAACAATCAAGCTTATAAGGGCATTATGGATCATACCTGTTTCATTTGTAATTGTACTTTTTACAAAGGACAAGTCGGGTGGCAAAGTAAAAATTCCTTGGTTCATTGGGCTTTTTGCTTTGGCTATAGTAATAGCATATCTATTTCCGAGTGAAGCTGCCACATACGCACATTTTCATTGGCTTGGCAAGAGAGGCATGGTAGTAGCACTGTTCTTAATCGGAGCTAATATTTCCTTCGCCGAAGTCAAAGAAGCCGGACTAAGAAGCTTCGCTTTAGGTATTCTTTTGTGGATAATAATAGCTGTAAGCTCATTAGTAACTATGTCTATAGGAATTTATTAGAATACAATGTTTTATAATCATACACTTGAACTTATCTTGAGCACTATTCCACTATCTTATAAGTCAGTTTTCTGTAAAAGGTTTGGCAGCGTTTGCTAATTGGCTAAGGTGCCATATCCCTCTAAATCTCTACTTCCCTTCGGGCTATGCTCTGGGTAAACTCTAGCCTAGCACATCGCTTTGCCCGGGGAGACTTATTTCTTAATTTCCCAACTAAAAAAACCTAAAGTCTAACGAATATTAACCACCCGTCGGTATTATCCGGACAAGGGCAATCAATTTCTAAGCATGAAATAGGAGAATTTACTACATTCCTATTTCCTGCGGCGTCGTAGCCGAAAGTTATCGTGTGCTGCGCGAGCAAACTCGAAGTTTGCAGCAATGCTAATAGCAGCATTATGACTATTTTATTGTGTTTATTTTTCATTTGGTTGTGTCCTTTAGCTTATAAATCAAATATAACAGATGACTGTCATTGCCTAACTTCTGTTCAATAAATTTCCTGATTCTAACATTATCATCATGCGACAAAACACTACTGAAAATGTTGAAAAAATTTATTGTTATTCCCGGCAAAACAAAGAATTTTTGTTTTCTTTGCAACTCATCATCTTCATAATAATAAATATCAATACTAAGTAAGTATTCATAGTCGTACTGTGATATATCCAAGATAGAAGAACAATTAAGAATATTGTCTTTTAACTTCTCAAATTGTTGCTCGTTGATTTTGATTGAATCGCCTGCGTACGAAAGTTTAAGACCAGTATTGGTTTCGTCAGTATATAAACACATATCGCCCCCCCAATTACCATCCACAGTTCTACCACCTATGTCTATTGATATTATTTTATCAAATAGTCTATCTGTAACATTATGTCTATCTACGGAAACACATGATGCTAACAAACAACAGAATGTTAA
>JBFHIJ010000074.1:0-10702 GCA_041596515.1 Chlorobiota bacterium
TCCGGCTATGCAGCAGATATTTAGTAATCTTTTTGCTAACCAGTTTGCCACCAATATGGGTGATGTGTTTAGGTATCATGTCAGGACTGTTTTCTACAATATCTTCAAAGTTAGAGATATTATTTGCGACATTCAGATTTCTCAAGCCGGAACGAATATCTGCCCAAAATGGGATTTTTCTTTTTGCGAGCAACTCTCTCATCTTACAGGATTCTAAATAATTCAACTCCCCTATAATCAGGAACTCTGTATTGATATCTATATCTTTAGCATTTAGAGTTGTTACAGATATCTTTTGTTCAAATTTCTTAAAGAAGTTATAATCCTCAGACGGTTCTAATGGCTTCTTATACATAACATTAATTTGTACCGGTTTATTATGCTTTACAGAAAGCTGTATAATCTCTTTTGCTCTGGCTAAATCTTTATCAGCCGAAGTGTCATTAGCTTCAATATTGGCAAAACCACCTACATGGGTCCCATAAAGATTCTGCTGATTAACTGTTTGATTTGTACCTGTGTCATATAATTCAAAAGGGCGATCTGCACTAATAACTATTAGTGGCAATCGGTCATTATTCGCTTCCATCACAGCAGGGAAATAGTTAGCAGGGGCAGTGCCGGAGGTACAGATAAGTACTGCTGGTTTGCCTGTAGCTCGGGCGTATCCTACAGCGTGGTATGCAGCCGCACGCTCATCGTAAAAGATAGCCTTCTTTGCATTCTGATACTTAGCTAAAGTCAAAGTCAGCGGAGTTGATCTTGAGCCGGGAGAGATACAGAAATAGTCAATATCAAGTGAAAGTAGATATTGAATTAAGTGTTGAGTAATATCATACGCTTTATTTGTGCTCATGGCTCATCGCATCAATAAAATTATCAAGTTTGTTATTTGTTTCCAACCATTCATTGACTGCATTAGAACCGGGAACAATTCCAGCACCTGCAAAGATAAAAGCTTTATCGCCACGAATCAGAGCAGATCGGATAGCTACTGCAAACTCTGTGTAATCTTTACTCACAAAACCGAAAGGCGCAGCATACAGCCCTCTGTGATAATCTTCATATTCTTTTATGAAAGTCAATGCCTTTTCTTCAGGCATTCCACCTACAGCGGGGGTCGGATGGAGCATATTAAGTAACTCAAGGTCTTTAATATCTACCAGTTCAGCCTCTATCGGCGTATGTAGATGTTGCAAAGTTGCAAATCTCTTAACTGAAGGCACTTCCTGAGATATTATTGAAGTTGTAAAGGGTTTTATTTTATCTATAATATATTCTTTTACAATGCTATGTTCCTGCAGTTCCTTTGGGTCATTTATTAGATCTCGAGTCATTTTCTCATCAAGGTCTTCGTTTCCATATACAGGACAAGTGCCTGCCAGAGCATCTATAAATAGATTGCCGCCTTCTCTGCGAAATAAAGTTTCAGGGCTGGCAGATATAAAATAGTCTCCATCCGGCAATTCGGCAAAAGCTAAGTATGAATTAGCAGAATTAGTGCGTAAGAGTTCCAAAATATCATAGATAGAAACAGAAGTTTCAAACTCTGCGATAGACATGCGCGAGAGTACAATCTTAGATGCAAAGCCCGCCTCAAACTCTTGCAATGCACTTGCTATCATCTCAGACCAGTGATGTTCACTTGTAAATTCAGTTATTTCAATAACTTTTGCAGTCGGGAGCATTTTCCTATCATTCGTCAGTCTTTCGTATAGATCCAACATATCAATTCCCTGCGCCAAATAAAGATATATTTTATTATTGTGCCTGATATAGGCAAGGATTGGCAGATAAAACATATCCGAAGGCATCTCTTTCCAAGGGAATTGGAATGAAGAACCGAAAAAATTTGCAGTGTAAAAGTAAAAATCCGAAATTGGCGAGATTTTTTCTTGTATATTAAAGAACCCAAAAAGTTCAAAGTTTCCATCTTTGGATTTCCAGTATATCTTTTTACCGGATTTAACTTTATCGGGAAACAAATCAAAATCAGGCAATAGCTTGATTAAATCGTGTTTTGCATTATCAGATATGATATTTGCATTAATAGTATGTAGAAAATCTGTTGTCATAGTCAACTTCAGCAATAAAATCCGCACTCAGTCAGTCTTTAAGACACTAAAGTAAGGATTTTAATTTAATTAAAAAAAGTCTTAGTTTTGTAGTATTGTTCTGTATCCCATACGAAAAAGCAATTTGGATAAAAATACGAAAATATGGCAAGAACTTACAGCCGGAAAAACAATAATTGCCGGCCCTTGTTCTGTAGAAAATAAAGAGCAAATTACGCTCCTAGGTGATATTATTGCCAACTTGGGGCTAAAGTTCCTTAGGGGAGGCTCGTACAAACCTCGCACTAACCCTCATTCATTTCAGGGACTTGGATCTAAAGCAATTGAATTTCTGCGCCATGTTGCTGATCAGCACTCGCTTTTTACAGTAACAGAGGTTTTAGATACCGAGCAGTTAGCCAAGCATTACGACAAAATAGACATGATACAAATCGGAAGTCGCAATATGGCTTCTTATGGCTTTCTGAAGCATATAGGCAAGATGACAGCTCATGACCATAAACCGGTTTTACTTAAACGTGGCTTTGCTTCTACCTTAAACGAACTTATTATGGCTGCAGAATATATACGCAGCGCAGGCAATCCTTACGTTGTGCTTTGTTTGAGAGGTATTCGTACTTTTGAGCAAGTAGACTCCCTTTTCCGTTTTACTCCTGACTTAGGCAGCATCATTGAATTGAAAGCAATGACAGACATGCCTGTTTACTTTGACCCGTCACATGCTGCAGGAAAAGCAGAGTACGTCCCTGCCCTTGCAAAGGCCGCCTTAGCAATGGGAGCAGACGGTCTGATGATAGAGACTCACCATCAACCGGAATGTGCTCTGAGCGACGGCATGCAATCCATTTTACCTGATGTTTTGAGAGAGATAGTAGAGACAGTTTAAGGTCTCTTAATGCTCAAATTGAGTGCAAGCTTCTTTATATCTGTAAATAGGGATTCTAACTTCTCACCACTATATATATTCATTATTGTAATTCTTAGGTAAACTTTGCCATTAATGCTTGTGTGTACTATGTAATAATCACCGGATTTTATTAGTTTTTCCCGAATTTGAAGGTTTAGCCTGTTTAATTCTTCTCTGCTTAGATTATCACTTACATACCTGAAACAAACAATATTAGATTCAGGCATTACTGCTAACTCAAAATCTGCACTGTTGCTCACTTCTTTAGCAAAGTTCAACGCCAAATGATTTGTTTTCTCAATATATTCGCTAAAAATTGCTTTGCCATATAGCTTTAGTATCATGTAAATTTTGAGACTAATCATTTTTTTTGTGCATTCCATAGTTCGTGCTGCCAGATCGTATTCCTTTTTTTCAATATCATAAAGCAAATACTCTGCTTTTTGGGCAAAAGTTGAATACGAAGACTCTTTATTTTTAAAGAGAACTGCAGTCGCTAATGCAGGAACAAGCATCATTTTATGAAAATCAATTACTACCGAATCTGCACGCTCCATTCCTTTGCAGAGATAAGAAAATTCATCAGACAGGGTGGCAGGTCCACCATGAGCAGCATCTATGTGAAACCAAAGGTCATTTTCCTCGCAAAAATCTGCCATTTCGTCTAATGGATCATAAGTTCCGGTTCCGGTAGCACCTGCAACTCCAACGAGGACAATAGGCTGAAAGCCCCTTGATATTGCCTCTGCATATCTTATCTTTAAGTTCTCTACATCCAGTTTAAAAGACTCATCACAAGCAACTTTGAATATAGCATTCTCACCAAAACCCATAATTTTGACAGCTCTGTCGATACAATAATGTGCATGCTCAGAAACAAAAAATGCAAACTTGGAAGCTCGATTTCCATGTTGCCATATATCATAGTCTGCTTTTGATTGTCGAGCTGCTAACAGTGCTGTAAGATTACCTAGTGAGCCTCCGGAAGTAATTACTCCATCAGCTGAAGAAGGCATCCCAATTTCATCTATAAGCCACTTCAACACAAACTTTTCCATTGCAGTCCCGGAAGGCCCCATTTCATAGATAGCCATACCGTTGTTCAATATGTCAGAAACTAAACCGGCAAGTGCTGTTTCAGGTAGCGGAGGCACTACTTGGTGACCGATATAGCCCGGGTGATGAAGATGATTAGAATCACTTAAGACTTCTCCAATCAGTTCTTCCATAGAATTGGGATGGAAATTCTTATACTTTTCTTCTATTTTTTGAGGAGCTAAGTTAGGCAAAACATGCAAATTATTGTCATTGTAAGCAGTGCTAAGATAGTCTGCAAGTTGGTCAATTAACTTGTGCCCTTCTTTACGGAAGTGCTCTGAATCATAAGCTTTATCTAAAGACATATCATTATTCTAAAGTAGTCAGTACAGATTGTTTTTTATAATATACTAAGTTTAAGACAGAAGATATAAATAAATATTATGGAAATATGGTTTCAAAAAATGAGCTTGAATTGTCAGATGGAAAGATACACCAATTCTCGTATTCTTCCACATTTGTTATAGGCGATAGGCTATTCTCAAATCAGTGCAACAGCTTAAGGTCACTGAGCTTGCCGAAGTGTAGCCCGCCGCATAAGATAAAAATATTTTACCAAGCAAAATAGCATTTAACTTGTACTTTACTGGCTTTTACCAGAGAGCTTGTTTTCTAATGACAAATCCCGAATTAAAAATTTTAACACGAAAAAAGCCACAACAGAAATGTATTCCATTGTGGCTTTTGAAAATATATTGGATATTTGAATCTACTTTATTTCAAGCAAGTTAGGCATTGCTACCAAGACTCTTTCTCTTTGTGCCATTTCTAATAATTCTATATTATAAAACAGTTGCTTTCTAACACTTTCCGGCATTGCTTTTAGTATAAGAGATGCTTCATTGCTTGCATAAGGCAAGTATTTAGCTGCTGTTTGAGCAATAGTCGCTTCTAACTCTTCATCTTTAGAACCGCCTGTCAGTCTTTCCAGCAACTCCTCTATTTCATCAGTTGTTTTAGGATATTCTACTATAGATATTAGTTCATCTTTCGAAACACCAAGTCTCGCCTTAGCCATATCTATTACATCTTCTAAACCGCCTAATTTATCAATTAGTCCAAGTTTGTAAGCATCTTCACCTGTCCATACTCTACCCTTTGCATATTGACGCAATTCGTCGACAGGCATTCCTCTATGCTCAGCTACTTTACCTAAGAAACGGAAATAGATTTTTTGAGACAAAGAGTATAATTTATCTTTATCTTTTTTAGAAAATGGAATTGAAGTATTCAAAAATTGAGCAGCATCGGTGGTTGATAAAGTGTCAGTACTAACACCAAGTTTATTCATTACACCACTTAAATTTGGTATAGAAAGAATAACGCCGATAGACCCGGTTATAGTAGTCGGATGAGCAATAATTGAGTCACATCCAACTGCCATATAAAAACCGCCAGACGCAGCTACATCTGCCATAGAAGCATAAATAGGAACATCCGGATGCTCTTCTTTAGTCCTTTTTAACTCTTCCCATATTTCATCAGATGCTATTACAGAGCCACCCGGGCTATCTATACGAACGATAATAGCTCCAACGTTCTTATCTTTAGCAGCCTTTCTTAAATTACTAATAAACGTGCCTGACTTGATTCCGCTAGAGTTTGAAAACGGATTGTCATTGCTTTCGCCAGAAGTAATTTCACCTACCCCGTACACAATAGCAATTTTTTTATCAGTTGCAGCTATTGGAGCTTCAATTTCAGGATTGCTGTTGATATATTTGCTGACAGAAAGTAATCTGACTTTAGAATTTCCATTTTCCGAATCTTCTTCGTCTTTAACTAACCTTTTCATCATTTCTTTGATTTTGTACTCTGGAGCAATGGCATCAATCAATCCACTTTCTAAAATCTCATCAGAGTGGAATAAGCCTTTATTAAATATAGCATTGGCTGTTTCTTTATCAATACCTCTGTACTTCTCAATAAGATTTAGTAGAGTTTCATATCTGTGATTTAATAGCACTTGAGTTTGAAGTCTTGCAGAGTCAGAGAAAGATTTTCTCGAAAACATTTCACCTGCAGATTTAAAATCTTCAAATTGCTGAACATAAAAATCAACACCTACTTTATCTGCTAAGCCTTTGAAGAATAGTGGAGAAACTCCATATCCATTCATTTCCATCATGCCTTCTGCAGGCATAAAAATAGAATCAGCTGGCAGAGCATTTACATAGGCATTTTCGTCGCCAACTTCAATGAATGCGTAAATAAACTTTCCTGATGTTTTGAAGTCTTCCATAGCATCAAGTACTTCCATCCTTTTAGTAAAGCCGCTACCAACCATAGATGGCTCGTAATAGATACCTTTGATTCTGTCATCAGTTTTTGCTGCTTTTAGGGCATTAATTATATCTCTTAAGGAAGCTGGTTTCTCATCTGAGAAAAATGATGAAAAACCTGTGGCTCGTGTATATTCTTGAACATTTGCCATGTTTAGGTGCAGAATCGAATTGTTTCTGACAACTACAGGCTCTTTGTCAAAAGCGGAGCCTATTGTAGATCCTATTAAAGTAAAAAAGCCAACTACAAGGATAACTAATAGTGCAAATACAGATAAAACAATTACTACCGGTATCCACCAGTTGTTCTTTTTCTGTTTACGTCTTCTATAGTGCTCAAATTGAGGCATCTGTTGAGGAGACGGCTGTTGATTTTCAGGCATAATACTTCGTATATTTATTTAACTTAAGTTTGTTACGTGTGTACAAATTATTTAAAATACGTTGGGAATAATAATAAGTTACACAAAATCTTTAGAACAAAAAAAAGACGCAATGGAATTGCGCCTCTGTCGATAATGTGTTTAGATAGTTTCAAAGTAGTTCTATTCGTTTATTACTGCAATTTTATGTACAGCAGATGCCCCCGTTGTCTCAGAGCTTGCTACTATAAGATAAACACCTGTTTGAACGTAATTCCCAAATTCATCTTTTCCATCCCAAATTGTCTTAGCTCCTGCACTTTGAATGGAAGCTACGAGTTGTCCGTTGGTTGTAAGTATTCTGATGTCAGAATTTCCCGCAAGGCCTTCTATTACTATTTCAGAATCTACCTGAGGCTTAAATGGTTGCGGATAGCATGATATATTATGATTTTCTGCAGGTGCTACAGATAAGCTGTAAGCAGTAAACAGTCCCTCTTTAGTACCGATAAAGACTCTGCCACTCGCGTCGTCAAGGCTTACACTTTCTATTGCGTCTGTAGTCAAAGGCGAATTGCTTTTATTGATTATAGCTAAAACTTCTGTACCTTCGCTATCTAACACCCAAAGCCCTGATGCAGTTGCTATCCATTTGTTGTCTATTGCATCTACATCTATGTCATAAACTTGCACGTTACCTATCAAATCACTAAAAATAGCAAGTGGTTTAGAGTTACTTAAAACTGCTCCCGGATTTAAAATCTGACAAACACCTGAGGAAGTTGCTACCCATACTTTACCCTGCTTATCAGTTACCAAATCATTTATTGTGTTAGATGGCAGGTTATTTAAGCTGGAAGTGGTTAAGCTACCAAATATATCGTCTGAGGCATCCTCTAAAGTGTGTTTCTCATTGAAATAATAAAGACCGGAACTAAATTTTTCTGTAGCACCAAGCCATTTTGTACCAGAGTAGTCTATTGTCATTGGTACATAATACCGACCTGTTGAATTGATTTTGTTTTCAAACGAATGGAAAGTACCGTTTGGCTCTTGTGCTACTAACACTGGCCCGCTGGAAGTTTCACCATAGTTCACAATCCAAAGATTGCCGGAAAAATCATAAGCGGCGCACCCTGCTAAAGTGTATTCAGGTGCAGAGGCTATGCCCTGCATAGGACTATTTGATTCATCATAGTGAGTGTAATTGCCTTCTTCGTCAAAAATATAAAAACCATCACCCCATGCGCTGGCGATGGTTTTACCATTAGACGCAGAAGTAATTTTAAAGAAGTCATTAGTTTCAATGTCTTCATTTTTAACTGTGTAATTTATCCAATTATCACCATCAAAAGACATAACGCCTGTTCCTCCACCTGAAGAACTTGCCACCCAAAGTTTACCTGAAGGATCAACATCTGTGCTACTATATAGGTTTGAACTGGGGGAATTGAGAAATATTTCTTCCATTTCGCCCTGCTTGGCAATCCCAAAGCCATTTTTTCTCATCAGAACAACAAATATAGCCTGCTCTGCATCTAATATTTTAAAACCCGATACCCCTGCACTTTTAGGGAATGTGATAGATTCAAAATCTTTAAAAATATTATAAATGCCACTGTAATAAATTTCTTCTCCATTACTCTCTAAACCGGTTAGGCCATCAGTAACATTGGTATACAACTTCATTGTATCCGGTTCTAAAATATATATATTATCCTCAGTACCTGCAAAAATCTGATTTTTATGAGCCACTATTTTGAAAAAGCTATTACCATTAGGAGTAGCATTTGAGTGGATTATCCACCGATTAGGATCTACTAACGACATATTTATGTCAGCAACCGCTACTCCCTCCGAAGTAGCTAAATAAATCGAGTCGCCTAACACAGTAGCATCTCTAACCTCCGCGTTAGCAGGTAAATTCCCAAACTTAGCTGCAGATTCGATAAAAACTTTTTCGTCTTTATTTATCACAGATATTCCAAATCCGCCTACTGCATATAGTTTGCGGTTATGAATAAACATTTTTTCGATAGAGGGGTTAGGTTTTCCTGCTGACCGGATATCAGTCAGGTAGCTCCATGAATTATCACTGTTTAGTATATGGATAACACCATCGGAAGAGCCTGCATAAATTTCTTCATTATCTCCACAAAGCACAGATGTAATATCTAAGCTCAAGAGGGCATTGATATTAGTGTAAGGTGTCAGTTCCTTAGTTTCCGTGTTATATTCAAAAAGCCCACCCGAAGTAGCTGCCCAAATATTATTATCTTTATCAATGTCAACTTGGTAGATGTCAGTTAGTGAGGAGTATGTCCTCCAGTTGTCTAACCTTACCTGACTATTTGCAACAGATAAAGAAATCACGCAAAGCAAAGAAATAAGGAATATTTTATGCATGGTATTATCACTGATATATTTAAAATTTCTATTTGAGTTCCTGAAGCAGATTCGCCATTTCTATGGCAGTAGTAGCTGCCTCAAAACCTTTATTACCCGCTTTACTGCCTGCACGTTCAATCGCCTGCTCGATTGTATCTGTGGTAAGCACTCCAAGTACGCAAGGTATTCCTGTCTCTAACTGCACATGGGCTACTCCTTTAGTAACTTCTGCCGATACATAGTCGAAATGCGGGGTAGCACCTCTGATTACAGCTCCTAAAGCTATAACTGCATCATATTTTCCTGATTGGGCAAATTTCTGCACTACAAGTGGCACTTCGAAGGAGCCGGGACAATATGCTACTGTTATTTTGTTGTCATCTGCTTTGTTTCTTTTTAGTCCGTCTAATGCGCCATCGAGAAGTTTTGAAACTACAAATTGGTTCCATCTGGTTACAACTATTGCAAATGATTTGCCTTTCGCGTCATACATTCCTTCAACTATTTTTGGCATGATATGCTCCAAGTTTGTTAATATAGAATAAGCTTTTTCTTGTCTTGAAATATTGGTATCTTTACAGTTTGTAATTTGACAGATTTGTATACACTGTCATGAAATATACAAAATCTATATCACGAAGATAAGATATTTTTTATTATAAAATTTCAAGGAGTTTCCTAATGAAAGCTAAAATGATATTATTAGCTGCACTTATCGTTGGCATTATTGCATGTGATGCAAATGCAAATAGCGAAAACAAAAAAGTAGAATTGAAAACCGAATTAGATAGCGTTTCTTATGTAATCGGTCAATCAATTGGTATGAATTTGGAAAAAGACAATTTGAAAGATATCAATTTGGATGCTTTTCTATCAGGTATCAGAACTTCTTTTGGCATTGAAAAAGACACATTGATAAAGCCGGAAGTAGCTGGTCAACTTATCAACGGTTATTTGACAAAAGTCAAAAATAAAGCTGGTGAATCTAATCTGAAAGAAGGTGAAAAGTTCTTAGCAGAAAACAAAACTAAAGAAGGCGTTAAAGAAACTGCTTCGGGCTTGCAATATAAAGTTATCAGAGAAGGCGAGGGTGCTAAGCCGTTAGCTACTAATAGAGTTAAAGTTCATTACCATGGTACTTTCATCGATGGTACTGTATTTGACAGTTCAGTTGACCGCGGACAACCTGCAGAGTTTCCACTTGATAGAGTTATTCCGGGTTGGACAGAAGGCTTGCAGTTAATGAAAGTTGGCAGTAAATATAAATTCTTTATTCCTGCTAACTTAGCTTATGGTTTGAACGGACCTGGTGAAATTGGTCCAAACAGAGCTCTTGTGTTCGAAGTCGAATTATTAGATATCTTGAAATAGTAAATATCTTTTAGCTTCTAACAAAAACTAAAAAAGTCGCAGAATAATAGATGTATTCTGCGACTTTTTTTATAGGTAGATTGCCCCGTCCTAAAAAGAGTTGACACCAAAGGATGGGAAAATGGAAGAACAACACAACGCTGAAAAAATCAAGCGTACTCAAAAAGATTATAGTTTGGCTTTCAAATTGCAGGTAGTAGATGAAGTAGAAAAAGGCAA
>JBFHIJ010000075.1:0-9853 GCA_041596515.1 Chlorobiota bacterium
TAAAAAGCGTTTCTGGCAAGATCCTAATTTAGGATTATATCGGGAGCAGTCTAAAGTTACACAAGCAGCATCATTTATACCGGAGCTAGATACAATGAAAGAAGCTAAAAACTATAAAAATGAACTTCTTGATATCATTTCTGAAAAAACAGGATTAGAAATAGATCAAATTGATATTGATTTGAGTTTCTTCCGGTTAGGTATGGATTCGCTTACGCTTGTAAAACTCAGACAAGAAATAGATAAACGATACTCACTTTCCATATCTATGTCTGACTTAATTAAAACTTATAATAACATAGCAAACTTAGCAGAATATATCGGTAATAACGTAAGCGAAGAAGAAACTTATAAACCCGAAAAGTCGCAATATGAGAATCTATTTGCTATACAAACTCAAAATATTCCAACAAACCAAGTTGTGTTAAAATCTACCGGGAATGTTGAGTCTATTATCAATCAACAAATGCAGATAATGCAGCAGCAATTGAATTTATTACAGCAATCTATGCATGTAAATCATGAGCGTGTATCTTCTGCAAAATCCGGAAAAACAAAGGCAAAACCTGTAAATTTTCGTTCTCTGAAATTAGATAGTGACGGACTGAGCTATCAACAAGAGCAGTTTGTAAGTAACCTCATAGAGCGATATAATCAGAAAACACGTAGCTCTATGGAGTACGCACAGCGACATAGAAAATATCTTTGTGATTGGATAAATACTCTTTCTTTTAGATATAGTCTGAAAAAATTGAGTTATCCTTTTGTGTCTGCTAAGTCTCAAGGGGCTTATGTATGGGACTTAGACGGAAATAAATACATAGATTTGGCTAACGGCTACGGGGTTCATTTCTTTGGTCATAAACCTAAATTTATAGAAGTAGCAATACTCAAACAGATAGAAAAAGGCTTCGAGCTTGGTCCTCAATCTTCATTGGTAGGAGAGACCGCTGAGCTACTTGCACGTCTAAGCAATAACGAAAGAGTTACTTTCTGCAATACCGGATCCGAAGCTATTATGGTGGCTATCCGAGTTGCCAGAGCTAAAACAGGCAGAGATGAGATTGTTATTTTCGGAGGTTCCTATCATGGAACATTTGACGGCGTTCTGGCAGTGCCTGGCGACGAAGGATACTCTCATCCTGTTTCTATAGGCATTCCTGAAGGAATAGTTGAAAATGTGAAAGTGCTTGATTATGGCTCTGAAGAATCTTTGAAGTATATTAGAGAACATGGCAAGAATATAGCTGCAGTAATTTGCGAACCGGTTCAAAGCCGAAAACCTCATCTACAGCCCAAAGAGTTTTTGAAAGAACTGAGGAGCATAACTACAGAGAGTTCTACTACTTTAATATTTGATGAAGTAGTAAACGGATTTAGAATCTCTGCAGGAGGAGCTCAGGAATTTTATGATATCAGAGCGGACTTAGTTACTTATGGTAAAGTGATTGGCGGAGGTATGCCATTAGGTGTACTCGCCGGTAAAGCCGAATTCTTAGATTATATAGATGGTGGAGATTGGAATTTTGATGATAGCTCAAGGCCTGAAAATGATATTATTTTCTTTGGTGGTACTTTTTGTAAACATCCTCTCACAATAGCTGCTTGTAATGCTGTTTTGAAAAAAATCGAAGCGGAAGGCGATAGTATGTATCGTCGCTTAAATATTCTTACGGAGTCTTTCGTAAAACGTGCTAATAGCCTATTTAAAGAGCTGCGAGTACCGATGACTTGTTCACATTTTTCATCCCAATTTAGAATAGATGGATTAAATGAATACAGTTTGTTACTAAAACCTATAGAGCTTGATATATTCTTTTATTTGATGATATATAAGGGTGTTTATTTCTGGGAAAGAAAGGTTAACTTTTTCTCGACAGAAACTTCGGGAAAAGATGTTGACTATATACTTATTGCTATGAAGGAAGCTTTGCTGGAAATGATAGAAAATGGCTTCTTTCCTGATGACAATAGAATTCTATCTCCTGTAAAAATAGAAGAAGCCTCCACAGGTCAAAAAAGAATGTATTTGCTGAGTCAGTACGAAGGCGGTGAAATTGCCTATCACATTACACTCCCTTTTATTGTGAAAGGTGACCTTAATCCAAAAAAATTGGAAGATGCTTTCAATAAAATCATAGCAAGACATGAAATATTAAGAACAAGATATTATATAAAAGATTCCAATATAGTCAGTAAGGCTGATGATAAATACGACTTCAGTTTAACTCATTTTGAAATAGAAAAAGATATACAAACAAGTATTCATAACTTTATACAGCCGTTTGATTTATCTCAGTTGCCTCTGTTCAGAGTCGGCTTAGCAAATATAGATAAAGAAACAAATGTGATGGTTTTAGATGTACATCATATAATAATTGATGGTATCTCTATTTCCGTATTAGTTGAAGAACTTTGCAAATTTTATAAAGGAATTGAGTTAGAATATCAACCAACTCAGTTTAATCAATTCCTATTTACAGAAAAAATGTATTTCAATAGTTCACATTTCCATACCGATAGAGATTACTGGCTAAAAAATCTTGCCAATTTGTCTCCTGCTCCAGAACTGCCTTATGACCACTTACGTCCGGCGAAGACTACATTTGAAGGTGGTCAGCTACATTTCCGAATCAATGAAGACATAACAGAGGAATTAACTGAATTTGCAAAATCCAAGGGTATTACATTAAATACAGTTCTTTTAAGTATTTATGCAGTAATGATAAACAAACTAAGCGGTTCGAAAGATTTTGTTATTGGTTGCCCGACTTCAGTGCGTTCCATTGATGCAAACCTTGATACTACGATAGGATTGCTTGCTAACACAGTCCCTCATAGGGTTTATCTTCAAAATTTATCAAGTTTTGAAGAATTTGCTCAAAATCAGACTGTTCTTACAGCTGAGAATTATGAGCATATTCATTATCCTATAGAAAAAGTGATTGAAGATTTGGCTTTAGAAACTCATAGTAATCGCCACCCTATATTTGATACTCTATTTATTTACGAGGCAGCAGATAACAGGTTGTTTAATATACCTAATTTGAAATTTGAGCGCTTTAATTATGAAAAGCACACCACTATGTCTGATCTTGTATTTGAAGCCATAAAGGAAGAAGGAGTTATAAATTGTAGCATTGAGTTTGATAAAAACCTATTTGATAAAGTAACTATCGAGAGATTTAGTGCCTACTTTAACAATATTGTATCTCAAATATTAGATAATAAAGATGTTATACTAAAAGATATAGATATTATATCTGCAGCAGAATATAAGCTTCTCAAATCAGGGATGATGGACTACGAACATGAAATTAGTGGTAAGAAACTGATTGAAGTATATAGAAATCAGATGAAAAAAAATCACCATAAAAAAGCTATAATCACTTCCGACAACTCCCTTACATATGGAGAATTAGATAAATTATCTGATACTATTGCCTATAATATTCAAAATTCAATTTCTACAAGAGATGCTAAAGTTGCAATCCTTTTAGACAGAAGTGAAAATTTAGTGGCTTCTATTCTTGCATGCTATAAGTTAGGTCTTCCATATATTCCGTTAGATAAAAGTACTCCCCAAGAACGAAACAACTATATTTTAACAGATAGTCAAGCTGATATATTAATTACTGAAAATGATCAGAAAATTTCAATTTCTCAGCTTTTACTTGATAATATTGACTTATCTATAGTAAATAAACCAATCTATACAGAAGAAAGTAATTCTGTCGCCTATATCACTTACACATCAGGATCTACAGGTAGACCAAAGGGTGTAATTATTAGGCAAGATAACATTGTTGCTTTTGTAGATAATTTTGATAAAGTATTTGGATTTGCTGCAGATGAGAAGATGTTAGCTTTGACTACTGTCTCTTTTGACATTTCCAATCTTGAAATCATTTGCTCACTCCTTTATGGAATGACTGTAGTGATGGCTTCAGAAGCTGAAATCAATAATCTGAATTTGCTACAAAGCTTGTGTGTGGTAAACAATGTAGAAAATATTCAACTTACTCCAAGTCGTTGTAACTTGCTACTGCAGGAACAAGGAATAGATTTTCTTAAAAGTTTTAAAACCATATTAGTTGGTGGAGAGGCAATGCCGATTTCATTATACAGGGAGTTAATGTCTTTTAAAAATACGAAAGTTTTTAATGTTTATGGTCCAACTGAAACAACCATATGGTCTAGCTCAAAGCAGATAAATAATCACAATCTAAATATTGGCAGGTCTCTGGTAGGTGAGCGTATTTATATTCTCGATAAAGAGAATAATCTATTACCTATAGGTGTGAGAGGTGAAATTTGCATTGCAGGTTCCGGCGTAGGAGATGGATATTTTAATAGACCAGAGTTGAATTCTGATAGATTCATCAAAACACATTTCTGTGACGAGATTATTTATAAAACAGGTGATGTTGGTCGAATAAACAATCAGAATGATATAGAAATATTTGGTAGGGACGATAATCAGATTAAAATACGTGGTTATCGAGTAGAATTAGAAGAGATTGAAAATATTACTTCTTCTGTAGCAGGTGTAAAATCTTCTGTTTGTACTATTGACAATACAGAAGCTACTGTTTTAAACTTGTTTTATATCGGCACTGTATCTGATAGGGAATTAAGGACTAATCTTAGAGAAAAGCTTCCTTCTTACATGATTCCTACATATATCAATAAAGTTGAGCGTTTTCCGAATACACCAAATGGCAAAATTGACAGAATGGCTTTGAAGATTGTCAAAAAAGAATTAGAAAATGAAGATATTTCTAATTTGTTGAATAATAAAGAGTTTAAGTTTATTGAAATACTGAAAGAAGTATTAGGTGTTTTGGGAGAAGTATCTTTAAACTCAGACTATTTTGAAATAGGTGGAGATTCAATAAAATCCATCAAACTTATCTCATCGTTATACAAAGCAGGTATAGAAACAGATTTCAAGACTCTATTTACATCCTCGAACTTAAAAGAAATTATTTACAAATCGAAGTACATAGATGCAAGTGTGAGTATCGATGCTGATTATATGAAAAGTGAGTTGATAGAGTTGCTTCCCATGCAGGAAGGAATGATTTTTGAATCGATGGGTAAAGATAAATCCGTATACCATGAGCAGCTCTCCTTTAGGCTAAAAGGAGATTTGAATTTAGCTAAATATCAGACCGCCTGGCAGCGTGTTTTTACTCATTTTGGTATATTTAGATCAGAAATAGATACTGATGAGAACTATTCCTTAAAACGTAGAATAAAAGAATCGCCACAAGGTAAAATATTTGTATCTGAAAATAAAGATTTTGAGTCTTTAAAAAGCTTAGATTTAGAGAAATATTTTGATATAGAAGATTCTGATTTATATAGACTTTATATAAATATTAGTGGTGATTATATTACTGATGTAATATTCAGTTATCATCATAGTATTTTAGATGGCTGGTCGCTAACTGTGATATTTGATTTGATTAGAAATATCTATCAGAATCCTGAGTATAATTTATCTAAAATTGAAGACTCTTATACTAATATTTCTGCAATGATTGCTAAACAGCTGTCTAAATATTCTGTAAAGGAAGTTGTAAATACTCTTCTTAATCCTGAAACATTTCATACAACACCGTTATGCGTAGTCAGAGATGACCGCAATAATATAAAAGATTCAATTTCAACCCAATCTATGGACATATCTGCAACTATACTGGATAAGTTAAAATTGTATGCTGCGAAACAAAAAGTAAGTCTACAGAGTCTGTTACTTGCAGTATGGAGTCAACAGCTCAGCAAATTTAATCACTCAAAATCTGCAAGTTTTGCACTTAGCGTTTCAGGCAGGCATTATCCATATAGCAATATCGAGCAAACTGTGGGCTTGCTTATGAATACTCTCCCTATTTGTATTGATAGTGAAAATAATATCAGTGCAATGGCATCCTCTATGCAGTCTAAACTTGCTTCACTATTGGATTATCAACATGTGTCACTTGCAGAAATTATATCTGAAATGGGCAGGCATGACTTGTTTGACCATATCATAGTCATTGAAAACTACACACCTACTAATCTTTCTGTGTCCGAATTAATCCATGTAGAAAACATAGATTTCTATGAAAATACCAATACTCCTGCAGTTGTTTATTTTAGTTTGGGCAAGGAACTTACTGTTGATATAAAATACCAGTCAATTTATAAATCTGATCGGATTATAGACTTTCTTGATAGCTTTCAGAAAGAGTTGGAATATCTTGTTTATAGTCCTGAATGTGAAAGTTTACCTAAAAAAGAAGAAGGCGCTAAGATTATTAGTCTTTTTGAAAAAATACTCGAAGTAAATAACCTTAGCCTAAATAGCAATTTTTTTGAAAACGGCGGTCATAGTCTCAAACTTGTAAGACTTATTACTTCAGTATATAAAGAATTTGGCTATAGATTGGAAGTGGAGGATATCTACATAAACCCTACACCTTACCAGTTGGCTAAATTAATAGAAAATAGGGAGTTAGATGGTGCCGGGTTCGTTAGAGAAATTTATCATCTACCTTATCAAGATAAATATGATTTGTCTTTTGCACAAAAACGGCTTTGGTTATTTGCGGAGCGTTACCCGGAAATAACATCCTATAATGTCTTTGGGAATCTAATTATTCAAGGTGATTTGAACATTCCGGTTTTTGAAGATACTATCAAGGCATTGTTAGAATTGCATCCTGTATTTAGAATAAAAATAGAAAATTTTAGCGGTGAACCTACTCAAATTGTAATGCCTAATCAGTTTAAACTGAGAGTACATGAGTTTAACACAAAAGCAGAAGTAGAAAACTATATCCAAGAGTTCTCTCAAGCTAAAATGTCTCTTACCGATGGAAATCTTTTTAGAGTGGAACTCATCAAAATTAAAGATGCTAAGTACATTTTTCTGTTTAATGCCCATCATATAGTTTTTGACGGATGGTCTAATCATATCCTACTGCATCAAATCACTACTCTATATGCTACAATTAAGAATGGAAAAACTCCACAGCAAGAGTCTGATATTATCAACTATTTTGACTATGCAAATTGGCATAATAAAGCTGTGAGCGACGGTAGATTTGATACTGAAAAGAAATATTGGCAACAAGAACTAAGTAAAATAGAATCAAAATCAATCCTTAAAGGTGATTTGTCCGGGCAACTTAATCTGCCTGCTAAAAGCAACTATAAGGAATTGAAATTACACGACTTGATTATTTCTCGCAGATACTCCAAATTTACAATTTTGTCAGCTGCTGTTTCATTAATAATTTCCACCATAGAAAATTCCGATAAAGTAATACTTGGTATTCCTGTTTCAGGAAGATTCCCGGAAATTGAACTTTCCAACATGATGGGGTACTTTATCAATACGCTTCCTCTAATTATGGACGTTGATAAAGAGATGTCTATAGAAGACTATTTAGATTTAATTACCGTAAAAATCAGCCTTATAAACTCCAACCAATCATATCCGATTGAGTTATTGGAAGAACTAAATGGCAAAGATGATTTTGCATTGAACCAGCTTTTTAATGTAATAGTTAACAGTTTTGATAGCAATTTGGATAAACTGGAGTTAGAAGGTGTAGATGTATTCGACTATCCGCTACAAGCTAATCAAAGTAAATATGATATGCAGTTCTATTTTGAAGAAAAGAATGAAACAAAGCTTTTAATAGAATATAGTACAAAGGTTTACAGTTATCAGTTTATAGATAAAATGAGCCAAAAACTAGAAACAATTTTAAATGCGATGCAAGTATCAGGCATTAAAATCAGGAATATTCTTGATTCAGTGTCTGAGAAAACCATTTGCAATGAGGACGAATTTTTATCTGATATTGACAACATAGATGAGGACTTTTAATATGTGCGGAATTGCTGGGATATTTGATCCTCAATTAAAGAATTCCTTTTCGGTAACAACTCTTAAATCTATGGCAGATAAAATAGTACATCGTGGCCCTGATAATGAAGGTTATTTCGAAGACAGAATTTGTGGTCTTGCCTTTAGGAGACTCTCTATAGTTGATTTGTCGGATGCAGGCAATCAACCTTTTTATAACGAAGATAAATCTATCGTTTCAGTAACTAATGGTGAAATTTACAATTACCTTGAGCTACGAAAAGATTTACTTGCAAAAGGACATACTCTTAATTCTAACTGCGACACAGAAATAATTAATCATTTATACGAAGAGTATGGAGATTATTTTGTAGAGAAATTAGATGGTCAATTTGCCGTTGCACTATATGATAAAAATCAAGAATCACTATTACTGGCTCGTGATTTTGTTGGAGTAGCACCATTGTTTTGGACCAATCAAAATGGAACTATATCATTTGCTTCTGAAATAAAAGCTATGTTCGCTTTGCCTTATATCAGGAAAGAAATAGACCTGACTGCTCTTGATTCTATGTTTACATTCCCGTCTATAGTTTCTCCCAGAACTATGTTTAAAGAGATAAACGCTGTTAAACCTGGGCATTTAATTAAATTTCAAAAAGCTGATATTAAAGAATTGAAATATTACGACTTAGAATATCCACTCGAAAAAGATTTAGATACAAAAACTTCCCTCGAAGAGCATATAGAAAATATTGATTATCTGCTTGGTAAGGCTGTTGCAAAACGCTTACAGGCGGATGTTCCGGTTGGGTGCTATATTAGTGGAGGATTGGATTCTTCTATAATATCATCACTTACTCGCAATGAATTAGAAAATAGAGACTTAAGTTCGTTTTCTATACTTTTCAATGATTCTAAAATAGATGAGAGGAAATATCAGCGACTAATGTCTGAACTTGTTAAATCCAATCATCATGAAATTGAATTTGGGTGGCAAAGTATCAGTAAATATCTCGAAAGAGCAATTTATCATGCAGAAACACCATTGAAAGAAACTTATAATACCTGTTCGCTTGCTCTTTCTGAAAAAGTAAATCAAACAGGATTAAAAGTTATACTCACAGGCGAAGGGGCAGACGAAATATTTGCAGGTTATGTTGGTTATCGTTTAGATATGGAACGATCTGATGAAGAGATGGAACCTGAAATTATTGAAGACCAAGCTATAAGGCAAGATTTATGGGGCGATGCAGGTTTTATATACGAAAGGAGCTTTGTAGAGCTCAATGAGCTTAAAAATGCCTTATATCATAAAGATATTGCCTCTAATCTAAGCAGTTTTAATGCTTCTAATGTTTCTCCGATTGACAAAAACTATTTACATGGTAGACACATAAATCATAAAAGGTCTTACTTGGATTTCAAGTTAAGAATTTCAGACCACTTAGTTGCTGACCATGGGGATCGTGTTACGTTCGCTCATTCTATCGAAGGACGCTACCCTTTCTTAGATAAAGATTTGCTGAACTATACAAAAGCAATACATCCTAAACATTTGATACAAAATGGTATTGAGAAGTTTGTTCTAAAAAAATATGCTCAGAGGTTTGTGCCTGAGTCAATTACAAATCGTGAAAAATTTGCGTTTGTAGCACCGGGAAGCCAATATTTACTGCAAAAGGACTATGAATTTGTATCTGACTATTTGTCGTATGACAATATTAAAAAAACAGGTTATTTCAACCCTAATACGATAGAACGACTGAAAAAAATGTATAAGAATCCAAAGTTCTCTATCAATCAGACCTTTGAAAACGACCTTCTTATGATTGTCTTAACTTTTAATATTCTATTAGACCAATTCAAAATCTGAGGATAAAATTATGAAGTATATTGTATACATAATAATAATATCAATAACTTATGTAATTAGTATTAAGGCTGAAGATATAACTAAACCTAATTCCACATCTTGGTGGCTAAAGA
>JBFHIJ010000076.1:0-9209 GCA_041596515.1 Chlorobiota bacterium
ATCAAACTTGACAAGCGGAAGCTACACATTGGTAATCGAACAAGACGGCGTGGTAATCACACGTAACGTACGCGTAGTAAAATAATCTATCTAAAATAGATTTACTTCAAGCTCGGCATGAAAGTGCCGGGCTTTTTTTTTTTGGGGAGATGGTGAGATGTATAGAATGAGACCTCACAAGTGCATTTTTACTTATATAAAATATAAAATAACTATTGATAGCTTAGAAAGTTTTGTTTGATTATAATAGTAGAGTATTAACAATTCCATATTATCATTTCTAACTAAAATGTTGTATCTTTGCTAATTAGGATATTGCTATTTATAATTTATAAATATATAGGTTTTATCATGGCTGATTCAAGATATAAATCGTTTAAGTATATAGAAGACCTTTATAAGTACGAAGGTGAAGTAGTAACTTTGCGAGGCTGGCTATATAACAAAACAGGCAAAGGAAAATTACAATTTTTATTAATGCGTGATGGTACAGGCATAGCTCAATGTGTTGCTTTTAAACCAAATCTAGGCGAAGAAAAGTTCGCAGATGCTAAAGCTTTAACTCAAGAGTCTTCTTTCGAGGTGACTGGTAAAGTAGTAGCTAATGAAAAAGCGCCGGGCGGCTTCGAAGTGGATGTGGAAGATCTGAAAGTATATCAGATCGCAGAAGAGTATCCAATTACTCCTAAGGAGCACGGAGATTCGTTCTTGATAGAGCACCGACATTTATGGTTGCGTTCTAAACGTCAACATGCTATCATGAGAGTGAGAGCTGCTGTTGTTAAAGCTATTCGAGACTTTTTTGATGGTAATGGTTTCAAATTGATGGATTCTCCTATTTTGACTCCTAACGCATGTGAAGGTACTTCTACTTTATTTGAAACAAAGTATTTTGATTTGGGAAATGCGTATCTATCTCAGTCAGGTCAGCTTTATGCAGAAGCTTCTGCTATGGCACTTGGCAAGATATATACTTTTGGTCCGACTTTCCGTGCAGAGCAATCTAAAACAAGAAAACACCTTACTGAATTTTGGATGGTCGAACCGGAAATGGCATTTTTCGATTTGAATGATGACATGGATTTGGCTGAAGATTTAGTTGAGTATATCGTTCGATATGCAGTAAAAACTTGCCAACGTGAGCTTATTGATTTAGAAAGAGATATTACAAAATTAGAAAAAGTTGTTCGTCCTTTTAACCGCATGAGCTATGATGATGCAGTAGACTGGTTGCAGCAAAATGATATACCGATTATCCGCAAAATAGATGGTCAGGATGTTGAAGAAAAATTCCCATGGGGCGAAGATTTAGGTACTCCACAGGAAGAAGCAATTATGGAGCAGTTTGACAAGCCATGTATCATTCATAGATACCCATCAGATGTTAAAGCGTTTTATATGAAGCGTGACCCTACTAATGATAAAGTTGTATTAGCAATGGATATGCTTGCTCCTGAGAAAGCAGGCGAAATTATTGGTGGGAGCCAGAGAGAAGATAGTGTTGATTTGCTTTTGGAAAGAATCAAACATCATGAACTTTCTGAAGAAGAATACAAATGGTATTTGGATTTGCGTAGATATGGGTCTGTTCCTCACTCAGGTTTTGGTCTTGGATTAGAACGCGTAGTGAAATGGATAACCGGTGCTAAGCACATCAGAGAGGTTATTCCTATGCCACGAATGATCCATAGAATTATTCCTTAAGCATGGGCTTGTAAAAAGCAACAGGAATATCTCTAATATATTTTTTGCAAAAAAAAGCGATACTTCTCTTTAGGAGTATCGCTTTTTTAGGTAAATATTCGGAACTATTTATTAGCAGTAACCTTTTTGCCAATTTTTTCTAAAATCTGTGTTTCGAAGTATCCATTGGAGCTCCAAAATGCTACTTCTTCTGTCACAAGTGACTCGTAACCGCTTATTTCGCATTTAATAACTAAATTTACAGTGCCATCAGATTCTTCCTTTAGAATCATTTTATACTGTACACGGCCGTTTTGCCAAATACCACCGCGAATAAAAGGAAGATCCTTAAAACTGTACTTTTTCAATACATCATAAGTGTCATCAGCACCGTCTACAAAAATGAAGTAGTCAGATTTGATAATGCCTTTGTAAAGACCTTCATCATCTTGTTTAGTTCGTTTTGTAATAAAGAAGATTTTTTCGGATTCACATACTTCAATTATAGAATTCCAAACAGAAGCAAAATCTACGTCAGTGAAAGTGGTATCAAAAGATTCTCTATAATAGGGGTAATCTTCTTTAGAGATTTTGTTACCTTTCCATTCATCGCCCCAGCCGGTAGTTCCGTCCGGGTTTTCTTCAGTAGTTTCAGTTTTTTCGGTTTTTTCTTCTTGCTCAGTAGAGCCTTCCCAGAATTGAGCGTTAGACTCAATAGCTGTAAAAGGGAGCAAAAGAGCAGCTATTACCATAGCAAAAAATAAAGATTTCATAGCACTTTCCATATATAGGATTAAACTCAAATTTTCTAAAAGTTAAGACTAAAAGCGATAAAAAACAAACTCAAATATGCTAAAGCACTTTTAAAAGTTCTATTTCGTAAATTAATATCGCATGTGGCGGTATTGTCAAACCAGCACCTTCTGCACCATAACCCAATTCTTCCGGGATTACAAATTCTGATTTGCCACCTGCTTTCATCATCATTAGAGCTTCGTCGAGCCCTTTGGAGTTAGCTCCGATTTTTACATGTACGGGTTGTCTGGTATAAGTATTTTCAAACTCCTTACCGTCTAAAAAAGTGCCTTTGATTTGTATTTGCACCTGCTCGCCCATTTTAGGAGATGTGCCTTGGCCAACTACTATATGTTTATAATGCAGACCTGAGTCAGTTATTTTTACACCTTCTTCTTTAGAATGCTTTTCAAGATACTGTTTAGAATGCAGCTGGTAAAATTCACCCAATTTGTTTCTGGCTTCAAAGCGTTCATCGCGTGCTTTGACTTTTTCTTCTCTTTCTTTTTTCATTTGCTCTTTGATAATCAGCGTCATCTCCTCTTCAGTTAAGGAGGTTTCTGATTTAGACCAAGCAGCTTTTATGCCTGCAAGCATGGCGTCCATGTCATAAGCTCTTTGGTCATTAGAGAGCTCTTTGCCAAATTGATTGCCCATTGAATAGCTTAGTCTTTCAGATTCTGTTTTTGGTTTATAATCACTTAAAGTGTCTTTTGCTGTTTGAGTATTTTGCTGACAAGCCGTTACGAAAGTCAGAGCAATCAATGCTAAAAATATCTTTTTCATATCAGTCCTTATATAATAATATGTAAGTTTCGGTTGTTTTGTTTCAAAATATCTAAATCTTTTTTTGCAATTGTATTGCCTGTCAATATAAGCTCTTTTAGATTTTTTAGCAAATAGATAGATTGCGGTAAGTGATTTAAATTTAGATAACTTAAATCTAAGTGGATGAGTTGTTCCAAATTACTTAAATTATCAAGGTCATCTATGTCTAGAGACTCGTTAAGTGATATATCTAAAATGTTGAGAGATTTCATTCCTTTTAGAGCTGAAATATCCTGCAGATAGTTTGCAGATAAGTTAAGTTCTTTAAGTTTATCGAAATTTGCAAAACAAGTAGGTAAATCTCTTAGTTCGTTTTGTGCCATGTTTAGATATATTAACTCTGTAAGTTCACAAAAAAAATCCGGTAAATCTGACAGAGAGCTTCCTCCGAGGCAGAGCTGAGTAACATGATCTGCGTCTTTTTGCATTGCACTTTCCAGACCAAGCACAAGTTCGTCAGCCACTAAAGTCGTATGGAATGTTATCAGAATAAGTAATATGATATGCAAAGTTTTCATGGCTATATTTAAGATAATATTAGCAAATACAGATGTGAAATATAACAAAATATGTTTAGAAAATTGATAATAATAATTTTCTATGCAAGAAGAGGTTTGAGGATTATTTATAGCAGAAAATATTTGAGCCATAATTTCTAAAATTGACTAATACAAAAAAAACCGCAGGCATTTCGCCTACGGTCTTATATGCTTTATAATATATCAGATTAAAATTTAGTCGTCATAGTTATCTATTTGAGCTCTTTGAAGCTTGTCAGAGTAGTCCACGTAAACAGTTTTCCATTCTGTGAAGATATCAAATACAGTCCATCCACCTTCTCTGTGGCCGTTACCAGTGCCTTTGACTCCGCCAAAAGGCATGTGAGCTTCAGCGCCGATAGTAGGAGCATTGATATAAGTAATGCCGGCTTCGATGTCTCTGATAGCTTTAAATGCAGCGTTTACGTCACGAGTAAAGATAGCAGAGGAAAGACCAAATTCGCAATGATTTTGCAATTCGATAGCATCATCTAAGTCTTCGCATTTAGTTACAGCAAGCACAGGGCCGAAAATTTCTTCGTTGAAGATAGTGTGGTCTTTAGTCACATCAGCGATGATAGTAGGCTGCATGAAATAACCTTTTGCTAATTCGCCTTCAGTAGCTCTTTTACCGCCTGTAACTAATCTACCGCCGTCTTTTACAGCTATGTCGACATAGTTTAAGCAGTTTTGCAATGAGCCTTCGTGGATAACCGGGCCAACTTCTGTTTCTTTAAGAAGACCATATCCCAATTTTAATTTTTCTGCTCTTGCTTTCATCTTTTCTAAGAATTCATCGTATACATCTTTGTGCACGATGCAGCGAGAAGTAGCAGTACATCTTTGACCGGTAGTACCAAAAGCACCCCATAATGCACCTTCGATAGCTATTTCCATATTTGCGTCTGCCATCACGATTTGAGCATTTTTACCGCCCATTTCAAGAGAGCATTTTTTATTAGTTCTACCGCAAATTTCACCAATTTGGAAACCAATATTAGTAGAACCAGTGAAACCGATAAGATCGATATCAGGGTGTTCTACCATTAGGTTACCCATAGAGCCTTTACCTGTCAATAGATTAAATACGCCCTTAGGGAAGCCTGCTTCTTCTAATATTTCTGCAAAGATTACACCTGAGTGAGGTGATTCTTTAGAAGGTTTATAGACAACAGTGTTACCTGCTGCCAAAGCCGGAAGTATTTTCCAAGAAGGAACAGCCACAGGGAAGTTCCATGCAGTAATAATACCGCAAACGCCCAAAGGAACTCTGAATGACATGTTCATTTTGTTATCCATTTCAGATGGAGCAGTGAAGCCGAAAAGACGACGAGTTTCACTTGCTGCATAGAATGCAGTGTCGATAGCTTCTTGTACGTCACCTTCGGTTTCGAAAGTAGGTTTACCCATTTCGCGAGTCATTATTTCAGCAAGTTCTTTTTTGCGTCTTACGAAGATGTCACCCGCTTTTTTGAGTAAATCGCCACGTTTTGGTGCAGGGATTTTTTTCCAAGTTTTATATGCTTCATTAGCAGCTTTGACTGCGTTATCTACGTCAGCTTGATCTGAAAGAGCAAATTCGCCAATGATGTCTTCTTTATTGGCGGGGTTAATGTTCTGAAATGTTTTTCCGGACACGGCTTCAACCCACTGTCCGTTGATGTAATTTTTAAATTTTTCCATACTATCTCCCAAACATAATATAAATTGGCAAGAAAAATGATTGTTATCTAATTAGTGGAAATAAAGAATCTAAAATCTATAGATTGACAATATTTCACAGTTGTATACAAAGTTAACTTCAATTTGTCATTTACCTAATTAATTTTATGTTATAATTATTATGATATATATATTATATGCCGATATTGAATGAACTTAGTCTGTTTGATTTTATTTTTATAAAGAATTCTCAATTGTAATTACTATTTGTTTGAAATGTAATATTTATATAGTATGATTGTGAAATTGCAATTGTCAAAATATTTTAAGAATAAGTACGGTATATTAGATAATAACTTAAAATGGAGAATATATGAAACTCGCTAACCTTGTATTTTTACTTTTGTTTTTACCTTGTGTCATACTTGCGACTTCTGAAACTGAAAGCCATGATACACATACTGATAACACTGAACATGCTACTGAGGCAGAATCCGAAGCCAATGGAGAACATCCGGCTGAAGAGCATGCGATAAAAGAGTATACTGGTGAAGTAAAAATGGCAATAGAGAAGCTAAAAGCCGGCAATTTGCGATTTTTGGAAGGCAGATCAGTGCACCCCCGATTGGACGAAGGAGTGCGATATAATACCGGAACTGAAGGCCAAAAACCATTTGCGACTGTGATGGCATGCTCGGATTCCAGAGTTCCTGTTGAAATTCTTTTTGACCAGGGTATTGGAGATTTATTTGTTATTAAAGTAGCGGGTAATGTCAGCGATGTAGATGAAATAGGCTCTATAGAGTATGGTATAGCTCACCTAAGCACTCCGGTTATGGTAGTGTTGGGTCACACTCATTGTGGTGCGGTAACGGCAGTAACAATGAAAGATCAAGTACATGGTAATATCCCTGCACTTGTAGATAATATAGTGCCTGCTGTCAAAAAAGCAGAAGCTAAATATAATTTCTACAAAGGGAAAGATTTGATACCTTATGCAATAGAAGAGAATGTATGGCAATCTGTAAGTGATTTATTCTACTTTTCGAAAGATGCCAGAGAGCTTGTTGCTAAAGGTAAACTTGCAGTTATTGGTGCTATTTATGACATAGAAACAGGTAAGGTAAGATGGCTGGGGCAGCATCCGAATCAGGACGAGCTGCTAAAATCAGGTAAAGATAAAAAAGCCGGTCCTACTGATATGAATAAATTTGAAGTTCCTGTGATTGAAAAAGATTTCTTGTCTACACCGGGTATGATTTATATGGGCAGTTTTATGATGTTAGTCTCACTGATTGCAGGTGGAATTATCTTTATTTTCATTCGCAAAAAGGGGGCTTAAATGAAATATTTGCTATTGGGAGTATTTGTAGCATTTGCGTCATTTGTAAATCTTTCGGCACAGGAAAGCCATGAGCATGAAGTACATCCTCATCATGCCGGAATATTTCTGGGTGGCACTACAGATACGGATATTGCTTTTGAGTTTAACTTTACACTTGGTATAGATTATGAATACCGCTTTATACATACTACTCCAAATGTGGGCGTGGGTGTGATAGGTGAAATAGTAATGGCTGAGCACACTGAATATATAGCAGCATTGCCACTTTTTGTACATCCGTGGCAGGGCTTGAAAGTGTATTTTGCCCCGGGATATATTACTGCCAGTGCTGTAGATCATACGACACCTACCGGAGATACTCCGGCTGCTCACAAGCTTATGCCTCAAGATAGGACTTTAGCCGGTGCGGAAAGCAATTTGGAGGAAAATGTAGTAGAATCTAACTCACACTTTTTTGTAAGGTTTGGTGCGGGCTATGACTTCCATTATCAGCAATTTTCTATCACACCAACTATAAGTGCTGACATAATAGAAAGCACTGTATTTGTTGTTTATGGTGTTGGTTTGGGGATAGGATTTTAGGAAATATTGAAAATATGGTATAAAAACTCGGCTATAAAAATGGTATATAGTCGAGTTTTTTTTAATTTGAAATTTATCAAAAGATAGACTTAGTGTAGTTCGTATTTATAGAGGCTTTCTTCACGTACACTACCATAAGTTTTATCTTCGATATATCTATAAGCAATACCAATACCGGGGATATACTTTTCTATAAAGGTATAACCGGGATCATCGGAAATCCTTCTCAACTCCCATGCAAAATATTCTTTACCATCAAGAGTATAACTGTCTTTTTGTACATTATATTTATCGTCATCAATATAAATTACACCCTCTTTTTCTATATTTTTGATAAAAATTTTACTAGCTTTAGTAATGCTACCTTCAGCTATAGCGTCATCATAAGTTGAGTATATGTAATCCTGATATTCAAAGAAATGGTCTCTTTCGAAACTCTCTGTTGTATCCACAGCATTTACAAAATACAATGTATATAGCTTTACAGGATTTGACTCATAATTAGATTCACCTTTATATTTGAAAGTGATATAATATTGTGAGATTCTATCTTCTTCATCTTCACCGCCGGAATTCTGAAGTAAATCCATATACCACTTATTGCCGTCTGCCATGGGAAAAAGAGATTCGGGGGTATTATTATTCGGTGAAATCGGATCATTATCATCTCCACATGAGATAACGAATAAAGTCAATAATAAAAACAGAGTTAGTTGTTTCATGCTTCGGTATCCTTTTTAGATTAGTTCAGTTCGTATTTATAGAGTTTCTGTTTTTCAATTAGTCGGTCGTCTTGTTCGTTATATGATTCAACCATTCCAATGCCGGGGATATATTTGAACCATATGTCAATTCCATCATGTTCAGGCTCTACAACAATTTTCCAAGCTTCATATATAATTCCGTCTAGTTCAAATTCATCCATAGTTACATATATTTCAGTATCATTTAAAATATATCTTCCATCTTTTTTGATATTATTCATAAGAAATATTCTTGCTTCAGTTATTTTACCTTTTGAAAGTTTAGAAGAAACAGTTCTGAATATATAGTCTTTATATCGAAAATAATATCCCAAATTATAAGTTGAGTCAGCGTCAATATATCTAAAGGTTTCTTGATAAACATTCACCGGTTCATTTTCATATTCATAAGTTCCCTTAAATATATATTCAACACAACTTTTATAAGTAGTATCTGATTTTTCACGCGAAACTATATATTCATAATATAGTGGATGTCCTTCCTCCAGAACATATAATGGCTTTGACTTATCAAGCGGAATTATATCTGATTTTACACCTATTGTAGAATCATCTCCACATGAGATGATAAATAGAGTCAGTAGTAAAAATAAAGTTAGTTGTTTCATGCTTTGGTATCCTTTTAAATTAGTTTAATTCGTATTTATAGAGTTTTTGTTCCAATATAGTACCATCTATTTTGAAATATTCGCCAACCATTCCAATTCCGGGCACATATTTAATCCAATGTTCACATTGTTCTTCTCCATAATCCAAAACTATCTTCCAAGCTTCATACCTTTCCCCATCTAACTCAAATTCGTCAATTGAGGCTTCAAAATGCATGTCATCAATATAGAAATCTCCCGTATCATCTAGTTTATTAATAGCATATACTCTAGCTTCTCTAATGATTCCTTTCACCAATTTAGAAGTAACAGTATTATAAACATAGTCCTTATGAAAAAAGTACAAGCCATCTACCTTGAGTTCATTATTCTCTAAAATAGTAGTTGTCTTGTAAAAAACATC
>JBFHIJ010000077.1:0-9134 GCA_041596515.1 Chlorobiota bacterium
ATTTCTGATGGATAATCAGGAAATGTATTAACATCATTACCTACAATACCGGACGTATTAGAGAACTGTGTACCGCTAAGTTGCATACCGTCCCCTGAGTCTCCGGCGAACCTTATCGTTACCTCCTGGAGGTATTCTACTTTTTGTTCCATCTGGATTTTAAAACCTTCTTACTTGTTTATTTAACTTAAGAACTTATGAAGACTTAACTTGTAAGTTAGCAAAAAAGCTACTAAAGTCAAGCAGTTTATTATCAATAAAGTTATTCTAATGAATATGTTTTTATCTTATAACAGTTAAGCATGCCCTAATTATTAGCAATGATTTTGACATCAGCTTGCTCAATAAAAAAAGGCATACAGTCTATTTTGTGTTTTTCCTATTTGTAGATTTGTGTGTATTTAAATCTAAGAAAAAAACAAATATCTATATGCCTTTTTTTCCGAAAATATAATTTTATTTCAGATTTAAGCTATAATGCAACGTTGTAGTTTGTTAATGCCTTCATGTACTGTGCTCTTTCAAATTTTGTAGCATCTTTTGCTTTCTCTTTGCTCATGCTACCTTGCATCTGCACTATAGATTCGTATTCTTTGACGCTCATCCATGTTTGTATATCATTTAATACAGTAGTAAGATGGCCAATTCCATATTTGAAAATGGCAGAACTCATCATAGTTACATTTGCACCTGCCATCATAAGTTTTAGTACATCTTCCGCAGTGTGCACACCACCTGTAGCAGCGAAATCAGCTTTGAGTCTATATTTTAATATAGCAATCCATCTCAAAGCAAGTCTTATTTCTGATGAATCGCTCAGAACAATATTTGGCTCTATTTCTAATTCATCCAGATTAATATCCGGTTGGTAAAATCTATTAAATAATACTAAAGCATCTGCTCCGGCATCATCAAACTTCTTAGCTGCATTTGCCATATTAGAATAGTATGGACTTAGCTTTAAGGCTACCGGAATGCTTACATGAGATTTGACTGATTTTAAAATATCTAAATATGAATTTTCCACATCTGCTGCTTCTAATCCAAATTCTGTAGGTACATTATAGATATTCAGCTCGAGAGCATCTGCTCCGGCATCTTCCATCTGTTTTGAATATTCTGCCCAGCTGCCGGGTGAAGAGGCATTAAGAGATGCTATTATAGGTATATCTACCACATCTTTTGCTTTTTTGATATGATTTAGGTATTCATCAGGTCCGAGTTTGTACTCTTCCGGTTCCGGAAAGTAAGAAAGAGCTTCAGCAAAGCTTTCTGTACCATGAGTTGTGTGATAGTACATACTTTTTTGCTCCAAAGTAAGTTGCTCTTCAAATAAAGAGTAAAGAACTACTGCGGCAGCTCCGGCATCTTCCATCTGCTTGATATTATCAATAGATTCAGAAAGAGGATTTGCAGACACCACTAAAGGATTTTTTAATTCCATACCAAGATAGCTTGTTTTAAGATTCATAAGTAAACCTCTAATTTATTACGTAAATAGATTTAATCACTATAATAAAAAAACGGGCAATATGAAAAATATTGCCCGCTAATTTAACTATCTTGCATTAATTTTTAAAATTAATCCCTATCAGCTAAATATTTGTACATTTCATATCTTTCTGTGACATTATTTTGTGCCATTTCATAATATTTAGCAGCTACTTCAGGTTTAGATTTTGTTAACATTCTGAAGCGGTTTTCCATATTCATAAAGTCTTTCACATCCATTTTTGGAGGTTTAGAATCTAATTTAAATGGATTTTTGCCTTCCATTGCCAAAGTCGGATTATATCTGTAAAGCAACCATTGACCTGAGTCTACTACTGCTTTTTGATGTTTCAATGGTGAAGACATATCAATACCATGAGCGATACAGTGTGAGTAAGCCATGATGATTGAAGGTCCGTCATAAGCTTCTGCTTCGATGAACGTTTTCAATGTATGAGTGTCGTTTGCACCTAATGCAACAGCACCTACATAAACACTACCATAGCTCATTGCCATCATGCCTAAATCTTTCTTGCGAGTAGCTTTACCACCTGCAGAGAATTTTGCGATAGCACTAAGCGGAGTAGCTTTAGAAGTCTGGCCACCTGTATTAGAATAAACTTCTGTATCTAATATAAGGATATTTACGTTTTTACCTGAAGCAATAACGTGATCCAATCCACCATATCCAATATCATAAGCCCAACCGTCACCACCGATAATCCAAACTGATTTTTTAACTAAATAATCAGCTACTGTAAGCAAGCGTTTAGCTTCGTATTTATCACTTCCTGCTAACTTATCTTTAAGTGCAGCAACTCTATCTCTTTGTTCTTTGATTCCTTTTTCGTCTTTTTGATCTGCATTTAAGATTGCATCTACTAAATCCTGACCAACTTCATTAGCACAAGCTACTAATAGCTCTTGAGCCATGCTGTCCTGTTTGTCGATTGCAAGACGGAAACCTAGACCAAACTCAGCGTTATCTTCAAACAATGAGTTAGACCAAGCAGGACCGCGACCATTTTGGTCAAATGTCCAAGGTGTAGTTGGTAAGTTACCACCATAGATTGAAGAGCAACCTGTGGCATTTGCTACTACAGCTCTGTCGCCAAACAACTGAGAAACAAGTTTAACGTAAGGAGTTTCACCGCAACCTGCGCAAGCACCACTAAATTCGAATAATGGTCTTTGCATCTGTTGCTGGCGGATAGCATCTACTTTGATAGTAGTTCTATCTACATCAGGAATATTCAAGAAGAATTCCCAGTTAGCAGCTTCAGTTTTACGTATAGCAGGCTGAGGAGCCATATTGATAGCTTTCAAAGCTGTATTTGATTTATTTTTAGCAGGGCACACTTCTACACAAACGCCACAACCTGTACAATCCTCAGGAGCAACTTGAACTGTGTATTTCATACCTTTAAATGCTTTATCTGTAGAGTCTACTGATTTGAATGTTTCAGGAGCATTTTCCAATACTGCTGTGTCATAAGCTTTGATACGAATAGCAGCGTGAGGGCACACCATAGAGCATTTACCGCACTGGATACAAATAGATTCGTCCCATACCGGAATTTCCAAAGCGATAGAGCGTTTTTCCCATTGGGAAGTACCAGTCGGGAAAGTACCATCAGTCGGGAAAGCACTTACAGGAACATCATCTCCTTTGCCTGCAATCAATAAAGACAATGTATCTCTAACAAAAGCAGGAGCTTTGTCAGAAACTGAATTATTGATGTCGAAGTTAGAAGTAACAGTATCTTTTACTTCTATTTCATGCAAGTGTTCCAAAGTGTTATCAACTGCTTTAAGGTTCATGTTAACGATTTCGTCGCCTTTTTTGCCATAAGTTTTCTTGATAGAATCTTTAATAGCTGCGATAGCTTCGTCACGTTTCAACACGCCTGAAATAGCAAAGAAACATACTTGCATCACAGTATTAATTCTGCGACCCATGCCTGAGTTTTCAGCTACTTGTTGAGCATCGATTGCATATAATTTGATTTTTTTATCGATGATAATCTGCTGTGTAGTTTTTGGAAGTTTATTCCAAACATCAGCAGCATCACCAGGGATGTTAATCAAGAAAGTACCGCCTTCTACAATGCTGTCCAGCATATTGTATGTTTCTAAAAATACAGTCTGATGGCAAGCAATAAAGTTTGCAGAAGAAACTAAATATTCAGAGCGAATAGGTTCAGGACCAAATCTCAAGTGAGATACAGTCAGAGAACCCGCTTTTTTAGAGTCATATACGAAATAACCCTGTGCATAGTTATTAGTGTTTTCACCAATGATTTTGATTGAGTTTTTGTTAGCACCTACAGTACCGTCAGACCCCAAACCAAAGAATAAAGCACGGATTACATTATCTTTTTCAATATCAAATGTATTATCATATTCTAAAGAAGTATGAGAAACATCATCCTTAATACCAATAGTAAAGTGGTTTTTAGGAGCAGCTAAGCTCAAGTTATCATAAACACCTTTTACCATAGCAGGAGTGAACTCTTTAGAAGAAAGCCCATAACGGCCGCCTACTACTTTAGGGAAACCTGCTAATTTACCATAGCCTGTATTGATGCCTTCAAAGATAGCATTAAGCACGTCATTATAAAGTGGCTCGCCTACAGCACCCGGCTCTTTAGTTCTATCCAATACTGCAATAGATTTAGTAGTTGCAGGAAGAACTTCCATAAAGCGTTTGATATCAAACGGGCGGTAAACTCTTACGTGAACCAAACCAATTTTTTCACCTTTAGCTACTAAGTAGTCAATAGTTTCGCGTACAGTTTGCTCAGCAGAACCCATAACCACAATAACTCTTTCAGCGTCTTGCGCGCCATAATATTCCATTAATTTATATTGTCTTCCAGTAAGAGAAGCAAATTTGTCCATTTGTTTTTGAATAATATCAGGACAAGCTTCATAGTATTTATTAACTGTTTCTCTGTTTTGGAAGAAAACGTCAGGATTTTGAGCAGTACCACGAATAACCGGGTGATCAGGAGAAAGAGATCTATCTCTGTGGGCTGACACCAAATCATCGTTAATCATTTCTTTCATCACGTCGTCGCTTATAAGCTCGATTTTAGATACTTCGTGAGAAGTACGGAAACCGTCAAAGAAATGCAAGAAAGGAACGCGAGACTCTAGAGTAGATGCCTGTGCAATCAGTGCCATATCCATTACTTCCTGCACTGAAGAAGCACCGATAAATGCAAAACCAGTCGCTCTTGCAGCCATGATGTCACTGTGGTCACCAAAAATGGAAAGTGCATGAGTAGCTAAAGAACGAGCAGTGATATTAAACACAGTTGGTGTTAATTCACCTGCGATTTTGTACATGTTTGGTATTTTCAACAACAAACCTTGAGATGCTGTAAATGTTGTAGTCAAAGCACCAGCCTGCAATGAACCGTGAACAGCACCAGCTGCACCACCTTCACTTTGCATTTCGCAAACTACAGGCACATTGCCCCAAATGTTTTTGATACCTTTCGCAGCCCATTCATCAGCCCATTCGCCCATATTAGATGACGGTGTAATCGGGTATATACCACATACCTCGTTCACACGGTACATCGTATAAGCAGCTGCCTCGTTTCCATCAATAGTTGCATATACTTTCTGACTCATACAAGGAACTCCTAAACGTAAAAAAATGTATAAATGTTGTATATTGAGATTGCTTTTTAAATCATTGCGGAAAAGCGTATAATTCCCGTTCCCAAATTAACAAAATTTTTTGCAAATATCCACATCTTATATACAGAAACCGAATATTAAACAGTTTTTCACTACATCACATAAGTCACTGAAAATCAATACATTCCGTTTCTAACTAGAAGCTCAATATGAATTATTTCTTCTTTTATTTCTTGTTCAGAGTTTAGTCTTGCGTAAGATTATTAAGAGTTCGACATTTTCGTAATACTTAGTTCTTAGTTTAGGAGGCTATACATCTTCATCAGTGCTTGACAGATAATAACAGGAAAACCAAAAATATATAGTTAGGGATAAAAATATCAAGGTTAGCAATAATAATTGAGATTAATCAGAAAATAGTATTAGAAAAAGTGTTATCAAAATACAATAGCATTCCATAGAATTTCTATACTTATTTATATAGTACTGTATATTTGTATAGACTTAAATATTTAGACAAGGCTATCAAAATCAAAAAATCAGAACATTTCTCCCCCACCTCACACTGATATTATAAGTATTTCAAACAAAAAAAGTGGGAATTTTACCCACCTTCTTAGTATACATATTCAGATATGGGATTTTTACCCACCATCACTTAGATTTTACTTAGCTTCCCCACTATCACCCCCAATATTTGCAAATCAGGCTCAACATCGCCATTTATTATGGAAAACCCTTTGCCTGCAGGGTGAAGTTCATAGCCAAATAAGTTGCTTACGTACTCCCTGATTATATACCTCTCTCCTATTTTTGCTGCTACCAGCTTCCCATTGGCAATTTCGACAGCCTTATCTGCAATTACTACGTCTCCTGGGTTTAATCCTTTTTGGAGCATAGACTTATCAATCACAAAAACAGCAATAGCGCTATCTGATATTCCGAAGAATGTCTTATCTACAGCCATGGCTGTTTCTGTAAATTCTTTGGGTGTGTTGTACAACTTTAGCCCCTCAGTGTGCTTAATAGCCACCTCTTCAGTCGTTTTCCTTCCGGCTTTTTTGATGATTTTAATACCGCGAGACGCACCTTTGGCTATTCTTTTTATATATCCTTTTTTTTCAAGTACGGTTAGCACCTGATGCACACCATTAGTGGAGGCAAAGCCAAACTCATTGCATATATCCTTTATAGTAGGAGGCATATTATCCCTCCTGATCACACGCTTGATAAAGTTTAATATCTCTCTCTGCCTGTCTGTAAGCTGGTTCTTATTTTTTCTTCCCACTGCCATGCTGATAGCCCAAAATATTATACAAAAAGAGTATATGAAAGTAAAGACGAACAACGCCCTGAAAGAGTATTCAGTAAAAACTGTGCCAAAAACAAAAGGCATGATGTCATTATATTCATAGTCGATTTTTGCAAACAAACAATAATGTCAATAGAAATGATTAATAAGCTCATTTTTGCTAAATATCAGACATTTTGGAGTGGATAAGTATTTTTCAAATTTTCTAAGAACTTTATTTCTAATAAAGTGGTGATTTGTGTTATTTGCATACATCGATGTGGGACAAAGTGGGTTAAGCACCCATAATATTCCCCAAAATGTGCCGGCAAACAAATTTGACAATTAGATTATGGCTTTTTTCAAAGGACAAGAACTTTACTCTTTAGATAGCAAAGGAAGGGTCAACATCCCCGCCAAAATGCGCAAAGGAATATCTCCAGAAGCTAATGGCACCTTTACTGTCACACGTGGTAAGGATAAGTGCATAGAAGCTTATCCTCTCGACGAATGGAAAAAGTACGAAGAAAAGTTCGAATCCCTAAACCAATACGACCCAAAAAACAGAAGATTCCTAAGGATGCTTCTAATGTGGTCTGAGGAAGTCAATTTAGACAGCCAGCAAAGAATTACTGTTCCAAAAAAGCTTTTGGAATATGCAGAAATAGACAAAAAAGTATTGATTTGCGGAATGGGTGATCATATTGAACTATGGGATCCTGATGAGTTTGACAAGTACTTAGATAGCGAAGATATTAGCTATGAAGAAGTTTCAGGCACTGTGATGGGAGAAGCATAATGGCTAAAAAAAAATCATTACAGCACAAGTCAGTCAAAACGCGAATCGACAAAAGCATGGCGGTAGAGTATGATTATCATCTTCCGGTTATGCTTAATGAAACAATAGATTTTCTGGTTACAGACACAAATGGTATTTATATAGACGGAACGCTCGGAGGTGGTGGGCATGCAGCCGAGATTTTGCAGAGGCTAGATTCTGGGGGGAATTTATTTGCCTTTGACAAACACAGCACCGCTATCGAACATTGTAATGCTCGATTCGATGCTGAACTTAAAAGAGGAACCTCGAGTCGTCTCCGTTTATATAATTACTGCTATTCCAAAGTCTGTAGCTTCGATGAAATTAGGGGGCAAATATCAGGTCTCTTGTTGGATCTTGGCGTTTCCTCAAAGCAGTTAGACACAGACTCTCTCGGACTTAGCTACAGAGTAAATTCCAAACTCGATATGAGATTTGGCGATACTGGTTTAACAGCAGGGGACCTGTTATCTTCCGTCTCCGAACCCGAATTAATCGACATCCTTAGAAATTACGGCGAAGAGCCAATGGCTCGAAGAATCGCCAGTAGCATCCTGCAAAGAAGAAACTCCAACACTATGAATACTACATTTGACCTGCGCGAAGCAGTGGAAGAGCGAGTGCCAAAAGCTTTGCATTTCAAAGCTCTCTCCCGCGTTTTTCAAGCTATCCGCATAGCTGTCAATCAGGAATTAAAAGTGCTGGAAGACACTCTGAAAGGTATCATACCAATGCTGGCACCGGGCGGCAGGATAGTGATACTCTCCTACCACTCTTTGGAAGACAGGATAGTAAAAAATATATTTAAAGAGCATTCCAAACTACCTAAAGTAAACAGGCAACACCCTGACTTTGACAAGCTCAGCAACACGCCACCACTGAAACTATTAACACCAAGACCTATGCTCCCGAGCGAGCAGGAACTACTACTAAACCCACGCGCAAGAAGTGCAAAGCTCAGAGTAGCTGAAAAAAATGTAGTGGGATAGATAACTATAAGTAAAAGTTGTTGTAGACAGTTGCAGGGAATTCCTGCCATACTTTGCCATCTATTTCTTTTCCGTTCAACTTTTTATTACGTTTGACTTTATCAGCTCCCCATGTTCCCCATTGTTTAAAGAAAAATGCGACATCAGCCCGATTACACTGTTCCTTTATACTAAGTACCCATTCTTTATCCATTGGTCTTGCTTTATTACCACTTTCTCCACCAACGATAACCCAGTCAATCCCGATAAGATTTAAGATACCTAAATCTTCTAATAAAGGTTCGACAGATAAGAATTTAACAGTAGCATTAATATCTCTAAGGTAATCAATTCGAGGAATACCTTCTTTTTGATTCTCTACAGTAACTCCCAGCCAAATGTTTTTAGGGACAATTCTGTTCTTAAAATATAGAGCAAGCGATTTAGCGCGTTTTGTCAAAATTTGATATGTATGTTGTGGAGTGTTTTCTATTACTTCAAATATTTTATCTAAATATTCTTTTGGCATTTTTTCGTGAAAAATATCACTCATTGAGTTCACGAAATATACAGTAGGCTTCTTTCTCTTATAAGGATCAAACAATCTACTTGGTACAAGTTGAAACTCAAATCCATTTTCATAACCTTCGACATTCATAGCTTGAAGTCTTCTAGCCATAGTTTCAGCATAGCAGTTTTTACATCCTGAACTCACTTTTGTACATCCGGCTGACGGATTCCATGTTTGTTCAGTCCATTCTATTTTATGAGCCATGATTCTTCCCCCCCCAGGTAATTTGGAATCTATTTTGGCAAAGTTATCAATATTATTTTTAAAGGCGATCGAAAATCACAATATTGCAAGTCTTTTTAAAACAATAAAGTTGTATTTTGTTTTTTTTCTTTTAATACA
>JBFHIJ010000078.1:0-9076 GCA_041596515.1 Chlorobiota bacterium
TGTACGCTTAACATTTTCAGATTACAGGTTGAAAACAACTAGCTATAACAGCCCAAGGCTAAAAGTTCTTTCAAGAAATAACTACTTCCCGTTTGGTATGCTAATGCCGGATAAGTTTACGAATGAAGAAGACGCAAAACCAGGCTTCGGATTTAACGGCATGGAAAGGGAAGATGAGATAGCGGGTGTGGGGAATAGCTACACAGCTATGTTCTGGCAATATGATTCGAGGATAGGTAGAAGGTGGAACCAAGATCCGGTGGATATGTTCTCTTTAAGTGGATATGTTCTCTTTAAGTGGGTATGCTACTTTTGCAAATAATCCGATTCATTATACAGATCCTTTGGGGGATGAAGTAGATGGAGATGCGATATCTATGGGGCATGTTAATACATGGAAGACATATACTGAAGATAGGGTTAGAGAATTAAAAGAGATAAGTGAAAGAAATGAAGATCAAACTGAAGAATTGAATGAACTACAAAATGCTCTTAATGAATATTCAGTATTAGAAGATTCTAAACAGCTTTATTGGATGGATATTAGGGATGATTCAAATGTATCAGAGGGAAACTTTAAACCAGCTCTTGTAAAAAGAAATGGAGAAACTGTCCATGCTGGAGTTGTAACTATACATTTAGTTGGGGAAGTGGATAATCTAAAAGGAGCTATTGCACATGAACTAAAACATGCAGATCAGTATGAAAATGGACAATATATTCCAGGATTCAATGATTGGTCATATTGGCACGAAATTGAAGCATATACAAGAGAATTCTATTACGGTGGACTTCTTAGAAATGATATGCAGAATCATGTTACAAATATATCAGAAATTACTGACGTCTTTGTCGCTTGGAGGGGAAGAACTAAATCTAAATATCCATATAGAGATCTAAAAAATACAAGTACTTCAGCTCCACAAGTACCTACTAGTAAGAATATAGAAGAATGGAGATTGAAAAACATAAAAAGTATTAAATTAATGGCAGCAACTATATCAGGAATGACAGATAAAAATTTTATACTTACAAATCCTGATTTGAGTAAATATGGTATCTCACAAATATATCCTGGATGTACTAATGATATTAAAGAATATTTTAAACAAAACCCTTATAATACTGCGGATTTTGTACCAACTAAATAATAAGACTTATTACTTTAGTATCGTAGTTTTTATAGTTGCATTTTCTCTTATATCTTGCAATAGTAAAGAGTTTCATGTCTATGTAAATAAAGGACCAGATGATAAGAATGTTTATAAATCGGAAAAAACTGTATTAATAGAGGATAATGGTAAACTACTTCTTAACTTTTCAGTCGATGGTAAGCTTATTGATGTCGGTGTTTTTGCCAAAAGCATAGCAGATAAAAATACTTATGTGAGATTAGATACAAATGTATTGTTAGTTCCAAAAATTTACAAAAAACAAGGAAGTGAATCTGATACTTTGGAAATAAACGTAAAAGATATTACATCGTTTCCCGGAGAAAGTTATTTGTCATTGCCACTGCAACCATTAGTTGGTAAAGATTGTTATTTAAATGGGGATCTTTACAAGATAAACGATAGCAATCAAATCATTTTTCACAAAAAAAACCTTAACGATGGAGGTTATTTGTTTTTAACTATCAATTTTGCACCTGCTGAAACAGTAGTTATTGATAATCTTAGTAATATAAGTGTATGTAATATATATATATTCCATAATTATTTATTAAGTCCATTAAGTCACTCAAATCATCTGATTAATGAGTTATACTTTGATCCTGAAAAGAAGGAAGTTGTGCTGTTTGATAGAAAACAAAGTCTTCGGGAGATAATTCATGAATAAGCAAATTTGTAAGATTTTGTTATTTAATATAGTTCTGTTATTTTCTTGTACAAGCCTAAGTAATAGTAAATTTGTAAAAATTATATTAACAAGTGATAGTTTCACAGGAACTCTTTCAAATAGTTTTGTGTTTGTATGTCAAAAACCATACCATAAGCAAAACATAAATAATAGTGTGTTGTGGAGGTATATTTCAGATACAATTAGATTCGATAAAAACAATGAAATAGAACTCTTGGCAGTGGGCAAAGACTATAGACTCCTCGATAGAAGGGACTCTTTTTTTCTAATGTCTGCTGGTAGCATATTGTTGCAAGATAGCACGAAATTAGAATTGGCAACATACAGACTGAATAAATATATTTTTAAAGATGATACCTTGTGTTTTTATATCAGCATAGATTCAATCATGCTACACAAAAGATATTCGGAATAATAAATATATTATAATAGTCAGTCCTTTGAAAATTTATTTTCCCAAAAAAGCAATGCCAAAGGCTCAGTGAAATACAAATCCCTGCGCCAAATAGGTCATAAACAATACGAACTAACTGACCACCTTGGCAATGTGCGTCTAACATTTATAATTTTTAGGGCTTTTGAAGATAAATTTACAACAAACAAAACAAATTAAACAAGAGGAAAATATGAAACTAATTACTACTATTTTTATAGCAGTCTTAATTATAAGCGGATGTGGATCAAAAAAATCTAATATACCTATTAGTACAGTAGATATGGAATATGCACTTGATTCAGCAAGCACGATTGCACCGGAGCATTTATCATTTACTTTGGGTGCTGATTTGCTTCAAAAAAGAGAAGATATTTTCCGCATGGAAACCATAGGCACTAAAAAATGGAATTACAATGATGCAAAAATAGTTCAGTATCACTATATCGGGGTGTATCTGGGAAACGGATTATTTATGGATTCAAATAAGAATCTTGTGGTTGATATAATAAATTATTTTGGGATTGATATTAAAAAATCAGACTTAAAATTCACTTATACAAGGAATAAAGAAGGTGGATACACAACTCTAAGGCATGAAGACGGCAAAATTAAAGTCCAGTATTCATTAGCTGAAGAACCATTTTTGGTAATGGAATTTATTGATAACATGCTGCTCTATAGTTTTAATAACTGGATGCAAAAAAATGATAAAATCTATTTCGAAGCAGAATCTATATATTCCGATGGTATGTTCGATGAGGAAATAGAGAAAGAAAGTGAAACCTTATATGTAGTTCCACATTTGTTTGGAGATTTTGATTTTGAAATGATCGGACCTGATACGTTAGATCTTGAAGAAGTCCTGGTAATCCGCTTAGAAGATGAGATTCAGGTTTGTGATGATGATCCTGATGTATTAGAAGATGGCAGTTATGAGGTCTTTATGCACTTAGTTTGTAAAGAAGACGGCTTTATCGCCTATAATCAATTTGATCAGGGATTTGCAGCAAGAAGAAAAGCAGACACAATTTTTGTCTATGAAAATAAAGAACTTTCTTACAAAATTGAGATCCAATAGAATCCATGGATTAGATATAATCCTATTGGTCAGACTATTAATAAAATAAGAGAATAAACATGCGATTGAAAGTAATAGTGGTTTTGTTTTTTATTAGCAATATACTCTTTGCACAGGATAACCCATTACGATATGGTGGACTTTCTAAATACTTATATACTCCGAATTTAGTGATCTTGAACACTCAAGGTATGTTTTCCGGAGGGCTAAATACACACACTCAAATGATAAAGCAGGGAATGTATCCAATCTCATATCCTGGATTTAATACCAATCTATGGAATACCGATTTATCTGTAGAATATGTATATGATATTTTCCCTACATCGAAGAGTATACGAGATGGTGAAGTACCCATAAATTCCATATATTCAAATGGTGATGCAGTTTTTGTTCTATCCAAACGCTACAATCAAATTGAGATGGCATTAATCAAACATGAGGGTGATGCAGCAATGCTTAAAAAGGGCATATTGTTGTCAGAAGCTAAATGTGATCAATTAAACAAGCCAAGTGATATGATTATAATTGATGGAACAATGTATTGGACTAATACAGGAACAAACAGTATAGGTAAAGCAACAATTACTTTTGATGACAACATTGATCTTTACACATTGTCTAACATACAATACGATTACATAAGTGGATGTAGTCACCCTGTCAGCTTAGCATATGATAATGTTAATGACATATTATACTGGACTAACTTTTTAGGGAGTTCGGAAGGATTCGGCTCGATCGGCAGAGTGTCTATTGCTTCATACGAATCATCTTCTCATGATATTAATTTAGTTGATCAGGAATATATAACAAATTGCTTAGGTCCAGTAGATTTAATTTATCAAAACTGGGATAGCAACAAGTCGATGCTCCTGTGGACAAATTGGCTGGACTATAGAATAGGGGCATATACAACGAAGGATGAAAATCCGGCAAAAGATCGTAATAAAAAAGTAGTATTTTTTGATTTTGGAGGTTCTCCTTATAAACTGGATGTAATTACAAGTTCCACTCCAATTGAAAAGAATTGCGAATATTCTATCAATATTGATCCCAGTCTGGGACCAGGCTCAGTAAATTTGAGTATACAGAGATCACATATTGCATGGATAAATATGCATCAAGGTACTATTGGTACAATTGAAAAAAATGAACTATATGATGAACTGACAAAAGCAGAGATTGTTAATGGTGAAGAAACTTTTTATCCTGATTATGATAGAATCATACATTTAAAATGTGATTTACTTTATACGGACAGAACAGATCGAAGCCTTCAGAGCTATAAAGTAAAAGATATATATTTTAATAGTCAAATGCCATTATTAGATTTTGTAAATATAGAAAGTGCTGCTCATAATGAATATATGATAAGGTACGATAAAGATAAAAACTATCCTATATTTTTTTATAGTAATTATGAAGATTTAGAACTGGAAGCCGGCAAAAAGGATACTATAGTAGGGAATTTATCTTACGTAGAAGAAAATACAAGTATAGGCGGCTATGCAATTTGTTCTTGGCCAGCCATTTCAAAAAACATTTCGTTAATACGTAAAAATGAATTTTTAAGATATTTTCCTCAGGCCACAACTTTTTATGCTGTTTTAGATATGCCAATCTATTCACCACAGCATCTTACTTTATATTCAGGTTTTGACGATGGAGATAGAATTAGTGCTCCTTTCCCTTGTTCTTGGAAACAGACTGTAGGAAATACAAGCGATATAGACATCCGTCCAATGGATAGAGATTTTGATATTAGTATTAGTCTTCCAGGGGAAGATATTGATTCAGATAGATTATTTGTAGAGACTTCTGGTAAAGTAGTACAAAAACCAACAGTTCAATATTTAGGTTCTGGAAGAGTTAAAATAATCAATAATGATAATCAATTTCGAGAAGATGAAATAAGTTATAATGCTAAATATATCAAACAAAACGGCGATACAATAACAGTAGAAATCCCAATAAAGGATGCATCAGCTAATCATGACCTATCCAATACTATGTTTTTTACACTCAGAGAGTCGTATGGTAATTCTATCTCGAGATTATCTCCTGACAATCTTGTATATTCGAAAAAATTTAAAGAAACACTTAGTAATCCTGGTAGCATAGAGACTGATGAAATAGAGCAAAGAATATTTTGGTCAAATGGTGCTTTTAGTATTTCAAGGATGGATTATAGTAAGGAAAACTATATAGAAAACTTTTTGAATACGAAAGATAGTATAAATTGCTTTGCCTTGGATCTAAAAAATGAGAATATTTATGTTGGACATAACGGTTATATCAGTATTTGGAAATTAGATGCAACAAGATCTCTTGATAGTTTAATAGTTAATGCAGGTAATGTGTTAGATATCGAGGTAGATACAACAGATGCCGGAAATTTGTTCTGGATAAATGGAACAACTTCAAAAATATGTAAATCAAATTTAGACGGGACTAGTATAAATACTACTCTCATTAATGTAGTTGGAGGTGCACAAGGTTTAGCTTTAGATTTGAAAAATAGTAAAATATATTGGACGAGGATAAATAATCTAAGTGTTGGAAGAGCAAATTTAGATGGATCTAGCGTACAAACTAGTTATGTATATGGAAGTACAGGTCATAGCGGAGATATTGAGATGAGTAAAATATCTGATGATTTGTTTTACAAAAGAGATAATTTTATTGCTTCTTTAAAACCAAATGGTACTTCATCTCCAACAGTGAATACAACATTTCATAATGTTTCTAACATATATGGATTAGCAACTGCATCAGACTATACAAATTTAGATAAGATTTCTGTCAAATTATTTGATTTTGAATTTGCAAACGGTAAATATTTCAAAAAATCTGATACATTATTGTTTTCTTTTAAAGTTGAGAACAATGGAGAAGAATCGATTAGTAGTTCAAACATCAAATTTGAAATTACTGATAATATTACTCCTATGTATGTAAGTAGAACTGGTGTCGGTACACCCGAAAGTCCTTTTGTTTTTAAATATAAAATTATCATAACTCAATCATTCCAGGATAAAGCATATAAAATAAAGACATGGATAGAAGATAATATTGGGAATCGATCAAATACTATAGATTCTGACTACTGTGAGTTTATGGTAGATTCCAGTATACCTCAAATTATAGCATGTAATGTGATTAATACATCAGTAGAACAACATGAAAATCTTCAATTAGAAATAATTATAGATGATGGATTAGCAGGTTATATTGATAATCAAGCTATTTCAATAACTTCCAGTCCTTCTTTGAATCATGAGTTTAAGTTTGTTACTCAATCTGGGAATGCATATTATTTTATGACTAAGACTGATGCAAACACATATATTGATAATTATAATTTAGTTGTTTCTGTGTCAGATCTTTCAGGAAATGTTGCAACTTATATTCCCGCAGGCTTCGAATTTGAAATCACTCCAAACATGACTTCTGATTTTTCTTTTTTGACATTGGATTCTACATATATCAAAAAAAGTAGTACACTAAAAATAGGATTTGATGTGATGTATGGTGGTGATAATATGTTCGATGAAAATCACATCCAAATCCAAACAGTTCCCCCATTAGAAAACCAATTTGTATTTGTAGATAAAATTGGTGAAGGTACTTATCAAAATCCTGCTAGATATCTTTATGAAGTCCCTATTAGCCAAAATGATGTAGAAGGAAAATATAATATTATCCTGTCAGGTATGGACGATGCAGGGAATGAGGCCGAAACGTATAATTCTAATGCCTATGAATTTTTTATAGATGAAACTCAACCTGCAATAACTAATCTACAAACAGATAAAACAACATATACTCAAGGTGAAGAAATCATATTATCATTTGATGTACAAGATAATGGAAGTTATAATATAGTATCTGAAAATATAGGAATATCATTAGATAGGTCTTTCAGAAACAAACTAGTTTTAAATAATCAAAATGACTCACATTTTGAATATAAGTTACCAATATCTGCTTTAGATCCTAAAGGGAACCTGACATTTGATGTGAATATAACAGACAATAGTGGCAATCAGTCCAATGCATCTATTGTTATTCAGGTCAATTAACGATAATAGTATGAGAAGACTCTAGTTGTATGCTATTTTAGATTCGGCATGTTGTCAAAACAGGATGTGATTTTGTGAAATATAAAATCACAGCCTGAGACCGTTGCACAATCAAAACAATATAAGTCTTAGGTATATTACTTAGTCAGTCCTGAAAAAGTATATAATTACATATAAAATAAGAGAGTTAAGTAAAAATAGTAGTGGTTTAGATTGCAGAAAAGTGTTATTTTTGAACAAATATCTTGCAATCTAAATCACTTTTTTGTTATGAAAAATCGCAATAATAATCAGCAAAGTTCCTTCCTCTACGAAGGCTTATCAGAAACATTAAATCCTAAGCACCCATTATATAAATTAAGCCAAATAGTGCCATGGTCAGAATTTGATGAAGAATTTGGCAAAAAGTATAAGAAAAACTTCGGACGCCCTGCAAAATCAATACGTTTAATGGTGTCTCTCCTGATATTGAAACATATGTACAATATGTCAGATGAAAATGTAGTTTGTACATGGCTGGAGAATCCCTATTGGCAATTTTTCTCAGGCGAAACTGAGTTCCAATGGAACTTGCCTTGCGATCCATCCGAATTAACAGTATTTCGTAAAAGAATAGGCGAATCCGGCGCAGAGAAAATATTACAAATATCGATAAAACTTCATGGTAGAAAAGCTCTGGAGTCTGAAATAACAGCAGACACAACAGTTCAGGAAAAAAATATTACCTTTCCAACAGATACCAAATTACAGCTAAAAGTTATTAATTGGGTATGGAGAATAGCCTACAAATCGAAAGTTCGTTTACGTCAATCTTATAAACGTACAATCCCAACACTTAAGTGGTATTTAAGATATTTGTCAACACCAAAGCGAGTAAAAGAAGGTCGCAGTGCAGCAAGAAAAATTAAAACAATAAGTGCAAGACTCCTCAGAGATTTACTACGTAAACTTCCCAAAGACCTTCAATTGGAATATTCTAATGAGATTAAAGTATCAAAAAAAATATTATCGCAGACAAGAAAAGACAAAAATAAAGTTTACAGTTTTCATGAGCCTGAAGTCGCCTGTATTTCTAAAGGAAAACCACATAAACGTTATGAATTTGGTTCTAAAGTATCAATACTTACAACAAAAAACAGCAACATCATTGTTGGGGCTTTAAATTTTACCGGGAATCCGTATGATGGTCATACTCTACCTTCAGCTTTAGAACAATATCATCGCTTATGCAATAGGCATCCTAAAAGAGTCTTAATTGACGAGGGCTATCGTGGGCGGAAAAAAATCGGTGAGACTGAGTTGTTAAGAGTTCATAAACGAACCCGAGAGCAAGTAAAATCACGATCTTACAGAAAACGATTTAGAAGAAGGTCAGCAATAGAACCAATTATCGGACATTTAAAATCAGATTACAGATTAGGCAGAAACTTTTTGAAGGGAGTAAATGGAGATTCTATAAATGTGATGCTTGCTTGTGCAGCCTTCGCAGTTTTGTGCCTCATAGTATGATAATTCCTGAACAAATCCTGTTTTAGATTTCTCGTTTTGTGTCTTGAGCCAAGATAATTTTTGTCCTATTGTGCAGTAAAAGCAATCTTCTTTTTCGTTGTAATAAAA
>JBFHIJ010000079.1:0-8237 GCA_041596515.1 Chlorobiota bacterium
GCATCAGCAGGGTGATGATCATGAATTCGACCAGATCCCCATTTACTACTTATTTGACTTGCTTGACCACTTGAATTCACCTTAGTTACAATACCAGAATGTTGAGGTTCCCCACCTTTATAGTAAACTACTCTATCACCAACCTGTAGCTTAGCCGCGTTTGCTAATTGGTTCACGCCCCAAAATCCTCTAGATCTCTACTTCGACTACGCTCAGCACATCGCTTTGCCCGGGGAGACTTATTTCTTAATTTCCCAACTAAAAAAACCTAAAGTCTAACGAATACTAACCACCCGTCGGTATTATCCGGGCAAGGACAGTCCAGCTCTAAGCATGAAATAGGAGAATTCAACTGAATCCTATTTCCTGCGGCGTCGTAGCCGAACGTGATTTCATGCTGCGCCGTCAGACTTACTGTCTGAAGCATTGCTATCAGCAGCATTATTAATATTTTCATCTTTTTATTTCTCATTTGTGGTGTCCTGTGAATTGCTTATATCTTCAAAAGAAGGTAATTTCTTATCTAACTTAAATTTGAGGAAGCTCCATACTCTTAATATATCTTCATTAGAAAGGACATCTTCAAATAAACTAAAGAAGTTTAAAGCGTCTTCGGGAAAAATAAAGATCAGCCCATCTTTAACTAGTCCGTTTTCATCATTATAAATAACAGTAATATAGACCATATCTTTTTTGATAGGATCTCGGTCAGAGTATTTTTTATTTGTATAATTAACCTTGAAAGTGCTATTGTTTATTCTATTTTTCAATTGATCAAATACTTGATCTTCAATTTGCATAGTATCTTTTGTAAAACCATACTTCAGATTATTAGAACTATCATTACTATACAAGCACAAATACCCCCACTGTAAACCATCCAAATTTTCTAGAACATCAATACGTATTATTTTCTCATGTTGTTCATTTACATGATTACATCCCAAATCTAACACTGAAAAAAATGACAAACAAAAACATATTGCCACTATTACTATAAATTTCATTTAAAAATTCCCTTTATGTTTATTCATTTCTTGCTTGTGAAAAGTCGGTGGAATCGCAACCTCAAATGGTGCCTTGGCATTCAAATTTCCACTAGCATCTGTTGTATATCCCCATGCTATTGTTTTAATAACAGATATTGTTTGATTAGCTCCTGTACCTGTGATACCTAAAACGGAAGTAACTGCAGTCCAATTGGCATTAGGATAATTTCTTGTCAAACTTCCAAACACTGGAGTATCTACCATTAAAAAATTGTTACTACTATAATTCTGCATCAAATTAAATGTAGAGCTTCCAACATCTGAGCGATATGAACTTACTCCTAATCCGCTCGCATCAGTATCTGTTATATAAGCAGGTCAAGGTCTTGACATAGCGACATCATGTCTGTGATGTCGTGCAACACCATTAGAACGTCCAGATGTAACATCTGCATAATTAGATTTAACGTCATATTTATTGTTATTAAATTCAAAATATCCTTCAACTGTTTGAAAGAATACAAGTTTATCATAAGAACCTAAATCATCAATGTTTAATGACCAGAAAAAGCTAATTTGTTTAGTCAAAGAATTTATTTGGGCTTGCACTTGTCTTAACTGACAAGCATCAACTGTTGCAGAATACTTCTCATTAGATAATTTTAACTTTGGATTTTCTTCTGTTTTAGTTTTTGTTGAACTACTACCTTTAGTAGCAGCTTGTCCCCATTTCATGAATCCACTGGCCATCGACATGCCAAATGAATCCCAACCGTATACACTTCCTGATATAATTGATGTAATATAATCACTGGCAACGCTAGAACCACAAAAAATTAATCCATCAGAAAGTGAAGCCATGGATTTTGTAAAAAGACCGGCTGATGACAATATAGCATCTACTCCCATTGAAATAGCAAATCCTGCCGCACTTATTGCAAGGCTTTGCATTCCTGCATCCAAACCTTCATAGTAGAAAGTTCTTCCTGTACTGTAAATAGCGTATGCCATTGCTGTATATCCTAGATATGTAAGTGCAGTTGCAGCTGTAATGAATTTACCATTAGGATCAGTAAATTTCAACGGATTGTTGTGAAAATACATAAATCTATTATATGAATTAGATTTTTCAAGGACTGTACATAATTATCAGGCTGGACAAACTGCCCTAAAACAGGATCATAAACACGACCATTCATATTAATTAAACAGAACTCAGACATATGCTCATGTCCAGTGAATCCACGCCCAATAATGTCGAATCCAGCAGGTACTTCATAGTTTGGATAGTAATTATACTCATCAGTTGCATTACGTATTCTTCCCCATGGGTCGTAATCATATTTATGAACGATCTTACCATCCTCTAAATCTCTACTTCGAATAAAGAATCACAACTGGCAATACATACAAATATAAACAACATAAGTTAATCTTATATCAAAATATTACGTTGATACCGTACATTATAGAAAATAGATTAGAATATTTGAGGTGTATTATTTAATTATTTCTACAACGTGGGGTATTGTTAGAGTAAAAGTTGCACCTAAATCCTGATTATTATTGTATTTGATAGAACTATTAAGCAGTGTCGCCATTTTCTGAGCTACAATCAGAGACATCCCCGTGCCTTTTTCGCCCTTTGTACCTGGGCGAGACTTTATTCTTTCCGGTGCTTCAATTTCCATTATATCATCACAGATTCCAACACCATTATCAATAAAGTTTACATATAAGTTACTATTGATAACTTCATAGCTGATTTCTACGGTCTGAAACGGATGAGAATATTTAATAGAATTGCTCAGAAGGGTTATCACTATGAATTCAACCAAATTCCTATCAGTATTACAGGAATAAAAGTTAGAAAGATGAATTATTGAGATATTTTTTAATTTAGCTCTCTTTTGCAAGATACGCACACATCTGTTTACTATTTCGCTAATATTAGTTTGCTCCGGATGCATTTCTATTTCACCTTTATTAATATCATTATAAAGGATTATATAATCAAGAAACTTACGAAGCATTCCGGAAGTTTGATTTAATATTTTTATGGGAGCTTCGTAGTTTTTAGCAAATGTGTTTTGTTTAATCTCACTTTCAAGTACATCACTAGAAAACATAATGCCTTGTATCTGGTCTCTGAATTCTCTGTAAATGCACTGAAGTAATTTATAATCATTTTCCACTACATTTTTTTTCTTACTAAATAGAGCCTCTGCTTCTTTTAGTGTATCTTCTAATTTGTCTTTTTCTTCTTCCAGATAGCAAAGCTTTTTCTTGCGTCTAATGCTTAATACAAATGTAAAAGCAGCAATTGCTGAAATAGACAATGACAATAATTGCCAAAAGGACGAATAGAAAGTATAGTTCTCTGTTACTTCGGCAAGGGTAGAATCCTTGGCAAACAGTAACAATCGGGTTTCATAAACTTCAAAAGTTTTGTGTACCTCTTTCAAATCGCTCTGTTCTTCAAGCTCTCTTAGCTTTTTTAAGTAATAATATGCAGAATCTACCATCCCCTGCGATTCAAAATATTGATTTAGTACCTGGTAATTAGTCTGTAAAATACTCGTATAGTTATTCTGTAATCCAATATTTATTGATTTCATTATATAGTGATAGGCTTTGTTATAGTTACCCATCTTATCATAAATAGCACCTAAACCGGCAAAAGTGTTTGCAGTTACAAATAAATTATTAGGATCGTTAGACTCAAGCATCTTTTTGCCATAAATAAGAGCACTATCCAGCTTACCCTCTTTCAAATAGATTTCGATAATATTGCTATAGAGCAACGGTAGATTCTCTTTCACATTACTCTGTTTATACCATTTTTCTGTTTCTAAAAATAAGCTTGAGGCAAGTTGATATTGATTTTTATGAAAGGCAACAGTTCCCATATTTGTGAGCATATCATGGTAAAGTTTAGGGTATTTAGCAGTGTCAAGTAATGTTAATGCCTGCTTGAGGACTTGCATTGCTTTTGCATAATCTCCTATCTTATAATAGATGCCTGACATAGAATTATGACACATAACTTGAAGAGAAGTATCATTGCAGTTTGTAGCAACATCTAAAGCTTTATATTGAAACTTCAAGGCTTCTGAATATAGGGAACTCATTTTGTAAACATAAGAAAACTGCAGCAATGAACGCCCGTATATGTTCCTATTTCGCATAAGCCTTACATCGCTTAGATGACGTTCCAAAATGTTACGTACACTATCCATTTGACCTAGTCGGTTATAGACTCTTGAATATCCAAAAATGATATCAGCACTATAATCTTGATTATCCAAATTAGAATAGTAATAAGCCAAAATAGGAAGAGCTTCCATTGGCTTTTGGTCTATATTCTGTATAGCAAAATTCAAGAGTGAATCTGACTTTACCGATTCAGATAAATAACAATTTGCCTGTAGAGAGTTGGATGTCAACAGTAAAACCAGCAGTATTATAAAAGCTTTTCTAATGACTATCTCCTAAACGCTTCTAAATTAGATTACTAAATAAAATATTTTTGACTACCCAATTCCATTATCATAAGATAAGAAAAAAACATAATATATAATACTTATAATTTGGTATTATTTTATATATTCTTACCTATTAAACTTTAGCTATTTACACGTTACAATCTGTATTAATACTGATTTAGATAGATATTATACTTAGATACATCACAATATTTCGGTAATTATTGGATTAATATTTCTATTTATGGTGAGTCAAATTTATTATACAAGAAGCAACCGGCAAGTAATAAAATTAGATAGGAATATAAAATCAGCAATATTATTTATTTTTAAACCTCTTTGCTCCAAAGACGTATATGTTGATAAATTCAGTCGTTTTTTCTTAGTTCAAGCCTTATATTGCAATCTGCAATAATGTTAAATAACTGAATCTTTAGCAATTTCCAAATATTCTATATTTGATACGTCCAAATTATAAAGGATGTTTACATTTAGGCAAAGCTAATAAAACGTATAAATAATTTAATAACAAAGGTTTCAGGAGCTATGGAAGGAAATTTTTCTAATAGGGTAAACGAAGTAATCAAGTTAAGCCGAGAAGAAGCAATTCGATTGGGACATGATTACATTGGCACAGAACATTTGCTCCTTGGTATTATCAGGGAAGGCGAGGGAATTGCTTGCCAAATCCTAAAAAATCTTGGCTCGGATTTATACAAACTTAAAAAAAGCATAGAAGAAACTGTAAGACCTTCTACTTCCACTCTTACTATAGGTAATATCCCGCTTACTAAGCAAGCGGAAAAAGTTCTCAAAATTACTTATTTGGAAGCGAAGTTATATAAATCTGATATGATAGGCACTGAGCACTTGCTTTTGTCTCTTCTTAGAGATGATGAAAATATTGCTGCCCAGATATTGTTCCAATTTACAATCAACTACGATTCTGTAAGGAAAGAACTTGATAATATCATAAGCGGTAATCCCTCTCCTCCACCGCCTCAGCAGCATTCTACAAAATCTACTAAGCAAACTAAGGAAAGAGTAAAAACTCCTGTACTTGATAACTTTGGTAGAGACTTGACTAAGCTGGCTATGGAGGATAAACTGGATCCGGTAATAGGTAGGCAAAAAGAAATCGAACGTGTCTCTCAGGTGCTTTCTCGACGCAAGAAGAACAACCCTGTCCTTATCGGAGAGCCGGGAGTTGGTAAAACTGCAATTGTAGAAGGCTTAGCTCTGAGAATTATAAAAAAACAAGTATCTCGTGTGCTTTTCGACAAACGAATCGTTACGCTTGACCTTGCTTCTCTTGTAGCAGGAACTAAGTACAGAGGTCAGTTCGAAGAAAGAATGAAGGCTGTCATCAATGAACTCGAAAAAGCAAAAGATGTAATTCTATTTATTGATGAGATACATACTATCGTTGGTGCAGGCGGTGCCTCCGGCTCGCTCGATGCCTCAAATATGTTTAAGCCTGCACTCGCTCGCGGAGACATTCAGTGCATTGGAGCTACTACTTTAGACGAATACAGACAAAATATTGAAAAAGATGGTGCTTTGGAGCGCCGTTTCCAAAAAATACTTGTGGAACAACCTTCTATCGAAGAAACCAGAATTATCTTAGATAAAATCAAAGATAGATATGAAGATCACCACAATGTAGTATACTCTGAAGATGCTTTGGATACTTGCGTCAGGCTCGCTGAAAGATATATATCTGACAGAATGTTCCCTGATAAAGCTATTGACGTATTAGACGAAGCTGGAGCAAGAGTGCATTTGTCCAATATCTCAGTACCTCTGCATATTTTAGAATTTGAACAAAAAATAGAAGACATTAAACTTGAAAAAAATCAAGTTGTTAAACAGCAAAACTTCGAAGAAGCTGCCAGACTTCGCGACTCCGAAAAACGCTTGCAAGCGGAATTAGAAGAAGCAAAAGAAGCATGGGAAAAACAAGTTTCCGAAAAAGTATACCCTGTGACTGAAGATGATATCTCTGACATTGTTGCTATGATTACAGGCGTACCTGTAAATAAAGTTGCAGAAAGCGAATCTAAAAAGCTACTTCAACTTGCAGACGACCTAAAGAAAATGGTTGTCGGTCAGGACAACGCTATATATGAACTTGCTAAAGCTATCAGAAGGGCTCGAGCCGGGCTTAAAGACCCATCCAGACCTATTGGTTCGTTTATGTTTTTAGGTCCAACCGGTGTTGGTAAAACTGAACTTGCCAAAGCCTTAGCCCGTGTTATGTTTGACTCAGAGGATGCTCTTATCAGAGTAGACATGAGTGAATACATGGAAAAATATAGTGTATCCAGATTCGTAGGAGCGCCTCCGGGATATGTAGGCTATGAAGAAGGCGGCCAGCTTACCGAAAAAGTAAGACGCAAGCCTTATAGCATAATCCTCCTTGATGAGATAGAAAAAGCTCACCCGGATGTATTTAACGTGCTTCTTCAAGTATTTGATGATGGACAGCTTACTGACGGTAACGGAAGAAAAGTAGACTTCAAAAATACTATCATTATTATGACTTCTAACGTTGGTACTAAAGACGTTAAAGCCGGCGGTAAAATCGGTTTCTCCGAAAACACGCCTGATAGTGAGTACGATGCTATCAAAAATACAATCGAAGATTCTGTAAAAAATATATTCAATCCTGAATTTATTAATAGAATAGATGATTTGATTATATTCCGTAAGCTTACTAAAGACAATATTTATGGTATTATAAAAATTCAGCTTGACCTGCTAAAAGAAAGAATGAAAGTCAATAACATGACTTTAGAATTTGATCAGGCAGCTATGGATATGCTGGTAGACAAAGGTTTTGACGACAAATATGGCGCGAGACCTTTGAGAAGAGCTCTTCAGAAACACGTAGAAGATGAACTGGCTGAAGAAATGCTGAAAGGCAACCTGCTACCAGGAGCTAAGATAGTAGGAACTCTTAATAAAGAAACTAATAAAATCGAATATAATTTCAATGGTGGCGAAAAGGTTATCGACGAACGGAACTTGAATACGCCAATTATCGATGAAAAAGAAAACTTCGATATTAAACCAAGAGATATGAACGAAAATTAGGATATGAGATATTCCCGTTTTTATAAGCCTCTGCTTTACAAAAGCAGGGGCTTTTTTTATCCCGGATTTCCCATTAGATGTCATAAAAATTGCTGTAAATGACCATAGAACCAAGTAGCATGCTCACTTCCTCTGTAAGAAAATATTATGTAATTACTTATTGAACAAGGGGTTTCAACCCATTGCCATTCAATAACTTTAAAGCTTTTATATCTTTTCCAATGACAAATCTCAGATAAATCAATATCAGATATTTACCAGTCCTAATGGCGCAAATCAAGCCTTGGCAAAAGCAACTGCATTTTGAACAACAATACTTTTATATAATTGTACTAATAATAATATTAGTAGTTTTCTATGATAGTATATTTTTGTAACTTACTATACATTCTTTACACAATTACTATATTCTAAAATAAACAGTCAAATATATTATAATTTGAATTGAATTAATCATAATCAAAAGGTACTTACAATGAAACAACTAACTCTCTTTTTATTACTGTCTATATTTATTATCTCATGCGGAGATGATTCTCCTATTGAATCTAAAACAAAAGCAATTCCGCTCGACAGAACAAAAACTCTAAATGTTTTACAGGAAGGTGCAAAGTTTTATTTCGAAAATACAGCTATAGATGAAGGAAATAAGGCATCTTATAGAACA
>JBFHIJ010000080.1:0-8229 GCA_041596515.1 Chlorobiota bacterium
TCAATTGCTCAAACTGCCGCTAATGAAACTGGCGTATTAAATATTTTGGGAATAGACATATTCCCGGGTTCATATTTTCCTTATGTTGTTTCTCTGTCTGTACTGCTTCAGGTACTGTTTTTACCATTGATGGGAGCAATTGCTGACTATACACATAAAAAGAAGTTTATACTTGCTGTAGCATCCTATTTAGGGGCATTCTCCACTATGGGGATGTTTTTTTTAGAAGGTGATAGATATATACTCGGGGGAGGACTATTTATTATAGCAAATCTATCTTTTGGCATTGCAATGGTTATGTACAATGCGTTTTTAAATGATATATCAGAAAAGAAAGATAGAGATTCAGTTTCTTCAATTGGCTGGGCTACCGGTTATCTTGGTGGTGGTATACTATTGCTGCTTAATCTAATGCTCTTTTCGGAAGCTGAGTCTCTGGGAATCTCTACCGGAATGGCGATTCGTATTAATTTATGTTCTGCTGGTCTATGGTGGGGAATATTTACATTATTTCCATTGCTTTGGCTCAAAATACATAAAAAGCCTAAAAATGTACCTCAAAATAAAACTATTTGGAATGTTGGATTCGCCGAATTAAAGCATACTATTAGAGATGCTAAAAAATATCCTATTACCTTGACATTTTTGATTGCTTATCTGCTTTATAATGATGGGGTTCAGGCTGTGATTGCACTTTCGTCTCAGTTTGGTCAGGAAGAGCTTGGCTTAGATATTTCTGTGCTTACACAGGTAATATTGATTGTACAATTTGTGGCTTTTGGAGGTGCTTTATTATTTAATTTTATTGCTTCAAAAACAACAACAAAAACAACGCTAATTATCACACTTGTTATTTGGTTAGCAGCTGTATCTTATGCTTACATTGGTTTATACGATGCAACTGGATTCTATATTCTTGGAGTAGTTGTCGGCATGGTGATGGGAGGGACACAAGCACTAAGTAGATCTTTATATTCTAAATTAATCCCAAAAGACAAAGAAGCCGAATATTTTAGTTTATATGAAGTATCTGAAAGAGGTACGAGTTGGTTAGGACCTCTTTTATTTGGCCTTTCTCTGCAGTTTTCCGGCTCCTATCGGATAGCTATTCTTTCCTTAGTCATCTTTTTTGTGATTGGAATTGTAATGCTGCTTAAAGTAAATGTAAATAAAGGAATAGAACGCGTAGAGAGTTTAACGGAACATGTTTAAACTACATAGCTGTCATTTAAATATAAGCTTTTATTGGTGGCATCTAGTGTAGCTTTGCCTCCAATCGGCAGAGTATATTGATCACTAATATGCCCAAAGGGTACTCCATACATAGTTGGAATGCCAATTGGTTCTATTAATTGTTCAATTATTTCCTTTACTGTTAAAGAGCGATTGGGATTAAATGGTCTTCTTGTATTCAAATTTTTGAATTGACCTAATATTATTCCGGCTGCTTTGTGCAATTTGCCTGATAATACAAGTTGAGTAAGCATTTTATCTATTTTATATTGAGCTTCTCTTGTTTCCTCTAATGCCACTATTTTGCCTGTAAAATCTATATCAAAAGGAGTTCCTAATAGTCCAGACACAATAGACAAATTACCACCTACAATTTCTCCTTCAGCTTGGCCTGGCACTAATGTCCACATCTTATTATGTTTTATCGAAAATGGAGAAGCGGTTGCATCTTGGAAAATACAACGCTTTAAGGCATTTGTTTCAATACCGGAAAAATCAGATGATGCTACCGGGCCATGGTAGGTAATCAATCCTGTTTGATGAGTAATAGCATTCAAGAGAGCAGTGATATCACTAAATCCTAGAATTATCTTAGGATTCTCTTTTATAGTATTATAATCTAACATATTCAAGATACGCATGGATCCATAACCACCTCTAGCTGCTACGACTGCTTTAATATCATCACGTTGGATATAATCCATAAATTCTTTAGCTCTATTCTCATCAGTAGCAGAAAAATAGTTGTGTCTATTCTTTTGCCATCTAACAGAAAAGCTATGTTCTACCTTTATTCCTTGCTGTCTGAAGAAGTTAGTACATCGATGAACAGACCACATACTTGTCGGACTAGCAGGGGAGATGATAGCAACTGTATCTCCTTTTTTCAAACCTTTAGGTTTAAAAAAATTTAATGTTGAATTTTTACGTCCTTCTTGACTTATCAGTTTAGTTGCCCCGGTAGTTGCAAAAAATGCTGTACTACCAAGAGACAAAAGGAAATTACGTCTATCCATAACTAATTTATTCTATTGTGTTTTTTAAAAGATACTTAAATATTATGCCAATTTTCTAAATAATGGACTTGTTTATTTTCTATAAATATTCTATATTTGTGGCTATAGAAAGGTGCAGGAGTGGTTGAACTGGCTCGCCTGGAAAGCGAGTATACCGGCAACGGTATCAGGGGTTCGAATCCCCTCCTTTCTGCAAAAAAGAGGCTTAATAATACAAGTCTCTTTTTTTTTATATATTTTTACCTTTTTAAACTCTGACTATAGATTATTAAAAAACCGATAGTAAAATATCTATCGGTTTTCAAAATTATATTAGACTCAAAACTGTTATCTGTTTTGAATTTTTTTCCAAGTGTCTTTTAAAGTAACAGTTCTATTGAAAACTATATTATCTTCAGTAGAATCTCTATCAATAGCAAAATATCCAATTCTTTCAAACTGATATTTATCTCCTACCTTTCCTTCTTTCACTGCAGGCTCTAAATATCCGATTATTGTCTTTAAAGAATCTGGATTGATGTTATCCAAGAATGTTTTACCATCTTCTACTTTATTAGGATTTTCTACATTAAATAAGTTTTCGTATTGCCTAACTTCACATTTTATTGCATGTTTTGCGGACACCCAGTGTAAAGTGGCTTTTACTTTTCTTCCATCAGGAGAGTTACCACCTCTGGAAGCTGGGTCGTACGAACATTTAAGTTCAATTACTTCACCATTTTCATCTTTTATTGCCTCATCGCAGGTTACAAAGAAGCCGTATCTAAGGCGTACTTCTCTACCGGGAGCTAGACGGAAAAACTTCTTAGGAGGATTTTCCATAAAGTCTTCTTTTTCAATATAAAGTTCTTTTGTAAAAGGAACTTTTCTTGTACCTGCAGTTTCATCTTCAGGATTATTTACTGCATCTAACCAGTCAGTTTCGTCTTCAGGAAAATTAGTAATAGTAACCTTAAGTGGATTTAACACACCCATTACTCTATTTGCACGCTTATTTAAATCTTCTCTGATACAACTTTCCAGTAAAGCTAACTCGACAATCCCATCTGCTTTTGCTACACCAATCTTTTCGGTAAATGTTCTTAGTGACTCAGCTGTGTAACCTCTTCTTCTAATGCCACTTATTGTTGGCATACGAGGGTCATCCCAACCTGAAACATGTTTTTCCTGTACAAGTTGTAGAAGTTTTCTTTTACTTAATACTGTATATGAAAGATTGAGTCTTGCAAATTCAATTTGTTGAGGTCTATATAAATCTAATTCTATTAGAAACCAATCGTATAATGGTCTATGATCTTCAAATTCTAAAGTACAAAGTGAGTGTGTAATGTGCTCTATAGAATCTGAAATACAGTGCGTAAAATCGTACATAGGATATATACACCATTTATCTCCGGTTCTATGATGATTTGCATTTTTAATACGATAAACTACAGGGTCACGCATATTTAAATTAGGAGAAGCCATGTCAATCTTAGCTCTAAGCACTTTACTTCCATCTTCGTACTTGCCTTCTTTCATTTCCATGAAAAGTTGCAAGTTTTCTTCTACAGAGCGATTTCTAAAAGGAGAGTCTTGGCCTGGCTCTTTTAAGTTACCACGATATTGACGTATTTCTTCAGCAGTAAGATCATCAACATAAGCTTTGCCTTTTTTGATTAGAGAGACAGCATGCTCAAATAGTTGATCAAAATAATCAGATGCAAAAAACATCCTATCATCCCAGTCAAATCCTAACCATCGTACGTCTTCCTTGATGGAATCAACGTACTCTACATCTTCTTTGACAGGGTTTGTATCGTCAAATCTAAGATTGCATAAACCATTGTAATCTATTGATACAGCGAAGTTTAAGCAGATTGACTTAGCATGACCAATGTGCAGATATCCGTTTGGTTCGGGAGGGAAACGAGTATGAACTCTTCCATCATATTTATTAGATTCGAGATCTTTATCAATGATAGTCCGAATAAAATTAGAAACAGGCTTGTTTTCAGCTGTATTCATTTCATTAGCCATTATAGGTTCCTTTTAAGTAATAGTTATCCATTTTCTATATTACTACAAATCTACAAAAAATAAACGAAAGCATAAATTTGTTATTAGGAACAGTAAAAACAATAATTCTATTCAAATTAAATTCACAATTATAAAATAAAATTGCTTTGGATACGATTAGAACATTGATAGCAAATTAGAAATTTACATAACTATATTTGGGCTAAGAATGAAAATACATGAATATCAAGCCAAAGAGCTTCTAAAGAAGTATAATGTGCCGGTTTTATTCAATCGAGTCATTTTTAACGCATACGATGCCGGAAAAATTGGCTTTGATGATTTTGAATCTCAAGGACACAAACTCGTTGTTCTGAAAGCACAAGTTCATGCAGGAGGCAGAGGCAAAGGCACTGTCTATAATAAAGACACCAATAAAGCGATGATAATTGATGGCAAAGAGGTAAAAGGTGTAAATCTTATCAAGGGTGAAGATTTATCTCACCAGTTGCATCAATTTGCGGATGCTATGCTTGGCAATAAATTAGTTACTATTCAGACAGGTGAAGAGGGGAGTATTGTAAATAGACTTCTTATAGAGGAAGGAGTTGCAATATCAAAAGAGTTTTATGCCGGTATAGTCTTGGATAGACAGACTGGGAAAAATACTGTAATGGTATCAACTGAAGGTGGAGTAGAAATTGAAAAAGTTGCAGACGAAACTCCTGAATTAATTATTAAAGAAACTATAGATCCCAATATTGGATTTCAAGCATATCAGGCTAGAAGATTAGCTTTTGGATTAGGTTTAGAGGGTGATGCCATAAAAAGTTTTATCCCATTTATTCATAAGCTTGTAGAAGCTTATGAAGGCTTGGATTGCTCTTTGATGGAGATTAATCCTCTTGTTTTAACAGAAGATAAGAAAATGATAGCATTGGATGCAAAAGTAACATTCGATGATAACGCAATTTATAGACATAAAGATTATCTAGAGCTAAGAGATGAATCTGAAGAATCACCTTTAGAAGTAGAAGCTTCAAAATATGATCTTAACTATATCAAGTTAGATGGCAATGTAGGCTGTATGGTAAATGGTGCCGGACTTGCTATGGCAACCATGGATATGATTAAATTATCCGGTGGAGAGCCGGCTAACTTCTTGGATGTAGGTGGTGGTGCAAATGTAGAAAGAATAGCCAATGCTTTCCGTATAATGCTTAGCGATCCTAACGTAGAAGCTGTTTTAATAAATATTTTTGGTGGAATCGTTAGATGTGATAAAGTTGCGGATGGTATAGTTCAGGCTTTAAGCGATATAAATATTAGTCTTCCTGTTATTGTAAGATTAGACGGAACAAATGCTAAAGAAGGTGCATCAACTCTAAAAAAATCAGGAATGAAATTTGAAGTAGCAGAAAATTTTGAACATGCAGCAAGATTAGTAGCAAAAGTAATAAAAAAATAAAAACTCCAAATATTTGGAAAAAAGGCGATTTTGAGTTATACTTGAATCGCCTTATTTTATTTATTGGAAGTAATATGTTACGCAAAATAATGATAACTGGTTTGTTTATCTGCCTATCAACCATATTGCATGCCAATAAGGTTGATAGTTTAAAAACCTTATTGGATGATAATGCAGTAGATAAGTACACTGTATGCTGTAGTTTGTCAGCAGCTTTGTGGGAATTAGATTCGGAACAAAGTAAAAGGTATGCAACTCAGGCTATCCAAATTGCAGAAGAAGAAGGTAACCAAACAAAAAAATACAAAGCTCTTAGAAATTATGGGATGATATATTCAATAAATAGAGAATATTCAAAAGCTATAGATGTATATAATGATATCTTAAAGTATTTCAAAGAAATCAGAGATACGATTGAAATTGCTGCTCTCCATAGAAATATTGGCGATGTTTACTACAGACAAGCACAGTTTGCTGAAGCCTTGAAAGAATATATATATTCTGAGAATTATTTTGATAAATATATCAAGATTCACGACCAATATGAGGATAAAGTTTATGAGAACTACGGTGCTACATTAAATAATATTGGCAACGTTTATCTCAGATTAGATGATTACGAGCAAGCCGTTAAGTTCTTTGAGCAGGCATTAGTCATACAAAAAGAAACAGGAGATAAATATTCTGAAGCAGCAGCTTACACAAATATTGGAAATATCTATCATTATTTGCAAAAATATGAAAAATCACTTCAATTCTATTTAAATGCTCTGGAATGTGCGAACATAGTGAATAATATAACATTGAAGGCAAATATTAATCAAAATATTGCTACTACATATCAAAATATAAAAAGATATAATGAAGCTCAAAAATTCTACACTACTGCTTTAGAATTGTATAGTCAAACAGACAATAATGATGGTTTGATGGAGATTTATCATAGCTTAGCTTTAAGTTTTTTTGGAGAAAATAAGATTGATTCAACTGAACATTATTTTGATTTAGCTATTAAAATGGCTAAATATATTCAAGATTTTCAATATTTAAGCTTTATTCAATATGATAAAGCTCAATATTATAGAGAAAATGGCAAATATGAAGATGCATTTAAATATCTCGAACAATCCCAAATATCTAAAGACTCAGTACTTACTAAAGAATCCAGGGAGCAAATCAATAAACTTACTGTTAAATATGATATTGAGAAAAAAGATAATCTTTTAAAAATTAAAAATTTAGAAATGTCGAAGAAAGAAAATGAGTTATATATTTCTTTGCTGGTTATACTTGCTCTTTTTATTATTGTTATTTTAATCTTTAGATTATATCGGAATAAAAACAAGAATTTGAATATTATTAAAGAGAAAAATATTGCTATTGAACGTGCTAATTATGAGCTAGAACAACAGAATGAATATATAAATAAGCAGAATATCGAACTTTCTAACCTAAATAGCATGAAAGATAAATTTTTCTCGATTATCTCTCATGATATGAGAAATCCTATAACTAATATGAATCTATTGCTAAGTCTTATAGAATCATTCTGTGAAGTTGGTAAGTATGATAAAATTCCTGATAAATTGGATAAGTTCAAAAGCTCCATTACAAATTTAATGGCACTATTTGAAAATCTACTGGTTTGGTCTAAAACACAGACTGGCAGTATAAAATTTAATCCTGCGCGTTTTAATGCTTCAGAAGTAATTCGACATGTAGCTGAAACATTTGAGTTGAATGCAGAAATGAAGAATATTCGGTTTAAAATTGAATCCAACACAAGTGTTCTAATAGATGCAGATAAAGATATGATTGAATTTATTGTTAGAAATTTACTTTCGAATGCTTTCAAATTTACTGAATCAGGTGGTAAAGTATCTATTTCATTAGTCTGTGAAACAGATTTGCTCAAAATAATTGTAACTGATAACGGAATTGGGCTATCTAAAGATATTTTGGCAAAGCTATTTTTAATTAATCATACTTACTCCAGAGTCGGGACAGCAAGTGAAAAAGGCAGTGGTTTAGGACTAACAATAGTTAAAGAGTTTGTAGAGCTACATCAAGGAAATATTGAGGTTAATAGTGAAATAGGTAAAGGGACAGAGTTAATAATAATACTGCCACAAAATTAGTTAGTTGCAGAATGAGTAGAAAAAGTGCTATTTTTGTTTCTTTTGAATATTGCCTGGAATTATGTACAAAATAAAGTTGCCAAATTTTGAAGGTCCTTTTGATCTATTATTGTTTTTTATCAAAAGGGACGAGATAAATATTTATGATATACCTATTGCAAAAATCGCAAAGGAGTTCCTGAATTATATAAACATTATCAAAATGTTTGACTTGGACCTTGCAGGAGAATTTTTAGTGATGGCAGCTAATTTGATGTACATCAAAACTCAACTGCTATTGCCTAGAGAATCAGATTCAAATGATGACGAACCTGAAGATCCCAGGACTCAACTTGTTCAACGATTGCTAGAATATAAACAGTTTAAAGAAGCTGGA
>JBFHIJ010000081.1:0-7997 GCA_041596515.1 Chlorobiota bacterium
CCCGTTACTATATAATATATTATTATAACTAGTTACTTTACCGCCACCATCTCCGGCCCGTCTTTCGTAAGCATGAATAGCTGTAGTGTTTTCAACAAATGTATTATTAAAGACCGTCATTTCACTGGCTTTTACTTGCACACCATATAAACATTTAACAAAAACATTATTATATATGTCTATATTAGTGCATGGAGTTATGTCATCATTTCCAACAGAAAGTCCTTTGTCCGCAGCATTATATAAGTAATTACCCCAAATTTTAATATTATCACAGGCATTTATATCAAGAGCATCATTCGTTGCATTATAAACTTTATTATTATATATAACAGAATTATCGCAATATATAAATTCTATTGCATCAGGAGTATTATACATTATATTATTATAAGCTTCAACATCATCAACTTCTCTAAAAATAAAACCTTCTCTTTGGCCATTAGAAATAATCGTAGAGCCAACTATTTTTTTCCCTGAATTGTCAAACCAAATGAGTGGAATTTCTTCAAAATCATCAATAAAATCATATTTCATATACATATTGATAACATCTACTTCCGAATGCTGTGCATACATACCACCATTATATACTTCAAAATTATTTAGATTACATTTCTTAGTTACATAGTGGAAGTATATATCCTGGAATCTTTCATAATCTCTCTTAGGAGTAAAAACAACCGGATTTTCTTCAGTCCCTGCTACTTGCATATCTCCTCTGATTTTAAGACGCTTCCCTGACTCGAAAGTAATCACAGTTCCAGCTTCAATTTCAATAGTAATATTAGGCATTACAACCACATCACACTCAATGCTATAAGGGCCACCTTCTTTGGTCAAAGTCATGTCTTCAGTTATTTCACAAGGTAATTTTTTTGTAGTATGGTAATTAAAGAAGTTGTGATCATCTGTACCAATTCTTTCTTTGCCATCTGCTTCGGCAACCACCATAAAGTAATAAGTTTTCCCATCTTCTAAGTCTTTAAAAGTATAATGGGTATCCTTGATATTATCTATTATAAGTGCATTGCCATCTACTATATTTTTTTCTGTATGCAAATATAATTTATAACTGACTTCTCCAAGCGGTGAAGAAGAAGCTTCCCAGTTAACAGTATATTCGTCATAGATATTTTTTGGAGTGGTAAATACTTCAAATGGCTCAGGCTCTTTGTCGAACATATCGTTCAAGATATTTATTCTTTCTTTGAAGTATTTTTTAAAATTACCTAATGCCTTTTCCCAATCTTCCATACCTTCTATTTGATCTGTGTCATCCATCAATACATAATCCTGAATGTCAGCTTTCAAACTATCTAAAATAGGAGAAAGATTATCTTCGTTCATAACAGTGTTGCTGATTTCCTGAACTCTGGCTTTGACATCAGCAAACACTTCGTCATTGATAAAGCACTTTTCGATTAGAGGGTTATCCTCTCTGATAGGATGCGAAGTATAAGTATAGTCTTTACCATAACCCTGATGGCTAAATGTTTTATCCATATCCCAAGGCATATATATCCATTTACCTGTACCATTTATGTCATGATATAGGTAATAGTTATGGTAATAAGTAGATGCGTTGGTAATCAGAATATTTACTGCTACTATATCTATTATATTTTTATAGTCAAAATTATTCTGTAAAAAACGTTTAAAATCGTTACTCGGTACAGTATTCGCAGAATCTCTTAGTGCATATAAATCATCAAATGTACTATTTTCATTAGTCTTCTTTTCCCAATGTAACTCACAATCATCACTTCTGGAAAGTGCAGCTCCATCAAGAGTTGCTTTATATAAATTGCCGTTTACGTCCATATCACGGGCTTCTAAATACTGCTCATCCACATTTTCAATGCGTAGATACAAGCCAAAAAACTTATTATTAATATATAAAGCTGCATGCTCAATATCAATTACAGGTACACCAACTTCTCTGAAAACAAGTGCAGATAAGTATGAGCTAGTATATGTTACATCCAAATACTCTGCATTAAAGTTCAGTTTCTCTCTGCCATTAGCAAAAGCATCGCCGTTAAATTTTACTTTAAGTGATTTTTTAGGGTCTAGCCTAGAGCCATCACCTCGTATTCTCATTTCTACATCGGTCCAAGTTTGACCATTATACTCTAAAGTAATAGGTATATAAATATCCTCTTCAGGATTATTATATATCTGCTCTAAATCAATTGGATCACAAGTAATGTAATACTTTTTTACACTAGCAAAAGTAGTAGAATAAGCTAATATGGAAAGCAAAAGAGTAACAAATATTCTATTCATAGCACTCATATAAATTAGTTTGTCAAATATTATTAGATAGACACACCTATTAATATAAAGTCTCTATCTAATAATAACAAAAGGTTTTACTTCGTAGTAATCTTTTGTTTCAAAATATAAGAAATATACCCCCTGAGAAATTTCTGAGACGTCTAGTTGTAAACTATATTCTCCGGCATTGCATTTGGCATTGTATAGTTCTTTGATAGTTTTCCCACTATAATCACAGACTCTCACTTTGATATTTTTATTTCTATGCAGCACAAAATATATATTCAATATATCATCTGCCGGGTTTGGATATACATTTTTAAGTAAATATCTGGTATTTGAATCGAAATATATATTGCTTCTGTTTGGAGTAGGTACTCGAGCTTTTATCCATTCCGGCATACCATCTCCGTTTCTGACAAAAGATTCATCTGAGTCAGCATCTATATAAAAAACACTATCACATATATAGTTTTGTAACGGATTAGTAAGTATTACGTAGCCACTGTCACCAGATAGCTTAAAATCTATGTGCATTTTGCCCTGCTCTTCATCTTTATCAGCCCAAAATAGCAAATATCCATTTGGCTCTATAACTATTCCATCGGGAATTTCCCATTTATCCAACTCTTCTAACTCATCTGATAAAAAATAACCTGACAAATCGACTTCAAAATTATTGGGATTAAATAGCTCTATCCAGTCTTCATATTCTCCATATTCATCAGCCCATGTAGAATCATTTTTAGGCATGAATTCGTTGATAAATATTGTTACTAATTTTTCCATACCTAAATTGCTGGCATTATAGGTATGTATCGTAAAGGTTATCCAATTATCAGAAACATTATCTAATTCTGCATAGCTATTGTTTATTGGTAGAGCTGGGAAAACTACTTCATCTGCTAATACTTCATTATTTGCATAGAGTAATCTAATTTTGCCCGCCGCTGGAGTGACGTCGAAATCAATATTGTGAGTTGTAGCACTAAGAGTTTTATCAAACGAAAAGACTCTATACGAATTTGCTTTTACAACCGAGTTTATCGGAAAATTGAAAGTTTGTAAAGAAGCTGACTGCTCTATTTCCAGTTTGAAATCAGTTAAATCTATATCGATATTATTTGCATTATAAAATTCAATCCAATTTTGATATTTACCAGATTGAGTTTCTACAGCGCTAATGTTATTTGTCATTATCTCATTAATAGTAATTCCGTCAGGTATTTCGACACCCGAGATTTCATCAAGCTGCTGGCTTACTAATTCTGATCTTTTTACAAAATATTCTTTCAATGTATGTATATCATTTTCAAATACATCATTATTCGCATGACTATATTTGTTATAATCTTTATATACATCCTCTCTAATATAATTTGCTGTAGAATCTATCTTACGATTAATTTGTTCCGGTGTACATTTGTCAAAAGCTAATTGCTTTACTTTAGATAGGAAAAGATATTTGTATTTAGGAATTTGCAATATTTTATCAAAAATATTAAATACACATCCGAAGGCATCAGTGTGTTCTTTTGTGTAACATAGGATATGTTGTTGAGTATTAAACAAAGAAAAGTTATTGTCGTAAGTCAGAAATCGCCATTTTTTATTATCAAACTCATAAATTAAGATATAATTTTGATTGCATTGGTCAACGTCAGCGAGATAATTTATAGTAGCTCTTGTTTTGATAAAATCACTAACATAAAAAATATCTTCGATTTTATCTTCAAGCACTTCAACTGAAGCAGTATCTACAAAAGTAAAAAAATCATCTAACAAGTGAAATCCGCCATCATAGTTATTTTGTATTTCAAAGGATATCTCATATTGGTCATAATATTCTTTTGGCATCGTATTGGAATTAGTCCCTTTATAAACAGCAGCAGTATCAATATCATATTTTTCTAAAAACTCGTTATCTTCTTGTTCCTTAAGTAAATATACTCCCATGTATTTATCATTTACAAACAAATTTATATACTTATAACCCAATTCAAACTCAACCTCTTCCTTAAGAATTTCGTGGAAAAGGCTCTCTCTAATCAAAGAAGGATCAAATATCAGCGACAAGAAATTCAACTTTTCTGTATCTTCATATTCATTATATTCATTAAACTTTATACGCCAACTTTTTTTATGGAACGCTCTGGAACTTTTACCTCTTAATCTAACCATTGCGTCCATATTATTATGACCATCAGAAAAAAGACAATCTTTATATTCATCCGCATATTTATTTTCTAATATAGCATCTAAATCTTCTTCATCGATATAAATGCTAAAAGCAGGGATAGCGGTTTCGTTTTTAGAAATATTCTCTACATTATACTCATCAGACAGCTCACTCTCATTCCCATAAAAATCCGTTGCAGAAAATCTATAGGTAGAGACTGATCCTTCTATCTTATCATCAATAAAAGTTTGAGAAAACACTTCGGAGTTTATTTTTATAAAATTGTTATTTTCTTTCTTATAGATATTATAATAAGCAATCTCATCATGTAGCTCTCTAAAGAAAAAAGCATTAGCTCCATAACTGGGAATTATATCAAAGTTTTCAGGTCCTTCCGGGTAATCTAAGTCCTTAGCACTATAGCACCTGATTGCAGTTAAAATACTACGCCCCTTTGCTTGAAGGAAGTTTATATTCAAAGTACCATCTTTTACATCTACCAATCTTCTTATTTGAATAATCTTTCCAGATCCAAATAGTTTTACAATATCTAGATTTTCAATAAGTGTATCTGACTCTACTACAATGCTAAAAACTCGCTCACCCACGACTTGATGCACAGGTTCATACATATAGAGATTTAAAAAGTACTTTCCATCAGGCACATCTATTCTGTATTCATCTACGCCAAAGATACTAGTTCTAAATATCTTATCAGAGTGTACAACGTTACCTATATTTACTATCTGAATAGAATCATATTTGGGAGGCTCACCTATCGTAACATAGCCATAGCCAAGACTTTTATCGTAACTAACATCTTTTGAAAATACGATGTTGTCATAGCTTTTCATCCCTTCATTAGATCCACAATTTATATTAAGCTCAAAAGCTATTATTGGCTGAGTTAATAGCATTAAAACAAGTAGCAAATATCTCATTTCTTTTCCAAATAGTAGTTAACTTTAAGTATTGAATATTGTTTTATCTTTTATACATATAAAGTAATTATATAGTTCAAATAAAAAAACCGCTCAAACATATAATGCCTGAACGGTTCAAAAATACTAAAGTTTCTTTACTTATTTTGCAATTCTTTCTAGCCATTTAAGCATAAATAGCATAGTAAACATTGAAATCAAACAAGCAACCACAAAAACAGACCATGTTAGCCATATAGGCACTGATTCGTACAATACTGCACCAATAAACAATAATTGATTCCCAACTGCAGTAGCACCAAGCCAACCACCTTGCATAATACCTTGATACTGAGGAGGAGCTACTTTGGATACAAAAGAAATACCCAATGGAGAAATAAACAACTCAGCAACAGTTAAAATAAAGTATGTTCCTATAAGAAGGAAAGGAGTAACTTTTGCAGCATTAGCTAGTGGAACACCACCTTGAGCAGGATCAATTGTTTCAAAAGCAGGTACACCCAATGAACCAATTACCATAACTACATAAGCCATAGCAGCAATAAACATACCTATAGCAATTTTTTTAGGAGTAGAAGGCTCCATTCCTTTTGAATTTAACCATCCAAAAATAGCCATAATTACCGGAGTTAAGAATACGATAAAGATAGGATTAATCGATTGGAAAATCTCAGCTCCTTCTATGGTAACAAAACCAAGATTAATAGCAATTGCACTTAAATCAGTATAGTTTTTAGCAAAATACGTCAATGTTAAACCATTTTGGTGGAATGAGAACCAGAAGAATATAACTACACCAAAAACAGCCAATAAAGCCCAAATACGTTGTTTTACTTCTTGCGGATCCATATCAGGAGCCGCATTTTTACCATCGTCTGATGCTTCTTTTTTCTGAACATCTGGGAACTGATTTTTGTTAATTAAATAAATAGTTACAGAAATTGCCATAGCAACAATTGCAGCACCAAAAGCATAATGGAAACCAGTGTTAAATACATTCAAATATTCTTTTGCAAACACTGTCATATCAGTAATTGGAGTTCCTGCAACCTGCACCTGAGCCATCAAGTTTTTATACATTTCTAACGCATCATTACTAAGACCGCCAGAAAGCATTTGATGACAAAGAGCCGGCAAATCTGCACTATATTCAAAACCTTCTGTACCTAAGTACCAGTTACGAATACCGATAGCAATAAAAGGAGCAACCATAGCACCTACGTTAATGAACATATAGAACAATGAAAAACCGGAATCTCTTTTTGCTCCATATTCTTCATTATCATACATCTGACCAACAAGTGCCTGTAAGTTACCTTTAAAAAGACCATTACCAAATGCAATAGTAAAAAGACCAAAACAGGTTAAGATCAAATATAAAGTTTGATCAGGAACTGGCGTGGGTGTTGGAAATGCAATAATTAGATAACCTAAAGCCATTAGCAGTAAACCAACAAAGATAGTTCCTTTGTAATTTCTTAGCTTATCAGCGATAACACCACCAACAAAAGCTAAAATATAGATAGAAAAATAGAAAATAGAATAGATAAGCCCAGCATCAGTGCCATCTAATCCAAACTTAGCCTGCAAAAACAGAACTAATATTGCCATCATTACATAGAAGCCAAAACGCTCGCCCATATTGGCAAGAGAAGCGGCAACCAGCCCCTTCGGATGTCCTTTTAACATTTGACGTCCCTTGATTTAGTTAAACAATAATATAAAATTTAGGATATTTACTATTTAGGACATTTGTAAAGTCAATAAGAGTAAATAAGTCGATTCATTTCATTGAAATTACACAAATAACTGCTAAAGATACGACGAATTTATTGAAATAAAAAAGATTTAGTAGAAATATTTTCAACATTTTAAAACAACTATATGTAAACGTATTTTTGCGGTGAGTAAAAAACGCAGGAACTAAAAAACCATAGCTACAAAGAGGGTCATAACCAAAAAAAGCCCGCATATAAATATACGAGCTTTTCTATTAAAACAAATCCGGCAGCGACCTACTCTCCCACGCAGTCACCCACGCAGTACCATCGGCGCAACAGGTCTTAACTACTCTGTTCGGAAAGGGAAGAGGTGTAGCCCCTGTGCCATAGCCACCGGAAAAAAGGATTTATGTAAGGTGATAAATATCTAGTAAAATAATCAATATAATAAAGAGCTCGTGATAATAATTGTCATAGTCTAAAGAGATTGGTATAACAACTCAAAACTAAAATTAGGTAAGTCCTCGAATTATTAGTACTTCTTCGCTGAACATGTTACCATGCTTAAACGTAAAGCCTATCAACCAAGTCGTCTACTTGGATTCTTAAGCTGCAAAGCAGCGGGATACCTCATCTTGGAGCAGGTTTCGTGCTTTAGATGCTTTCAGCACTTATCCTTTCTAAACGCGGCTACTCTGCAATGCCATTGGTATGACAACAGATACACCGTAGGTCTAGTCATTCCGGTCCTCTCGTACTAAGAACGGGTCTCCTCAAGTATCCTACGCCCACACTGGATAGGGACCGAACTGTCTCACGACGTTCTGAACCCAGCTCGCGTACCGCTTTAATTGGCGAACAGCCAAACCCTTGGGA
>JBFHIJ010000082.1:0-7558 GCA_041596515.1 Chlorobiota bacterium
TAACACGCTTAGAACTCATTTTGATACGATCTTAAACTTCTTTGATAACAGAAGCACTAATGCATCTGCAGAATCCTTCAACTCTAAAATCAAACTCTTCAGAGCTAATCTTAGAGGTGTTATCGACAACGAGTTTTTCTTATTTAGAATTATGAAACTTTTTGCCTAAACCCCAAGTATTAGTTGTGAGCCATTTTTTTATACCCTCCATACCTTCCAAACTATTTAAAAATACTTTGTAAATGGTTTTCTATATGTGGTTTGCGGAGATTGTACTTTGTAATTGAAATAAATGCTGCAGCGATTTTTTTGATTACAATTTAGAGGTACAATCTTATGTGGATTGAAGTTTTTAAAACCGGACGCCATACGGATTCTTCCGGGCACACGCGAGAGTATAATGCAGAGCTTTTAGATGCTATTGCTTATGCTTACAACTCAAAAACAGAAAGCAGTGATGCTTTTCTTGCTCCGATTGTCAAAGGGCACCCTGATACAGACTCTCCTGCTTATGGCTGGGTAGCTAAGCTTGCCCGAAGAAATGACACTTTGCTCGCTAAAGTAAAAGAAATAAACTCAGACTTTGCTGAGGAAATCAAACAAGGCAGATACAAAAAAGTATCAATCGCGTTGTACCCGAATATGCTTTTGCGTCATGTGGGCTTTTTAGGTGCTGCCTCGCCTGCGGTAAAAGGGCTGGCACCTGCTGAGTTTTCTGATGGCGGAGATTTTACGGCGATGGAAGTGGAAGGTTCTCTATTCACTGAAACAGAGCGTGAAAATATGGAGCTTCGCGAGCAGATAGAAGGCTTGGAGCAAAACATGCGAAGACGCGAATTTACAGCTTTTGCTGACTCACTGACTGACATAAGCAATGGAGTAAAGGTGCATCCTGCTCATCGCAATACTGTGGCAGACTTACTTGAGTTAGTGCATCAATATGACCAAAAGCACGACACCGACCTATTAGAACACACCAGAGATATGTTCAACTCCATAAAACCGGATTATATTGAAGCGCCATTTGAGTTTACCAAAACTAAAGATGAAGCTTTTGATGATGCAGAAGTGCAACCTGAAAGATTGGACTTGCACAAAAATGCAAAAGCCTTGCAAGCCAGCGATAGCTCCCTAAGCTACGAGGAAGCAGTAATCCTCTCCGCCACTAATTATACATTTTAAAGGAATAGAATAATGACAAATACAAGATTAGATTCTCTTCGCATGGTCGATCCCGTGTTGACTACCATAGCACAAGGTTATTCCAACGCAGCATTTGTTGCAGATAAGTTATTTCCAACAGTGAACGTAAGTAAAATGAAAGGCAAAATTCCTGTTTTTTCTAAGAATGCCTTTGTGATGCGCGACACGGAAAGAGCACTTAGGGCGGCTTCTAACCGCATACCTCCTGAAGAAATAGAAATGATGGAATTTGAAACTTTTGAAAGAGACGTAGAAATAGCTTTGGACTATCTCGAAGAAGAGGAAAGCAGCGACTTCTTTCGTTATGAACAGAGAAGCACTAAAGAGCTGTTAGATATATTGCTTGCCGGCAGAGAAAAGGCAACTGCAGATTTGGTGCAAAACCCTGATAACTTTGATGACGATATGAAGATAGTTGTTAGTAGCGAATCGGAGTCAATTTATGCCCCTACCGGCACCACCAATCCTGAAGATTGGATCTTCGCAGGGCGAGACGCCATCCGCAAGCGTATCGGAAAATATCCTAATCTTATGCTAATCGGCGACATTGCACTAAGGAAGATTCTTAATCACAATAGTATCACTGGCAAAATCCGTTACACAAATCATGTTGCAGCAAATGCTGAAATTCTCAAGAATATTATCAATATCGATAATATCATAGTAGGTACTGCTGTGTACTCACCGGACGGTACAGTGATGGAAGATATTTGGAAAGACAATATAGTGCTGGCTTATGTAGAGCAGTCAACTCATCGCTCCGAATACAACCCTTCTTATGGCTATACATTCCAAAGGAAAGGCTTGCCGGAAGTAGATACCTACTACGAAAACGGTGGCAAAGTAAAAGTTGTTCGTGCCACGGACAATTCCTCTGTACAAATAACTGGCAAAGATGCCGGCTTTCTAATCGCAAATACAAATTATCACTAAAAAAGGAGATATAACAATGATTAGCTCTCAAACATATAGTTCGGCTCTAACAATTAGCGTTAAAGCAGCAGAAGATATTCCACAATTCAGATTTGTAAACTATTTAGGTGGCATTTGCACCGCTGGGGAAAGAGCCCTTGGGGTTAGCTCTCTGGAAGCAAAAGCAGAAACTCAGGCGACTATAGAGACCTTAGGCACTATGCTGGTTGAAACCGTAGGTGCAATAAGCAAAGGATCTGCAATTAGTAGCGATGCCACAGGCAAAGCAAAAGTCGCAGGAGCAGGCGAAGTAGTAAATGCTTATGCTCTCGGCAGTTGCTCCGGTGCAAGCCTTATCAAAATTCGCTTAGTAATCTAAAAGGTGACAGTCATGGCTTACTCAGATGAAAACGACTTGCTGATTGAATATTCGAGAGATGAATTAGCTGTTTTATGTGGTGGCAATTTTGATATTGCTCAGTTGCAAAGACACAGAGAATATGCAGATTCCATAATTGATAATACCTTAGTTTCTCGCTATGAGATACCATTGAAGATGCCGGACATGATGGTGACCAAGCTATCTGTAGATTTGACAGTCGCATATCTATATGACTATGCTTATTCGGATGCCGGAGTGCCCAGCGCGGTAGTCTGGAGGAAACTAAATGCTTTTCAAATGCTCAAAGACATCAAAAGTGGCAAAATAGATTTAGCTCTACAATCAGAAAAAATCATCCCAATTACTGACACAATACTAAGCAATAGAGACAATAAATCAATCACATTTGACATGGAGACTTTAGATGAATTTAAGAAATATATTGAATAGACTTTCTGATGAGATCGGGCAAATCGCCCGGTCTCTTTGGAGCTATGCAGAAGAGTACGCATGGGAAGTTATCCCAATGATAGTTGGCATATTGCTACTGCTTTTTGCTTTTCCCGGCTTTGCAGAACTTAAAACAATGCTAATAGTGCTACTTGCGGAAACGTTTTGCTTGTGGCTGATTTATCGCTCAGCTACGCTATTACAATCGCATTTGCCTGATTTGAATTACGGACAACTTGCTTTGGGAGTGCATCTGTCAGTAGGCATGGTCATTCTCGGCGTATATATGGGACAATACTAATTTTATAATAGCCAAGGAGAAAAATATCATGAAACACCTTTTTAAAATCTTACTCTTAATCTCGCTAAGCGCTCAACTTTCTGCTTTTGATAAATACTCTTTACACTGTGACAAATTAGTCTTAGAAGCATCACTGGACACAGCTTTTGCTCAAGTAGGCATTTTAGAAAGTGGCAATAACAGAGGTGAAGTAGAAAAATATACCAAATATCTTAGTCTACCTAAAGGAAGCGCTTACTGTGCGGCTGGCGTATACTATTGCTTTGCACTTGCCACAAATAATACAAATGATATTCCTATTCCCAGAACAGGAGTAGCAACTAAGTTATTCACTTACGCAAAAAGACATGGCAAAAGACGCAAAAATATACCGGCAAAACATGATTTGATTATATGGTGTCTGCCGGGGTCGTGGCGTGGGCATGTAGAAAGAATTTATAAAGTGGAAAAAGCAGGATGGGTTAGGTCAATAGCTTTTAATACTAAAAAGGGAAACAAAGAAGGAGTCTTCAAACAGAGGCGCAATTTATATCATATTCTCGGCAGACTAAAAGTGTTAGGGCTTGTTGGCTTTTCCACAAAGGTGCGAAATGCTTAAATATATGTGCAAAAGTAGCTCTATGGAAGATTCTTTTGTAAGTAAATGGTTTGGAATGACTGATAAAGATATCAGTGGTAAATCTGTATATAGTGCTGTTTCTCTGCAACTTAGCTGGCATGAAGTAACCGGTTTCCCTAATGGCAAGATTTGCATTGAGTTTTCCAACGACAGGCACTCCTACAGCACAGGAGCAGAAATAAATGTGGACAACACTAATAACCAAAATAATGCGGAAATAGCGCTGCTGAATAGAGTCAGTAATTACTGCCGCATACGGTTTGTAAATAATGATATTACAAACGGCAATTTAGATGCAATTTTATATTTGGAGAAGAAATAATGCCTATTAGATATATACCTTATCCACAAACTGAAGAAGTGGAGATAATTGCAAGATGGGGTGAAATTTCCGGCGTTTTGGATAGCCAGAGTGATTTAGCGGCAGCACTTTCCGGCAAGTCTGATATAGATCATTCTCATGATACTGAGTACGAACCTAAAAATGCTGAGCTAACTGCTCATTTAAGTTCTGTTACTAATCCTCATAATATTAGTAAATCAACAGTAGACTTAGGAAATTTAGATAACCTGAGACAACTTAGCAGAGTAGCCGCCGATTTTACAACTTTTGATTTGAAGTCACAAGTTGAAGCAGAAGATATTATCCTTATTGAGGACAGTCAAAACGGATTCGCTAAGAAATATATAAAAGCTCAAAACTTAATCCATGAGCCTCAGGAAATACGCTTGCGCAGACTCGTGCATTTCACTTATGATGAAGAAATAAACTTGTTGCCGGGCGAAACCATTAGGCTAAGCGATAAATTCCCAAGTATGCCAAATGATATATCTCCACGTATCAAATCAGTCTTTTACTCTTTGCTAGACGGAGGAAGTGTAGTCTTCGACTTGCTACTTAATAACTCAATTTTATATAATAATCTAAGTATTTCGGAAGGTAAAGGTGAGATTAGTATCGGCGAGATGCCTTTGGATTTGGGAGACACTTTATCCTTATTGATAAAACAGAGCGGAGTTCCTGCAAAGTATTTGACTGTTGCTGTCATGATTGAATACGGAGTAATGTCATGAAAGAGATAGGAAACATAGGCATTGGCGTGATCGTAGGGCTTCTTCTATTCTATACTTTTGGCAACGAAACAGGAAAAGAAGTAACATCACTTTCCATAATTAGAGATACAATAGTCCAGGTAGTTACTCCTGAGCCAATAATTATTGAAAAAGTAAAAACAAAGATTCGATACCATCGCGATACGATAATTCAGACTAAGCCCTTTATTGCTTCTTTGGATACTATCGTTAAACACGACACTATCAAATGTTATTACGCTTTCCCAGATAACTTGTTATCATTGCACATAGCGCAAACAGAAGACACAATAATTACTCATCAGATCAAGCTCACTCATACAAGTATAGCATCCGACCCATGGTGGCACGAGCCTCTATATATTTTAGGGGGAGTTATAAGCGGATATGCAATCAAATCTATGGAGAAATAAATGAAATCACTTACTAAAGAACTCGTTAGCAGAGGTAGCTCTCTCAGCTTCTTTAAACACATTGGTATGCTGCCCAATCCTGACAAAATCTTGAGAAGCAGAGGCTATGAAGCGATTAGAAATTTGACTAACGACCCACACGTAAGAAGCTGCATTCAGTCAAGGAAAGCAGGTGTGCTTTGCTTAGACACTCAGCTTCGGCAAGAGCATTCCACTAAAGCAGTCTACAGATTTGTGAAAGATGCAGTTGCAAAATTGGAAATGCAAAGCATAATCAGAAATATTTTAGAGGCACCTCTGTATGGATTTCAGGTCTTTGAAATCATTTGGGGCAAAGAAGCTAATTATTATTATCCAAAAAAAGTAGTAGCTCGGCCGCAAGAGTATTTTGAAATAGGCAACGACGGTGAGATGTATTATAAGGCAAACAGCGGCTCAGGCTTGCAAAAACTACCTGATTATAAGTTCCTAACTGCAATATACGAGCAAACAGCTTCAAAACCTTACGGAGAGTCCTTACTTTCCAAATGCTTTTGGCCGGTTACATTTAAGACAGGAAGCATTCGATTTTGGGTAAATTACATCGAGAAGTTTGGGATGCCCTTTGTCATTGGCAAATACGAAAGAAATGCCAGCCAGGAGGAGGTGCAAAAGTTAGCAGAAGTCCTAAGCGAGATGTCAGACGAAAATGTTGTTGTTTCTCCTGAGGATATAACAATTGAAATGAAAGAGACTAACTAATCAAGTTCTGCGGATCTGTACCATACAATGATAAAACACTGCAACTCGGAAATATCAAAAGCGCTGCTCTCACAAACTTTGACAACAGAATTAGAAGGGGGATCGTATGCAGCAGCTGAGACACATTTTAAAGTGCGGGAAGAAATAATTCATGCAGATATTAGCATGGTCGATAATCTCATAAATTCACTGATTGGCATGATTGTTTCTCTTAATTTCAAACAGGCAAAAGCTCCAATCTTTGCATTGCTAAGGAGTAATTCAGATTCAGAGAAAATATGGAACCGAGATATTGAATTGCTAAAATCCGGCAAAATGTCATTTACAAAAGAGTACTGGATTGAAAATTATGGGCTAAATGCCAATGATTTTGACATTAATATCACTTAGCATTTGAAATAGAAAAAAAATTGTTTCGTGTATATATTTAACTTGACATTTATAAGGATTTTACGTAATTTCTTTTCAAATGTCTTAAAAGTCGGAGATGTTATATGTATAGTAAAATTCTAAATAGTATTTTTTTGATTGTAGCTTTTGCAATGGTGTCTTGCAATATGCCGGATAATCCTATTAATTCTGCTTATTCACCTAATCTTGTGCAAGTAGAAGAAAAATGGGAATCTGACTTAGTGTCGTTGACCAAACAAAGAAAAGTTTACTATAAAGAATTTGACAGAGACGGAAACGTTGTACTATACGTAAAATTTGGAGAAAATTCGGACACTTCTTCTAAATCAATATTTACTTATGAAGATAATACATCTACTGAGCATTTTATTAGTTTCACAGAAGATGGCACTGTGTTAGAAGACAGTCAGATTAAATGCATCTACGACAATTCTAAATTGGTTGAAAAAAAGAAATATGATAATAATGGTGAGTTAGAAAAAAGTTGGACATTTGATTATAATAATCATGGTCATCTTGAAAGAACGACTCAAAAAGATATGTCTCAAGGCAGTTCTTATATTAAAACCAATAATAATGAATATAACAATGTTGGCGAACTTACCGGAATATCATATCAAATAGATGCAAGCGGAGACGTGAATCCGAACCACGCTGATATTGAAAAAGACAGCATAGTTTATCTATCTAATAACTCAATAGAGTTTTACAAAATTGATAAAAATGGCGAAATAAATAAAGTCTATTCTTATATCTATGATCAAACAGGTAAAATAAGTGCTGAGTTGGTTTCTGACTCCAAAGGTGCTATTCAAAACCGATATGATTACTATTACTCTTATTTTAAATAAGCATTTCAATATTTCCTTAGTTATAGATAAAACTCCTTATCAAATTTGATTTGGAGTTTTTTTACATATCCTGTATATAAAAAATTAATAGCCTAGCGGTTTACTTGCAATTATGAGACTGAAAGCATTATTTGGCTCACAACTAATACTTGGGGTTTAGGCAAAAAGTTTCATAATTCTAAA
>JBFHIJ010000083.1:0-7284 GCA_041596515.1 Chlorobiota bacterium
ATAAACACCAAATGTTTTTTAAAGTATTTTCAAGTAGAATTCGTATCTCTTTACTTGGCTCGATGCTGATAAGAACTTTTATCTTTCCCCCTTGTCGAAGGGGACACAAAATTAAACTTTTTACCGATAAACACCAAATGTATTTTTCGCTTTTTCGCTTTTATTTGCCATATTTAGACGATTATTTGATCTTATCCCTTGCTATATAGATAGTTATGAATGCCACGCTTATTTGTCATTACAGAGCACTTCCTTTATTTTCTTTTGTCTTCAGCGTAATATTAGTACTCACTCTTTTCTGTTCTTGTTGCCATCTAAATCCTAACACGGTCATAGTCACTGCGATTGCTATCAATATAAGGAGAAAATAGATTTCATCATCAGGCTTATATCTAAAATTTAACACCTCTACTGAAACAAATACCCAGACAGATATTGCGAGTGTTTCATATTTTGACTTTTTGACTGAATCGTAAAGCCCCCAGAAAACAAACAAGGTCGTTAGATTAATCTCATTGCTTACACCATGTCCGCCGATTATGTTCCAAAATATCTTAAACAGTATAACGCTAATAGCTATTGCTATCATTTTCTTCTGTTTACTCTTTCTAAAAACTTTTGTCTCTATAGTTTCACAGTTTGCAATTATTCCTTTCAATGTACTTTTATCTGTATATTCCTCAGATAGTATATGGTATATCTTATCCTTCGAGTAACCCTTAGAAACTAGGGAATCTATTTTATCATATACTTTATTGTCTATACTTCGATCAGTCATCTATTATTTCTTACCTTTTCTTAGCCATATAATAATTAATGCTAACACAGCCAACCACGTAATTGTTTGAAGCAACCAGGGCCACATTAGAAATGATTCTTCTACGAATACCATACTGATATTAGTCAATATCAGCATACTCGATAAAAATAAATTGAATTTATAGCTTATTTTTTGATAACGTAAAACAGGAATCCATTCTATTAAAAAGCCAATACCAAAGAATATCTCTGTAAACATCCCAAAGTCAATCGTTTCTAAAGTTACCTTAAATGCAGAAATGTTTATAGTTAAATATATTTCAACTATACCTATAATAATTGCTATAAGCCCCAAAACACACAGCACTTTCTTCTGGCTAAGTAATTCTTCTCTATCATTCGGGTGTACAATCCTATATAAGGTATTGCTCACTTGCCTTTTATCATAGTATTCTTTAGAGAGTTCTTCTACTACTTGATATTCGCTCATGCCCGCGATTCTTAGTTGTTCGGCTTTCCCGGCAAATTCTTTATCTATTGATTTCTTTGACATTGATTTCTACAAATGATTCAACAATATTACAATTTACAATTGGCTGATTTCATTTACAAGTGAATTTTCTTGCAGAATATTTGGCACTTTATTTGATATATACATACTAATTAGTCTAAATAATAGCGAGTAATTCTATGTCTATGAACAGGTTACAGTTTGACGAAAATCTACCGGGTGGGTTTTCTAATCAAAAAGCAACCGCTGAGTTGCCTAAAGTGCTTCCATATCCTTTACGTCTTAATTTAGGATGTGGTAAAGATTTTCGCGAAGGATTTATCAATATAGATAAGTACTCTAACAATCCCTCTGTAGTTTTCATGGATATTAGAGAACTTGAATTCGAGGATAATTCAGTAGATACGATACTCGCTTCTGATATATTAGAACACTTTTCGCATCGTGAAGTTGATACGCTACTTGCAGAATGGGCAAGGGTGCTTCGCCCCGGAGGCGAACTTATAATTCGTTGTCCAAATCTAAAGCTACAGATACAGGCTTATGTAAGGGGTGACTGGGATGCGGACATTGCTTCATATATGATATTCGGCGGTCAGACCAATCCCGGAGACTACCACTGCATAGGCTTTGACCATCAATCGATTACTAAGCATCTTAAAAAAGCGGGTTTTGATGTAATATCTATTCAAGATCATGATATACCACAATCTACCGGTTTTATCAATTTGAATATGACAGTTATAGCAAAAAAAGAAGACAATACATCTACAGTAGACTTGAATATTGGATTATCTGAAAATACTAATGACTTTTCAGGATTTGACTTTTCAGAAAATGATAATTCTGCGGAAATAGAAAAGACTTCTAGTTTACTTTCTAAAATAGAATCTATTGTAGGAGTCGACATAGAGAATTCGACGCAACTCGTGACAAATTCTGATAATGATACAACTGATATAGATATAGATGATAAGACTTCAGATTCTTTATTTGACCTAGTAATAAACGATGAAACAGATGAAACAGATTTAGATTTAAATATTGTATGGGAAGGGTCGCAGTTTGTTTATCATTCCTTAGCTCTTATAAATAGAGAACAATGTAGCAATCTAATCGACTCTGACGTAGCTAATATTACTATCGTTCCTTACGAGGATGATAGATTCGCACCGGAAGGGAATCCTAAATACCAAAAACTGGCAAAAAATGATATTAGGATAAAAGAAAAAGTTAGTGATGCTATCTCTGACCTTCCTTATGCTTGGATAAGACATCAATGGCCGCCTCAATCCGAACCGCCAAAAGGTTCGAAATGGATAATAATGCAGCCGTGGGAATTTTCCAAATTAAGAAAAGATATGGCGGAAATATTAATGCAAGCTGATGAAGTATGGACTCCGTCTAACTACTCTCGTCAGTCATTTGTAGATTCAGGTATTGATTTCAATAAAGTGCAAGTTATTCCTAATGGCATTGATCCTGAGCTATTCAAACCTTATGGTGAAAAGTATAATATTGATACAAAGAAATGCTTTAAATTTTTATATGTAGGCGGCACTATCTACCGTAAAGGTATAGATATACTTATCGAGTCCTACGTAAAAGCTTTTACAGCAGATGATTCTGTATGTTTGGTAATTAAAGACATGGGCGGTGAATCTTTTTATAAAGGTCTAACTGCAAAACAACAAATATTAGAATTGCAGAAAAACCCACACGCACCGGAAATAATATATATAGACGAGTATCTTTCAGAAGAAGAAATGGCTAATCTCTATCGTGCTTGCAATGTATATGTAAGCCCATACCGAGGTGAAGGATTTTCATTGCCAACCTTAGAAGCAATGGCTTGCGGATTGCCGGTTATTGTTACTAAAGGTGGAGCTACTGATGACTTTGTGTCAGAAGCTTTTGCTTGGCAAATAGAAGCTGAAGTGATATCTATAGGAAACTCAATAGAAGACTATCCTTTAGTAGATGAAGCATTTGTTTTAGAACCAGACAAAGTACAGCTTACTGAAATTATGCAAATGTTACATAAAGATCCTGCAGAAGTAAAAAGCAGAGGTATTATTGCCTCGGCAACTGCTCGTAAATATTGGACATGGAAACGTTCTACTCTAAAAGTACTTAGCAGATTAGATAAGCTATATGGAACTGCTATGTCACAAAAAGCTCAAAATAAATTATTTGACAAAGAAGATGCATATATTAAAGTAGGCATAGCCGAAAACGAACTTAATTATGATAACATAGACGATGCCATAGATTTATATACTACGGCTTTGAATGAAAATCTTGATGATGATTATAAAGTGCACGTTCTTAACCGCTTAGCATATATTGCAATGCAAGACGAACGGAACGAAGACGCCTACGATTATCTATCTCAAATACAAGATGTTAATCCGCAGCACCCTGACACATTGTATTTATTGTCTAAGTTATTCTTGTCAGATGACAAATTTATTGAAGCTTTTGAGGCAATAACACCGGCTTTAGAGTCATGGAAAGAAAGCAAATATACGAGCTCTGCCGGCCTGTATCTTGATGATTTACTATGTCACACAGCAGACATAATGCTCGAAATGGATGACCTTGACGGTGCTAATCAGATATATACCTCTGCCTTAGAATATAATCCGAACAATCCGAGGGTATGCTTTGGAGCAGGTTTATGCTTCAAAAAAGCAGATATGCTTGAAGATGCTAAAACAATGTTCGAATGGGCAATAAATTTAGATCCAAATTACGAAGACGCAAAATTTGAGCTCAACACTATAGAAAAATTGCTTTAGTCTTAGTACTCATGTATTCCTAAACGAGTAAAGACACAAAGAGGGTTTCGCAAGAGACCCTCTTTTTTTTATATTACAAACATCCCAATCAATTCTATGGGTAATGTAATAGTTCCTATCAGAAAACTCAAGAACATAAAGTATCCATTAGCGTATTCAATTAATACAGTAGAAGATTTAAACTGCATTTGCGTCTTAGATAAACTATTCGCTAACTTTCGCAGCTCAGGAATATAAATAAACATAAGAATCCAACAATATGAACAAATCACTGAAAGTCGTTCTGATTATAGTAATATCTTATTTAATGCATTATACCACTAATAAGCTCTACTTTTTAGATATTAAGGTTTTACTGGATAGCTATTTGCATGAGATAAGCGTTAGTCACTTCCTTGCATATTTGATAACTCTCACCCCATTATTTGTCGGAGTCGGTATTCTTCATAATTTTAAAAGATATTTTGAAAATCTGGGATTTAGTGGTTCTATTCTTAAAGGAGCAGCATTTGCATTCTTATGTACATTCCCAATGCTTATAGGTTACTCTCTATTTTTTGAATTCAATATGGAAATTGCTATGGCTCATATTATCAAAGGAGCAGTGATAGCAGCATTTATAGAAGAATTATTCTTCAGAGGAATACTTTTTGGGCAAATTTTCAGATTCACCAATATTGGTTTTATTCCAGCTATAGTTTTGAGTGCGCTCCTTTTCGCCTCTGGGCATCTCTATCAGAGTCAAGACATAACGACTATGTTCGGAATTTTCTTGACCACATTTATGGGAGCGGTACTATTTGCCTGGTTATATGTAGAGTGGAATTATAATTTATGGGTATCGATATTTTTACATCTGTTTATGAACCTATTTTGGATGTTGTTTTCTGCATCAGACAATGCTCTTGGTGGCACTTATGCTAATATATTTAGGATAATAACTATTGCCTTGACTATTGGTTTAACTGTATTCTATAAAATTAGAAAAGGCATGGGCTTTGAAATAAATAACAATACACTTTTTATAAAGTCTGACAATACTAATCATTAATTAGATAACTTGCTATGAATACATATAAAGATTTACAACAAGTCAGACCTTTTTTCTATACATGCAATTAAACAATCACCATGCCGAGCTTATAGTAAAAATAATTGAACGGATGTTTAAGAAAAGAATAAATATTATCTGTAACTTAATATTGACAGATGTGTTACTTACAGTATAGGTAAAAGTTCATCTACATAGGAAATCAAATGAAAATACTATTTACACTCTTGCTGTTCACTATAATATCTCCGGCTTTACTTGCAATAGAGTGGGAAGAGATAACCGTTGATGTTCCGGGGAATATTCAAGCTATGTACAAAAATGGAAATGAAATATACCTTGGAAATATCGGTATAGTCAAGTCTACTGATGGAGGAAGCACATTCACTAAGATAAATAAGTTGGTCAAAGACGGAGTCGTGCTGAATCTTGCAGATGAAAACTATAAAGTAAAAGATATCTATAAAACATCAGATAATATACTTTTTGCAAAAGTAGATTCTTTAAATCTTCTATATTCAACAGATGATGGAGAAAGCTGGAACGAATCAAATTTAGAAAACACTCCTACTGCGGATTATTATTTTTACGAGCTCAGTGGTAATATATATATCCAGAAATCTAAAATAGCTGATGACTATAATGTGCTTTATAAGTCAACTGATAGCGGAAAAACGTGGGTAAGAGATCCTTTTACTTTAGAAGCTATATCTTCTGCCTATCCGTTCATTATGTCTCCCACCGATCATACTTTACTATGCATGCACGCAAAGAAATATAACGATAAGTATATTGTAAAATATAATCCTGCTGATAACAGCTACACGAATTATCCGATAGATAAAGATGTAGAAATATTTGAAATATTAGGTGATTCATGGTTAATATATCTCGAAGATTCTTTTGCTATTTTGGAATCAGATAATGAAGGAGCCAGCTGGGATACATTAGCAAATATATTTAACATAGTAAAAAGCCATAATGGCTTTGATGAACTATGGCACTTACATATAAATCAAATAGAAATAGGCTCAGACGGGAACTTTATAGTTATATATTTTGACTATAATTTTGAGACAGATCAATATCTCACAGGAATTTTATATTCTGTGGATGGTGGTGGAAACTGGACAATGGTTGATACAGAAGACAGGAAGTTAGAATATTTACAGAAAATAGTTATAGATAATGACCTCTATCTTTTGCCTTCTGCTCTTTCTGTATTGCATAAACCATCCGGTCAATTCGATAAACTGATTTATCCTTTTAATACTTTGACTAAATACGTAGAAACTCCCGGGCAAACTTTAATAAAAACAGATGCTAAACATGAACCGCTTTGGATCCGACAGGGAGAGTTGGAGTGGGAGTTCCCTCACAATATTAAGAATGCTTGGATAAAAAATATCGGAAGCTATTATAAATATAATTACTCAAGATTACAATATGTTTCTGATTATGATAATAAAACTCTTGTTGATAGTTATATTTACCTCATGAATGGACATATTGATAAAAATGACTTTTTTGAAGCACACATAGCATACTCCATGGCTTCAACAAGAAAGATATTGTTTGATGGAGTTCAAATCTTATATAATGAAGAAGTTGATTATGAAAGTATTGTATATGCTGATTCTCAGACTTTATACGGTTTTAAATGGACTGATGATGAGAAATATCAGTTAGTAAGATTCAATTATTTGTCGAAAACTGAAGAGGAATTAGGCAAATATGTTCTAGCTAATGATTCAGGTAATGTATTTGTAGATGTGCAGGATCAGAATATTTTGATTTCACACAAGGATGGAATAGAGTTCAGCAAAGATTCGGGTTTAAGCTGGACACAGGTTGTTGCTGACAATAATAATCTAGAACTTTCTCCCAAAGTATATAATCATGATATTTACATCCAAAACGGCAAAGCACTGCTTCGCTCCACTGATGGAGAAACGTGGGAGAATATACTTGAAGGAACCAGCAAAGCATTGATTTACAGCTTTGAGTTTGATATGGATAACAGAATACTGGTTTATACATCAAATGGCACTTTCCGCTCCAAAGAGCCTGTCAACGTAGAAGAAAATACTCAATCTTTAGCAGATCTTGATGTAAATATCTATCCTAATCCAACCAGCGATATTATCAATATCGAATCTGCA
>JBFHIJ010000084.1:0-7040 GCA_041596515.1 Chlorobiota bacterium
TCTGTGGTACGCCATTACCATTTATCATTGGTAAACCATTTGCCCAGTCTAGAATGCTCATGTCTGTCACGCCATATTGCATTCTCTTATCAAAATCGGCAGCATCGGCAGCAATGGAGGCAGATATCTGATCGGCACCCCATTCAGCTGAGCCGGAACTGCCACTGCCACCACCTCCAGCATTTTGTACTATGCTATTATTATTCGGTGATTACATACGCTAGTAGCAGTAAGAATAAACCGCACTTACATCAAAGAGATAAACACCAATATATAAAAATCTCTCTGCTAGGGTTTAATTTCACTTGCAGAGAGATATACACTTCAAACGATTTATTGTTTAGTAGTTATCTTTTGGGTGTTAAGATTAGACGCTTCTTATCAGAAATAAAGCGTCAAATTCTCAGATTATAAGTATATCTAACAAAACTATAGATATTGTCCTACCACCAATATGGTAAATTGATACCTCTTTGACTGACCTCATCTTTAAATTGATGTTTTGTAAATGGCCCATAAAACGTCCGTTCTTTTTTTTCATATATATAATATTCATAATATTCTTTTACATACATATATTCTTCGATTTCTTTCTTTTTTGCATCGTATGTCATGTTATCAATACCATCTATTTTTTTTATAGGTACAACTTCCAATGTTAGAAAATTTTCACCATAATTATAATTTACAACATGTGATTCTATTACGACTTCTAAATAGTCTGGAGGAATAATAACACTATCGTTTTGTGTCTTTGATTTATAATAGATTTTTATACTATCATCACCTGTATTATATACGTCGATCGATGTATTATATGCTGAAGAAAAATCATAACTTAGTTCTAGTACATCATATTGTGTTTCGTAAAAATCACAAGAAACACTGATTAATATTCCAATAAATAGCAATATCTTTTTCATAATTTATCTTTTAATTGTTCCTACAAAGCCTATATGAAATGGTCCATCTCCTGTAAATGCAAACGGTAAATTATGTAGTAAATAACTTATTGCAGTGCCTATATTTCTACCATTTGTAACTGTGGAGAACATGATGCTTGGCATATTAATTGGATTTTGACTCATAGCTTTAAGTGGAATTGGAATATCAAAGCCATATGTATCCCAGCCTATTTCATATTCTCCGTCATTCAATGCACTTTCAAAAATAGACACTTTACCTAGAGCCAAACCCTCATCTGTTATGTTGCTATATTTAAATAGATTTACAGACTCTTTTGTACCTTTGGGCACATCAATTGTCTTAGCATCCACTAGTAAAATTCTATTTTTTCCCGTTTGATAATGTGCCATGCATTTTAGAAATAAAAAGTTTCCATTATATACTTCACCATTTAAACTAGGGTTATCCAAATAATATTTGAATAATTTATTTATTTCAGCGATATACGCAAGTTTGTTTATCTTATTCCAGTCTTGAGTAAATTCAAATACTCTTGCCCTAGCTGCATTAGAATTACCTCTACCATTTTGTCCCTCGTCATCCGACGGCTTCTGTGGTATGCCATTACCATTTATCATTGGTAAACCTTTTGCCCAGTCTAGAAGGCTTATGTCTGACACGCCATATTGCATTCTCTTATCAAAATCGGCACCATCGGCTGCAATGTAAATAGATATCTGTTCGGCAGCCCATTCAGCTGAGCCGGAACTGCCACTTCCACCACCACCCTTATGTTTCTCAGGTGCCATACCACTCGGGTCGCCAAACATAACCGGGTTGTTGAAACCAAAGGAGTAGGAGGAGTATTTCGTTAGAATTACTTTTGGGCTTTTTATCTCAATATCTCTTTATAGACATTGTGCCCGTACTTTGCAAATTGGTCAAAATAGCCGGAGAACCACTGATTTAGAATAATTCCATTTGCTTTTGAATCTTCGAGATCCTGATGTGACTCCACACCACCTGTTCTGATGACATGAAACTCTTGGGAAATGTTTTTCTGTGAGACGTATTGTGTAGCTGCCGAAGCAAGAAACAAGGAGTTTTCTTTCAATATTCTGCCACTTAATCCGCCACCAAAGTTTTGAATAAAGAAATCATAATTTTTGAAGTCTCTTGGGTCTAACTCTTTTCTGTATCTGTCATACTGTGTGGAAGTGTTACCCAGATTAATACCGTCGAATCCCAAGTCAACAAGCAAATCAACCAGAGCAGGAATCTGATCTATGTCTGTATCATTTGAGAATTTAACTATTACAGGCAAGTGTCTGTTGCGTTTCTTAAGATAGTTACGGCTGAGATATTCTAAGCGTTCGATTAGTTTTGAATCTAAACTACCGGACTCATCGTCGCCATGCTCATGTGGAACATTTGGGCAGCTTTCATTAAGCTCTATAAAGCATACTGCAGCTCTATCATAAAGTTTAAATCCATCCAGTAAACCGTCTAATGCCTCTTTGCCACTAAGCTCAGGAGCACTGCTTACAGAAATGCCTAACGGACAGTTCTTTTTATGACCTATTTTAGAAAGACGCTCTGCCACAGCTGCATGCCCTTCGTTTGGCAGCCCCATCCAGTTAGAAGCAGAGGCAGAATAAGTATACGGCATAAATGGATGTATAATTCCCAATTTCGTATTGCCTAACCTAGGTTGAGACGTAGTAGTACCGGCAAGATATGCCCCTGCACCCTGACGAGCAACCACTTCGTAAGCTTCGCCTAACTTAAACATACCTGCGGCATTGAAAAGTCCGCAGCCAAAATTAAGTTCCCAGAGTTTCAGATTCTGTGATTTATCCGGCATAAACTGAGTTTTAGGCAAATCTTCTGCAAACTGCGAAAGAAACAGTTTCCTTCCGCTCGAATAAACAGTAGAGTTAAACTTTGCGGGCAGTTTTGCCATGAATGGCCTAAAATATGAATCACTTTTTGCTAAAAACTCTGCTAAGCCCATATTACAATTCCTTCCTTAGTCTTGCTACCGGTATTTTAAGTTGCTCTCTGTATTTGGCAACAGTTCTACGAGCTACATTGTAGCCTTTCTCTTTAAGATATTTTGATATTTTTTCGTCACTAAGCGGCTTTGATTTCGACTCTTTGCTTATAATTTCAACTATTATTTGCTTAATCACACGAGTAGAAACCTCTTCACCATCATCATTCGGCAGTGACTCACTAAAGAAGAATTTAAGTTCGTATGTTCCAAATTCAGTTTGAACGTACTTGCCGTTTACAATGCGGCAAACAGTAGATATATCTAATCCTGTTTCTTCTGCAATATCTTTGTAAATCAAAGGTTTAAGACCAGACTGACCTTCTGCAAAAAATGTTTTTTGCTTAAAGGCAATAGCAGTCATCACCTTAAGCATAGTAGATTTCCTTTGACGAATCGCCTGAATTAGGAACTTAGCATCTTCGTATTTATTACGAATCCAATTTTTTGTATCTTTATTAAACTTTTTAAGTTTAGCCTCTTTTTTCAGCTTCTCATACGCAGTGCTCAGCTGAATTTGCGGCATAGTGACATCATTTACCGTGATCATAAGTTCGTCGGTCTCATCATCCATAGCCACAAGGAAATCAGGAATAACACTATTAGTTTCAGACTGGAAAGCACCACCACCCGGTTTAGGGTTGAGCCTTCTAATAACTTCTAATGCCTCTTTTAAGTAATCTTCGCTAACTTCAATAGTTTTAGTAATCACACTATAATGCTTTTTAGTAAAGGCATCATAGGCATTTTCCAATATCTCAATAGCTAACTTTTGGGCAGCATTAGTTTTAGGCAATGAATATAATTGTGCTAGCAAACATTCTCTAATATCTCGGGAGCCAATGCCGGGAGGGTCAAGAGTTTGGATAATAGCCAACACTTTTTCTGCTTGCTCAAGCCCAACAAAGTCCAATCCGCCTAAGACCATTTCTTCTTTGTCTGTGTTGTTATTTATCAAAATACCGGTAAGTTTGCTTCTGACATGATCAAGCATTTGCAGACCTGATTCAGAAACTGAGTATTGTCGAGCAGGGTTATAATCTTCCTGCATCTCCTCAAATATATCATCAATCTCATTTTCCTGAGCATCTAAATTAAGTTCAGAAATATGATTATTAGTTTCTTCCACTATCTCAGGTAAAGCTCTACGTAGATACCCGTCATCATCAATATTCCAGACTATATGATTGCCAAGAAAGAACTCTTCCTGGGTGATAGGTTGCATTCGGAGTTGATCGACTAACTCCTCAAAGAAAGATATACTATCTTTAATTTGAAAAGGTTCGCCATCTTCTTCATCGCCAAACGCATTATTTTTTGCTTTTGCACCTGCGCTGTCATCTTCCCATAGCACTTTATAAAATTCGAAAGGATCTTTTTCTTCATTAAATTTTTCTTTCAGAGCAGCCGGGCTATTCTCATCGTCCCCTGCAAATTCAGTTTCAGGATGGTCGTGTTCGGAAAAGTCTTTTGGTTCTTCGATTTCAATATCTAAATCACCTACCTCTTCGAGCATAGGATTCATCTCAATTTCTTGCATAACTTGCTGTTCAAGCTGAATAAGCGGCAACTGCAATAGCTTTAAGTACTGAATCTGTTGCGGAGTCAGCGTTTGCGTAAGTGAGGTTTTAATGTCTAACGAAAGTTTCATAGCACACCGTAATCAGTAAGACTTAATAGTCAGAAGCCGAAGATTCTGATTACAGGGAGAAATATAATTATAAGTAATACCCAACTTCTTTCCCCCCGAATAAAAATTGGACTTTCAATAATCTAGTAAGCTTTCAACAAAAGATAAAGCTTACTCGTCTTCTTTGATATATTCAATAAGAGTGTCGAACCACTCTTCGCCGTACTTACGAATCAAAGCATCTTTGACACACTCAAGTAAAGCGATATTTTCTTCGTTACCGCGAGCAACGGCGTCTTTGCATTCCGATATTTTTTCATAATAAAGCATCGGGCCGCCAAACTGCCCCACTCTGATAGGAAACAAATGACAAGAAATTGGTTTTCTAAATTTGGTTTTGCCATCAAAGTAAGCTTTTTCAAGAGCGCAAAGTGCTTTCTTACCATCATAGTAAACAAAAACACAATCTTTGTTATCGATGCAGACAGTGGCTAAATCGTCGCCATCTCCCTCTACAAATCCATGATTTTCTATATATTTTCTAGATTTATCAGAAAGATATTCCCATGCAGCACCAAAGCTTTCTTTTATCAATTCCACTTCTTCTTCGAGCACAGGAGCACCAAAATCACCTTCGAAAGTGCAACAAGCACCATTGCATGCATCCAAATTGCAGGCAAATTTTGCTCTGCCAATTTCTTCATCAACTAAAATATTATCTATAATAAACATATTTAACCAAATCACAAAGAAAATTTTATGCCAAATTTCAATTCCAATATAATCAATATTTTTGAAACTCCAAAATGAAAGCATCTATCCTACTATTATATATACAAGTTACAAGTATATTTTGCAAATACAAAGATTAAAGATTATGCAAATAAATAATTAACTCTTTTAACATAAGTCCAATAAAATCAATAAAAAAAGGATGCCGATAAATACCGAGCACCCTTTTTGTGTGTTGTCATGAGAAAATTTTTTTTAGTTCTGACCAATGATGTACCATTGAGTGTCATCACTTATGATTTTAATGTATTTTGTATCAGCTAAGTCTTGAGTATTGGCTGCATCTATCATCTCAGCTCCATTACCTTTTACAGTTACGTTACTACCATCACCCTTATTTTTGATAATGTATACTCTACCTTTACAAGTAGCTGCTGCAGGTAAAGTCAAAGTGATTACACCACCGTTAGGTTTTGCAATAATTACGTTATCTGTGGCAGCTATGTTGCCACTTCCGTTTACTATTCTGATTGACTGACTTATAGACCCACCAATATTTACTGTTGAGTTTGCATTCAAACTACCTACAGCATTATTTGCACTTGCAGTTAATACAGGTGCATCATTTGTTGTATTAGTTGCAGAAATTGTTGCTTTAGTAGCTGACGTATTAGCTGCAGAAATAGAATTTGCATCTTCATTTGCAATTTTCACACCCTGAGTCTGCATATCAGCACTGATATTTATAGCTTGTCCCGCATTTGTCGCAACATCACTATCAACAATAACATCTATACCAACAGGGTTAGAGTTTGTTGATGCAGCGTCATCATATACAGCTACAAGTAAACCTTTCTGCATACCACTATGTATAAATTTACCAGTATAATCAGTATTTGTCGGACTTTCAGAAACAAACGTAGCAGCACTGGAACCACTTGTGGACTGCTGACTTATTGATAAAGCTGAAACATCAACTAAGTTGTTACTATTTGAAATTAATAAGGATGAGGAAGTTTCTCCATTACTTGTTGTAATATTCATACCTCCAGCAAATTTACTGTTACCTATAACATCAAGTTGACTTCCAGGATTTTGATTTCCGATACCAAAGTACCCATTTTCTTTAATTGTAGCGGATACGATTGAATTTACTTGGAATGCTATATGATCAGTGTTATTAGGTGTTTCTGTGATTTCAATTTTAGTATTGTTGTTAGCAGTTTTAATTTTAGAAATATGAGTTGGAGTCCACTCAGAACTTCCTGTATTCCACATCAATACTTCTTCGTTGTTTGGAGCATTTGTTGAAATAGTTCTACCTTGGATCTTACCAACAGTATTAGTGTTATATTTACCGGTTACATCTCCTACAAAATCACTTTCAGCTTTCACAATCTCTTTAGAAATATATTTTGTTCCGTCGTAAACCAAAGTATGATTTATAGCTAAACCTGTTACATCTACGCTTAAACCTTTGACTTTGTCTACGCTTACAGCATCATAAGTGCCACTGACATCGCCACCAAATGCATCAGTTTTTAAAACATCATTAGTTGCATCCAAATCTGCTACGGTTGCCACAAATTTTGTTCCGTCATATTTCAATACCTGATCAGCGGCTATACCGGTTACATCTACGCTTAAGCCTTTGACTTTGTCTACGCTTACAGCATCATAAGTGCCACTGACATCGCCACCAAATGCATCAGTTTTTAA
>JBFHIJ010000085.1:0-5679 GCA_041596515.1 Chlorobiota bacterium
ATCAAATATTAACTCTATAAGCCGTAAGTAGATTAGCTACTTACGGCTTTTTAGTATAAAGCTCATTGTAATTTGAACCCAAAAAAGTCATTTAAAAAAATGAAAACAACTCTAAAGTCATTGAATGGCAAGGGGTTGAAACCCCTTGTTCAATAAGCAATTACGTAATATTTTCTTACATAGGAAGTAAGCATACTCCTTGATTCTATGGTCATCTACAGCACTATGATGACACCTAATGACAAATCCGGGGTGAATATTACCATAACAAGACAGCTTCAATAACCAACCAAGCTTTCTCACTTGTTCTGAACGAAAATTATATTTTGTAAGCGACTGGCTACTCTTCGGCAGGCTCAGTTACTTTCCGCCGTTGCTCAATCTTTACTCTACCGATTCTTAAGTATTATTTTCTGTGTCAGTATATCATTTTTTGCAATGGAAATGATGTTGTTTGTTTTTTTGACTTCAAAGCATTTTCCTTTATAGTCGTAGCATACAAAACCGTCTTTTTTGATTATTAGGTGCTTATCTACTACGTAGTTGCCGTCGCTTAATTCTCTCGGATCGTCATCCAATATTTGTATCTCTTTATCTGTGCGGATTATCATTGTTTCTTCAAACTGCAAGGTATCCGGTGCTAACATCTCAAAATCTCTGTTCTTGAAAAACATACCTGCTTCTTTCTCGTACTTATGTTCTCCCTTTTTCACTAGTGCATAACCCATGCTTGTGTTTAATCTATAAGACTGGTCTGTCATTACATAGGTAACAAATGACTCTCTGTCACTATAGTAAGACCTGACACTATCTTTGTAAAACTTGAATATGCGTTCAGCTTCTTTTTCATTGGAATAATAGCCAACAATAAAATCATCTTCTTTAACTATTCTTTTCTGAATCTTTTCTTCTGCAGTTGGGAGCTGGATGATAATGTCAGTCTTTTCTGCATCTATATCGTAGAAATCAAGTATATCTACTCCCACCACTTCATTACAATCTACAAAAAGTCCGTTACCCAGATGAAGTCCAATAGCCGTATTACTCATACGTACTGTCGGTCTTAGATCTAAAGGTGTGTCATCCCCGGGTTTCTTTCTGGTATATTCCCTTCTGTATAAGTCAAGTCTCAAATCCCATAGCTCAAGCCCCATTTCCATCTTTAATGGGCTAGGGGAGATAGTTGTCTTATCATTTAAATCTCGCTTATAGGCTTCCAAAATCTCGCCTTCTAACATTTTTGACCTGCACCCGAAGGCAAGGATGCTTATGCTAAATAGCAAAAGTATTTTTTTCATAACACATTCCTTTAAATTGAATATTTCAAATATTCACTAATTGTGAGACTAGTACTTGGCATGATAGCTATTCCCCACACCCGCTATTTCATCATCACGCGGTTATCGAGCGACCGCAGGGAGTCGAGATGCCATGCCATTGCACTTCGACTCGCTTTGCTCGCGGTTATCGAGCATCGTCGAGATGCAGTGACCTTGAAGCGGGTTTTAGCAGTGCTATCCTGATAGTAATTTTCAGGTATCATCATACCAAACGGGTAGTTAATACGTGAAAGAACGTGTATTCTTAGCTCTGACAAGCATTCTGTCTCATGCTTATATTATTAAAGTTTAACTAAAACACCCTACCAATCCCAAAAGCTATCTAAGTCAATATGTGTAGTGTCATATTCTGTACTTAACAAAGTTTCCTTCACATAATTCCTTATCATTCCATCAGATAACGTATCAATTCCATCGGTATACTTTATTTTACTAAATTCTTCATAAACAGTCAACTTGTTGTTTTCATATAATACTCGAATTTTAATATCCTTGTATTTTTTAGAATATATCAAAGAGTATGTACCATCATTGTATGCTTTTAGGATCTGATAATATTCACTTGCATAAACCCCACCAGATCTATCTAAATATAATTCTATATTGAAATCTTTATCTTCAAGAATTATTGTTTTTATATGTATGTCATTTGAACCTGGACTTCTATCACACCCGATACAAATTAAAAGCAATAATATTAACGAGAGTATTTTTTTTGTATTTTTCATAATAAATATCCAATTGAATTTTTCATATGCCGAAAGATAAGCGTTATACTAATATTCATCGTACTCTTTTTTATATCTAATTCGCATACTGTCTAAATTAAAATTGACTGTGATATTTAAAGAATCGTTGCTGTAACAATAATCGATATTGAATTTATCCAGTTTTTTTTGGTAATTACTTTGCCATACAAACAAAATCGAATCATAGCAATATTCGGGAACGTTATCAAAAGTCATGAATAAATCGAATATCAGACTAATATCTTCCCCTTTTGAAATATAAATACTATCAGAAATCAACTGTAAACTGCTAATCTCTTCTTCTGATGTTTTAACAATATTTATTTTGTTATAATATCCTAAAATATTGTGTGTTTTTACAACATGACTATCCTGTTTGTCAATGATATAACATTTTCCATAAACTCTTTTTACATCAATTTTTCGCGATAAATCTAAATAAATATTTACTAAAAGTAGTTCGCTATCTGCTATTACACTTGAAACAGACCAGAGCAAAGCAATTATGCATATCCAAGTTTTATTCATTTTTATTTTCATCTGTATTCTCATTTTTTATATCGTAGTATTTAATTAGTTCACCATTCTCAAAATTATCTGGTGCAGTACCAGATTCAATAGTACTTCTATCCTTTATCTCATAAAATTCTTGACCATCTACAATCGGAGTACCATTTGTAGTGGAATTTTTATATTTTTTATCATTATTGTCAGCATTTTCTTGACCTTCCAAATACCAGGTACTATTGTTTAAAATATCTTTAGCTTTTCCAATACCCACTTTACCAAGAGGGATAAGTATGTCTTTTATGGACCAAAATAATTTTCCTTCTTGATTGTTAACTCTAACACCTGCATTGTCTTTGTTCATATTTGTATTATCATTATCATAATAAGGATGAATCAATCCTACAGTATGTCCTATCTCATGTTTAATAATTGCAAATATTCCAGCTGTTGTTACGCGCGATTCTTCAGCTGCCTCTCTTATCACTATATCTGTGTCACTTTGAAAACCTGCAATTGTTGTCTTGAGATTTTGATTTGTGCACAATGCTAAGAAATCCTTATTTTTATATTCAATTATAGTATTTAAAGTAAGTATTCCTTCTTTACCTTTATACTTGTCTGGGTCAGGGAGAACTTTCACATCAAAAACAACTTCGTATTCAATTTTTGTACCGTCATTTTGAGTTACTACATATATCGCCTTTTCATTTGTATTGATATGTGTAGCAGCGTTTTGCACCTGTTTATTGAACCATTTTACATTATCCGTAAGGGAATTGCCGGAGGTAATACCAGCTGAAATAGTAATCTTAGCTCTTTGTGTGTTTGGATCGACATGATGATCTATTGATACTTCATAATCATCGCCATCGGGATCTATATATAAAATGGGATTATTTCCAAAGGAAGCAAAAGCACTTTTGTTTGGAAACTTTATTCTTTCAGGATCTAAACTAAACCACCTTGCAATTCTTGAATCATAAGTCCTGTTTGCAGTGCTATACACATTCCCAATCCCTGCTATTTCATCTTCCCGTTCCATACCATTGCACTTCGACTCCTTTCAGTCGCTCAGTGACCTTGAAGCGGGTTTTAGCAGTGCTATCCTGATAGTAATTTTCAGGTATCATCATACCGAATGGGAAGTAGTCATTTTTAGAAAGAACTTTTATGCGAGGCTTCCAGCCGTCTGTCTCATATTTATAGTCCGAAAAAGTTAGACGCACATTGCCAAGGTGGTCAGTTAGTTCGTATTCTATACTGCCAACACCTTTATTACTACAATACTTAAGCAATATGCTAAAATACTATGCAGTTATTTCTTATCATTATTAATAATCATAAACTCTCCCGTTTCACAATCTCGATAGACATAATTGCCCTTCTGGAGATTAAAAATTAACTCCTCAATTTTCCTCACGTTAAACATAGGAATTGAATTAATCACTTTTGTTTTTAATGTTTTGTTTATACCAGACAAATAGCCTTTTTTATAGTCGTAAAGTGAAAACTTGTACTTCATATCGCCAATTAGCTTTTTAATAGCACTCAATACGGAATTCGTATCAATAACAACATTAATCTTACTTCTATCATTGCTTAATACTTTAATATGCTTATATATTGATTTAGTGTATATATTATTTAATATTTCTATGGCAACATCATAATCAATAAGATAAACTTCTATCTTATTCTGAGTTTCGAGATACATCAAAACCCAAAATCTATTTGTAGTGATCAAATCACCTAAATTATTATATAACATTTCGAGCATTGTTTTTTTACAACCTGCAAAATCTGAACTTTGCTCAGAATTAAAATTGAAAGAGACCATGAAAACACAAATAATCAGGATAGACAATTTCTTAAAAATCATTAGTATATTCTCCCAGTATATTTATCAATTCGTACTTGCAATGGTTTCACATTTACATTATCCTTTCTTTCAATGTTATTTGGCTGAGGTAACGTAAAAGTTCTAACTCCTCTGAAATGACCGGGGAGTATATGAATTAATCCAGCAGGAAGATCATCATTATCATTATATTTATTTCTCAAGGGTTCACCATTTTTTTCTCTCATTATGTTTTCTGCATTCATTGCGTTCACTTCCGCATAACGTATCTCGTTTGGAGTTATCTTAGTCGTATAGGTACCATTATTGTAATCTACACTATGTGCAATCTCATGAGCCAATCCATCTTCGGGTTCTCTATCAGGTAAATCCTGATAGTTCCCAGGTTTTTTATTGTTTGGATCATATCCTATACTCGTCTTAACCCTAATTCCAGCTTCAGCTCGTTTGTAATCATCTTTTGTAACTCCACAAAAATTTCCTCCATTTGAAGATGGGGCAAGATCTTTTGGCATAGTAATATTGTGATGTAAATCACTATTTACTAGAGTTTCAATATTTTTTGCATTATCTGTATCTGCTATCGAATTCAAATCCTTTTCTACGGCTCTTATATAAGCATTCTCACCTTCGTATTTAGAACCGTCCATATTATAAAGCTGTTTGTCTCTGTAAAATACTTTTTCGCCACCATTTTCAATTGTAACCGTATCCCCCATAACATCACTAAACATCACAGGATTTAGCGCAAAAGTACCGTAGCTGCTTATAGAGGAATTCGGTCTTGGATCTAAATTCCACCTCCTGGCAGTTCTACTATCATACTCCCAGAACATAGCTGTGTAGCTATTCCCCACACCCGCTATCTCATCTTCACGTTCCATGCCGTTACACTTCGACTACGCTCAGTGACCTTGAAGCGGGTTGTTGTGCTATCCTGATAGTAATTTTCAGGTATCATCATACCAAACGGATAGTAATCATTTTTAGAAAGAACTTTTATGCGAGGCTTCCAGCCGTCTGTCTCATATTTATAATCTGCAAAAGTTAGTCGCACATTGCCTAAATGGTCAGTTAATTCGTAATAGTTAGCGTGTATTGTTTGATGTTTTAACGAAAAACATCCTATATACAATTAATTTATTTATTTTAGTATCATATTCCACAAAATCAAAGTATTCTCTTTTGTTGGTAACAATATAATCTTTATCATAGTAGTCTC
>JBFHIJ010000086.1:0-5571 GCA_041596515.1 Chlorobiota bacterium
CATTTAGTAGAATATTCTTCTTTTAAAGAGTATAAAGATAGTCAATTCGAGGTTCTGATTTTTAAACAAAGTGATATAAAATATAAAAATTCAGATTATAATGATTTTCATAGAAGTTGCTTCGTGGTTGAATGTGATACTATTCTTGATCTTGAATCTATATACAAATCAAAAATAGGTGCTAAAACAAATGAGTAGATCCAAACGAAACAGAAAATTTTTGATTATCTTCCATTCGGTAAGCAAGCTCCTAAAGGAGACGACGACCAACGCACCGCCTACATCGGCAAAGAACTAGACCGTGAAAGTGAACTGGGAGACCACGGCGTGCGTAAAGTGGACTACGAGCTGGGCAGGTTTACTACAATAGATCCCCTGTGGGAGAAATATTATGCGTGGTCTCCGTACCAGTATAGTATGAATAATCCTGTGAGTTTGATGGATGAGAATGGGAAGTTTGTAGGTGTAGTAATAGCTTGGGGAGGAGGAGAAGGATGATGAAGATGATTAGAAGTAGAAGCTTAGTATTGTGTAGTGGATTCATTACACTACTTGTAATATCAGCTATTGTCTATTTTAACAGTAATTCACAACAAAAGCAGATTGTGAAGGAATATCATGACAAAAAGAATATTATATCAAGTGTTAGCTTAAACTATTCCACAGATAGCATTGATTGTATTATAAATATTATAAATAATAGTAAGAGAATAGTATATTATCCCAATCTTAGGTATATCGTGAATGATTTATTTCCAGTTCCAGTTTACTGCCAACACAGATTTGAAAATGGGAATATTATAAATATTATCCCAAGTAATAGTAATGCAGACGAAGCTACGATTGATTTGATTATAGAACAAGATAACTATATTCCATACTATTATGCGATAAATCCAAATCAATCATTAGAAATAAAGTTTTCTTTTCCGAATGAATATTATAAAGACAAATACCTTGATTATTTTAATAACCGAGGTGTTATATCAAATTTTAAAATAGAAATAAATATATTTTTGACGTTCAATGAGATGCTATCATCTAAAAATAGGGAATCAAAATTACAGTCTACTCTTGAATATGATTCATTTTATAAATCTCCTGAAAATTTATGTGAAATTATATTTTTTAAGACAACTGAGGAAATTGCAAAAAGGAGCTATTATGAGCTGTTTAACCAAAATTCGTTTGTAATTAGATGTGACACTGTATTTAATTGTGGAGATATATTGAAGTAATATTCTTAGACTGTATTATTTATTAATTATAATCCAGTCAATGCTTACATTAATATAATACTTAGCTACGAAGCGTAAAGTGGACTACGAGCTAGGCAGGTTTACTACTATAGATCATGGTTGCTGAGCTTGTCGAAGAATGGGAGAAGTACTACGCATGGTCACCGTACCAGTATAGTATGAATAATCCGATTAGTTTTTTGGATGAGAATGGATAAGAGCCGAATCAAGTACAAGCGGCTTCCCCTGAGGAAATAGCAACTGTAGTCAAGAATAATCGAAATCCAGATGTAACAAATCTTAGCTTTATATTATTGACTTATAAAGATGCTTTTTATGGGGATCCGGCTCAACCAAGATATGTATTTTCCAAAAAGGGGGAAAATTGGATTGATATGAAGCATTTTTTTTTGATGGCTGGAGTTGATCGTTCATTACAAGAGCATGGAGTTCCAAATGGTTTTTCAAGGGGTGCAACAAATATACTAGGTTACGCAATTGAATACTATCAAGAATGGAATGATGATAAAAGTGCATTTTCTGGTGAAGATCTCTTCTCAAATCAAAAAGGTATCGAATTCAATAGTTATCTGGATAATTATATTGATGAGGAAGGTAATTTAACTAAATCATTAGATACAATACTCCTTGAATATTTTGAAATTCTTGAGTGTGTTTATCCAACAGATGATGCGACGAATTATTACACACTACCCTATGGAGATCCCAATGGTGGAAACTAAATATAGTTTTGGAAAGCTAGTTTTGTTTTTGTTTAGCTTATCACTGCTATGGATAAATATGATGTTGTTTGTCATGGATTATTTAGGCAGTAATTCAGAGGATAGAAATGGACTTATTGAATCTGGTGTCGTTACAATATTAAATCAGTATAATTCGGATATAGATATAATTTTTTACGGTATGTCTAGAAAAGACAATACTATAAGTTTAACGAAACCAATTGAAATGAGTATTCTGAATTACACCTTGAGACTAAAGAGTAATTCAGAAATACAGTTAAATATTCCTTTAACAGGTCTTAAATCACTTTTAGTTAAGAAATACGATGGTATAAGTTATTTAGGAGCACAAAAGTTTGGTGTACCAATTAATAGCAATTCTATAATAATTAGTGATGATAAAACGGATAATGTAAATTTCGATAGTTGTTGTTCTATCTCACGGTCATTAATTGCTTTATATTTTGTAGTAGGAGTGACTTATTTTTTAGCACTAAAATATACAAATAAGTATCTAAGAAGGATGCTTTATATATTTGCTCCAGTTGTTTTATTGGATATATATCATATTTTAAAAATGATAGAATTAATATTGATTTACTAGTACATATAAATGAGTAATCAGAAAGTTTTATATGAGAATGTAAAAACATTATCAGAATCATGTGAAAACAAGGTTAAATATTAGTTTATCCGAGATATCTAATCTATTATACAAGCTATCCCTAACATCCTTTTGTTAGGTATAGTATCTTATAAACTATACACCGAAAGCGAACTGGGCTAGCTTCAGCACACTCAAAGGTTGCTGAGCGAGCGTAGCGAGTCGAAGTACTTGTGCTGAGCGAGTCGAAGTGTGGGAGAAATATTATGCGTGGTCACCGTACCAGTATAGTATGAATAATCCTATTTAATATGCTTGATGAGAATGGAGCTGTTGTTATTGCTGTAGATAGCAAAATGCAAGAAGCAGTTATAGAAAGTGTGGAGCCAAAATAAAGAAGCCAAAGCAGTAGCACACAAATTGTTAGGACAAGATTTACATATTACTTAAAATTTAGAAATTGTGCACACTACATGTTCTCACTTGTTTTTATAAAATAAGATTTGCTGTATTGGATTTCTTGAATTAAATATAGTTAGCCATCTATGCTAAGTTGTGCTTGGATTTCGATTTCGGTATCAGCAGGAAGTTCGGTATAACTTATAACACTAACCATCGGGAATGGCGTGCGTACCATGCGGTAAAGATATGGTCTTACCTGAGCAGAGCAAATCACGACCGGCAAATAGCCTGCCATTGTAATCTCGTCGATGGAGTCAGAGGTAGCCTGCTGTATGCTTTGGACATAATTTGGCGGCAGACCTAAAGTAACTGAAGTGCTCGCCTGATTATCAGATTGCAGTGCTTTGGTCATTTGATCTTCTATCTGAGGGCTAACCGCTATAGCATGTATTACTCCGTTTTGATCCTGATATAACTTTTTAATAGTTTCCGACATATTATGTCTTACATATTCAGTCAAAACATCCACATTTTGAGTTATTTTGACATATTCTAATAGCGACTCTAAAATGATCGGCAAATCTCTGACAGGTATGTTTTCCATCAGCAAGTTTTGCAGTACTTTCTGAAGTATAGAAATAGGGAGTACATCCGAAGAAGCTTCCTCTATTAGAGTAGGATAATCAGTTTTCAAATTATCTAACAAGTGCTTCGTGTCTTGCCTTGTAAGTAATTTATGCGAATTTCTTCTTAGCAACTCAGTTAGGTGCGTAGTCAGCACAGTAGCTGCTTCTACTACTGTATAGCCAAATACTTCTGCATCTTCGCGGTCGCCATGTCCAATCCAAGTGGCAGGAAGTCCGAATACCGGCTCTGTAACCTGAATGCCTTTTAGATCTCCATCGGCAGTGCCGGGGTTCATTGCAAGCACCATTTGCGGATGCAATACATTCCTTGCTATCTCATTGCCTCTTATTTTGATAACATATTCCTGAGGGTCTAACTGTAGATTATCTCTTACTCTGACCGGAGGCAAGATAATGCCAAGTTCGGTAGCTAATTGTCTACGTACATTAGTTATGCGTTTGAATACATCTCCCCCCTGGCTCTCGTCTACCAAAGAGATAAGACTGTAACCTAGTTCTATTTCAACCGGATCTACTCTCAATAAATCTTCGACAGGTGCCTCCTCAGGTTTCTTGGCTTTTTCTGAAGTTGAGGCTTCCAAAGCGAGCTGAGTTTCTTCGTCTTTTTTAATCTGCTTAGTTCTGTAATAAGCTGTGTAACCTATAAGCCCAGCCATTATCCAAAATGGAACCAACGGAAAGCCCGGCAAGAACGACACCACTATTAACGAAAATGAAGCTAACGCAAGTGGTTTTGGCTTTCCGGCAAACTGCTTGCCCATTTCCACATCCAGATTGTCTGAAGATGCTGAGCGAGTAACCACCAAACCGGCAGCGATTGAGATTAGAAGAGAAGGAATCTGAGAAACAAGGCCGTCACCAATAGTTAATATAGTATAAGTAGAAGCTGCATCTGCAAGTTCCATGTCTAATTGCATTATACCAATTATAAAACCACCAAGAATATTTATACCTGCTATTATCAAACCGGCGATTGCATCACCCTTGATAAACTTAGCAGCACCATCCATCGAACCAAAAAAGTCAGATTCGGCTGTCAACTCCGAGCGACGTTTCCGAGCAGTTTGCTCGTCTATAAAGCCGGCGTTCAGGTCGGCATCTATACTCATCTGCTTGCCCGGTAAAGCATCTAATGTAAACCTGGCTGTTACTTCGGCTATACGAGTAGAACCTTTGATAACAACCACAAAGTTTATTATCAATAGAATTAAAAATATGATTACACCGACAACATAATTACCCTTGATGACAAACTCACCAAAGGCATGAATGATATCTCCTGCGTTGGCTTCGCCCAATATAAGCCGGGTCGAGGCTACATTTAGCCCAAGCCGAAATATCGTGGATATCAGTAAGACAGTCGGGAATGAAGAAAATTCAAGAGGTGACTTTAAGTAAATAGCCACTAACAAGATTAGAACGGAAAATGCAATATTGACAGCCAAAAACATGTCAAGCATCACAGGAGGTAGTGGAATAATAAGCAAAGACAAAATAAGGAGTACACCTAAAGCCACAGCCAAATCTGGATTTTTGGTTATATATGGCAATATGTTCTTCAAACCGGGCAGTATGCCGGGCTGAAATGCACTTCCTTGTTTACTTTTAGCCATTATCTATATATTTTACGGGTTTTAATACGAAAATTTAGTACTAAAACTGATATGTGCAATTATTTTGCCAAATATGTCAGAGGATGTGATTGTGTGTAAAATATAATCGAGGAGAGTATCAGCTGTAGTATTACTCTCTACAGCTGACAGGTCAAATTCTATTCGATTACTACTTTCTTAGCAGTTATAAACTCATCGTTTTTATATACGGAGAGTATATATACTCCTGAAGATAAAGAACCTTTAATGTCTAAACTTATATTGTTCAGACCGCTTAGCAGTGTGCTTTTGTAATTAATATTGGTCTTTGTTCCGTCTATAGCA
>JBFHIJ010000087.1:0-5393 GCA_041596515.1 Chlorobiota bacterium
AGGTTGAAAACAACTAGCTATAACAGCCCAAGGCTAAAAGTTCTTTCAAGAAATAACTACTTCCCGTTTGGTATGCTAATGCCGGATAAGTTTACGAATGAAGAAGACGCAAAACCTCGCTTCGGATTTAACGGCATGGAAAGGGAAGATGAGATAGCGGGTGTGGGGAATAGCTACACAGCTATGTTCTGGCAATATGACTCACGTACGGCGAGGAGGTGGAATCAGGATCCAAGACCTAATCCATCTATAAGTAGTTTTGGTACTTTTGCTTTGAATCCTGTTATGTATAGCGATGTAATGGGGGATACAACTTTTGTTTATGGAGATTCTGCTCAAGTATTTGTTGATAATCTTAATTCTCAAACTCAAAATGTAACTTTTGGTTTAAATGGAGACGTAATGACTGCTAACATTACACAGGGTGCGACTTTACTAGAATGGGAACAAAAAATAGTTGATGCTATTAAAGATAATGTTGTTAATGTTAATATAATTGCGGACTCTTTTGTGAATGTAGCAGAAGACGATATGGGTAGGACTGATTTTGTACTTGGTGGTCAATTTGGAGGATCCATCATGAATCCCAATGGAAATACTCGAGAAGCATTCCAATTTATTAACGAGGGTACTATAAGAAATGCAACTAATGGAAATGTGCTAGCTGAAGGAGTTTCAGAAGTGCATGAATTATTAGAAGCATATATAGGAGCAAAAGATTTTACTGGAACTAGAGGGACTTTTGTTCCTAATTCTACGACTATGTCTGCAGAATTTAGTTTTGCTCATGCCGGAGCTATAGCTTTGTTTCCTGAGGCTGATGGTGTAGCTATACAACCAATTCATACTACTCTTAATGTAGCAACAGGTACTTGGACTTTCACCTTGTCTAAAACTACTACTGACGCAAACAACAATAGTACTACACAATCTGCAGTAGTAAGAACAGTTGTATGGTCAGATGTCTTTAACGGTTCACTTGATATTAGTCCATGGACGAAAAATTCTACAATGTTATATATACTAAATGGTGCAAGTAGGTGATGTATGATTTATAAATTGATATTTGGAATCTTGTTTGTTGGTTATTTTCAAATATCTGAACCAATATTTACAAGATATAATTTGGATAAGATTGTTCTACAAAATTCAAATAACAGTGGAAAATCGAATTTATTTGCTGATTCAGTAATAGATGTTAGTTTTGATCTCTACATGAAAGACACATTTTTGACGGTTGTTTCTGAAGTTTACAATACAAAAATTAGCTATCCTGTTCATATCGTTGGGGATACTCTTCGGGTTTATGACTTAATGCGTTTTATTGATTTTATTCCAAATGGTGATTCTATTATAACCGGATTAGGTAAATTTCCTTCAACAAAAGTGATTACAAAAGATCGGGATGTTGTATTTAATGAAACACCAAATTGGTTCTTATTGATTGAAGAAATTTCGGATTCGTCTATTGTACTAATTTCAAATTTTCCTAAATCTGAGTTATATAAATTGTTTTTATATCCAAGGAATTTCGTGAAATGTGACTCAAATATTGTGAATAAATTATACTTTAGAAAAGATAGTAGTTTGTCAAATTAGTTTACCAAATTGGTCACAAAGAATACGAACTTACTGACCACCTTGGTAATGTGCGTCTAACTTTTGCAGATTATAAATATAGAGAAAACTATAGTCTGCCACGTATAAAAGTTCTTTCAAAAAGTGACTATTATCCATTTGGTATGCTGATGCCTGACAAGATATACCAGGATAACACAACTAAAACTCGCTTCGGATTTAACGGTATGGAACGTGATGATGAAATAGCGGGTGTGGGGAATAGCTACACAGCAATGTTCTGGCAATATGACTCGCGGACTGCGAGGAGGTGGAATCAGGATCCTGTGGATATGTATAGTATGAGTAGGTATGCGACGTTTGCAAATAATCCGATTGCTTTTACAGATCCTTTTGGAGATGAAGTAGATACAGAGCAGTTGCAGGATAAAGATGATGAAGGTGATTTTAAACATAAACAAGCACTGCAAGCTTTCGAAGCAATTTTGCATACGGAGGAAGGTAAACAATGGTGGTTAGACAGAGCTGCGAAAGGTCAGGTATATGAATTCCAAATTTACAAGGATGAGGACTTAGTTGCCGAAGAAGATGGACAGATACATAAAGCAGGTATAGATTATACATTTCAAGTAGATCCGTGTGCAAAAGATCCTTATTGTAATGTACCTAAATTGGGTGAAGATGGTAGATTGAGAATATATCCGACATTACATATATCTGGTAAATATTTTAATGATAAAGAAAGATACTATATGTGCATAATGTCGGCTGCAGAATCATGGATACATGAATTTGGATATCATGGTTCTTTATATGAGAAAGCTAAAATTGCTTATGATAAGGGTGATAAAACTATGAAATGGGTTTTGTCTGATGGCAATACTGAAAGGCATATTTATACAATAGCTGAGATTTGGAATAGAAAGTACAATTCTTCGATAATTGCAGGTGCACATTGTGTTGGTTATGATTACTACGGGTTTAAAAATGACTGGTTTACAATTCCATACACCTTTTTTGGTCAAAAAGGTTATAAAGTCCTTATGCAAATAGTAGATTATTACAAAGTAATGTATAATGTAGACTATACTGTTGAAAGGATGAAATTGCAAATGAGAAAAGGTATGGATACTCATGACCATGACAAATTGGAAGGTACTAGATTTATGGATATGAATGCAGAACAGTTTTATGAGGAGAAAGTGTACCATGACAAATAAGAATCTATATTTCATATTATTACTATTTTTATTATCCTGTCAAGAGTCTGTTGACTATGATAAGATGTATATAGAGTATGTAAAAGATAAACCAACTATAGTTACAGATGAAATGTCGAGTAAAGATGACGACTTTAGAGGTTATTATGTAAATGGTGTTCAACGGTTAATATTAAGAAGAGATAGTTTTGATATTTCATATTGTGAAAATGGGATACTTACACCAGACAAAATTGTAGAATTGGAAAAACAGTATGAGAGTGATACAGTATTGTTTAATTATTACGAAAGTAAATTTAGAGATTCCATATTTAATAGTGTATCTATCAGGCTTGATTCTGTTAAACATACTTGGAATAATATTACTTCAAATGTTCAAATTGAATGTTTTATCACTATAAAAAATGAGACTATGGATTCTATATTTGCTTTATGGTATAATTATACAGTACATGAAAAATTTGATAGTAGTAGGTTGAATGGATTTAATTATTTTGGTGTGCCTCAAAACAAACATCCAAACGAGAGCTGGGAAGAATGGATACCTTTGGAAATACCAGAAAATCATACAGAAAATGACCTACTTATAAAACTAACACCACAATGTGTAAAGCATGATGAGGAAACAGAGTTATCTACATTATATGATCTAGATAGTTTAAAAGGATATTGGTTCGATCTAGAAAAATATATTGTTCGTTACGACACAATTTGGAAAAGAAGATATTAAAGTCTTAAAGATTTCGAGCTGGTAAGACAGTCTTATCATAAAAAAGTTCTTTGAAAATTTATTTTTCCCAAGCAGCCCAGGCAAAAGACACAGGCCGTAGCACGCACTGCTCCAAATTGATCACAAGCAATACGAGCTGACTGACCACCTAGGTAATGTACGCTTAGTTTTTTCTGATTATAAATATAGAGAAAATTATAGTTTACAAAGTTTTAAAGTTCTTTCAAAAAATGACTATTATCCCTTTGGTATGATGATACCTGAAAATTACTATCAGGATAGCACTGCTAAAACCACGCTTCAAGGTCACTGAGCGAGCAAAGCGAGCGATGTGCTGAGCTTGTCGAAGTGTCGAAGTGCAATGGCATGGAAAGGGAAGATGAAATAGCGGGGCTGGGGAATAGCTACACAGCTATGTTCTGGCAGTATGACTCGCGAACTGCCAGAAGGTGGAATCAGGATCCAAGACCTAATCCATCAATAAGCAGATATGGCACTTTTGCTCTGAATCCTGTTCTGTTTAGTGATGCTATGGGAGATACAAATTTTGTTTATGGAGCTGACCGTCAAGATTTTGTAGATAATATTGATACAAGGAGTGAAAACCTTACTCTTGGGTTGGAAGATAATCAGATGACTTACAGCATAAATGAAGGCGCAATTTTAGAACCATGGGAACAAGAAATAGTTAATTCAATAAACGACGAAACGGTAAATGTTAATATTATCGCAGATTCGAATATGGATTTTGCTTATAATGATCTTAATGAAGAAAATGTTGTGTTACTGGGGATGTATGCTGGTTATCTAGCAAATGTAATAACCGATAAGAGGAATGCATTTCAATTTATAGATGAAGAAGGTATTAGAACTGCAACTAATTGTTTTATTATTGGAGTCGGTGTTGTAGAAATTCATGAACTATTAGAAGCTTATGCTGGTGCTAAGTATTATACTGGACCTCGTGAAAAAAATGAAGAGGGTGTTTCTAAGGAATATGATTATGCTCATAAATATGCTCTTTGGTTATTCCCTGAAGCTGGAAATATAAGTTTATATACTACAGGAGCTCAAGGAGGTTTTAATAATAAACCTGTAGGAACTTGGACTTATAGTGTGTTTGACAATACGCCTTATAATTATAATTCTACAGCTATAAAAACTATTAACTTTGATATTATTGATCCTTTAGCGGATCATAATGCTAAAGAAAAATTTAAAATTTGGATGGATATACTTGATAATACAGAGAGGTAATTATATGACTCGTTTTATATTTATGATAATAATATTTATGAGTTGTTTTTATATGGCTTCAAGTCAGTCAGTAACATTTCGGCTAAAGAATATTGTAAAACATGATTTATTGGCAGATTCGATAATGTCTGTTCCTGTCAAGGACAGATCAATTTTAGATTTAAATTTGACTGTAAACACTAATGATACTTTGTACGACTTAGTCAGTTCCACTTCCGGAAAAGTATCCTTTTTCATAGGTCTAAGAATGGCTGATACTCTTAAATTGTATAATCCATTTCGATTTAGTGAATACATAGTGTCGCAAGATTCTTTGAAAAATGTAATCGTAAACATTAATGATATAAACATTCCAATAGAGCCAAGTTTTGTATATCTTATTGAAGAAATGAATAGTTCGCAAATTATACTAAAAACTTTATTTCCATTAAATGAGACTTTTAATTCACCTCCATTGCATTATAAAAGAGACTACTATGATAAAGATTATATTGTTACCAACAAAAGAGAATACTTTGATTTTGTGGAATATGATACTAAAATAAATAAATTAATTGTATATAGGATGTTTTTCGTTAAAACATCAAACAATACACGCTAACTATTAC
>JBFHIJ010000088.1:0-4868 GCA_041596515.1 Chlorobiota bacterium
TTATGCTGTAAGTCATCTGATTATCTTCCAACCCAAGAGTAAGGTTTTCACTCCTTGTATCAATATTATCTACAAAATCTTGACGGTCAGCTCCATAAACAAAATTTGTATCTCCCATAACATCTGTAAACATCACAGGATTCAGAGCAAAAGTACCGTAGCTGCTTATTGATGGATTAGGTCTTGGATCCTGATTCCACCTCCTCGCAGTTCGCGAGTCATACTGCCAGAACATAGCTGTGTAGCTATTCCCCACACCCGCTATTTCGTCTTCCCGTTCCATACCATTGAATCCAAAGCGAGGTTTCGCATCTTCTTCATTTGCGAACGTATCCGGCATTAGCATGCCGAATGGGAAGTAGTTATTTCTTGAAAGAACTTTTAGTCTTGGGCTGTTATAGCTAGTTGTTTTCAATCTGATCTTATGCAATCCATTTTTCAATACTAGGTTGAACTCTATTATATGTGAGAAACCAAATTATTATTATTACAATACAGTAAATAGTATATCAGTAAAAGTACTTTTTTATTTTTTGTGGTTTAGTATAATTCTAGGTATGGAATATCCATTTTTTATGATAATAGTATCAATTTTGGATATTTGCTTTTTGGAATTACTTTTACCACTGTAATCCAAATAATATTTGACTTCAAAAATCTTATCATTATCAAAACAACAAGTTTTCAAAGTACCTATCTTTATGCAGTCTGTTGATATTTCCGAATGCTTAGTTTGCAAAGATAGGTCTATGCAATCTTTTTTATAATATAAATGATTTGAGTCTAGTATATCTTTGATGATTATTTCATATTCCAAGCTGGAATAACTATGTAGTTCATCACTAGACACGTCTATAAGTATATTCAGAAGAGTTCCTTGATTCACATCATAATCATATAAATTTAATCCACATTCAGAAGCATCTGACTTAAATAATTGAACTGTCCCGATATTAGTATGTAACGTATTATTTATTGCATCAAAATTAATAGTATCATGTTTTATCAAATAAGGCTCTTTAAATAGATAGAGATTCAATTTTCCAATTTTATCTAAATTTTCAAAACATAGATATCTATTCTCTCTTATGTACCTAAGAGAAAAACCAAAAGCTATTTGTAAATTATTATTTTTGGAAAGAATATGTTTATCATACTTTAAACCATTTGCCAAAAAATTCAGTGAAGTATCTTTTGTATATAGTTTTGTTACAAAAGATGTTGTGTAATAATCATCTCTATCTATAACTTTACCATTTGCCAAATCGAAGAAACTAGCAATCGAATATAAATCGAGAAACAAACTATCTGAATTAGTATAAATCTGCTGATAAAACATGTAATCTGTCGAATCATTATCGATTATATAGTCATTGTCTCCACCACTTTTGATGTAAAGTGCTTTCGAATATATTGGATAATATCTAAAATGAGGCGATTTATAGTATTCAAATAAAATTATTTTGTTTTTGAATTTTAGTAGAAATATATCTTCAATTTCTGTTGCATAAGTGTTCAAATTCGTGTCAGACTTGATATTTCTGAAAATATCAATAGAATTCTGTTCGTTTGATTTAAGAACAACTGAGTTTAAAAGCACGATTATCCAGATTAGAAGTAGCATTCTGTCACCTTATTGTGATATTTTTTGATTAGCTTTAACTTGTCTTAACATATCTTCCTTCCAACCTCTATAATAAATAAGAGGTACTTCATTAATATGAAGATTTTCTGGAACCCATCCTTCTGATTGCTTCAATTTATTTAAAGTTGTTCTATAAATCTCAAGATTAGTTTCATATATTCCTTGAATCATGTCATCTGTCATAGGTTTCATTATTGATTCAGAAGTACCAGATAAATAACCATAACCTCTATCTAACACAAATTGTCCATTTATCGAATTAATATCAGTCACTCTATAACCTTTTGAATCTCTTAATTGTCCATAATAAAATTGCATTTGATAAGCTTCTATTTCAAGCCCTAAAGTTCGATGATCTGTTTCTTCATTAAAATCCAAAGTGACTAGTCTTCTTTCATATTGGCTCCCATGGGTAAATTCATGTGCAAATAATCCATATTTTCTTGCTTTGTTATTTGCAACTCCTTTTGTCAAGTGCAATTTAATATTTACAGCAACCCTTATTTCATTATGTCGGAAAATCATTCCTAGTTTCATATGTCCATCTTGCTCTCCAGTCTGGAATGGATCTTCAAAAATGTCTACATTATATATCTGTGGAGATACTTCCATTTCTTGTAGTCGAACTAACATTTCCTGCATTTTTTTTGCTTTTTCCGATTCCTCTTCGCCTGCTTTTTTTTAAGCTTCATACTGCTTTTTTGTATATTCCTTAAAATCGTTATATTTTTCTTGAAACTCTTCGTCATCGCCTGTATGACTACCTGCTTGATAACTTCCAACAATTGTATCCCCCATAACATCAGTAAACATCACAGGATTCAATGCAAAAGTGCCATATCTGCTTATTGATGGATTAGGTCTTGGATCTTGGTTCCACCTCCTCGCCGTACGTGAGTCATATTGCCAGAACATAGCTGTGTAGCTATTCCCCAGCCCCGCTATTTCATCGTCTCTTTCCATACCATTGCACTTCGACTCCTTTCAGTCGCTCAGTGACCTTGAAACGAGTTTTAGTAGTGCTATCCTGATAGTAATTTTCAGGTATCATCATACCGAATGGGAAGTAGTCATTTTTAGAAAGAACTTTTATGCGAGGCTTCCAGCCACCTGTTTTGTGCTTAAATAATTAAAGGTTAACTGAAATACCCTACCAATCCCAAAAGCTATCTAAGTCTATATATGTAGTGTCATATTCTAAACTAATAAGAGTAGTTTTAACTGTATGACTTATTAATCCATTTGCTAAAGTATCTATAACATAACGAGATTCTATATTTTCAAACTTCTCATAAACCACGATTTCATTATTATTATTTATTTCAACTCGAACTTTTCTATCCCTATATTTTTTGCTATATATTAAATCATAATTACCATCATTGTATGCTTTAAAGATTTGATAATATTCGCTTGCATATACCCCGCCGGATCTGTCTAAATATAATTCTATATTGAAATCTTTATCTTCAAGATTGATCTTTTTGATTAGTATATCTTTCTCTCCCGGACTTTCGTCACACGCGATACAAGTCACAAGCAACATTATAAAAGAAAGCAGCATTATTGACTTATTCATAATTAGGATTCCATATAATAAAATATTAATCACCAAGTAGTGTGTTATAAAAATATGACATCTGAAATACAACATGTGGGGGCAAAATACCAATTGAAGTTGCTTGTATCTTACCAGCATCCCATATAATCTTTACCCAAGAAGTTTGCTCTCTGATATTGATTCCGTTTTGCTGACACCATTGTCTACTAGCAGCTATACCCATAACATCAAAATCATAATCCCTTTGTTCATCTCCATAAGGAGCTCCATCTACTAATAGTTGGTAAACTTGAGCAAACCTAAGTTCGAATTTTTTAGCATCTTTATAACTCTCTGCCATTCCCGCTCCTATAAATAAATCTATATCACTGAACCCCGCTTGATTACCTACAAAACCAGCATGAAAATTGCCTATATCTGCTGCAGTTAAGTCATTTTTATTGAAAGATTGTCCATTAAAATTAAGATTAAAACTAAATCTTGTGTCTGTTAGTTCCTCTGCTTCTGAATCAAAGCCAAATCCAAATACCGTATCATCTCTATTTTTATAATCCCATGGAGCACCTGTTCTTACAAGATTGAAAAATGTCCAGTAATTTCCATCTACTTTTTCTCTTGCAGTTTCAGCATTTATGGTCATAAGATTAGTCAATATTTTTGATACTTCTATAGTAGCACCGACTTCACCTAACTTAGTCACAGTCTCTTTATCACCTACCCCTTCAACCATAAAGACAGATGGATCATCAGCATCATTTACTTCCCTATCATCCAATATTTCGCCTAAATCATTTACATAATGCTCCATCCCTGTTGGATCTACATACAAAATTGGATTATTTCCAAGAGCTTGATAAGAAGTTAGACTTGCAAATTTAAACTTCATCGGGTCTTGGCTAAACCATCTCGCAGTTCGAGTATCTAAAAATCTTGCACAAAATTTAATACATTCCCCAGCCCCGCTATTTCATCTTCCCTTTCCATGCCATTAAATCCGAAACGGGTTTTAGCAGTGCTATCCTGATAGTAATTTTCAGGTATCATCATACCAAACGGATAGTAATCATTTTTAGAAAGAACTTTTATGCGAGGCTTCCAGCCGTCTGTCTCATATTTATAGTCCGAAAAAGTTAGACGCACATTACCAAGGTGGTCTGTTAGTTCGTATTGTTTGCTTTCTGTTCGTCTGAAAGACCTATAAACCATGGAGTTAGGCAATGCCCAATCATCGATAACTTTTCCTTTATCAGGGAATCGATTTGGCAAACTGAATTGATCATAAGGTTTAACAACAGCCACACGCCCGTCTCCGCCCGAACCATAGAGATACCAAGCGTCGTGAGAGTAGAATCAAATATCATCCCAAAGCATATCTTAAGTTTTTCAAAGCTCATATTAAATATCTTACACTAAGATAAAATATCAAACTCCTGTGATAAGTTTTATTTCAGAGCCAAATCCGAACGAATCAAAGTAGCATATATATGTATTAAAATATATCGTAAAAGTGCCCCCCAAAATAGGTAATGTCCATATCTTTGTGTAAAAATAAATAAAAAAAGGTATCACTCCGATGTTTAAATTTGTAATCACAACAAAACAAAAATCAAACAAAAGGAGCGACACCATGAGTCACAAAGTAAGACCATTAGACGAATTAAA
>JBFHIJ010000089.1:0-4608 GCA_041596515.1 Chlorobiota bacterium
ACCTCTATCAATAAATGATTCTATTTCAGTGAGACGCACTGGTTGCACTGCTTCATAGACATAAAGCTTTTCGCCCTTTTTGAATACCATGCCGACATGACTATACTTAGAGTGTGTAGCAAGTTGAATCGGTACACTCTGATTGGAGGTAGAGGTCTGAAATATCAAATCTCCGTTTTGCAATTTATCAAGACTTGTGTTGTTGCTACAAGCTGTGATGATGAAGAGAGAAATGATTAGATATAGAATATGTTTCATGTTATTTCCTGTTATTTTGTGTGATTTTTCCAGCCTCTTTTATTTTGAAATTTCAGCCTCTAATCCCATAAATATTTAGGATTATAATCAACATTCAATTTTTTGAGTATTGCCAATAGTTCTTGTTTGAAATCGAACCTCTTATGATGTTCTTTCTGATGGAGGATATAAGAACTGATTTCTTCTATTTGTGAAACATGTACCGAAAAAGCACCATATCCGTCTTGCCAATAAAATGTAATATATTTCTGATTTTTGTCTTTTATCCATTTTGAAGATGATTTTTTAATTTCTTCAACCAGCTTTGCAATTGTTACATTTTTTGATAACATACACAGGATATGTACATGATCTCTTTCTCCACCGATTTTGACCGGATTACATTTTAAATTTTTACAAATTCCACCAATATAATCATGTAACTCATTTTCAATATCTACATCAATTAATTTTTCTCGATGTTTTGTACTGAAAACGATATGCAGATAGACTTCCGTAAGTGATTGGCTCATCTTTGTATTCCCTATAGTTAGAAATATCAGCCTGAAAGGCTGTAATCAGTAGCACAGTGTGAAGCCCTGTGAAAGAGTTTTTTCCCGATTTATTTAAGCCCTGTAAGGGCGTAATCCCAAACTTAAATTCAATCATCTTGCATTATCTTACCTCACCTCGCTCCGCTCGGGTGTAAAAAACGGGGTGTGCTTGTGTCCCTTTTACATAGGGCGACGGTCACTGAGCGAACAACGTGAGTCGAAGTGTACGCTACTGATTTGAGGCTTTCAGCCTCTTTGGCAATGTCAAATACTATTTTTCAGCCTGCACTTCTACTCGCTTCGCTCGCTCAGTGACCTTTGGCTCGGTGATAAAAATAGCTTGTGTTTTATTTCATGCCCTGTAAGGGCGTAATACACTTTCTCTTTTAAATTTGGCATTTGTTAACTTCCAAACTTCCCATAATTTTGATAATCGGACGTGTGTATAATTACGGTTGTGCTATCGTAAGTGTATGGATATTCGAGTATAAAGTTTTTTCCGTCTCTGATGAAGCGATTTTCCTTACTACCATTCTTAAACACTTGCTCGTAATATTCTGTGTCAAACCTATTGAAATGTTCTTCATAGCGATGTAGATAAATTGGGATTGTGTCTTGTAACTCATTATAACGATAAGTATTATAATTATGGACTTGATAGTACTTTTCTTCTCCATCTAAATTCAGATATAAAATTACTGATGGGTTGTCGAAATTAAGCTCTGAAGTTTTAAAGACTTTTAATTCTCGTGCGAGTTCGTCTACCCACTCTTCGTTAAACTTCACATCTTTGAGTAAGGCTTTTGTGGTTTTACTTTTTTCGATATAATTTTTAGTTGACTCTAACATAAATCTTTCTTTTTTCTGTTCTGTGAAGTAGTTGCCTGTAAAAAGAATTGCAGCAACCAATGGGAAAACTGTGATGACTGCCACAACTGCTTTAGTGCTGATTTTTTTTGTTTCATCTGCGTTATGCTTGTCCGCTATTCTTGTTAGGTTGAACATGACATTGACAAAAAGAGAACCTGCAAGCACAGCGATTAAAGCCAAAATACTCATCATGAAGGTTTCTGTCATATTCTTCTTGAAAATCAACAAGTCAAAAACTTCAATTAGAATAAACGAAAACACCCACAGCACGAGCAAAATTATAGATACCAAGCCTATCACATTGCTGATTTTTACATAAGTTTTTGCATTCATTAGAGTAATCCTATATCTTTACTTTTTCAATATTTTCTACACGAAGCCAGTCGTCCATGTTGCCGAAATCGGATTTGTCAAAGACGAAAGTTTCTATTTCCCGGAAATTCTCAATGCTAATCAGGCAAAGATATCTTTTGCCTGCAAAGCGTTTTGTAAGCTTAGCGTCTAATTGGAGCATGGGTTGCAACTTTTCTACAATTTCTATTGATTCTTCCGGCTCGAGTTTATCTGTAAATATGGTGTCACTCACCTGTGCCACAGCTTTGACAAGTCCCTCGCCGTTATTCTCTGTAAAGTAAAGAGTGTCGCCTATATCAACTCTTTCGTAAGGCATTTTTCTGCCCATGGCACCTCGGATAATCATTGTTTTCTTTCCGGCTATAAGATTATCCAACTCTTTTGCTTTTTTATCTAAATAAACTATATGATCCATATTTAGTTTCCTATGTTTGTTTGCTTCTTTTCCCATGGCGTTGCCATAGGCTAATATCTTTGAGCCTGTTAGGCTCTAAAACCCTCTAAATCTCTACTTCCGTTCGGGCTATGCTCTGGGTAAACTTACGCTCAGTACATCGCTTTTACAAGGAGACTTATTTCTATAATAATTTCCCTGCATTTTCACCCTCCATGACAAGGGAGGGTCGGGTTTTCCAAAGGAAAAGCCGGGCTGGGTTAGCGCTGAGCTTGTCCTATATTAATTAATCTCCTATTAAATCTGTTTTGTCTTTATTAACAATCAAATGTTTTAAACGGAGGTTCCCTTCCAACTTCTACGCTCTAATATAATAAAAGTTGAGTATATTTTCACTAAATGGTAAAAAATGTGCTCCTTCACAAAAATATTTTTGGAAAATATTCGCCAACTGTGTATATTGAATATATACAGTAATGACACGTAGGAATTTCATGCACATCAGTATAACAGAAAGTTCTGCCGAGCCGCTTCATAGGCAAATATACTCGCAAGTGCGCTCTTATATCCTATCCGGAAAGATAGGTGAAGGCGAGCCCTTGCAGTCTATTCGCAAACAGGCTAAGGAGCTTCGGGTCAGTGTTATCACGGTGAAGAAAGCCTACGAAACTTTAGAGGCGGAAGGGCTAATATATGCCAGAGTAGGTAAAGGCTACTTTGTCAATAAAATTAGTGACAGCTCCAAGGAAAACATGGCACTAGACGACTTAGAATCTGCCGTTTCGCCTCTAATAGATAAAGCCTTGAGCGAAGGTATAAATAAATCAAAAATTTTAGAAACTCTGAAAAACATTTTGGAGAGTAAGTGATGGATTTTTCAATTAAGATGAATGATACTGCTATCAAATTTTACAAATTTGAGCTTGGACCAATAAATTTGGAACTGGAAAAAGGTATGGCTATGGCATATCTGGGAAGGAACGGAGCCGGTAAAACAACTACACTAAATATGATTGCAGGGCTTTTATCTCCTGATTCCGGTGCTATTGAAGTAATGGGATATGACACAAAAAAGAATCATGAAAAATGGAAAACTCAGATTGGTTTTGTTGATAGCAGTCCAAGGTTCTACTACACAAAACCGATGAAACATTTGAAATTTCTGTCTTCTTTTTATCCAAACTGGTCTTGGGACTTGTGCCACAGAGTAGCAAAAGTTTTGCACCTGGATCTTGATGATAAAATTCAGCACATGTCCAAAGGTCAGAAAATGAAACTTTCCATAGTTGGTGAGTTGGCCAAACAGCCAAATTTGCTACTACTGGATGAACCTATGGACGGATTGGATCCGATTGTTAGAGATGACTTTGCAGAGCTTCTTTATGAATATATGGAAAATGAAGAACACTCTCTTATATACTCTACGCACATCATTCCGGAAATTGAGAGGATGGTAGATAAGGTAACTCTCTTGGATAATGGCAAAATCATGTCCAGTGAATACAAAGAAGACATGATAGAAAACTGGAGAAAGTTTGATTTGAATATATCAAGCCAATTAGATAGCAAATCATTCATACTTAAGCAGGAAGATAAATCTGATTTCTATACTATTACCACAGATAATTATGAAGAATGCAGAAAGCATCTTGCTGAGCTTAACATAGAAGTCAAAGATTCGCATTATATGACAATTCAGGAAATAGTCCTGACAAAATTGAGGTAAGAGATGCTACAAGTAATCAAATATTATATGACATGGGGATATGGCATTTCTACAGTTTTGGTAATTAATACTGTAATCATACTTATGTCTGGAATGATGAGTAGTGACTTTCCTACTGCAGGTTCAGGATTCGCTATTAGTTTATCTGTTGCATATACTGCAATGTTTTCATTATCAAAGAAAAACAAAATTGAACATAGTAAACACGATTTCCCGATTAGTACTTTAAAGCTGAATCTGATAAAGTTCATAAGCCTATATATTTATATGATGCTAGCTGCTATGTTACATTTAACTATTCATATCATAAATGGTTATGAAGCATTGCCGACAGCAGTAAATCTTATCAAATATTTGAGCATAAGCTATTTTGTTACTTCTTTGATCGGAAGAGCAAGTAATCTGAAAGAATGGGAAAAAGTTGTCAATTTTCAGAATATTATATATCTGATTTTTGCATTCTTATGTATGTA
>JBFHIJ010000090.1:0-4558 GCA_041596515.1 Chlorobiota bacterium
AGTTGCCTTTTTCTACTTCATCTACTACCTGCAATTTGAAAGCCAAACTATAATCTTTTTGAGTACGCTTGATTTTTTCAGCGTTGTGTTGTTCTTCCATTTTCCCATCCTTTGGTGTCAACTCTTTTTAGGACGGGGCAAGGTGTAAAAGTAAGAAAGGGTTGCTCTTTATATAGGGCAACCCTTTTTATATAATATCTTTTTTGGATAAAGACTCTTATTTTGTAACTACGTTAAACATTATTTCGCCTTGGAACGTATTTACAATAACTAAATTATTGCCGTCTTTTTCGGTTATATTCCAGCCTTTTTTAGTAGTATAATTACAAGTATAAGCTGATTCATTACCTGTAGCTGTGCCAATACCACTCCAGAAATAAATGTGATATTCTTTAGTAAGCACGTCAGGATTACTTACCACAGGTACACCAATCATTATTTCATATTGTTTTTGATTATTATCAGTACTAAAGAATCTAACTTTTGATATTGTTCTTGCCAAATCTTCAGGTTCGCAATCAATACCATTATAGTTTAGATTTTTGTACGGTATAAAAGTATTATTTCTGCTGATTGTTGTAGGTAATGAGAAGCTAATTTTTTTCGTTATTTCATCATAGCTTGTACCCGGAAGAAGATTATCAGGATGATAATCACCTAAATATGCAGACACAGTGCTCCAATTGACATCTTTGTATTTGTCAGTTGTATTTACAGGAAGAATATATCCAAAAGGCATAGACACTAAATTATCCGGTAAATTCAATGTAACTTTTGGAGTGGGGGTAGGAGAAGTTGAAGAGTCATCGTCACCGCAAGCTACTACTATTGCACTAAGGCACAATACAAATAGTAAAGATTTAAGTTTCATTAGACCAGTATGCATTACTTTCCTCTTGTTTTATAACGTTATAAAAATTTATTTACAAATATAAGGATATTATTTTAATTCAAAATAAATATCTTTCAGTATAAATAATTTTGATTCGATTTTTCGAAACCTTTATTTACAGGCAGCGTATTATTTAATAAATAGAGAAGTATTTTAAATTCATATCAATTATTAAATATATTTATATTATTTTGAGGCATATCAAAAAAACAATCCTTATCATTTGACTCCACTATATAGGAGTACCTATGCTTATCTTTTATCTGGCATGTCTTCTTTTCGGAGGCATATTGCTTGGAGTATCTTTGCTTTCCGGAGGCGGAGATATTGATGGAACAGACGCTTTGGACGGCGGACATGCCGACTTGCACTCACTTGACACAGACTCTGATTTTGACTTTGACTCAGACACATCTTTAGACCATATAGAGATGTCTGATGCTGATTTGTCGCACGGTGTGGATCATCCGACTGATTTAGTTAAGTTCTTAAGTTTGAGAAATGTTATTTACTTTACAGCTTTTTACGGGCTAACCGGTACCACTCTGTCACTTATGAGTATGCCTTGGTTACTTACTTTTATCTCAGCATTAGGGATAGGAGCTATGTCATGGGGCTTTGGTCACCAACTGATGAAATACTTGAAAAATTCAGAGTCAGGGCAAGCCCTAACGAGTAACTCATTCATTGGACGGACTGCCAAAGTAGTGTTACCTCTTAGAAAGGACAAAATTGGGAAAGTGCTCGTAAAGTCTAACAATGAAATCAACGAGTTGAGAGCTAAAGTATCAGACAGTGCTGATAAAGATGCTTTTCAAATCGGAGAAGAAGTGTTAATTATCGATTTTAGTAAAAATATTTACTATGTAGTTAGTACATTAAATTAGGAGATTACATCAATGCCTGAATTTATTTTAACAATGGTTGTTTTAGGAGCTTTTGCACTAATCGTAATATTCTTTGCGGTAAGCAAATTATTACTTATTTCGCAGCCAAATGAAGTAATTATTCTATCCGGTAGGAAAAGAACTATGCCCGATGGCACAGTTGTCGGATACAGAATTATCAAAGGCGGCAGAGCTTTGCGTCTTCCGTTCTTGGAAAAAGCTTCCAGGATGTCTTTGGAAACTATTCCTATAGAACTTTCCGTAAGCAATGCTTATTCAAAAGGCGGTATTCCGCTTATTATTGACGCTATTGCGAATATCAAAATCAACTCTAAAGAGCCTGACTTTGGTAACGCAGTGGAAAGATTTTTGACTATGAGTGAGTCTGATATCCACGCTATCGCCAAAGAAACTTTGGAAGGTAACTTGCGTGGCGTGCTGGCAGCTCTTACTCCTGAGGAAGTAAACGAAGACAGATTGAAATTTGCTGACACACTGATGGAAGAAGCTGATATTGATATGCAGAAACTTGGTTTGCAGTTAGATACTCTAAAAATTACTAATATCAGTGACGAATCCGGCTACCTAAACTCTATTGGTCGCGGGAAAACAGCCGAAGTAATAGCAAGAGCTAAAAAAGCGGAAGCTGAGAAAAATGCTGAATCGCAAGAAGCGGAAGCTGCATCGCACGAAAGAGCAGAAAGAGCAAAGATAATTGCCAGACAAAATATCGAACAGGCAAGAATCGAAACTGATCAGCAAATTGCTATTTCTGAAGCAAACAAATCTGCCGCAACTCAGGAAGCTGAAGCGAAGTCAAGAGAAAGAGCAGAAAAAGCACAAGTAGAAGCAGAGCAAAATGTGCTTATCTCCAAATCTATTAAAGAAGCTGAAGCCAGAGAAACGGAAGCTTTAGCCAAAGCTCGCTATGAGCAAGCTCAGGCAGAAGCAAAACGCAACATCGAATCTGCTCAGATTGAAGCGGATAAAATTATCAAAGTTAATCGCGCTTTAGCTGACCAAAATGTTGAAATTGAAAATAACAATTTAAGAATGAAAAAAGCGGAGCTCGAAAAAGTTGCTATCGTAAGAGAGCAGGAAGCTGCTGTTGCCGGCGAAAAAGCAAAAGCTAAGTTCGAGCAGGAATTAGAAACTGAAAGAATTGACTTGCAACAAAAAAGACTAATGGCTGACGTGATAGAACCGGCGAAAGCTCGCAAAGAAGCAGCAGAGCTTGAAGCAAAAGGTCAGGCAGCTTCCATTATTGAAAATGGTAATGCCGAAATCGAAGTGCTTAAACGCATGATTGATACTTACAAAACTGCTGACGGCAGTGGCGATAAAATTCTTATGCTCAAAATGCTTCCTGAAATCATTGATAAACTTACTTCAACTATTCAGGGCATCACTATCGATAAAATTACTATGGTTGATAACGGCGGTGATAGCAGTGGCAACCAAATTCAAAAATTAGTAAATCAGTTGCCCGGCTCTGTAGTTTCTTTATCTGAAATGCTTGAAAATGCAACAGGAGTAGACATCCTTAGCCATTTCAAAAAAGATAAAGACACAAACGCCGAATAACTAAACTCAATGATATGCTTTTGATATGATTTATCTCCCTGCAAGGATTTGTAGGGAGATATTTTGTATTCTTATTGTACTTTGGAGGCGTAAAGTATAATATAGATTTTCTTATTGTACTTTGCAGACGTAAAGTATAATATAGATTTTCTTATTGTACTTTGAGGACGTAAAGTATAATATAGATTTTCTTATTGTACTTTGAGGACGTAAAGTATAATATAGATTTTCTTATTGTACTTTGCAGACGTAAAGTATAATATAGATTTTCTTATTGTACTTTGCAGACGTAAAGTATAATATAGATTTTCTTATTGTACTTTGCAGACGTAAAGTATAATATAAAAGATTCATATTATATGATTTTAGCCCCAGACATATACAGCAGCAATGAGGGCTTCACTTTCGCTAATCATTGTTATTTCTTCCGCATTCAACTCTTCTATAGACAAAAACTCACCTGCCTGCATCATTATGCTATTAGTTGGTAATATAATTTGTGCGTCGCCGGAGTATAAATAGAAATATACTTTGCTTATTCCTTCCTGTGCAGTAAAGCTAACTGAGTTTTCATCGCTAACTTGCCAATGACTAATCTCTGCTTTCGTAGAGCCTGTAGTCATAAGATTGAAGTCCGTACACTTACCTTTACATTTTGTTGCTACATCACCCATGAAAGAATGAACCTGCCAAGGAGCCAAATAGATAGGCTTATTGCCCTCGTGAATAAGACTGATTTCACCATCTAATGTCATAATCTGCCTGCTAACACCAGTCAATAAAGTAAAGGCTGACTCTTCCAAATCGACGCTTGCAGTGCTGATTCGAAATTCAAAATCTTTTGTTTTATAGCCTGAGTTTTCTGGGTAGATATAGAGCTCGGTAGTAGTTCCGCCCGCCCAGTGTCCGATTTGGAAATCAGTTTTTGAAAGATGTTTGCAAAGCATAGCATTATCTCAAGAGGATTGTAAAATATCTTTACAAAATAATAAAAGAAGAAACACAAACTTCAAAAAAAAGGAGCACCAAACAGTACCCCTTTTATAATCATATCTATGCCCCGTCCTAAAAAGAGTTGACACCAAAGGATGGGAAAATGGAAGAACAACACAACGCTGAAAAAATCAAGCGTACTCAAAAAGATTATAGTTTGGCTTTCAAATTGCAGGTAGTAGATGAAGTAGAAAAAGGCAAC
>JBFHIJ010000091.1:0-4453 GCA_041596515.1 Chlorobiota bacterium
CAATTATGGTATGACAATGCGCTGTGATAATTTACCTGCTAATGTTAGACTTAATAACCTATCTCAGTCTCAAGTATTGGTAATAGATGATATTGTTATTACAGATGATGAAGAAGGTGTATTTGTTATCACGGATGATGTTAGAAATGACATTATTGGTACTCAGATTCCAATTGGTGGTTCAACTACATGTGAAGTAATATTTGATCCACATTCAGTGTCTAAAGACTTATATGAAGCTGCACCAAATATGGAATTAGACTTTACTGCGAAAGTAGCTATGCAATATCATTTTGTAGGTGGCACAACAAAAGAGACAGATACAAAAGATTTGACTGCATCAGCAAGATTATTGAATGTAGATATCTCACAAAAAATTCAAACAATGAAAGGTGTATCCGAACAAGAAATTCCAATCCAGCCTGGTATGTTCTCATACAACACTGGTGGTAATGTTCCTCACTATACTAATTATTTCATCGCTTCAATAGATGATGCAAACGAATGGGATGACTTGAACATTACTTCTTTGAGTATCTCATACAGATATAAAAAAGAATGGATGGGCTTGATTAAAACAGATAACCCGTTTGCTCTAAACACTAACCCTGGATTTAACGTAGTAAAATCAGGCTCAGTAGACGATGGTGAATACGTGATTGATACATATACAGTAAGCACTACAGGTAACGCATATTTAAGCTATGCTGACAAAACAGCGGCAATGCTAAATCCTTACTTCTTGCTATATTTGAGTAGTGATACTAAATATATGCCTGAGATTACTGATATAACTTTTGCAACCAGAGATGAATGTATTACTTATACAGCATCTACAGAAGAAATACCATTAATCAACTGTATTCAAGATATTAACTTAATTAGTTCTACAGGTGGCTCTAACTTAGCACCAACGCTATCGCCAAATCCTGTAGTTACTAGCTCTGCAACTATTACTTACGGTGTTGCTTTAAATGCACAAGCTTCATTGAAGTTATATGATGAGTCCGGTAAAGTAGTCAAAGTAATATTTGATGATTATCAACAAGCTGGCACTCACACTGTAAATATTAGTACGGAAGATTTACCAAGTGGTGTATATCTAATGAGATTAGAACAAAATACATTCACAGGCGAAGGAAACATGGTTATATCTAAATAAAATAGAGAATAGCTATAGACTAAAAATATGGGATCATCTCTTAAATGAGATGGTCCTTTTTTTATCTCAGATTTGTCATTAGATATCGTAAAGTGCTGTAAAAGACCGTAGAATCAAGGAGTATGCTTACTTCTTTTGTAAGAAAATATTACGAAATTGCTGATTGAACAAGGGGGTTCAACCCCTTGCCATGCAATGACTTTAGAGCTTTTCCATCTTTTCAAATGACATTTTTGGATTGAACTATCTAATGTAGAGCAGTTACTTACTGGAAATGGTAAACAAATATCAATTGATTGTCTGAACTATCGCTTTATATGCCGAAATGTGTGACAATTATTAGGGCAAAGTTTAAAAAGTTGAGGAAAAATATTAACTTTATAAAAAGTCAAAAGAATAGAAGTGTAGAGCTATGTTAGACAAGTCAATATTATCGATGATTTTGCCAGAAGGTATCTTGGATTATTTTGAAATAGCAGGAGTATCCCTTATGAAATGTTTTAAGTTTTTTTTGTTTTTTGGAAGTTTGATTCTGCTTTCTTATGCTGCTAAGGCGGGTGAGATGAAGTTTTTATGGTCTGAAACTCTTGATTCTGGATATGTTACAGATATAGAATTTATGCCGGATAACGACTATTTTGCAATTGCAAGATACAATGCTCTTGATGTACGTAAATCTGAAACGGGAGAATTAATTCATAGCATTGATGTTAATCTTTCAGATATAGAGTTCACTTCGGATAGTTCTAAAATGATAACCAGACGTAACTATATTCTTGAGTATCGTGACCTTAATACTTTGGAGGTTATTCAAGATAAAGTCATGCCTAATGAAGAAGGCGAATATATTATTAGTTATGGACAAATGGAGGTTGATCCAGTAAGACCATTGTTATATCTCAGAGTTGAGCTTTCAAGATATGAAGAGGATCAATATATAAGTAAATCAAAAATAGTTATATACAATTCTGAAACTTTAGAATATGTAGGAGAATTAACAGATGAAACTCATTTTGATCTTCTTATAGAAAAAATAGATATCTCTACAGATGGTAAATATTTTGCTGCAATAAATAGCGATGCTTCAAGATTAATGGTGTGGGATTTAGATACAAGAGAGCAGATAGTAGATCACCTAATGGCACCGTATTATTCTACAGAATGGGGTGAACCGGGAGATCTTAAATTCTCCAAAATAAATACAGATAATATATACATTACCGGATATTTCTTACACAGTCCAAATGATGAAGATCATCAGGGATTATCGGTTTATAGTATATCGAAAAAACAAATTATTGATGAAAGATTTAGTCAGCAAGGTAACCAATTTGGACCTGCCATGCTCTCGTTTTTAAATAATGAAAATCATATACTTGCAACGGTGTCTGCCATTACGCGAATTTTGGACATGCATAATGGTGTTTTCCTATATGAGACAATTCAAAGTAAAAACTTCAACTGGGGATATAATAGATATAGTAAGAAAAAAGATATAATTATTGGACATGGATATGACTCATTTTCAGCAGGATTCTATGATTTTGATTCTTCAGTAGAAGATTCAAATGAAGATGATGTTATTTATCCAAATCCTACAACAAACGAAGTAAATATTCCATTTATATGTGCATCTCCTGAATATACTATTTCTGTTTATGATATCAACGGTAATAACTTAACTTCTCAGATTCACTGGCAATATACAGGTGAATTGTATTCTATTGATTTGAGTGGTGTATCTGCTGGTGTTTATGTTGTTAGAATTAATTGTGGTGGATCTTCCTCTGACTACAGAGTGGTAAAGGAGAGCTGAGATGTATAAGTTGATTTTTACGTTACTGTTTTTACCTATTTTTTTATATTCAGAACAGCCTACAGCTATGGAACTTGAGTTTGGAAATCAGCCACCTCAGGTATTTAATCCTAATGATTATATTCAGAAAACAATTGTACATGGATTCCAATGGTCAGGAACTATTAATTCCCTCCGAAAATTGACTCACTTTTCCCGCTGAAAATTGACCAACCATTTGCTAGCTAATATGGCATATTAATGCAATTCAAATAAAGGCGGGAATAAGTGATAACATTGGAAGTTTGGGTAACTATCCGCAATTTGAAAAATCATAAACCGGATTTAGGTACTCGCAAGATTGGTGCATTCTTAGAATTTGTCAGATATTTATCATTGAAACACTCTTGTTAGCCATACCCAATGCCATCTATCTGTGACCATTATTATCACTTAGGGTAATCATTTTTCGTGCAATGTTTGGCTTGACTAAAAGTGGGGTACTTTGCCGAAATATCCAAATATGCTGATATTTGTTTTGTAGGAAACCCTTGTCCTGAAAATAAACTCCAAACGATACCAATCTTCATCAGGGAACAAAAGTAGAAAACTATGTGTTTAACTATTTGATTACTTACTTTGGAAAAATGAAACTGACAAATACTCAAGTTTCCAATTCTCTTTCAAAAGTTCGGTGGAACATCATTATCCTCAAAATCCAAGAGAGGATGCAATAGACAATAATAAATAATCAAGTGAAAATTTGGATAATTTTGGGAATCTATGTTTGATGAGCCGAGAAAAGAACTCAAGATATAGCAATGATATGCCTGAAGCTAAGGTGAAGAATTATAAAATTGATAATAAACTTACAAGTATCAAACAGCGGATAATGTTTGATAAAACTAAAGATGGGTGGAAGAATCAGCAAATAGAAGAATATGCCAAAAAAATTATTCAAGTCCTTTGTCATGATTGTAAAGTTGAAAAACATAAAAACTAAATACTGAACCTTGAAATTCAGTAAAGTGCTCATCATGCTTTTAGTATTGGATGAAATAATTTTACCGACGAATTAGCTGAGGAGATAATCCAAAATCTTGAATCAGGTCTTAGATCATTTAAAGAAATTATGGATACGATAAAAACGAAATAAAAAATCAGGTCGGTAGTTTTTTGCTATTGACCTGAAATAGCCTATTGATATTCTGATTGTTTTAGATATTTGATACCATATTACTGAGATAGAGAAAGGAAAACAAAAAGGAAGTAGCAGAGAGAAAAACAATCAAATTGGGTTGATATAAATACAAAAAAGCCTTAACGCTTTGATATATTAAGCATTAAGGCTTTTTCCGAGTACAGAAGGAGGGACTCGAACCCTCACGGCTTTAAGGGCCACTGGATTTTGAGTCCAGCGCGTCTACCAGTTCCGCCACTTCTGCAAGGCTGTGGGCGAGGAGAGAGTCGAACTCCCGACCCCCTGCTTGTAAGGC
>JBFHIJ010000092.1:0-3351 GCA_041596515.1 Chlorobiota bacterium
ATACATCCCGGACGAAGACCATCTCCTAAAGAAACACCTACATCATAAGCTGCTAGTATATCGCATATTTCATCAAAATGAGTATACAGGAAGTTTTCTTTGTGGTGAGATATACACCATTTAGCCATTATAGAACCACCGCGGGATACAATACCTGTCAAGCGTCTTGCAGTCATTGGAACGTATCTCCAAAGAAGACCTGCGTGAATTGTGAAATAATCTACGCCTTGTTCGCATTGCTCAATCAAAGTATCTTTATAGATTTCCCAGGACAAATCTTCAGCTTTACCTTTTACTTTTTCAAGTGCTTGGTATAAAGGTACTGTACCTACCGGAACAGGGGAATTTCTGATAATCCATTCACGCGTTTCGTGGATATTATCGCCTGTAGAAAGATCCATAATTGTATCAGCACCCCATCTGAATGCCCAAACAGCTTTTTCTACTTCTTCATGTATACTTGAAGTAACAGGAGAATTACCGATATTAGCATTTATTTTTACTAGGAATTTTCTACCAATAATCATTGGTTCAGCTTCAGGGTGATTAATATTTGCAGGTATGATTGCTCTACCTGCTGCAATCTCATCTCTTACAAACTCAGGTGTAATTTCTTCCGGTATTTCGTAACCAAATGCTTCGCCTGCATGTCTTTTATACTTAGCGTTTGCTTCCTGAAGTTTTTGATTTTCTCTGATAGCAACATATTCCATTTCAGGAGTGATTATGCCTTGTTTTGCATAATACATCTGAGTCACTTCTTTTCCTGTAGCAGCTTTTCTTGGTTGAGTATTCACATGCTCAAATCTTAATTCATCTAAAGATTTATCAGCATGTCTTTCTCTGCCGTATTCTGAAGATAAGAAAGGAAGTTTTTCAGTGTCATTTCTATCTTCTATCCATTGTTCTCTCAGTATAGGAAGACCTTTTCTTAGATCAATATTGAAGTTTTCATCTGTGTATGGTCCTGAAGTATCATATACAGTTAGTGGTGGATTTTCTTCAACCTGTCCTTTAGAATCTACAGTGTCCGACAGTTCAATTTCTCTCATAGCTACTTGAATATCATGGATTTTACCCGGCACATAAATCTTTTTTGATCCAGGGATAGCGCCTGTAGTAACGTTATCCTGCTGTGGAATGTTATTATTTTGCATTTCGATTACAACATTTTATTGATAAAACAGAATTATCCGCCCTGACCGGCAGAGATGATAAGAATCTTGTCACCATCAGATAGAATGGTGGCATCCCAGTTTGCTTTTCTGACAACTTTTCCGTTTAAGGCAATAGCCATACCGGCAGTGTTCGTTATGTTTTGCTTTTCCAGCAAACCAGACACACTGATATTGTCATCTAATTCGATTTTCTTTTCGTTGAGATAAATATACATAAGTAAATATGACAGGGCGAGCCTATGAGGGAGTCGGGAACAACTTCCTTCGCCGGTGCTAACCGGATCAGGTTCAAGGGTATAATCTCAGCCTATAAAAAAGCACCCCTGTCGTTCATATTGTTGAACATGATGTAAACTTATGCAGAAAATATGAAACCACAAAATATTATTGGAACAAATAGCAATCTTTTATCGTTCTTAAAATAGTTAGTTTATTCAGATTTAATTATTTTGCTTCTCGAGTTACTAAAAAAATTGAAACAAATTATGAATAAAGAACACAGAAAATCTACTGAATTTGAGCCTATCAACAAATATTTCCTGAGAATAAGTATTTCTCTTTTTATATTATCATTGTTTTTTAGTGCTTACAAAGCCAACGGAAACTGGGTTTCAGGTATTTTATCTTTTGCTTTAGGTTGGCTTGCTTGTATGACTGGAGGAGCAGCATTTTCATGGTTGGCAAACCCATTTCTGATAACTGCTTGGTTTACTGCAAAGATGAAATCGAATATGTCAGTATATCCTAGTATTCTGGCTATGGTTTTCGGACTAATATTTTTACTTTTTGACAGAATAATTACTAATGAAGGAGGAGGAACTTCTTCAATATCAGGTATTGGAATAGGTTATTGGTTATGGATTGGAAGTATAATAGTAATGGTTGTTGGAAATGTAAATCGACAAAAAGTAGAAATATTAGAAACTATAACAGAAAACAGAGGAGAAGAAGAAAATGAAAGGAAATAATCAAAATTCAAGATCGGTAGAACCGGTTGATAGAAAATTAGTATTGCTGAGCATATCATTGTATATAATATCTTTGTTTCTACCTTGTTTTTATACAAATATAGGAGAAACTTCTTCTCTGGTTGCATTAATGTTCGGAATGTTTGGCGTGCTTTTTGGAGGAGCAGGTTTTTCATGGTTAGCAAATCCAGCTCTAATAATGGCGTGGGCATCTGCCGGAGCTAAAAAAAATTATTGTTTGTTTTATAGTCTATGTGCTACTTTTTTTGCATTAATATTTTTGTCTTTTGATAAAATACCTCTAGATGAAGGTGGTGGATTGAAAGATATTACAAGCCTGGGTATAGGCTACTATCTATGGACATCCAGCATGCTTGTTATGCTTATTGGTTCATTACTAAGAAAAAGAGTTATACTAGGAGAAGCTGAAAGTGATATAAGAAATCATGAATAGTATAAATCCAATGCCTGTATTACTATAATTCAACTACAAGTCTATATTAGATATTAACTTAAAACTATTTTGAATTTATCTGTATTGGTGTTGTCAAATTATTTCGTATTATTGTAAAATAAAAAACAGACAAATAAGTCTGATAATAAAAATAATATTGACAACACTACTACGAGTATCCAAAATGACTCAGATAAATATAGATGAAACAGTTTTTGACATCATCGAAAAATATCCACAAACACTCGATATATTCATCTCTCAAGGCTTCAATAACTTCTCGGATAAATCTGTATTAGAGAATTTCGGAAAGAAAATTACTTTAAGAAACGCTCTCATTTTCAAGCAGATTAACCCTGACTCTTTTACAAAAATGCTTGTTGATGCCATAGACGAAGTTGATACTGTCAATGATCACACAGTTTCTTCAAAGATGGACAGTGAAGATACTCTACAAGTAACCGGGCTTCTACCCTGCCCCGTCAGGTTGCCTTTAGTTGAAGAGTTGAATGGTTTTATAGAGCAAAATAATTTTAAAAATATAAAGTTCGATCTGAAAGCTGCATCTATGGGACTTGATTGGCTCAAACAAGATTTGAAAAAAGGTGCTGAAGAAGATGATCTGGCAGATGTATTTATTTCTGCCGGATTCGATCTTTTCTTTGATAATAATTTATTCGGAAAACATAAAAATGCAGATGTTTTCAGAGATACTACAAAACTCGATAAATGGAACTCGATGTTCTCTAAT
>JBFHIJ010000093.1:0-3319 GCA_041596515.1 Chlorobiota bacterium
TCCTTTGGATATTGAAAAAATGTATTATTCAAATGGTGGTTCGGTATATGGAGTAGTCTCGGATTTAAAGAAAAACTTTGCTTTTAAGCTACCAAAGAAAAGTAAAAAATACAAGAATTTATACTTTACAGGCGGTTCAGTAAATCCCGGTGGAGGAATGCCTATGGTTTTGCTTAGTGGACAAAATGTATGCAATAAAATTCTTGAAGATGATAAATAGATTTTGATATATACACAATCTTATTAGTTTCGAAAATAGGAATAGTCTAGTTATCTGGATTGTATTATGAGGTCTATTCAGAATATTTTAAGAATCAACAATAAAAAGAAATAGAAACCATGCCCCACAAACCCAACATACTTGTAATCTGCGGACGAAACAAAAAGCGGAGCAGAACAGCCGAATTGATTTTCAGGAATGATAGTCGGTTTAATATTCGTTATGCCGGGCTTAGTCCGCAGAGTTAGAGAAAGGTGTCTGAGAAAGATGTAAATTGGGCTGACCTGATTTTTGTTATGGAGTCAGGGCAGTGCTCCAAATTATCATGTCAATTCCGACATTTGTAGCTCCCTCAAATAAGAATTCTGGAATGCAATTACTTCGTATATTATGTTTTTCCGGATCTTTGTTTATCTAGCATAAATATATTCCTTCCTTATTTTGACAGTATCATGCTATCTTCATGTCTTGTCTTAACAAAAGTTACATGTATCAATAACAATATCTTGAAATATTATATTTATATGTCTTAAATAATGGATTTAATACAAATAATATAATTATTATTTGTTATAATAGATAAAAGATATTATATTTAGCATAATAAAATATTCTTTATAAATATTGTTTTTGATAATGAGGACTTTAAAAATGGAACGGAAAAAATACACACTAATGCGTTCTTTGTTTGTCGTGCTGGCAATTTTGCTTTGTTCTCGGGTCGATTCATTTGCAGATGATGCTTCAAAAACAGAATCACCATACTTTGCAGTCTTTACAGAAGATTCGACGAATGTAGATTTCCCTCTGATTTCGACTAATGTCAATGTAGTAATCAGTGGAGTTATCGCCAATGTAGAAATAGAACAGGTCTATGAAAATGCAGGGAGTGAAGACCTTGATGCTACATACGTTTTTCCAATGTCACATAATGCAGCAATTTATGGCATGCAGATGACTATTGGGGAGCGTGTAATCAACGCAGTAATCAAAGAAAAATATGAAGCACAGGCGGAATATGACTCTGCGAAAAGCAAAGGTGTAACTGCCACCCTTCTGGAGCAGCATCGCCCAAATGTGTTTCAGATTAGTTTAGCAAATATTGGTGCAGGCGAAACACTTCGTGTTTTAATGAAATATACTGAGCTGATTGTTCCTGAAAAGGGGATTTACCAATTTGTATTTCCAAATATAGTTGGGCCTCGTTTCACAAATGATGGCGAAAATTGGGTAACACAATCTATAGATGACTCGCTTGCTGTCAAAAACACTGAACTCAATATAGAAATGAAAATTAATGCCGGGATGCCACTAAGTGTTGACTGCAAATCTCATGAAATTAATTTTGATATACAGGATAATATCGCTTCCGGCTATATTCAAACTCATCCGGGAGATGATTTTATTGTAGATTACGAGCTAAGTGGTTCAACAATTCAAACTGGATTATTGCTTTATGAAAGCGAAACTGAAGATGAAAAATTCTTCCTGTCTATAATTCAGCCTCCAAGGTCGGAGGTGAATTATGAAAGTCCAAAGAGAGAATATATCTTTATTATGGATGTATCAGGCTCAATGAGAGGTACGCCGATTGAGATATCGAAAAACCTTATTCTAAATTTATTAGATGACTTAAATTCAAAAGATAAATTCAATATTCTGTTTTTTGCTGGTGGATCCTCTGTTTTTGCTCCTTCATCAGTACCTGTTACACCTGATAATATTAACAAAGCAGGGCAAATGATAGATAATATAAATGCTAATGGAAGTACACAACTACTGCCTGCACTGCAGCAGGCTCTGGCCATGGAAAATGAAGATGATTATTCGAGGATTTTTGTTATTCTGACAGATGGATATGTAACGGTAGAAAAACAAGCCTACGAACTGATAAGAAACAATCTTGGTGATGCTAACTTCTTTACATTTGGAATAGGTGGAAGTGTAAATCGAGAAATAATCGATGGAATGGCTTATGTGGGGATTGGTGAATCTTTTGTAGCTACTGATTTTTCTGATGCTCAAACTATGGCTGATGATTTTAAAGTATATATTGAAAGGCCGGCACTAACTAATATAAAAGCTGCTTTTTCAGATATTAATGCTTATGATATAGAGCCGCCAAATATCCCTGATGTATTTGCAGACAGACCGATAATCGTTTACGGTAAATATGATGATGCAACAAATGGCTCAATTGAATTAAGCGGCGATTTGGCAGATAATAAAATATCAGAAACTTTTAAATTTTCTGAATACCTTGATAATGCTAATCAAAATATTGCTATAAAATATTTATGGGCAAGAACCAGAATCAAACTTATGTCTGACTACGGATTAGCAAGTAATGAGAGCGATGAAAAAACTATTGAAGAAGAAATTACTGAGTTAGGTTTGAAATACGGTCTTGTAACTGAATTTACTTCATTTGTTGCTGTTGATAGTTCTGCAGTTGCAACTAATAGCGGAAATGAGGATGAAGGTAACGATAATACAGGATATATTGATCAGATGGAGGTAGAGGATCATGATGCAGAAATACTCACTATTGTGGGGGCTAATCCAGTATCTGATGGCATTTTAAGAGTGCGAGTATTAGCTGATGAAAATATAGATCCATCGGGATTGAAATTGAAAATTGTTAGTTTGGATGGTTCAGAAATCCTAAGTATAGATTTGAATGAATCTGATATAGATAATGATGTTACAGCCAATATTTCACATTTGAGCAGTGGAGAGTATCTCGTTTATCTGATCTCCGAAAATTCTATTGTAGATGTTGAGAAGTTTATAGTAATAAAATAAACTGAACTATACAGAAGCAATATATAAGTGAAATTAATCACTTCCCAATGCACAATAATATCAAGGCAGCTTACAAATAAGTTGCCTTGTTTTATTCCAATTCCACTAAAGGCTCAAAGCCACCATAAAGCATTCTCGCAGCATCAAAAATCGGTCTGTCCGGATTTGTGAGAGGAGCTACTAACTCTGCCATTCTCTGATCTTCAGGAACATGTTTATTAGCCAGATCACGCACCTCTTTTGAAGGAAAAACAACCCAACCAAAAATGACTTCATCATCTTCTGCGGCTTCCA
>JBFHIJ010000094.1:0-2984 GCA_041596515.1 Chlorobiota bacterium
TGTCTATGAAGCAGTGCAACCAGTGCGTCTCACTGAAATAGAATCATTTATTGATAGAGGTTCCGGAAGCGACTATGTAATAAAGAGACTCAAAAATGCAAATAAGATACTTACTACTAAAGTACTTAAAACAATGGAAACTTATGCTGAAACTCAGCTTGATAAAAACTATGATATATATTTTAACTGGTCTGACCGCACTATGTATTGCTCAGAATATGTATGGAAAATATACAAAGTCGCAACTGATTTAGAGATAGGCAAATTGCGACCATTGAAAGATTTTGACTTAAGTTCTAAAACAATCAAGCGGATACTAAAAGAAAAGTACGGCGAGTCCATTCCTTACGAAGAACCAATGATTTCACCAGGTGATATGTATAATTCTGAGTTATTAGAAGAAATCAAGTAATTCCGGAGTCTAAAGACTACATTGGTGGTAGAGATATAGAAATAGTTCTAAAATCCTCTAAATATCTACTTCCCTTCGACTTCGCTCTGTGTAAACTAACGCTCAGTACATCGCTTTGCCCAAGGAGACTTATTCTTATTATAATATCTCTACCCTCCATGACAAGGGAGGGTCGGGTTTTCCAAAGGAAAACACGGGGTGGGTTTGCGGTGTTTGCTAATTTGCAAACGTCCTAAAATCCTCTAAATCTCTACTTCCCTTCGACTTCGCTCTGGGTAAACTTTAGCTCAGTACATCGCTTTGCCCGGGGAGCATGCTTGCTTTCTCTGTGAGAAAATATCAAATAACTGCTTGTTGAACAAGGAGTTACACTCCTTGTTATTCAATAATTTTAGAGCATTTCCATCTTTTCAAATGACGAATATGAGACAAATAGTACAAAATATATTTTCTGAAAAAAAAATGGAGTCAGAAAATCTAAACTCCATTTTGATGATATAAATATTGTTATCTGATATATTTTATTTTGCAGGTATCATAAGCAGTACAATTGCTTCAGTGCTTGGCTGGATTTTTCTATATGGCTTGTTTGAGAATCTAAGTGATCGCGCTTTGCATTTATTTTCTGGTAAAACTTCTGCCGGAATATAAAAAGGTATATAAGATTTTATGCTAAAATAGCCATATAACATTCTTATGTAATATGGCTCTTTAATTGATTAACTTAATCCTATCTTACAACTACAATTGGTACAGAACAAACCACATTTTCTGCTTTAATTCTGACAAAGTATTTACCCGGATTCCAGTCACTACAACGAATAGTCACTTCGTTGCTAAATTGACATTGATCAGTACTTAAATCTTCAACTTTTTGTCCTTCAGCATTATATATCTCAATATTAGAGATTAATGTCGGAAGCTCAGGTATAGAGATAACTGCTTCATTTACAATCGGATTAGGTTGAATTTTAACTTTTGGTATTATCAAATTTGAGATGACGGAGGTTGTGTTTTGGTAAAAATTGATTTCACTATGATACCCTGTAGAATCTTCTGATGCAGAGCTTACACAAAGTGAATTATTTCCGTAAGCTGCACCTGTAATCCTATTTGGTACATTAAATGCTTTTTCTGTATTATAGTTTTTACCATCTAAAATTAGAAAACCTGTAGTTCCGGAATTCTCTTGATTATTGAAGAATGCAAAATAATTATCTCCACCTTTGAAAATATTTGCTAAAATTTTGCCTGGTTTGCTATCAAATGAAATCTCAGATTCTATTTCTTTAGTGCCGGCACTTAAGGCATTTAAATCATATTCCGGACCGGCACTCGCAAATATTGTTCCTTCAGAATAGCTAAGTGTGCTTGAGCTAAAGCCTACAAACATAGTTTTAAGTAAGCTTATTTCTGAGTATGATTCATTATTTGTAATTTTAGACATACTGACAAAAACCGAATCTGCAAAGCTACTTGCGGATCCTTTTTTATATCCCAATACGGCAACACCAATCTCGCCTTCATTATCATAAATACACATCTTTTCGAGTGATAAGTCTATATCTGTATTCAATACAAGTTTTTTTGTTTTAAGATTAAACACCTTCAAAGTTGCATAATTTGAAGGATCTCCGGGATATGTCTTGTTTAAATACATATAAATATAATCACCAATAACATAATACTCATTGTAATTCATATTGTAATCGAAGGTGCTTGTTATATAAGATAAATACTCGCTTCCATCTTGTACATCATAAGAATTTAATACATCGCTTGTCTGAATATAAACTAAACCACGAGACTCATCATAAGCTATTCTCTCTCTTCTTAAAGAAACATTCTCTGGAAATTCTTTAACTAAAATCGGATCTTCGGTCAAATCATCCTTTATTTTCCACCAAGAAGCAGACTCTTTTTCTGAACCCCAACCTTGAAGATTACCTTTAAAAAAGATATGGAAATAATTATTTTTATGAAATACTGTGACCGGATTAGTTGCTATATCCAATGATTTAATAACATGTGCATACTCAGCAGCAACTGATGAAAAACTAACTATTAATAATAAAAATAATCCAAATAATCGAGCAACAAACTGCATAATACATACCCTGCTTTTATAATAGAATCTGTAAATTTAACTTTTGTAATTTAAATAAATTATCTATAATGTAATAATATAATTGACATACTTTGTTTTGAACTATACTGAAGCATAGATTTACTATTAGTAAACACATTAACCTTACTAAAAGTATATCTAATGCAAATGATTCATCATCTTAAGATACTTTTTTTTTATACGGGATCGCTGGGATCTGCCTTGCTTTTGTTTTTTTCTTTGTACAAAATATTTGTATCTAAATTCAAGTAATAAATGCAACATCGAAGTAAGACGTTATAGAAGACAAGCATATATTTTTCAAAACAGGAAAGCAGAAAAAAATCTGCCTTCCGTGTTTTGATGGAAAATATGCGCATTTTTCCTTCCAGCGTCCAAACAAGAGGGTTGCAATGGCACATATCACCAGTGAACAAAGATATACAATAGCATGTTTGTTAGCAA
>JBFHIJ010000095.1:0-2695 GCA_041596515.1 Chlorobiota bacterium
CGTTCTTAACTCTGATAGTAATGCTTTTGTTGAAGCAAAGCTATTAGATATGCAAGGAAAAGAAGTAGCAAATATTCTCTCTGAAGAGTTTACAGGGACTAAAAGAGTAAGCTATAATGCAAGCAGCTTAGCTACCAGCACTTACTTCTTACACATCAGTGATGGAACTCATTTTGTTACTAAGAAAGTTAGTATTATTAGATAATATTTTAGAAAATATTTATTAAAAAAAACGCAATCTACTTAGTTAGTTTGCGTTTTTTTGTATTTAGGTATACCATTTCTTTGGTAATTTCTATCTTTTATTCTATTTTATTATAATTGCATTTAGTTTTTTTTTAAAAGGAAATCTATGAAATACAACATCATTCTTTTGCTGTGGATATCAGTATCTGTCACGTTAAACGCTCAATTATCCGACCAACAAAAAGAAAATCCCCAAGCACGAAATGAATGGATGCGATCTACTTATGAAAATGCCGAAGTAGAAACTCCCGACAACTTTAAAAAGCTCCAAGACGACTTCTCAAATTCATTACCTAATGCTGCAGAAGGCTTCTTTGCAAAAGGTACTAAGACAGTAAGTTCTCAAACTTGGATGCCTGCAGGACCAAATAATATTGGAGGCAGAACCAGAGCTGTTGTATATGACAGAAAAAACTCTGATATCATTATATCGGGTGGCGTGTCTGGTGGTATATGGCGCTCGGTGGATGGTGGGCAGTCATGGGTTCAAACAACAGGCATAGAAGAAATTGCTGCTGTCTCAAGCATTATTCAAGATCCCAGACCCGGTAAAAGTAATAATTGGTATTGTGCAGGTGGCGAGTCTACCGGGAATTCTGCTTCCATGGTGTTTTCTGCATTTTATGGCGGGAATGGTATTTTTAAATCCACTGATAATGGAGTTTCTTGGAAGCCTTATGGTAATACAGGAAATAATGCTCCGCAGATAAACGAGACTATTGATTATGTTTATAGATTAGCTATGGATCCCACAAATCTGGACGAAGATATTCTTTATGTCGCAGGCGTTTTAAATATTCTAAAAATTTCAGATAATGGAAATACAATCGAAAACGCTTTAAACTTACCAAGTTTCGTTCCACTTAATTTAGCAACCGATATTTTGATAACTCCCAGTGGGAAATTTTATGCTACTTTGAGTTTTAAAGCATTTATCGGAGAAACCTCACATAATGGTATTTTTTACTCTGAGGATGGTTTAAATTGGACTAATATATCTCCGGATATTCTACAGCCCACTTCACGTATTGTTATGGATTATTCCGAATCAAATGAAAACATCATTTACTTTTTAAGCGACAACATTGTAGAATACTCAACCAGTTGCGATGATAGATATCCTGATTGCTATTCATTGTTTAAATTAGATAACACAAATGCTAAACTAGAATGGACTGACTTAAGTTCTAACATACCCTTTTTTGAATCAAAGAATTCTCATAATTACCTGATGGTACATGCCGGCTACTGTATGGATATTGAAGTAAGCCCAATTGATACTAATATCATATTTTTGGCAGGTGCCAACTGCTACATCAGTTATAATGGATTCACTTCTACAGATAGGACACAATGGATCGCAGGTTATAGCCCTGAGTTTGATCCTAATAAATATGACTTTACAACAGAAAAAATTAATTATTATAAAAATAGTCTAAACTTGACGTTTGAAAATGGTGGAGGTTGGGACTTTCATTTTTTTGCATTCAATCCTAATAACCCAAATGAAGTAATAGCAGCTTCTGATGCCGGACTACATAAATTGTCTGATATTTCAGAATATGAGGATAAAAAATGGGAATCTTTAAATAACGGCTATCGCACAACTCAGTTTTATGATTGTGCAATAAATAGACATGAAGCTGGTAATAATGTTATTTTTGGAGGACTCCAAGATAATAATACATTAGCTTGCTTTGATGCAAATTCTGTCTTTTCCGAGTATTTAGGTGGTGATGGATTGACATGCTTTATAACAAATTATGGTAGCGCAGTAGTCTCTTCACAATATGGTGTGATTGCCAGGCTAGATTTAGATAACGAAGAAGTTGTAGATTTCGATTATATCTCTTATGGAAGCTCAAGTGTACCAGGTGAGTCATTCCATACAATTTTTGCTTTAAATCCTAAGAATGAAAAAGAACTTGCATTTGCAACAAGCCATGCAATAGCTATTTGCGATGACATCACTCATGATTCTGCCGAAGCAAATCTTAGGGTAACTAATATAGACTATCTAGGTGCAACAGCGATAGAGTACGCAACGGCTGAAGATAAAGTACTTTATATAGGTACTTCCAACAGAAATATCTATAGAGTTACTGATTTTTCTGAAGATAATCTAGAGTATAATATTATTGAATTTCCAGCATATGTAACCGGCTACTACATTTCAGATTTATGGATTGACCCACAAGATAATAACCACTTTATAGCTATAGTATCTAACTACCTTACTCTTGGTATGCTTGAAACGAAAGATGGTGGTGAAACTTGGACTGACAACGGTGGCAATTTAGAAGATAAACCTGATGGCACAGGTGCCGGCCACTCTTTCAGATGCTATGAAAGAATGGTTTATGAAGGCGACACGCTTCATTTATTAGGTACTTCTGACGGCCTGTTCTCTACTAAGAAGCTTGATGGAGCGAATACGATTTGGATGAGA
>JBFHIJ010000096.1:0-2674 GCA_041596515.1 Chlorobiota bacterium
TCTCATCCAAATCGTATTCGCTCCATCAAGCTTCTTAGTAGAGAACAGGCCGTCAGAAGTACCTAATAAATGAAGCGTGTCGCCTTCATAAACCATTCTTTCATAGCATCTGAAAGAGTGGCCGGCACCTGTGCCATCAGGATTATCTTCTAAATTGCCACCGTTGTCAGTCCAAGTTTCACCACCATCTTTCGTTTCAAGCATGCCAAGAGTAAGGTAGTTAGATACTATAGCTATAAAGTGGTTATTATCTTGTGGGTCAATCCATAAATCTGAAATGTAGTTACCTGTTACAAAATCAGGTAAATTTATTATGTCATAAGAAAAATTGTCTTTAGAAAAATCTGTTAACTTAAAAATTCTATTATTTTTTGTTCCTACATATAAAACTTTTTCAGGAACATTTGCATATTCTACAGATGTAGCATCCAAATTGTCTATCATATGGATATCATAAGTAATATCTGTGTTAGCTTTAGTAAGGTCATTACAGATACATATAGCTGAGTTCGTCGGTATAGCAATCTCTTTTTCATTTATGCTGTTTATAGAAAAGATTGTTCTAAACTGTGGAGAAAGAGCATTTATGTTATTAGGAAAAAGGAAAGCACCGTTATATGGTACACCATTATTAATATTTAATCTTATTACATTGCCAAATTGACTTGACACTATGATACTATTACTTCCGGTTATGTAACATTGCATCCCGTCACCTGGGTAATAAGCGATAAAAGTATTATTATCTATAATATTTCCCAAAGTACTATTGTCTTGCATACCTCCAATTATGTCATTACTACCTGCAACATGTTTATTGATTGCACAATCAAAAAATTGTGTTGTACAGTATCCATTATTCAAGTCAATCCAGTTTTTATCTGCTGTTTCTGAAATATCAGTCAATTTATGAATACCGTGATCAGAAGCGGAAAGAACTTCTTTAGGATTAATAGGGTTGTAATCGAACCAGTGGAAATCCCACCCTCCTGTTGGAAACATAGAATTTAGCATACCCTGATATATTTCCTGTAATGATTTAGTAGTATCAGCATAACTATTTGAATCCCAATTGGGGTTATACCCTGCTATCCATTGTGTTCTTTTAGTAGATGAAAAACCATCATAAGAGATAAAGCAATTTGCCCCGGCAAGAAGCACGATATCCGGATTATCAGGAGCAACTTTTATAGTGCTACAATAATCTTTGTGAGTAATTAAGTAATTATATTCGTTTTTAGATTCAAAAAAAGGAAGATTATCACTAAGATTTGTCCAATTAAAGTCGTTACCTTCGATTTCTAATTTACAAATCGAATTGCACTGAGGATAATCTGCACAGTCTGTTGATAATTCTTTAATATTTGATATCAAGAAATAAAGAATATTCTCGTTAGAAGGTGCATAATCTAAAACTATTCTATAAGAAGGCTGCAAAAACTCAGGTGTAATATCTTCCCAATTTGTGCCATTTTCTGAATAAAATATGCCGGAGTGCGAAGTAGTTCTATTAGTGTATCTGGAATAATAGCTGAGAGTGGCATAGTATTTTCCGGTAGGAGTGATTAGTATATCAGTTGCCATATTATAAAAAGTCAACTCTTCTAAATCTAAGGCTTTTTCTATATTATTTCCATTATCAGAAATTCTTAAAATTGTACCAAGACATGCTACATATATTATGTCTTCTTCCATATTAGTTGGGTCGATAGCTAATCTATATACATTGTCAATAAATTCTCTTACTTGAGGCTGATTATCACCTGTATCACCATAAGGTTGCCAAGTGAGTCCGTTATCTGTCGATTGATATATTCCATTTCCGGCATAGGATGCAGAATGAGACATGGATGCAGAATTAGAACCTATTTCACCACCTGCACAGTACCAGTTATTGTTTTTGTTTGGGCGAGGATCTTGAATTATAGCAGTAACAGAAGCTATCTCATGGATTCCTGTAGTTTGTACCCAAGAGTTGCCTCCATCTACAGAACGCCAAATGCCACCGGACACACCACCTGCAATTATGATGTCCGGATTAGTCCTGTCATATTCCACGGCTCTTGTCCTGCCACCTACGTTATTTGGCCCGGCATGCATCCAAGTTTGTGAGCTTATTGTATTAGAAGCTTTTGCAAAAAAGCCTTCAGGAGCATTAGGAAGGGAGTTTGAAAATTGTTTTTGAATGATTTTAAAATCTTGAGGTAATTCTACATTTTTATTTTCGTAAGTAGAATTAATCCATTCAGATCTCCCATTAGGATTTTCAAGAGTCAATGAGGTGTTTTGTTTCGCTAATAATGGTGAAATCAATAATAGAATTATTAGGGTAGCATATTTCATAAGTTACCTATATAGTAGGAATAATAAAAAGTGTATATGTAAAATATACTAAATATAAGAATACGAAAAAAATGGTATTTTTATATACAGATAAAGCGCAATCGTTGTTAAAAAGATTACGCTTTAAATTGTATTTTTCGATGTTGACTATCTTACAATACTAACTTTCTTAGTAACAAAATGAGTTCCATCACTAATATGCAAGAAATAAGTCCCTGCTGTTAAGTTACTTGCATTATAGCTTACTCTTTTAGTCCCTGTAAACTCTTCAGAGAGAATATTTGCTACTTCTTTTCCTTGCATATCTAATAGCTTTGCTTCAACAAAAGCA
>JBFHIJ010000097.1:0-2612 GCA_041596515.1 Chlorobiota bacterium
GTTAAGAGAGTAGGTATAGGCATTTGAGACTCCGGAAATAAAGGTGATAAAATACAAAACCGCCTTATATGCAATATTACAAATATAATGTAAACAAGGCGGGAAAGAAATGTTTATTTTTAACAAATATTGGGGATATCTTAGTCTACTTAGAACTTACCTCTATATACGCATAGGCTTAAGTTCTTATTTTAAAAGTAGAATATGAATGTGGGTGTGTTAAATAAGTCCAAAAGAATCCGGGTTTATTATTCTTTTCGCAGCAATTTTGATTGAGAGCCTAAATGATATATGAGATAAGTTATTATTACGTAGAGAGGCTGTCTCATAAGTAAAAATACATATAACTCTGTCAACAAATTGCTTTAGTTAAATCAAATAAAAAATTATTCTGTTGTCGGCTAAATCCCTCGGTTGCAATTGCTAACAAGAGGAATCGCCTGCTTCAGCTGGTGGCACAAATTGTTTCGTGAGCGAACACAATAAAAGCCAACAGCATCTTGATAGACTCGATTGCCACAAGCGCAAGTTGTAGATAAGTTTGAAGCAGCATTAAAATAAACTAAAGCTGCCTAATACTTAGACAGCTTTTGGTGATAGTCTGGATATAAATGGATACACGATTTAAATGCTGAGGCTCATCAAGTGTGATAAGAGCAAAAAGTATCACTAAGCAACATCTTTTCTTTACGGCTTCCACATAATATCTTCTCTGCCGTCTACTTTGTTTGCATATCTTGCAGCTACAAACAAGAAGTCGGATAGACGGTTTAGATATTTAACTACGTAATCTCCCAAAGATTCAACTTCCGATAGCTCCGTAGCTAACCTTTCTGCTCTGCGGCAAACAGTCCTTGCCTGATGCAGAAATGAAGCAGAATGAGAACCACCGGGCAATATGAAATATTTTAATTTTGGCAGTTCCGAATCAAATTTATCTATTAGTTGTTCCAACTCGTCAATATTGGACTGTCCGATTCGTGGCACTTCAAATTTAGGTTTTGGATCTAAGGGAGTAGCAAGGTCAGACCCCAAATTAAACAAGCTAAGACTTAATTTTTGCAATAGGCTTGTAAACTCTTCATGCCCACAAAAAGATATTGCTATTCCGATTATAGAATTTAGTTCATCGACCGTGCCATATAGATTTACACGACTATTATGCTTTTTTACGCGGCTTCCGTTAAATAAGCTTGTCTCGCCTGCGTCTCCGGTTTTAGTATATATTTTCATATTCTTTAACAAAAATGATTGAATAAGGTTTCAGAACGTTTCCTAATTTAGTAAATTGCATTGTATTCTAAATAGATATTGGAAAAAAAATGTCCGAAAAAATTAGTATCCTGTTTATTGGTGATGTCGTGGGAGACCCGGGCATTAACTCATGCAAAGAAATGCTACCTCAACTGAGAGAAAAATATAAACCTGATTTTATTATTATCAATGGCGAAAACTCTGCCGGTGGCAAAGGTTTGACCAAGACGGAAGCAGAAATATTTTTTGGTCTTGGCGCTGATGTGTTAACCACTGGTAATCATGTCTGGGATAACTGGGGTGGCAAGCCACTACTCTCTTCTAATAACAACGTGCTCCGTCCGCTTAACTATCCTCCCGGAAATGTAGGCAGAGGATACACCTTTGTAGAGAAAAACGGCAAGAAACTGGCAGTGCTCCAGCTTCAGGGCAGAACATTTATGAATTCGATTGATTGTCCTTTCCGTGCAGCCGACAGCGCTCTAAAGTCAATCAGCGAACAAACTAAAAATGTTTTTGTAGACTTCCATGCTGACGCTACTGCTGAAAAAATGGCTATGGGCTGGCATTTAGATGGTAGAGTCTCTGCGCTTTGTGGCACTCACACACATATACAGACCGCTGACGCTAATATTCTTCCAAACGGCACCGCTTACATTACAGACGTAGGCATGACCGGCCCTTATGATTCTGTTGTAGGTATGGACAAAGAAATTGCATATAAACGATTTCGCTTTCAGGTAGCACATAAATACAAATTGGCAGAAAAAGATTCTAAAATCTGCGGCGTAAATGTAATTATAGACAATGAAACAGGTCAGGCAGAAAAAATAGAACCTTTCATTCTTCCAAAATTTATTAAGTCTATTTATGAGCAACTTGAAGTGTAGCGATGATATAAGTTGTATTATGCTCAAATATCTGTTAGACTCATCTCTGATGAATCTTGGAAAGGTAATGTAACAGTATGTTGATATTCTCAAATAAATTTGCAAGAATTTATAGAAACGTTTGCAGCGCATAAACACTATGTTCTTAATTAAATGGCTCAAGTTCTTATACATCTTGAGTCATTTTTTTTATTACGCACCGCCTACCTCGGCAAGGAACTAGACACCGAAAGCGAACTGGGCGACCACGGCGTGCGTAAAGTGGACTACGAGCTAGGCAGATTTACTACTATAGATCCACTGTGGGAGAAGTATTATTCTTGGTCTCCGTACCAGTATAGTATGAATAATCCTGTGAGTATGGCGGATTATGATGGGAAGGATCCGGGTGATGTGTTTACATCTGAGATAGATGCAGCAAATGATTTTGCAATATATTATAATGGGACTTCTATTGTTCTTGATCGA
>JBFHIJ010000098.1:0-2609 GCA_041596515.1 Chlorobiota bacterium
AAAAACGGCAATGAGTTTTCATTTCCTGCTTTTAGAAACAAAGAAGATAATGTGAAGTCCACAATCCTTCTTACACTTAAAAAAGAAAATGGCTCTAACATAATTGACTATGCTGTAAGGTCAGACAAAGAATATATAGCCAAATTTTCACCTCAGTTAATAACTGACGCGGAAGGGAAAAAGGAAATGAGCATGTTCGATACCGGCAACATGAAAATGATGACTAGATCCGAATACGTTTCCACAGATGAAAACGGTAAAAAAAGTATAAATATTGATCTCAATACTGTGCAGAACTCTCAACCTAAAAAATTCTCAGAACCAATGTTGTATACACTACAAAAAATGATGTCAGGAAAAGAACCGGATTCTACTGATAAAGAATTTTATAAAATGGTTTCTAACTTGAAAGAAGGTGAAGAACTGGATCTAAGCTTTGTATTCGAAGATATTGCACGTAAGCAATTAAGAGAGCAAATGTTTCCAACAGTAGACCCTACTACTCTCACTCAGGAAGCCTTAGCTTCTTTAGATTCAATTATTGATAATCAATTAAAAAACTTTCCAAAGTTTGATATGAAAATTGGCAGGGGAAAAAATAATAATAGTTATTTAGAATATGGAATTGATTCACTAGCATCAGATACTTCATCAATTAGAATAAATTTCTCGAATATTGAAATTTGCGAAAAAGAATTGAATGCTGATGACGACGAATTAGGTCAAGACGATCTGAACAAATTTATTGATGATATCAATACTTCTTTAAACGATTCTACTCTAAAAGAACTAACAACTTTCGACGACTCTCGTCTAAATAAAATGCTTGCAATAGCTATCAAATTAGATGAAGGATCAGACAAACCGGATTTTATATTGTGGTATGATATATCTCAAGAACTGATCGCAGCACTTCCACTCAAATACAGGGAAAAACTTGGCACAGAATTGTCTGCCATAGCAGAAGGTGATTTTTGTTCAGGAAAAGCTCTTGCCGGCGAAGAAACATACTGCGATGTATGGCGCGCCTGCAATGGGGGCTTACAAGAAATGAAAATTTACCCTGTTCCCGTGGAGCACGACTTCACAGTGGAATACACTCTAAGCGAGAGTAGAAGTTTGGACTTCAAAATACATGACCTTTACGGAGAAGAAGTTGCCACTTTAAAAACCAATATCAAACGAGGTCCCGGAGTGCAATCAGAAACTTTTAATGTAAACTTACCTTCTGGAATGTACCTGCTTTCCATCACTTCCGATAAAGGAGAGCACACAGTCCAGAGATTAGTAATAAAATAGTAGAAGAAGTAGGATAAGAGATTTTATAAGCCGTAAGTTGATTGGATACTTATGGCTTATTTAGTATAGTTATTACTAAGTGAACGATAAATTTAGATAAAAATAAATTGGTATTCGCTTTTTATTTGGTTTTAATGCCTAAAAAGTGTTCATTGTAGTAATTGTATTGACATAAAGGAAAATAACATGAAAAAATATTTCTACATAGCAACATGCTTGATGGCATTGTTGCTAATAAGCCGCGGTGAAGCTGCTATTACGCAAGGCACTTTTGCAGGTTTAACCCCACATAGTTGGGCATATCCTAAAATGGCAAATGATAATATAGGTAACACATACCTGTTGGTCAAGGAAGAATCTACTATAATTGAATTATGGAAATATAACGGAACCGCTTGGTCTCATGTAGTAGATATCACTCCTGCTCTTGTAAATGCTGACGCAAATGTCTCATCAGTCTCTACTTTTGGAGGTAGTTTTGCTATAACTACTGATGCTAATAACAACATACACATTGCCTTAACGCACTATAAGGGTACAGGGGTTAGCAGTACCAGAGGTGTGATGTATGGTAAATACAATGGTGTAACATGGGATTTCGAAGTTCTGGTAGAGTATTCTCACCCAAGTGGGTGGCTAAGTGCTTCTGATCCTAGAATAGTAGTTGATGATGCTAATAATCCTCATGTTGTTTATAGCTATAGAGATTCAGAAGACCCTAGAGAATATGCTTTAAGGCATACATATCTTGATGGAACTTGGACGGCTTCCACTGATATAGTTTCATGGACAGGTGCAGTTGATAGCGGGATTAATGAACTTTTTGTTCGCAATTTGTATGTGAATTCAAATGATTTATATTTTTATTATGCGTATGATGATAATGCAAATACATCTCCCAATATTTATTATGATGTATTTAATAATACTACTGATTCCTGGACAGGTAACACTTTCTTGTTTGATGGAGTTACTTCAGGAGATTGGTATACAATACTAGGAAGATATATAGAAGGTAGCGATACATATTTTGCTTACAGTAGAGAAACTGCAACAAATACAACTTACTTCAAAATAAACGCAGGAGCTGCAACAGCTCTAGCGAATAAAGCGGGAAGAGATGACTACCCTTATGATATGGAAACAGACGGAAATGGCAATTATTATATGCTTGTTTGGTCATATGCTGATCCTAATACATATTTTTACATGCGTGGATATAACGGCACTTCTTGGACAAACTGTGATGATGTAACTCAATTAAATAGTTATGCAGATAAATCTGAAACTGCATACACAGTCAGACCGGA
>JBFHIJ010000099.1:0-2308 GCA_041596515.1 Chlorobiota bacterium
ATATCTTCTTGATGATATAATTCATAGAAGTGGAAGAGTTTGCCGGATTAGGAGACAAAGCTAGCTCCGGTGATAAATTATGTAAAAGTGGATATTTTGAATCCTCTACTGAGACTAAGTTTTCGTTAGAAAGCCAATACCCCCCATAATCAGACATTAACATCATAGTTCTATCCGGAAATGCTGCAAGACTATAATTAATATGGTAGAATGGTTTAGGATGCTGTACTAATTGTGTCCATGAAGAATCTTTTATATCAAAAATCCAGTCATCGGTGTAAAAATTATCTTCAGAGGCTCCATGTAGTAAGACTCTACCATCACTTATTGGCTTCATTAAAGGATTAAGTCTTTTCGACGGGGATCCTTTTGTTTCAATTTTATGCCACACTAAAGATGGTAGGTGCAGGATATAAGTGTCTTTTTGATTTATGTGATGCGAATTATATCCTCCAAATAGAATTACAGTAGAATCTGTGAGAAAGGATGAGCCAAACCTACACAAATAGGGAAGACTTGTGTTCTTTTTGGGATAAGTAACTTTATTTTCCTGAAAATTATAGTAGGCATAACGAACGCTATCATCGAGACTTCCTATAGCAGAAGTCTGAGATTCCGATCCAAATATCAGGAAATTACCATTTTGGGAATGATATATCCATGTTTTTAGTCCTCTGAAGGTACTACTTAAGTTAGCAGTTTGTAAGTAAGTACATACATCAGTGGAAGCATCATAAATATAAGCAGGTTGATTGTCAGAATTGTTAGAGTCTAACCAAAAAATGGTTTGGCTGTTTCCTATATAATTTCTTGAAAAATAGGGAGGTTTAGGCAGATTACTGTCTTCTGCTAATGTCCATTTGTCAGTTCTTTTATTATAAATCCACAGATTATTAGATTTTCCTGTACGGAAAGAATTATAACTAGTGCATAGCATTTTGTCTTCACTAATTGGGAACATTCCTCCCAAAGGTTCTGGAGGCACAAAATCTTGCAATACAGTAGTAAAAGAAGTATCAGCTATATCAAAAATGTCTATTTTATTATAATATTCAGTATAAAATATCAGAGATTTGCCGTCTCCATACGTATGCATGCTATAAATTTCAGCATTTGTGTCGATATGTTCGTTACTGATATCAGACCATTTATTGGTATTACCATCGAAAAGGTAATATTCTTTAGCATCATAATTTCTAGGTTCAACATATACAAGAAACTTTTTATTTCCTAGATTGGAGGCATGAGAGTAATAATGAAGCTGACTTATTTTAATTGGAGTGTCGACAGTTTCTAAGCTATCCCAAGTGTTTGTAGTAATATCGAATGTCCAAGTAGCGTATGGCTTTTGCTCAGGGTATGTGGTTTCAGGTTGAGTAATCATCAATATTTTGTTATTATCGAATTTAACAATATTTGCAACTTGATCATGTTGCGGTGAGTTCCCTACATTAATAATTGACCAAGAATTTGTAAAGTAATTATATAGATACATAAAGGTTTCGTGTGTGGGATATATACCTGATAAATTACTATGATCAAAGAACAGAACTTTGCCATCATCAATTTGAATTACTTCATATTCTATCAAATTTCCGGGAGTTGATTTTGATTGTAATTTGGACCAGTTGTTTGTAGTGATATCAAAAACAAAAAGATCCGTATCGTACGAATAACTGGCACCGGTTGGTATCTTCTGCTCTCCACCAAATACTAAAACTTTACCATCTGTCAATGGAGCCATGGAATGATAGGTTCTAGGATAAGGCTTATCCTTGCATTTTACTTCCTGCCATGTAGATTTTTCTACATCGTAAATATATGTATCGTCCAAAACTGTTAGATCAACTTTTCCACCAAACATAAGGAACTTGCTTGTGCCGGGAATATGAGCTAATTCCTGATGATGTGCTAAAGGCAGCGTTTTTGTTTTTTCTTCCCAAATCTGAGCATTTGTAAATGCCGGAATAAATAAGCTAATAGCTATAAGAAATGCGATAGTTTTCATAGTAGACTCTATATTGTTGTTTTATATTTATCAATATACATTTTAAAATATTCATAATATGTAAATATTAAACGGAGAACAAAAAAAATCCACAGAAGTTTCTATACCTTGTGGATTGATACATTATGAAAATTGCAAATTATTATCTTCGAATAGGATTGATTCTATCTTTGCGGCTTGATTATTATTTAAGTATTTTAAGTTGTTGAGTAGTTTCTATGCCTGATAGTTCATACAAACGCACAAAGTAAGAGCCAGGTGATAGCTGGGAAATATCTAATTGTGTATTATAAAATCCCG
>JBFHIJ010000100.1:0-1947 GCA_041596515.1 Chlorobiota bacterium
TCTTCCGTGCAAAATATTGGCTTGCCAAATTGTTGGCTGTATGCCACAGTTGTTAATATAAACATAAAAGCAAATAGTATAATTCTTCTCATCAGAATGCTCCTTTTTGGGTAAATGTATTTTATATTACATACAAACAGTTGTATGTGCATTTAGTTACATAATATATTTATTTAAGTTTTCAATCAGAAAACCCGTGATAGTTTACTGCCACGGGTTTTTGATTAGTATCTCTATATCTCATTCTCGAATTAAGGACATGGCTAATTTACTGCGAAGCCTACCATTTTCTGCTCCTCACCGTTATCTATTACTAAATAATAGATGCCGGTTTTATACTTAGTTACATCTATTCGCTTGCTTGCGAAAAATCTACCATTGTCGTACTCTACATTACTGTCTAATTTGTCAATTACGCCACCAAGGTAGTTATATACTGTAAATTTTAAATCGTCTACCAAGTCCGGGCGTAGATAAAATTCTACTGTGGTGGTGAGCATCGCAGGGTTTGGTGCTACTTTCATACCAAGCATTGTAGGAACACTTTCTACAGATGTTCCATTGGGATAGTAAGGCACTGCTACCCAATTTGTATCAGAGTCGGGATTTTCATACTGCCCTGCCAAGTAGTAATAGCCAAATGGTGTTGGCATCAGCATTGTTACTTCATTCATATACGGAGCGGAAGGTAATGAAGGATTCCTATCCTCATCTATGTAGAACATTTTATACTCTTGTCTACTATTACTAATATAACTAAGATAAATATCTCCGTTATTTGTAACCTTTATTTCAGATGCAAAGCTATCTGTATTAAGATTATCATCTTTTAAAAATTCATGTAAAATGCCTTTGTCTACGTCAAAGACTTCCAATTCATGAGTATCCAAATCAAGTATTAGTACGACAGTAGTAACATCAAGCATATATGCTTTGTTACCTAATATTTTGATAGATTTCAAATGATAAAATTTAGGATACTGCTCAGTAATTATAGAATCTATACTTATAGAATAATATTCATCGCTCGAAACATAATGCAAATATTTACTATCAAATGTCACATAAAGCAAGCCATTTTTGTATTGATTTATTAAAGCAGGCCAAATATATGGTATTTTGTATTTTTCATCACCAAGCATAACAGAATCTATTTCTAATGTATTTTCATCGATTGTAAGTAGCCTTTTGTAATTGCCAAATAGCCAGTATTTATTATCTGCATAAATCACTTTAGAAATATTCTTTTGGTACGCTATTGAGTATTCTCCTAAAGTGTATCGCCAAGACATTGCAGAGTCTTGATTCTCAACATATAAATAGTGAATAGCTGAATCCTGACCGTAGACCCCTTTCATAGCAGGAACTACAATCTGAAGCTTTGACTTTTTACCAAAAACTAAATCGCTAATATAGCGAACCTCATATACGGAATCCCGCATTGAAATATACATCTGCGGAATTAGCGAATCTGCTTTCTGGTCATATACATGAGCAAGTGAAGATCCGAAACGATAGAAATATTGAGTCCCCGCTGAATCTAAAGCAAAATAACTAAATGGGTTATCGTCTTCCGTGCAAAATATTGGTTTGCCAAATTGCTGACTGTATGCCACAGTTGTTAATATAAACATAAAAGCAAATAGTAAAATTCTTCTCATCAGAATGCTCCTTTTTGGGTAAATGTATTTTATATTACATACAAACAGTTATATGTGCATTTAGTTACATAATATATTTATTTAAGTTTTCAATCAGAAAACCCGTGAAAGTTTACTTCCACGGGTTTTTGATTAATATCTCTATATCTCATTCTCGAAGTAAGGATATGGCTAATTTACTGCGAAACCTACCATTTTCTGTTCCTCTCCGTTATCTATAACTAAATAATAGATGCCGGTTTTATACTTAGTTACATCTATTCGCTTACTAGCGAAAAATCTACCA
>JBFHIJ010000101.1:0-1789 GCA_041596515.1 Chlorobiota bacterium
ACCGGTACTCGCAAAGGAATTGGTAAATATTTAGCAGAATATTATGTAAAACTAGGCTGGCAGGTAGTTGGCTGTAGTCGATCTGATATTGACTTTTATTTAGACAATTATGAACATTTTTGCCTAGATGTTGCCGATGAAAAGGAAGTAAAAAAGATGTTCAGTGCAATCAGAAAAAAATACGGACGCTTAGATGTACTGATTAACAATGCCGGTATTGCATCTATGAATCATATTTTACTAACTCCACTTTCAACTATACAAAAGATATTTGCTACAAATGTTTTTGGTTCTTTTATCTTTTTAAGAGAAGCTGCTAAAATTATGAAAAAGAATAATTTCGGAAGAATTATAAATTTTGCTACGGTTGCTACTCCTTTAAAATTAGAAGGTGAAGCATCTTACGCAGCTTCCAAAGCAGCTATTGTTAATCTTACTGAGATAACTGCTCGTGAGTTAGCCGAATATAATATAACTGTAAATGCAGTGGGACCTACTCCGATTGAAACAGATTTAATTCGTGCAGTACCAAAAGACAAAATGGACGCACTAATTAATAGACAATCTATTAAGAGGTTAGGTGAATTTCGAGATGTCTCAAATGCAATAGATTTCTTTATCAAACCGGAAAGTGATTTTATTACAGGACAGGTTATTTATCTGGGTGGAGTATAAATGTACTTAGATTTTCTGATTGATAGATTTAAACAAGTTGAATATAAAACGGCTTTTATCTACGAAGATAGAGCCGTTTCTTATAAAGAGTTGCTTGCTAAAATTGAAGAATTTAAAGATTTTCTAAAAGGTCATAATCTTTCAGGAACTGTATTAGCAATTGATTCCAATAACTCTCCGGAGGCGATTGCTATGCTTTTAGCTTCTATTGAAAGTAGTAATATATCGATTCCTTTTTCTTCAACTTTTGCAGATAAAAAAGATGAATACTTTAGGCTTGCAGGTGTAAAACAAGCTATTAAATTTGATGATAATAGACCTACGATAGTAAATTATAGCTACTCTTTAGATTCAGTACATTATTCATATTTGTTAGAAAATAAATTACCTGGTCTGGTGCTTTTTTCTTCCGGTACAAGTGGAAAAAGTAAAGGCATAGTCCATAATGTATCAACATTATTAGATAAATATCAAAGAGTTGGTAAAGATTTTAGAACTCTCTCCTTTATGAATTATGATCATATTGGTGGTTTTGATACTATTCTATATTCATTATCTAACCAAAGCAGTTTAGTATTCCAAAATGACCGAAGTCCAAAATCAGTCTGCGAAACAATCGAAAAACACAAAATTGAAGTTCTACCTGTTACACCTACTTTTCTTAATCTTATTTTGCTAAGTGATATGCACAATAGTTATGATTTATGCTCACTAAACTATATAACTTATGGTGCCGAGCCAATGCCTGAATATTTACTCAAGAAATGCACTGAAATATTCCCAAATGTTAAGTTTCTGCAAAAATTTGGGACTTCTGAAACCGGTACATTGCAATCTAAATCAAAAGCTAATGATTCGCTTTGGTTCAAAATTGGTGGTGATGGATTTGATATCAGAATAGTAGAAGGTATTTTACAAATTAAAGCAAAATCGGCTATGCTGGGCTACCTGAATGCACCGCATCCTTTTACAAAAGATGGATGGTATATCACAGGTGATAAGGTAGAAACTGACGGAGAATATATTAGAATTTTAGGTAGAGACTCTGAAATAATAAATGTTGGTGGAGAAAAAGTTTTTCCGGCTGAAGTTGAAAATGTTATATTGGAACTGG